>JANNRA010000145.1:0-34245 GCA_031401035.1 bacterium | reverse complement strand
GTTTGTCGACCTGCCGGCGCAGGATCGCATCGGGGTCCTCGACGATGGCCTCGCAGAGCGTGAGGACATCAAACGGATAGTCGGGCGACGCGCGGTTCAGCAGCGGGAGCGTGTCGATCAGATAAAGCGAGAGCGCCTGATGCAGGGAAAAATCGTCCTGCAACTCGACGTTGACGCGGAGTTTGGGAGTGGAACTTGGGAGCGCGGGCGGCCCGCCCGCAGCCGCAGCGCCTCACCGTCTAGGCCTTGTCCGCCGCGACGATCAGGCACTCCCCCAGCGCGGTGGGCAGGAAGGGCCGGCGCAGCGGCAGGGCGATCTGCAGCCCGGCGGGCGCCCCGAAGAGGACGCGCTGCACGGCCACCGGCAGCAGCGGCACGTAGGGTGCGTCCCACATGCCGTCGCCGCGCACCCAGCGCACGCTCAGGCCGCAGCGCCGCGCCATGGTCAGCCACTCGCCGCGGCTGAGCACGCTGACGTGCGTCGGGTCGCGGTAGGCGAACCAGCGCCGTCCCTTCAGGCGGTGGCCGAGGCCGCCCGGATTGGGCACGACGAAGAGCAGCAGCCCGCCCGGGGCCAGGCGCCGCGCCAGGCCTTCGAGCACCGGCCGCGGCTGCGCCAGGTGCTCGAGGGTGTGCAGCGAGACGATGGCGTCGAAGTGCGCCGCTGGCAGCGACTCCCACTCCTCGAGCACCACCGCGTCGGAGGCCGTCATGCGGCAGACGCCGCGCGCCTCAGGGGAGGCGTCGTAGCCGTAGGCCTCGAAATGGTCGCTCAGGCGCCGCAGCAGGTGACCGGTGCCGCAGCCGAAGTCGAGGGCGCGGCCGCCACGCGGACGCAGGCGGCGCAGCAGGCGCGCGTACCACCACAGCGCCGTGCGGTCGCCGGCGAGGCCGTGCTGGGCGTAGTAGTGCTCGGTATAGGGCGTCCTCATCTGCGCCGCACCTGCTCGAACACCTCTTCGTATTGCCGCAAGGCGCGCTCGAGGTCGAATGCCGCCGCCACTTCGGCGCGCGGTCGGACGAACTGCGGTCGGGCGCCGATGATCTCGAGCAGCGCCGCCGCCAGCCGCGCCGGATCGCGCGGCGGCACGATGCGTCCCATGCCGGTGCGGCGCACGGCCTCGCGCACGCCGGGCAGATCGGTCGCCACCACCGGCGTCCCCGAGAGCATCGCCTCGACCTGCACCATGCCGAAGGCCTCGGTGGCGTTGAGGCTGGTGACGGCGAGAACGTCGCAGGCGGCGAAGAAGCTCGGCATGACCGCGGCCGGCAGCAGGTCGAGAAAGACCAGGCGGTCGCGATGGCGGTCGATGAGCGGCGCCAGACGCTGCCAGTAGGCCTCCTCGCCGACGGTGTCCTTGTAGGCGCCGGTGAAGACGACGCGCGCCGTCGGCAGGACTGCGAGCACCGCCGGCAGCGCCTCGAGCAGCGTCTCGACACCCTTCTCGGCGGCGAAGCGCGCCGCGAAGCCGATGGTGACGGCGTCGCCGAGGCCCCAGGCGACGCGTTGCGCCGCCGTCGCGGCGGCGTCCGGCGCCGGCAGATCGACGAGCGGATCGACCGCCCGCACCTTGGCCATGGCCTGGGTGAGGAAGGAGGAGTGGCGGGCGTAATCGTCGCTGCTGACGATGATCGCGTCGGCCCCGGCCGCGGCCAGGCGGTTGAGCGGTCGCAGGCTCCACTCGACGGCGCGGTTGAAGGCGCCGGCCGGCAGCCGCAGGTCGCACTGGTAGGTGAGGACGACGCCGCGCCGGCGCAGGCGGCCGAGCCAGGCGAGCAGCGCCGCCTCGAACTGCGGCATGTGCACGTTGACCACGTCGGCGGCGCCGATCGCCGCCGCGGCGCGGGCCGGGAAGCGCGGCATGACGACGCCCTTGCTGAGCTTGAGCGCCACCGGCACGCGCAGCACCTCGACGCCGTCCACCGTCTCGTGCTGCGCCAGCTCGGGCGCGAAGCGCGAGGTGAGGACCTGCACGTGGTGGCCGCGCCGCGCCAGGCCGCGCGCCAGGCGCTCGGCGTAGATGGTCAGGCCCGAGACGTGCGGTCGGTAGTAGGTGAGGGCGATGAGGACGCGCATGGGAGAGGCACCGCGTGGAGGGGGCGGCTGCGCCGCGCCGTATCGCACGCGGCGCGGCGCGGCCGCGCCCTCCATCACCGGCGGTAGATCACCGTCCCGCCGCTGCGGAAGGCGACCGGCAGCTCGGCGAACTTCTCGAGGCCGGCCGGATGTTCCTGGCGCTCGAGATCGCCGACCAGGATGTAGCGCACCTGGTAGCGCTCGAGCAGCGGTTCGATCTCGGCCACCGTGGTGGCGTTGTACATGCGGAAGACGTCGTCGCGGCGCGCCAGCACGGCGCGGTCGTGGCCGCGCCACAGGCCCTCGTGGTTGGCCCAGCCGAGCACCGTCGGCAGGCCGGTGTTGGCCGAGAAGCGGCCGAAGTACGAATACGGGTTGCCGGTTGCTTCGAGAATCACCGGCTGGTCGTCCACGTTGGCGCGCAGCCAGGCGACGGCGGCGAAGTCGTCCGGGTGGTCGCGCTGCAGGTAGGCGTTGCCGTCGAGCGCCTTGTACGGCGAGCCGAGGCGGTCGAGCGTGATACCGAGCGGGTAGCAGGCCGCGGCGACCAGCAGCAGCGCCGTCGCGACTGCCACCGCCTGCCGCACGCCGACCGCGCCCCACGCCAGCAGGCGGCCGAGCGCCCATGGCGCCGCGATGGCGAGCACCGTCCAGGCCTGGAAGTAGAGCTTGAAGACAGTGTTCATGCGGTAGAGCTTCTCGCCGTAGGAGTCCTTGAGGAACGCCACCTCGCAGGCGAGCAGCGCCGCACAGCCGAGCACGACCAGCAGGAAGCCGGCGCGCTCACTGCCCTCGGCGTCGCGATAGGCGACCGCCAGCCCGCCGAGCGCCAGCAGCGCCAGCAGCGGCAGGACGCCGTTGCCGGCGATGGCGGCGATGGCGATGGCGAGTCCGCCGACGGCGTAGGCGAGGTGGCGTCCCTCGCCGCCGCCGGCCGGCAGCAGCGGCAGCGCGCGCAGGGCGACCAGCAGCGCCGGCGGGAAGAGCAGCAGGCCGAAGACGGTGAGGAACTCGCCCAGCGAGGTGGTGGCGAGCTTGAAGCAGGCCGGGCCGAAGCAGGGTTCGTTGGCGCCCGGCGTCACCAGCGGCGGTACGAAGCCGAGGTAGAAGGGCAGGAAGAGGACGTAGACGCCGAGCAGCATGACGAGCAGGCGCAGGCCGAGCTGCAGGCGCGCGCGGCTGAACAGCGGCGTCAGCGGCGTCGCCCGCCCGGCCAGCAGCGCCACCGCCAGCACGCCCATCGGCAGCTCCCAGTTGCTGATCGCCACCATGGCGGCGAGGACGAAGGTCACCAGCGCCCACGGCGCCAGCGCGCGCCACGGGCCGGGCGGCTCGGCCGGCGTCCGGGACGGGAACAGGCGCTCGTCGAGCAGCGCGGCGAGCAGCAGGATGCCGACCGGCAGCACCATGAAGTGCGGGTGCAGATCGCCGTGGATGGTGGAGAAGAAGGGGAACTCGTTGATCGTGTCGCCGTCGGCGACGACGCGCGACGAGCGCCAGTAGTCCATGCCGCGCAGCGTGCCCTTCTGCAGGAACTGCCAGGCCCCGTCGAGGTTGCCGAGCATCGCCGACATGGCGCCGCCGAGGACGCCGAGGCCCCAGCGCCCGGTCAGGGCCAGGCCGACCCAGGCGGTCTGCGCGAAGGCGAGGCCGCCGACCGTCGCGACGCAGAAGTTGTAGCTGATCGTTTCCGGCAGCGGCGCCAGGCGGATCAGGTTGGCGAACATGAGGTAGCCGAAATAGTAGTAGTTGATCGTCTCGCCGCTCATCCACGGGTCGTAGGGCGGCATGGTGTCGGCGCGCAGCAGCGCGTTCAGGAAGGCGAAGTCCATGTACTTCTCGGCGCCGAAGATGTCGGGCGCCATCCAGCGCTGCAGGACGAAGAACAGGAAGCCGATCGTCCACAGCCCGTCGGCGCGCAGCATCTGCGCCCAGCCGCCGTCGCGCAGCCAGGCGGCGAGGGCGGCGCGCTGCGCCAGGCCGGCGGCGACCGCCGCGACCACCAGCAGGGCCAGCCCGATGGCGAAGGCGGTGCCGTAGGGCAAGACGAAGCCGAGCAGCCAGGCCACCCAGGTGACCAGCAGCAGGGCGATGATCTTGCCGAACGGGTAGCCGTGCCCCATGGCGCGGCCGAAGAGCGGAAAGGTCAGCGGCAGGGCCAGCAGCCCCAGCGCCTCGAGCAGCAGCCACCAGACGAGCATCGACATCGCCGCCGTCTGTAGCAGGCGCCCGGGTTACGCGGCCAGCCGGCGAGACGCTGGCTGGCCTCTGCGCCGCTCGCCGAGGCGCGCCCCGGTTCCGGGGCCCGCCCGGCGCGGCGTCCGATACGGGCCATTATGTCAATTCGCCAGCTCATACCGCCTATGCGCTTTCGGGCGCCTCGACGTGCTGGTCAACAACGGCCGCTACATCGGCCCCGGCCACATGGACCCGTTCGAATCGACGCCGATCGAGCTCATCGAGCAGATGCTGCTGTGCAACGTCATCGCGCCGCTGCACCTGATCAAGCTGTGCCTGGCGCATAGGGCGGGCGCTTGCCGCCGCCGCCGCGCTGATCGAACGCACGGGGCGAAGACGCTCGCGCCCGCGCTCTGCGAGTGGCGCGCCGAGCTCGCCGCCGTGCTCGGCGATGAAGCGACGCGCGTGGAACGGTTGCGTGAATCTCATCAACTCTACGAACAGATCGGCGCGCCGTTGCAGGCGGCGCGCATCGGCCAGCTGCTATCGGAATCCACGTCATGAAGCTGCTCGAGATCATCCGCGATGCGCGGAACCACCTGTGGGAGAACGGCCGCGTGTCGCTGCGCGTGCTGCGCCGGCAGTTCGAGCTCGACGACGAGGCGCTCGCCGACCTGACCGAGGAGCTCGTCGCGCGGATAGCCCGTACTCGCTGCGAATCGTGACGTAACGCCGAGGAGCGGACGGAGGATGCGGGCCTCCGGCGGCGCGCTGGATGGGTCGCTGTTCGCTGGCGAGCGGTGGAGGCGGTCACGGCCAGTCCCAGAGCGGGGTGCGGCAGACCCGAGCCAGGTGCGTCCGGGACGGCCGACTGCCGTCCGGCGCGTCCCCGTCCCCTCGTCCCCGCCCCCTGCCGCGGCGTCTCGCCCTGCCGCGGCGTCCCTGCCGCTGCGTCTTGTAACGCTGCGTCTTGTAACTTGCGCGCGCCCCTCGGACCGCGCTAACCCCTCGTTCTGAGGGCGGAGTGGCCGTGTGCGCGGGCGGCGCATCGAATCGTCACCCATCGAGAGGGCTGCCGCGATGAGCGCATTGGTCAGTATTCAGCAGGTGTTCGAGTCCACGACCTCCACCGTGCATCGCTGGTGGCTGATCGCGTCGACACCACCCAGCGACGCGGACGGGCCCGCGCGGACGCACCGAGATCGGATCCTGCGCGTCGGCGCCGTGGCACTGACGTTGATGGCGCTGGCGAATGTCGTGCTTCGCCAGGATCGCATTACCGTGGCGGACGGGGCCGGATGGGACGGGCAGTCTTACGTCACCATGGCAGAGACCGGCGACGCACGTCTTGGTGGCAGATTCCACGGGCTGCGCATCGGCGTCCCGTTTCTGGCGCGGCATTTTGTCTTCAGTGATACGCTGTCCAACTTCGAGGCGATCAACCTGGTCTGCGGCGTTCTGTTCTCCCTCGCTGCGTTCACGCTGGGGATGTCGCCAGTGTCGTGGCGCGGCCGAGCCTGCTCGCCATCCTCATCGGATGGGCGCTGCTGACGGCCAACCATCTGTCTCCTCTGACGCTTGCGATCTGGCAGCCCGTGCAGATCGACAGCGCCGGCAACCTGCTGTCGCTGTTGCTGATCATTCTGGTCTTCACGCAGCGGCTCACCGTTCCGAGGGCATTTGCGCTGGCGCTTGGTGGGACGCTGGTGCGGGAGAGTTTCGCCGTCTTCCTCGTCTTCATGCTGGCGGTCCGTCCGCTCGCACGGATGCTCGGCGTGGTGGCAGCAGGGCTGGTGGGCTCAGCGGCGGGTCTGGCGATGATCGGCTACGCCGTCGGCGGCAATCCGCTCACCGGCAAAGGCGGTTTGTTTCTCGACATGGTCCAGAGGGGCCGCTTCATTCCGGAGGTGACGGCGCTGGTTTTCGTCTATGGCAGCGCGATGTTGTTCCCGGTTCTGACGCGGGCCGCGCAGGTGCCGCCGGCCCCGCGGCGCGACGCGCAGGCGCAGGGACTCCTGGAGCTTGCCTTCATGGCGCCCTTCGCCCTGGCGCTCGGTTGGGGGGCTGGCGGAAATGCCGAACGCTACCTCTTCTGGGCCTTTCCGATCGTGGTGATGGGCGCGATCCCCCACATCGAGGCACTGATCCGCGCTCGTCGCCATGTCGTCTGGGGGTTTGGCGTGCTGTTCATGTTGATTTTCCAGCACGCGTTCGTGCCCATCGCCGCGAGCGGCACTGCCGGCTGCGATGTTTGGAATGCGGTGGTGGGGCGCGGCACGTTCGTCGGCCACTGGACTATGCTGTGCAGCGCAGAAGAGGCGTTCCAGGTGGTGGTGGTCTATGCGCTCGCCTGCGCGCTAGGGATTGCGCTGGCGTACGGCTCGTCGGTGCTCGCCGACCGCCGCCGGCAGCCGACCGCAGAGACCACCGAGGTTGCGTTGTCCTCCCTCGGCTGATCGCAGCGCGCGCGGGCCATTTGTCAATTCGCACGTAGACCGCGAACACGGCGAAGGCGAGGACGCTCGTTTACGCGAGCGCGACCGCAAGCCAGATCCGGAAGGCCGCGGCATCGAGGGGATGTCGTCGCCAGCCGTACACGCCCCGCTCGACGATCGGCTGGCCCTGCAGCACGTAGTGGCCGCCGCCGACGCTGGGCAACGAGAGGAAGGCCCACAGGCTCAGCCCCAGGCCGCCGAACGCCAGCACGGCGCCGAGGACTGCGGCGGTCGTCGCCAGCGCCGACGACGGCCCCGGCGGCAGCCCCTGCGCGGCAGGGGCGTAGGTGACGCCGGCGAGCACCAGGGGTTCGGGGATGTTGAGCGCCTCGATCCACCCCCAGCGCGCCGCGATCAGCGCACCGCCGCGCAGCCAGGTGCGCATCAGGCCGGCCGTGACCCATGCGACGCGCGCGAAGGCGATCACCGTCACCGCCACGATCGCCAGTCGGGTCGTGGTCATGGCCGGCGAACCTCCTGTTGTAACGCCCGTCGTCGCATCCCGGCTCAGAACGTGCGCTGCCAATAGCCCACATCGATCCAGCGATCGAACTTGAATCCCACCTCGTGCAGGTGCCCGACTTTGCGCATGCCGAACTTCTCGTGCAGGGCGACGCTCGCTTCGTTGGGCAACGCGATGACCGCCATCACCGCGTGCAGCCCCTGCCGCTGCAGCACGGGAAACACCTCGCCGTACAACCCCGAGCCGATGCCCCGCCCGCCGTCGTCCGGACCGAGATAGACCGTGACCTCGACCGAGAAGCGGTACGCCGACCGCGGCCGCCACTTCGCCGCGTAGGCGTAGCCGACCACGCGGCCGTCGTCCTCGGCGACCAGCCACGGCAGCGATGCTCCCTGCACCTCCTCGACGCGCCGCGCCATCTCACCCGCCGCCACCGCCTCCTCTTCGAAGGTCACCACCGTCTGCGCGACGTAGTGGTTGTAAATCTCGGCGATGCGCGCCGCGTCGGCGCGTTCGGCGGGTCGGATGGTGGCGCTCCTGGCGGCGGGCATCGTCCTGCCGACGCTACACCGGCCGAATCCAGAAAGGCATCGCACGCGGCGGCACTCGAAGCAGCCTGCCCATCAGATCAGTCGCATTCGGAGCGATCGAGGGAGACATCCGGATGCGGTTCGTCGGACCGCCACTTTGCGCGCAGAAGCCGGGGTGCTGTCCGATTCGGGAACACGACGTGTTCGACCGAGCGACTGGCGTAGAAGGGGGTTTCGGCCAACCGCCGTTCAGCCAGCCTGAGCGCGTCCTCGCCCCATCGACCCGGGTCGAGGTAGTGCGACACCGACCTGGCGAAGTCGACCATGATACCCAGCACAGCACGATCCGTGGTTGGGCAGATCGTCAGCGGCGTCATGGCTTCGATCTCCGCGTCGACCGTACGCGCTTCTATGCCGTACCGCTTCAGCCTGTCGGCAACCAAACCGGCCAGCCGACCAGGCAGGCCACGAACATCGCGTGCGGGCGCCAGCATCGGAAGGAGCGATGTAGAGCTCACCAGCAGGAGCAGGGGTTGATGGCCCACGACGATCCTGTTGACGTACCAGTCGCCGAGAGCCGTGTCGGAGCTCGCCGAGGGTGGTCCGGTCGCAGGGAGAAGCGAGCGCAGCTTTCGTGTCGGACGGAGTAGCACCATCTCGATATCCGGCTAGCACGGGCGCTGAGGTACCTGCGCATGGCGCGCGCGACGCGCTGTCGAGCTCGGGCCGGCCGGCACCGATGATGGAATGGATTGCTCCCGCGACACGCGGCGCACTTTGGCACGCGCCTTCACATTCCAATGAACCGGACGAGGCCCTTCAGCGATCAGCATCGAGACGACGACGACACACGAATCTATCCCTCTGCCCTTGTGTTGGGCGACGGTCATCCGTGAAACCGGGCCTGCTCGGGCGGCGGCCGGTCAGAGTGGACGCGGCTGCATCAGCATCGGTTGGCGGGGGCGCAGGGTGACGCGGATCTCGTGCTGCACCATGTGGCCGGGGGCGACGTCGACGCGGTAGCGCTGGGCGATCATCGCCAGCAGGATCTGCGATTCCATCAACGCGAACTCGTTGCCGATGCACAGGCGCGGCCCGCCGCCGAAGGGGAAGTAGGCGAAGCGCGGGCGTGCCGCGCAGCGCTCGGCGGTGAAGCGCTCGGGATCGAAGCGGTCGGGATCGTCCCACAGCGCCGGATGGCGATGGGTGACGTACGGGCTCATCATCACCCCGGTCTTGGCTGGGATGTCATAGCCGTCGATCTCGTCGGCGCCGAATGTCTCGCGCGCGACCACCGGCACCGGCGGGTAGAGGCGCAGCGTCTCGTCGATGACGCGCCGCGTCAGTGCCAGGCGCGGCAGGTCGGCCAGTGCTGGGGCGCGGCCGGCGAGGACCGTGGACACCTCCTGGCGCACGCGCTCGCCGATCTCGGGGTGCTGCGCGAGCAGCAGGCAGGCCCAGGCGAGGGTGACCGCCGTGGTCTCGTGCCCGGCGAGGACGAAGGTCATGGTCTCGTCGCGCAACTGGCGATCGCTCATGCCGGCGCCGGTGTCGGCGTCGCGCGCCTCCATCAACATCCCCAGCAGATCGTCGCCGGCGGCGCCGCCGCGGCGGCGGTCCTCGATGATGCCGAGCACGACGCGATCGAGCTCGGCCCGGGCGCGCAGGAAGCGCCGGTTGCGCGGCGTCGGCAGCATCAAGAGGCTGGGAAAGAGCGAGAAGGCTTCTTCCGACACGAACTGCAGCGCCGTCAGCATGGCGCGTCCGGCGCCCTCCGCCTGACCGATCAGGTCGATGCCGAACAGGGCCTGGCCGACGATGCGCAGGGTGACGCGCGAGGTGGTCTCCATCAGATCGATCGGCGTCCCGCTGGCCGCAGCGGTCTCCCAGTCCTCGAGCATGCGCGCGCCCGCGGCGCTCATGATGGTCGCGAAGCTCTCGATCCGCTGGCGGTGGAAGGCCGGCTGGGCGAGGCGTCGCTGCCGCCGCCAGAAATCCCCTTCGCTGGTGAACAGGCCTTCGCCGATCAGCGGCTTGACGCGGGCGATCAGACCGCCCTTCCAATAGTTGCGGTTGTTGTCCTGCAGCACGTGCTTGATGTGCTCGGGGTGGTGCAGCATGTGGACGACGATCAGCGGCCAGGCGTCAAAGCGTGCCACATCGCCGTACTCGCGCCTCGCCCAGGTCAGCATTCCCAGCGGGTCGCGCCGGGCGGCGAGGAAGAAGTGGAACGGGGTGGGGTAGCGCTTGCCGGGCGCCCGCCGCGCCCCCTGTGCGCTCACGGTCCGGGCCGGCGATTCGCTCGAGACCAGACGCTGCATGGGGCCGAACTATACCCGCTTCTGGGCGCGGTGCATCAGGAAGTTGCGCGGCCGGGGCGGCAGGCTGCTCCTGCCGCGGCTCAGTCTGCGCGGGGGGATTCATCCACCAGCGCCAGGGCGAAGCGCGCGTCGTCGAGGGCTGCCTGGGCGTCGGCGCGCGTGTACTCCTCGGTAGGATGAAATCGTCGTCACCGTAGAAAGCGAACTCGCGTTCCTTGTGCGTCGTGTGGCGGTCCGGACGCACCTTGCTCGGGTCCGCCGCGCCCCGCTGGGGCACTGGCCGTGAGCGCCTCCACCGCTCGCGATCGGGCAGCGCCCCTCGCAGAATCGTCGTCCAGGGGCAGCGCGGCGATTGCCCACCCGCCGGTCCATCGCTAGGCTGCTCACGCGATCGCGATGACGACCACCACCCCCGACCTGGACAGCATCCGGACCATCGTCAGGCGGCACCTGCCGTCCCCCGAGTACCGGGCATTCCTGTTTGGATCGCGGGCTCGCCAGAGTGCCGCCGCAAACGCGGACTGGGACATCGGCATCCTCGGCCCCGACGAACTTCCCGGTCATACGCTGCAGCGAATCCACGCCGATCTCGACGACCTTCCCACCCTGCATCGCTTCGAGGTCGTCGACCTCAAGTCGGTTTCGGAACAATTCCGCAGCCAGGCCATGCTGACCACGGTCCCTCTCTGAATCGCCATGGCGTCCGACCTCCCCACGCGCCTCGCCGATCTCGCTTCTGCCCTGGCGCGGCTTCTCGATGCGTTGGCCCAGCCGAAGACAGAGTGGACGCGCGACGCAGCCATTCAGCGCTTCGAATTCACGTTCGAACTCGCGTGGAAGGCCGTGGCTGCTGCGGCGCTCGTTCAGGGCCTCGAAGTGGCCTCGCCCAGGCGAGCCTGGCAGGCCGCTTTTCAGCTTGGCTGGATTGACGACGATCGTTTGTGGCTCGACATGCTGGAAGACCGGAACCGCGCGTCGCACAGCTACCGCGAGGCGACGGCGGAGAAGATCCATAGCAGGCTTGCCGCCTACGCCTCCGCGATCGCTGCGCTGCTCGAAGTCCTGCGCAACGAACGCTGAGCGTGCATGACTGGCCGGTCAGGCCCCGGACCGTCGTCAGTGCCTCAATGCAACAGGCGCCGACGGGGCGGCGCCCTCCATGGCTAGGGGACGTGCGCGGATCCGTGGCCAGTAGCGAGAGGCCTCATCACCTGATGCCACACCGGCTGGCAAGGCACAGGCGCATCGGGTAGCTCTGTGCGGATCATGCGCATTGCGATCATCGGAGCCGGCGCGGCCGGCCTCGCCGCCGCCTATGACCTGACCCGGGCCGGGCACAGGGTGCAGGTCTTCGAGGCCGGTAGCCGCGTCGGCGGGCTCGCCGCCGGCTTCAAGGCCGACCACTGGGACTGGACGCTGGAGAAGTTCTACCACCACTGGTTCCAGTCCGACGCGTCCATCCTCGGCCTCATCGACGAGCTCGGCGTGCGCGACAAGGTGCTGTTCCGGCGCCCGTCCACGGTCGTCTACCACCAGGGCCAGTTCTACCCGTTCGACTCGCCGCAGCGCTGGATCACCTTTCCCGGCTTCTCGTGGCTCGACGTGGCGCGCTTCGGCGCCGTCGGCGCCTACTTCAAGGCGCTGCCCAACGGCGTCGCGCTGGAGAAGCACACCGCCGACGCCTGGCTGACGCGCTGGCTCGGCAAGCGCGCCTACGAGGCGGTGTGGCGGCCGATGCTGATCGGTAAGTTCGGCGAGGAGTACTACCGCGACATCAACCTCGCCTGGCTGTGGGCGCGCATCAAATCGCGCACCATGAAGCTCGGCACGTTCCAGGGGGGCTTCCAGGCCTTCCTCGATCTGCTCGCCGAGCGCGTGCAGGCGCAGGGGGCGACCATCGCGCTCGATGCGCCGGTGACGCAGGTGACGCCGAACCCCGACGGCACGCTGACCCTGGCGACGCCGAGCGGGCCTGTCGTCGCCGACCACTGCATCGCGACGACCGCGCCGCGCCTGCTGGCGCGCATCGCGCCGCAGCTTCCCGACGCCTACAAGGCGCAGCTCACCGGGCTGAAGAGCCTGGGGGCGGTGGTGATGGTGCTGACGCTCACCCAGCGCCTCACCGAGCACTACTGGTTCAACCTGCCGAAGGAGGCCGGCTTCCCCTTTCTGGCCCTGGTCGAGCACACCAACTTCCTGCCGCGCGAGCACTACGGCGGCGACCACATCCTCTACTGCGGCGACTACCTGCCGCCCGACCACGAGCATTTCCAGCTCTCGCCCGAGGCGCTGTTGGAGCGCTTCCTGCCCGCCCTGGCGCGCTTCAACCCGGCCTTCGACCGCAGCTGGGTGAAGCAGACCTGGGTGTGGCGCGCCGAGTACGCGCAGCCGGTGCCGCTGCTCAACCACTCGCGCAACATCCCGGCCATCCAGACCCCGATGGCCGGCCTGTGGCTGGCCAGCATGAGCCAGGTCTACCCGTGGGACCGCGGCACGAACTACGCGGTGGAACTGGGCCGGCGCGTCGCGACGATGGTTGCCGCGTCTCCCGCCTGAGCGGCGACTGTTGCAGCGGAGGCGCTTGGCTTCATGCAACGGGCGCCGACGGCGCGGCGCCCTCCACCGGAGCGCCGCAGGGCACGCTCGCGGCGCGGAACCTACGCCGTTTTCCGCATCCGGCGCGACTCGATCGACACCGGCTGGGCTGGCAGCACGACGCCGGCCGGCAGCGAGAGGCGGAACAGCGATCCCTCGCCGGGTCGGCTGTCGGCGCTCACCTGGCCGCCGAGCAGCTCGACGAAGCGCTTGACGATGTAGAGCCCGAGCCCGACGCCGTTGGTCGTCGCGTCGCTCGGCGCCTGGTGGAACATCTCGAAGACGCGCGGCAACTGTTCGGGGGCGATACCGACGCCGGTATCTCTTACCTGTACGTCGAGGAGGCGGCCGCGCACGTCGAAGGCGACCGTCACGGTGACCGTGCCGCGGCGGGTGAACTTGAGTGCGTTCCCGACCAGGTTGCGGACGACGATCTTGAGCTTTACCGGGTCGGTGCGCACCAGGTCGCTGCCGCGCGGCACCTCCCAGCGCAGTGTCACGCCGGGATGGCGCGGCAGCTGTTCGGTCTCCTGCTGCAGCTCGGCGAGCAGCGTGCGCAGGTCGACCTCGCGCACCTGGACGCCCGCATGGCCCGCCTCGAGGCGATTCACCTCGAGCGTCGCGTTGATCAATTCGAGCAGCGAGTGGGCGTTGTCGCGCAGGCGGCCGAGGACGCCGGGCTGTTCGCCGTGGACCGGGCCGAAGGCCTCGTCGCGCAACAGGTCGGCGTAGCCGATGATGACGTTCAACGGCGTCCGCAGCTCGTGCGACATGGTGGAGAGGAACTCGGACTTGAGGTTGTTGGCGCGCCGTAGGTCGTGCACCAGGCGGACGTTGTTGAGGGCGATGGCGACATGCTGGGCGACGCCGCGCGCCAGCGCGCGGCCGCGATCGGCGAAGCGCGCCGTGCCGATCTGCGTGCCGGCGAGCAGGATGCCGACCGTCACCTCGCGGCGCAGCAAGGCGGCGCCGAGCAGCGAGCGCGTCTCCCAGCGCTGCAGCAGCGCCGCCACGTCGGGGTCGTCGTCCTCGTCGCTGAGCGCGACGTCGCGCTCGCGCAGGACGCGTTCGACGAGCGGGAAGGCGGCGGCGTCGAACTCGACGCCGCGCAGCGAGGCGATCGGCGCCGGCACCTGCCCGGCGGTGCCGACGATGACGTGCCCGTCGCGGCCCGGTTCGCGCAGGATGATGACGCTCCATGAGGCGCGCACAGCGCTGCGGATGACGTCGGCGATGCGGTCGAGCACGTCGTCGGCGTCGAGCGCGTCGTTGATCTCGCGCGCGATCGCCACCAGGCTCTGGCTCACCGACACCTCGTCCTCGCGCCGCGTCGTCTCGACGAAGATCGCGAAGCGGTGCAGGTCGAGGTAGTAGGCGCCGAACAGCGAGATGGCACCGGCCGCCGCGTCGGCGAACAGCAGGTAGGCGGCTGGCACGGCGATCGGCGGGTCGACCCACAACAGCGCCGCCATCGCCGTCACCGAGGTGGCCACCAACGCCCCCTGGCCGCGCACGCCCCAGGGCAGCAGCAACGAGGCGCCGCTCATCAGGCAGATGGCGGCCAGGACGATGAGCTCGCGCGGCAGCCCGGTGAGGGCGCCGTACGAATGCACCAGTACCGCCAGCAGACACCAGGCGATGACGTTGACCCGCAACAGCCAGCCGCGCCGCAGCAGGGCGCGCCGCCACAGCAGCGGCGTCAGCAGGGTGACGACCTGCGCCGCGTAGAGACCGAGGAAGACCCGCCTGTGGTCGGGGTACAGGACGTA
Source organism: bacterium (assembly GCA_031401035.1). Classification (GTDB taxonomy): domain Bacteria; phylum Desulfobacterota; class Binatia; order HRBIN30; family CADEER01; genus JANNRA01. The sequence goes on along the minus strand of JANNRA010000145.1, from coordinate 19,817 downwards.
CTCGAAGACCCCCGAGGCCCCCAGCAGGCCGAGGCACAGCCCGACCGCCATCGGTAGCCGCTCGGCCGTCAGATGCTCGGTCTCGCCCCGATAGGCAGCCTCGAGGGAGGGCTCGTCCACCACGGGGGGCGATTAAGCAATATCGAGACCACATGGCGAAGACATCTCGCGGCGCACCGCACCTTCGATTCCGTCCGGATTCGCGCCATCGTGAACGCGTGCCGGGGCACAATACGGCGCGCGCCTGATTGCAGCGGGGCGGCCGGACCGGTCCATTCGACCTGAGGCACGACTTTGTGCTAGCCGACGGCGCTGCGGACGGGCTTGGGATACGACAGGGACGACGGGAGGGGTGATGCGAAGCCAGAAGTCGAAGCGACATGCGGGGACGGTGGTGGTCTTGGCGCTCGCTTACCTGGCGATCGGCATGCCGGCGCCCGTGGCGGCCATCCCGTGCACGCTGACCTGCCCAGCCAACCTGATCGTCAATGGTGAAGGGGCGGTGTGCTCGAAGGCGGTAACGTACTCCGCCCCGTCCACCAGTGGCTCCTGCGGCACCGTCACGTGCGCCCCGGCGTCGGGATCGACCTTTCCGGCTGGGAATACCATCGTCACCTGCACCGCGTCGAACACGGCCATGACGACGTGCTCATTCAACGTCATCGTCATCGACAGACCGACGGTGAACTGCTCGGACCAGACCTTCGACGTCGGGCACGCTCCCGGCCAGCCGATCCGCATCGACTACGATCTCGCCGAAGCCACGGGAACCTGCGCGCCGCTCGCAAGCAACACCTGCAGCCCGCCGCCGGGCAGCATCTTCGAGTCGGGTGTGACCGAGGTCAAGTGCACCGCCACGGACACCAACGGCATGGCGAGTACCTGTTCGAAGTTCGTCACGGTCAACGGCACGGTCGTCGGCGCGCCGCTCGCCGGCCCGGCCGGGCTCGGCGCGCTGATCGCGGCGCTCAGCGGCCTCGGTTGGTACGTGCTACGGTCGCGGCCGCGACGCCGCGACGGCCGGACCTGATTCGGCGTCGTCCAGCGCCGCGGCGCGCACGGCGCGGCGCTGGATCTTGCCCGCCGCGCTGCGCGGGAAGTCGGCGACGACCGCGAGGCGACGCGGCAGCTTGAACCCGGCCAGCGCCCGGCGGGCGTGCTGCCGGAGCGTCTCGACGTCGATGTCGCTGCCGCGCTTCAGGCACACCTCGGCCGCGACGACCTCGCCCCAGTCTGCGTCGGGCAGGCCGAAAGCGCAGGCCTCGGCGACACACGGGTGCGATTCGAGGGCGCGTTCGACCTCGCGCGGGTGGACGTTCTCGCCGCCGCTGATGATGACGTCGTCGGCGCGGCCGACGACGACCAGACGGCCGGCGGCGTCGAAGGCGCCGAGGTCGCGGGTGCGCAGCCAGCCGTCGCGGCCGGCGGCGGCGCGGCTGACGATCGGGCCGCGCACCTGGATCTCGCCGACGTCACCCGCGGCGGCGGCGCCGGCGAGGCGCAGGCTGACGCCGGGCAGCGGCCAGACGCCGTCGCCGCGCGCGCCATCAGCGTCGCCGTCGGCGTCGGCGTCGCCGGGGGCGCGGGTGGCGATCTGCGAGGCGCACTCGGTCATGCCGTAGGTCGGCGCCAGCGGCACGCCGCGCCGCGCGCACTCCTCGAGCAGGGCGCGCGGAGCTGCGCCGCCGCCGAGCAGGACGGCGCGCAGATGCGGCGGGAAGGGGCGCGCGCCGCGCGCCTCGAGGACGCGCTGCAGCATGGCGGCGACGAGTGAGACGAGGGTCGCACCGGCGTCGACGGCGGCATTGACGCGCGCCGGGTCGAAGCGCTCGTGCAGCTCGACCGGCATGCCGAGGACCAGGCTGCGCATGAGGATCGAGAGGCCGCCGACGTGGTGCAGCGGCAGGCAGGCGAGCCAGCGATCGTCGTCGCGCACGCCGAGCACGGTCGCCGAGGCGAGGGCGCTCCACAGATGATTGCCGGCGCTCAGCGTCACCGGCCGCGGCGCGCCGCTGCTGCCGGAGGTGAAGACGACGCTGTGCGGCGCGTCGAGCGCCGGCCACGTGGCGTGGCGGCGCGCCGCGGCCGGCAGCGCCTCGAGGCACTGGTCGCCGGCGATCGGCGCGCCGTCGAGCGCGGCGCGCTTGGCCACCAGACCGATCGGCAGCGCCGCCGCCGTGGCGGCAGTCTCGCGGTCGTAGAGCAGCGCCGTGCAGCGGCAGGCGGCGAGCATGGTGCCGACCTCGACGGCGGTGAGGCGCGGCCCGAGCGGCACGGCGACGGCGCCGAGGCGCGTGATGCCGTGCAGCAGCTCGGCGAACTCGAGCCGCGCCCCGACCAGCAGCGCGACGCGGTCGCCGCGCCCGACGCCGAGGCCGCGCAGGCGCGCGGCAACGTCCGCGGCACGCCCCGCCAGCGTGCTGAAGTCGAGCCGCCGGTCGCCGCAGACGAGCGCCGTGTGGGCGCCGTGCGTGGCGGCCCGGTGTTCGAGCCAGGTGCTGGCTGAGGCTGCGGGCGAGTCAGATTCCCTCACCCTGTCCCTCTCCCTGCGGGAGAGGGGACGTGGGGAGCTGCGCGCGGCCACCGAGGGTCCCCTCTCCCGCAGGGAGAGGGACAGGGTGAGGGGATCACAACCAGCGGCGCGGGGACGCTCACCGGCAGCAGGGCGCGTCGCCAGCAGCTCGCTGAGCGCCCGCGTCGGGCCGCTGCGCCAGCGCTCCAACGCCTCACGATCGAGGTCGACACCGAGGCCGGGTGCGTCGCGCAGCCGCAGGACGCCGCCCAGGATCGCTGGCGACGGATCGGCGAGGTCGCCGGCGAGCAGCGCCGCCGTCGCCAGGCCGCACGGGCGATCGATGCCGAGCGCGGCGGCGAGGTGGGCGGCGGCGGCGATGCCGACGCCGCTGTCGAGCGTCGAGGTGATGACCACCGCCAGCCCGGCGTCGCGCGCCACCGCGGCTGCTGCCAGGCTCTGCCGCAGGCCGAGCAGCGCCGGCTTGAGCACGATCACGTCCGCCGCGCCGCGCCCGGCGATGCGCGCCACGGCCGCCGCGTCGCTGACCGACTCGTCGGCGGCGAGCGGCACGGAGACGGCCTGTCGCAGCGCCGCCAACTCGTCGATCGTCGCCACCGGTTGCTCGACGTACTCGAGGTCGAACGGCGCGAGGGCGCGCAGCAGCGCGACGGCGTCGGTGAGGCTCCACGCCGCATTCCCGTCGGCGCGCAGCGCGACCGTCGGTCCGACCGCGGCGCGCACGGCGGCGACGCGCCGCACGGCACCATCGGCATCGCCCACGTCGAGCTTGAGCTTCAGGCAGCGGAATCCGGCGGCGACAAACGCGCGCGCCTGCGCCGCGACACAGGGCCTGGAGGGCGCCGCCGCGTCGGCGCCTGATGCCTGGGGCAACGCCAATTCATTGCAACAGGCGCCGCCGGGGCGGCGCCCTCCAGAAGCGCAGTCACCGCCGTCGAGCAGTGCGTTGACGGCGACGCTCCCGTCGCAGCTGCCGCCCAAGTCCGGGCCGACCAGATGCCGGTACAGGGGCAGGCCGGCGACGCGCGCCTCGAGGTCGAGGAAGGCCGCCTCGAGCGCCGCGCGCAGCGCCGGCTGGCGCCGCCAGTCGGGCGCGGCGGCGGCGGGCAGGGGCGCGGCCTCGCCGAAGCCGAGGTGCCCGTTCGCGTCGCGCAGCTCGATCAGCAGGCCGTGCCGCACGGTGATCGTCCGCCCGCCGGCCGCCAACGGGCGGCGCAGCGGGATGGCGAACGGCGTGGCGCGGCCGCGCGGTGCGTTCATGCCAGCAGGCCGGCGGCGAACAGGACGCCGAAGACGAGGTGCAGGCGTGCGGTCGCGACGAGCAGCGCGTTGAAGGCCTGGCCGTCGGCGGCCTGGGTCATGCGCACCGCCAGCGCCGCGGCGAGCGGCAGCGTCAGCAGCGGCAGCAGGCCCCAGGGCGAGAGCGCGCCACGCCACCACAGGGCGGTCGGCACGGCGTAGGCGCACGCCAGCAGCAGCAGGTACAGGGCGCGCGTCGCGGCGGTGCCGAAGCGCACCGCCAGGGTGCGCTTGCCGGCGCCGCGGTCGGTGGCGGCGTCGCGGGTGTTGTTGACCACCATGATCGCGGTGACCAGCGCGCCGACCGGCAGGGCCGCGCTCCAGGCCAACGGCGGCACGGCGCCGGCCTGCACGTAGGCGCTGCCGACCACCGCGGCGAGGCCGAAGAACAGGAAGACGAAGACCTCGCCGAGGCCGTGGTAGCCGAGCGGCCACGGCCCGCCGGTGTAGGCCCACGCGGCAGTAATGGCGGCGAGGCCGAGGACGGCGATGGGCCAGCCGGCGACGGCGATGAGATAGCAGCCGACCAGTGCCGCCAGCGCCAGGGCGGTCCACTGCGCGGCGCGCACCTGCGCGACGCTGAGCAGCCCGCTCTGCGTCACCCGCGTCGGTCCCTGACGGGCGTCGGTGTCGGCGCCGCGCTCGAAGTCGTCGGCGTCGTTGGCGAGGTTGGCGCCGATCTGCAGCAGCAGCGCGCCGCTCAGCGCGGCGAGCGCCGGCAGCAGGCGCAACTCACCGGCGCGCGCGGCGACGGCGCTGCCGACGAGGATCGGCGCGATGGCGGCGGTGAGCGTCGCCGGGCGGATGGCGAGCAGCCAGGGGGACATGCGCTCACCTCCCCTGGAGGCAGCCGCTCCGTCGGCGCCGGTTGCATGGATGTCCGGATACCGCATGCAACAGGCGCCGACGGAGCGGCGCCCTCCAGGGAGCGGAGGAAATCGGCGTCACGGCAGGCGCGGAAACTTGGAGAAGTCCGGCGGGCGCTTCTCGAGGTAGGCGTTGCGGCCCTCCTGCCCCTCCTCCGACATGTAGAAGAGTAGCGTCGCGTTGCCGGCCAGCTCCTGGATGCCGGCCAGGCCGTCGGTGTCGGCGTTGAACGACGCCTTCAGGCAGCGCAGCGCCATCGGGCTGTTGGCGAGCATCTCGCGCCCCCACTGCACGGTCTCCGCCTCGAGGTGCGCCAACGGTACGACGGTATTGACCAGTCCCATCGCCAGCGCCTGCTGCGCGTCGTACTGGCGGCACAGGTACCAGATCTCGCGCGCCTTCTTCTGGCCGACGATGCGCGCCATCAGCGTCGCGCCGTAGCCCGCGTCGAAGCTGCCGACACGCGGTCCGGTCTGGCCGAAGCGGGCGTTGTCGGCGGCGATGGTCAGATCGCAGACCAGGTGCAGGACGTGCCCGCCGCCGATGGCGTAGCCGGCCACCATGGCGATGACCGGCTTGGGGATGACGCGGATCAGGCGCTGCAGGTCGAGGACGTTGAGGCGCGGCACGCCGTCGTCGCCGACGTAGCCGGCGGCGCCGCGCACGCGCTGGTCACCGCCCGAGCAGAACGCGTCCGGGCCCTCGCCGGTGAGGACGATGACGCCGACCTCGCGATCCTCGCGCGCCGCGGCGAAGGCGTCGAGCAGCTCGACCACCGTCTGCGGCCGGAAGGCGTTGCGCACCTCGGGGCGATTGATGGTGATCTTGGCGATGCCCGCGGCGTCGCCCGCACCGAGCTCGTAGCGGATGTCGCTGTAGGTACGGCGGGGGGTCCAGTCGATGCGCATGTGCTCCTCCGATGCGGCGTCAGCGGGCGGCCGACGCCGGTGGGCTGTGGGCCGCGTCGAGACCCAGCGCCGGCGCCAGGAAGGCGAGCAGGCGCAGACGGAACGCAGCGGGGTTCTCGAGATGGGTGGTGTGTCCGGCATCGGGGACCAGGCGCAGCGTCGCGTCCGGGATGCTCTCCTGCATGGCGCGCCCAAGGGCCTGGAACTTCGCGTCGTCGGCGCCGGCGAGCAGCAGCGTCGGCATCGGCAGCGCGTGTAGGCGGTGCCAGTACGACGGCTGGCGGCCGGTGCCGAGGCCGCGCAGGCAGGCGGCGAGACCGGCGGCGTCGTTGGCCAGGCGCTGGGCGCGCGCCGCGGCGCGCGCGGCGGCGTCGAGCCGACCCTGGCTGGCGAACAACGGCTGCGCCATCCAGGCGTCGACGAAAGCCGCCAGTCCGTCGCGCCCGAGGCGCGCCGCCCAGGCCGCGTCGGCGTCGGCGCGGGCGGCGCGCTCGGCCGGATCGGCGATGCCGGGCGAGGCGCCTTCGAGCACCAAGGCAGCGACGCGCTGCGGATGGGCGACGGCGAAGGCGAGAGCGAGGCGGCCGCCCATCGAGTAGCCGCAGACGGCGGCGCTGGGAATGCCGAGCCCGTCGAGCAGTGCGGCGAGGTCGGCGACCGCGTGCGCCATCGCGTGCCGCGCCGGATCCGCCGGGGCGGCGGAGGCGCCGTGCCCGAGCAGGTCGGGCGCGACGATGCGATACTGCGCCGCGAGCACCTCGGCGATCGGCGTCCACAGCGCGCCACAGCCGGTGAAGCCGTGCAGCAGCAGCAGGGGAGGGCCGGCGCCCCATTCGCGCACCGCGTAGGTGACGCCGTTGACGGCAATGCGGGTCATGGCGTGCGTCTCGCGCCGCCGCCGTTCATCGCAGCCCCCTGCGCGCTGCCGTTGCCGCCGCCGCCCACAGCTCGCGGTGCAGGGCGACGCTGCGCGCCAGATCGATCGGCACCTCGATGACCTCGCAGCGCGGCGATGCCAGGCCGGCATCGAGGGCCGTGGCGAAGGCGTCGGGCGTCGCCGCACGGGTGAAGCCGCAGCCGTACATCTCGACGCCGCCGCGCAGGTCGAGGCCGTGCGGGGTGCGAAAGAAGGTGTCGAAGGCGGCGCTGTCGTCGGCCTGCGGCAGGTAGGAGAAGATGCCGCCGCCGTCGTTGTTGCAGACGACGAAGGTGGCGCGCACGCCGTGCCGCCGAACCGCCAGCAGGCCGCCGAGGTCGTGCAGAAAGCCGAGATCGCCGGTCAGCGCCACCGTCGGCCCGCGGCTCGCCGCGGCGACGCCGAGGGCGGTGGAGACGAAGCCGTCGATGCCGTTGGCGCCGCGGTTGCACAGCACCCGCACGCGGCGCGCGCCGCCGGCCCAGAAGGTGTCGAGGTCGCGCGTCGCCATGCTGTTGCCGACCACCAACGTGGCGCCCTCCGGCAGGCGCGCCGCCAGGGCGGTGACGACGCCGCCCTCGAACGGTTCGCCGATCTGTGCGACGCGGCGCGCCAGCGCGGCGCCGGCGCCGCGGTCGGCGCGCTGCCAGGCGTCGAGCCAGGCGGCGTCGTCGCCGCGCGGCGTCAGCCGGGCCGCCAGCGCCCGGCACAACGGCGCCACATCGGCGTGCACCAACGCCGTCGCGCTGTGCAGCGGATCGTCCCAGCCGCCACCCGGATCGACCACCACCTGCGGGCGCGCGCGCATCCACAGCAGCAGTGCCTTGGAGATCGGCAGCGGGCCGATGCGCAGCACCAGGTCGGCGGCGAAGTGCTCGGCGAGCGCGGCGTCGCGTAGGATGGCGTCGTAGGCGGCGACGAGGTGGCTGCGGTCGTGGCCGCCGTCGCGCAGCTGCGCCGTCGCGTCGGGCAGCAGCGGCCAGCCGAGTGCCGCGGCGAGGGCGGCAACGGCCGCGCGCGTCTCGCCGTCCGCGTCGAGCGGGCCGCAGACGACGACGCCGCGCCGGGCGGCCGCCAGGCGCGCCGCCAGCGCGTCGAGGTCGGGCGGCGCCGGCAGGCGCTGCGGCGCCGGCACGATGATGCACGGCGGCGCGTCGCGGGGTGAATCCGGCTGCAGCGCGGCGGCGTCGGGCGGCGTCAACGGCTCGCGCAGGGGCAGGTTGAGATGCACCGGGCCGGCCGGCGCGGCGGCGGCGGTGGCGACGGCGCGGCTGCCGAGGGCGCGGAAGTAGGGCAGCCCGGCGGCGGCGTCGCCGACCTCGCAGAACCACTTCACCATGCCGCCGAAGAGCTTGAGCTGGTCGATGGCCTGGAAGGCGCCGCACTCGCGCAGCTCGGGTGGACGGTCGGCGGTGAGGACGATCAGGGGCACACGCGCGTAGGCGGCTTCGACGACGGCGGGCAGGAAGTTGGCGGCGGCGGTGCCGGAGGTGCAGACGACGGCGACCGGGCGCCGCGACGCGCGCGCCTGGCCGAGGGCGAAGAAGGCGGCGCTGCGCTCGTCCAGATGCGACCAGGCGCGCAGCCGCGGGTCGTGCGCCAGCAGCAGCGCCAGTGGTGTCGAGCGGGCGCCGGGCGCGATGCCCACCTCGCGCAGGCCGGCGCGCACCAGGGCATCGACCAGCGCCCGCATGGCGGCGTAGGTCGGGGCGCTGGCGGCCGCGGCGGTGGCGGTGGCGCGTGCGGCCTGCATCAGAGTTCCATCAACGCCGCCAACAGCGGCTGCAGTTTGAGGCGCGTCTCGGCGAGCTCGGCGGCGGGGTCGGAGCCGGCGACGATGCCGGCTCCGGCGAACAGCACCGCCTGGCGCCCGCGTACCAGGGCGGAGCGCAGTGCGACGTCGAAACGGCCGTCGCCGGCGGCATCGAACCAGCCGAGCGGTCCCGCGTACCAGCCGCGCTCCAGCCCCTCATGGACCGGCAGGGCCGCCAGCGCGGCGGCGCGCGGGTGACCGGCGACGGCGGGCGTCGGGTGCAGGCGCGCCACCAGGTCGAGAATGTGCGTGCGCGCCGTCAGGCGGCCGGCGATCGGCGTGCGCAGGTGCTGCACGTTGGGCAGGCGCAGCACCTCGGGCGTCGGCGCCACCGTGAGCGCGGCGCAGAGTGGTTGTAGGGCCGCGACGATGGCCTCGACGACGATAGAGTGTTCGCGGCGGTCCTTGTCGCTGGCGAGCAACGTCTGCGCCCGGGCGTCGTCGGTGCTGCTGCCGGCGCCGCGCGCGATCGAGCCGGCGATGGCGGCGGTGCTGACGGCGCGGCCGTCGACCTGGACCAACGGTTCGGGGGTGGCGCCGAGGAAATCGCCGGCGCCGCCGCCGAGCCAGAAGGCGCTGCAGGTGGGGTAGGCCTGACGCAGGCGCGCCAGGGCGGCGCCGCAGGCGAAGGGCGCGTCCCCCTCGAGCCGGCAGGTGCGTGCCAGCACCAGCTTGGCGAAGCGGCCGGCGTGAATCTCGTCGAGTGCGGCGCTGACGGCACGCATCCAGTCGGCCGGCGCCGGCGCCGGCGTCGCCGCGTAGCGCGGGCAGCCCGGCGTCGCGACCGGCGCCGTGCCCCAGGCGCGCAGGCGCGCCAGCGTGCGCTGCAGGTGGTCTGCGACGGCGGCGGCATCGGCGCGCGGCTCGACCAGCGCATTGAGGGCCAGGTGGGCGCCGCTGCTGTCGCGCACCAGGGCGGCGCGCGGGACGACGGCGCGCGCCGCCGGGAAGCCGCGCCAGTCGCCGCCCGGGTCCGTCGCCGCGAAGGCGAAGGCGGCGAGCGCCAGCGGCGCCGCGTCGCCGTCGACGACCGCCTCGGCGAACAGCGTCGCGGCGGCGTCGCGCAGCGTGACGAAGCGCGCCGGCCCGCTGGCGTTGATGGCCCAGGCGGCGCCGAGGGCGGCGACGGCGTGGTCGCGCCGTTCGAGCAGCGCCGCCTCGACGCCGGCGGCGCGCGCCGCGGCGACCAGCGGCAGCGCGTCGTCGGCCTCGGCGAGCGGGCGCGTCACGCTCAACAGCACCGGTCGGCCGAGGGCGCGGGCGCGCGCCACGGCGGCGTCGATGCCGGCGGCGGGGAGGCGCGGCGCGGTGGTGACCGCGGCGAGATCCATGTCAGCGCTCCGCCAGCAGCAGTTGCGCGGCGCCGCCGGCGAGGCGGCGCTTGCTGGGGGCGCGGAAGCCGGCCTCGCTGAGCAGCCCCAGCAGGGCCGCTTCCGGCGGCAGGTAGGCGGTCGACTCGGGCAGGTAGGCGTAGGCGGCGCGGTCGACCAGCAGCGCCCCGACCAGCGGCACGGCGTGGCGGAAGTAGAGCGTGTGCCCCCAGCGCAGCAGCCGATGGCGCGGCTCGTCCACCTCCAGCAGCGCCAGGCGGCCGCCCGGGCGCAGCACCCGCGCCGCTTCGGCGAGCACCGCCGGGATGGAGGCGAAGTTGCGCAGCGTGAAGGCGCTGGTGACGACGCTGGCGCAGCCGTCGCGCAGCGGCAGGCGGCTGGCGTCGGCGCGCAGCAGCGCGTCGGCGGCGCCGCGGGCGCGGGCGCCGTCGAGCATGCGGGCGGCGAAGTCGAGGCCGACGACGCGCGCCCCGGCGGCGCGCGCGATCTCGCACATGTCGCCGGTGCCACAGCCGAGGTCGACGACCAGGTCGCCCGGCCCGAGCCGCAGCAGGCGCGCCGCCAGGCGCCGCCAGCGCTGGTCGAGGCGGAAGGTGAGCAGGCGGTTCATCAGGTCGTAGCGCGGGGCGATGCGGTCGAACATCGCCTCGACGACGGCGGCCTTGTGCTCGGCGTCGGGCAGGGTCAGCGCCATGCGACCTCCAGGCGGCCGGCTTCGATGACCGCGACCGCCTTCTCGAGCGCCGTCGCGTCCGGGTGCTCGCGCAGGCGTGCGAGGGCGCGCTGCAGGACGGTGCGCTGGAAGTGCAGCGCCACCAGCGTCGTCACCGCCGGCATCAGGCGCCGGAAGGTGTCGGCGATCGCGTCGGCGTCGGCGCCGCCGCCATCGACCTTGCGCACGACGCGGTCGAAGAGCCCCACCGCGTCCTCGGCCAGCGCCTCGACGTGCTGTGCGTGGCGCAGCGCCAGTTGCATCAGCTCGGGCAGCGGGAAGCCGGCGCCCAGAACCTCGAGACCGGCGCGCGCCATGCGCAGGTCGGCTTCGCCGTAGCGCGCCTCGCCGCCGACCGTCACCGGCACCAACAGGCCGGCGGCCTCGAGGGCGGCGAGCAACGGCTCCGCGACGCCGGAGCCGGCCGCCAATTCGGCACGGGTCAGCGATGGCGCGCCGCTCTCCGCCGCCACCGCCGCGAGCAGCGCCGCCTGCGTCGATGCCTTACCGCCGGCCAGCAGGCGCTTGACCACCGCCAGCGGCAGCCCCTCGGCCTGGTGGCGCTTGATGCGCTTGAGGATGTCGAGATGGCGTCCGCCGTACACCGCCCGCCGCCCCTCGCGCCGCGGCCCCGGCAGCAGGCCCCTGGTCTGGTAGAAGCGCACCGTGTCGACGGCCACGCCCGCCGCCCGCGCCAACTCCTCGACCGTGTATTCCATGTGCAACCACTCTTAGAGTGATTACTCGCATCGTCAAGCCCCCTCGCTGGAGGGCGACGCCCCGTCGACTACTTCGGAAACCAGGGCACGAACGCCGGCGTGCGGGTGATGTAGTCCGCGTACTCCGGGCGGCGCTTGACGATGGTGCGCTCGAGCATGGCGACGCCCGAAACCTTCATCAGGAACAGCGTCATCAGCAGCGGCCCGACTACCGTCCACCAGGCCCCGGCGGCGGCGGCGATGAGCCACAGGCCCCACCACACGCAGGCGTCGCCGAAGTAGTTCGGGTGGCGTGTGTAGCGCCACAGGCCGCGGTCCATCACCTTGCCGGCGTTGGCCGGGTCGGCCTTGAAGCGCGCCAGTTGCAGGTCGCCGACGCTCTCGAAGCCGAGGCCGACCAGCCACAGGGCGGCGCCGAGGGCGTCGAGGCCGGTCAGGTGGGCCGGCGCCGGCGCCAGTTGGGCGAACTGCACCGGTAGCGAGACGAGCCACATCAGGAGGCCCTGCAGGCCGAAGACGGTCGCCAGGCTGACGAGCGGGAAGCGCGCCCCGTGCGCGCGCCGCATCGCCTGGTAGCGATAGTCCTCGCCGTGGCCGGCGTTGCGCCAGAACAGGTACATGCCGAGACGCAGGCCCCACAGGACGGTCAGCAGCGTGATCAGCAGTTTGCGCCACGGGTAGCCGCCGCCGAGGGCGGCGGTGATGATGGCGATCTGGGCGAAGCCGAGGCCCCAGTAGATATCGACGATGCTGACGTCGCGCAGGCGCAGGCTGACCAGCCACAGCAGGGTCAGGGCCGTGACCGTGCCGGCGGCGGTGGCGAACAGGATGGTGCCGGTTTCGATCATCGGGAGTCGGGCGCGGGTGGTGTCAGTGTCCGGTGGCCGCGCTCGGCACGCCCTGCGGCGCTGCCGCGGCGGTGCCGCCGCGGGCGGCGTCGATCCAGGCATCGATGCGCTGCCATTGCTCGTAGAGCCACTCGCCGCGCGCCGCCGCGTCGGTGGGGATGGCGGCGAACGGGATGCGCCAGAAGGCGACGCGCACGTGCTGGTCGATGAGCGAGCCGGCGAGCAGGTCGTGGAACGTCCCGGCGCCCTCGAAGCCGGTGTGGGCGCAGAAGACGGCGTCGAGGCCGGGATTTTTCTCGAGCAGGCCGAGCGGTCCGCCGAGGCGCGGCGGCAGGGTGTGGCGCAGCGACTCGGCCATCGCCAGCAGGCGCGGCGGCGCGACGCCGCGCATGCGTTCGACGAAGCGGTCGCGCTTGGCCGGTGAGAAGCGCGTCCCCTCCGGGTAGATGAGCACGCCGTCGCGCGGCCCGAGGTGCTCGAGAAGGCCCTGCACCGCGGCAACCTCGCGTTCGCCCTCGCCGGAGCCGCGGCGAATGAAGTAGTTCGGCAATCGGTTGCCGACGATGTCGAGGCACGGATCCCAGAGCAGTTCGCGCTTCATGACGAAGCGCAGCATGATGTCGTGCCGGTCGGCGACGTGCACCGCCGGGACGACGGTATCGCCGATGCTGACATGGCGGCAGAAGAGCAGGAACGGGCCCTGGCGCACGGCGTCGTCGCCGGCGACCTCGGTGCGCATGCCGAAGATGCGCTCGGCGCCGTGGAGCAGCGTCCGCGCCCACCAGCGCTGCAGACGAAAGTTGGCCGCCAGGTAGGCATCGGGCAAGCCGGTCAGGCGCGCCGACGGCGAGTCGCGGCGGCCGCCGCCGGCCCAGACGCCGCTGAACAGCCACAGCGCGAACGCGGCCAGGGTGCCGGCGCTCTCGCACAGCAGATAGACGGTGAAGAACAGCAGGCAGCGGCTCAGGGCGCGGCGCCGGTCGCCGCGCAGGGCGTCGGCGAGCAGCGCCAGCGGCAGCAGCAGCGGCAGGCCGAGCACCACCAGCAGCGTCAGCGACGCATACAGGGTCACCGTCGCGAACCGCCGCAGGATGGTGGAGAGGCGCTCGCGCATGGCAACGAACTGCGGGAGGCGCGCCGGCTGCCTAGCGGCGGGCGAGCAGGCTGGCCTTGAGGTCCTCGTCGAGCGGATCGGGTCCGAGCCAGACGGCGAACAATGCCGCGGCGAAGTCGGCGCCCTCGACGCTGCCCAGGACGCGCCCGTTGAGGCTCACTTCCGTGCCGCGTCCGGGGACGTAGGTGAGGGCGTAGCGGTCGCCGGGCTTGACGTCGACGAACAGCGCGCCGAAGCGCTCGATGCGCGGCCGCAGGCGCCCCAGCGTCGCCGCGTCGACGTTGCGCGAGATGCCCTCGAGGGTGACCGGGCCGAAGTCCTCGCCGTCGAGGGCCCAGAAGTACTCCGCCTCGAGGCGTTTGGCGACGTCGCTCAGCACCGCGCCGGGTTCGACCCCCTCGCCGAGGTAGAGCGCCGCAACGTAGGCCTTGATGACGACGCGGTAGCGCAGCAACCCGGCGCTGTTGAGGGTCAGCGCGGTGTCGCCCGCCTGCACGCTGGGGACGAAATGGACGCCCTCGACCACCGCTTCGCGGGCCGCGCCGGCGACGCTCGCCAGACAGGCGGCGAGCGCGACGAGGGCGGTGATGTGGGTCGTGTGGCGCATAGCGGACTTTCGGACAATGGCGACGAATAGGGGGTGCTACAAGCCCCCAATCGCAATACGTGTGCCGTCGTGGCGTGGATTCGGCCGCCGCGCCGGGCGAGGGACCACCGAATCCTGGCCTTTCTTTTTCCTCACCTGCGACCGGGATGTGCGGTAGGGTGCGCGCCACGATGAGCGGTTCGCCCCAACGCGACGCCAGCCCGCTGCCCCCCGCGCGGGCCTTCGTCGCTCGCCGCGGCGCCGGCGCCAAGAGATCCCGCGCGATGACGCGCCGGCGCCGCCGCGGCCCCGTCCACGGTCGTTATCAGGAGGATGCCATGCCCAGATCCACGTCGTCACTGCTGCTGGCCGCGCTGCTCGCCACCCTGGCGGCGCCGGCGCCGGCCAGCGCCGCCTGTATCGGCGACTGCGACGGCGACGGTGCCGTCGCCGTCAACGAGCTCGTTCTCGGCGTCACCATCGCCCTCGGCACGCGCCCGATCGGCGACTGCCCCGTCTTCGACGGCGACGGCTCCGCGGCGGTCGAGGTTTACGAGCTCGTCGGCGCCGTCGGCAACGCCCTCGCCGGCTGTCCGTCCGGGGTCCTGGCGCGCGCCTCGCGGTCGAGCACCATCGCCATCACCGACGACGACGCCTGGATCGTCATGACCAATCCCGACGACGACTCGGTATCGATCTTCGATGCCGAGGGGCTGACCAAGGCGGTGACCGTGCGCACCGGCGGCGAGCCGTCGGCCGTCGTCATCGCCCCCGACGGCGCCACCGCCTTCGTCGCCAACCGCGCCGACGCGACGGTAGTCGAGGTGCGCGGCATCCGCGGCGCCGGTGCCACCGTCGCGCGCACCATCGCCGTCGGTTCCGAACCGGTCGGGCTGGCGCTCTCGCCGAGCGGCGCCAAGCTGTTCGTCGCCGAATGGGCCGAGGGGCGGGTGTCGGTGTGGGACACGCGCAGCCTCGAGCTGCTCGCCACCATCGACGCGCCGCGCCAGCCGCGCGGCCTGGTGGTGACCAACGACGGCGATAGCGACGACGGCGACGAGGCGGTGCTGCTGACCGAGTTCTACGGCGAGGCCAGTGCCGACGTCAGCGCCTGCCCGAACGGCACGGCCGAAGTGTGCGACAAGGGCCGCCTCGGCCGCATCCGGCGCTACAACGTCAGCGACTACCAGCCGCGGCCGGCGATCCTCTTCCAGCCCATCGACAGCGGCTTCGCGCCGGCCGGCAGTGCCGCCGGCACGCCGACCGTCTTCACCGCCCCGAATCAGCTCTATGCCCTGACCGTGCAGGGCGGCCGCGTCTACGCCACTTCGGTGTCGGCGGCGCCGCAGGCGCCGATCAACTTCCAGACCAACGTCCACCCGGTGGTCTACGTCGGCGACCTGGCCAGCGGCCAGGAGGATCGCTCGCCGCGCGGCAGCGCCAACCTCGCCAAGCTCGCCGAGGACGCCATCCAGCCGGCGACCAGCGGCGACAAGCGCTTCTTCCTGCAGGAGATCGTCGACCTCGACTTCGTCGACGACACCGCCTACGTCGTCTCGCGCGCCGCCGACGTCCTGCAGCGCGTCAACTACACCGCCTCCGGCATCACCATCGGCACGGCGGAGCGGCGCCAGATCGACCTCATCGCCGCCGGCGGCCCGACCGCCTGCCAGAACCCGATCGGCGTCGTCACCTCCAAGGGGCGCCTGAAGGCGTACGTCAACTGCTGGATCACGCGCCGCCTGGCGGTGGTCGACCTGGTGGCGCAGACGGTGGAGGCGGCGGTGCAGTCGACCGATCTGCCGGCCGCCGACTCGCTCGAGAACCAGCAGCGGCTCGGCGCGCGCTTCTACTTCACCGGCCGCGGCCGCTGGTCGAAGGACGGCCTCGGCTACTCGTCGTGCGGCTCCTGCCATGCCGACGGCCTGAGCGACAACATCACCTGGGCCTTCGGCGCCGGGCCGCGTCAGTCGACGTCGATGGACGGCTCGTTCTCGCACGGCCCCGGCGCGCAGAAGCAACGCGTCTTCAATGCCAGCGCCATCTTCGACGAACTTCATGATTTCGAGCGCAACACCCGCGGCGTCTCCGGCGGCCTCGGCGCCGTCACCATCTCGGCGACCAACCAGTGCGGCACGTTGGCGCAGGAGCAGGCGGTCGATGTCGGCGGCGATGGTCTCGGCAACTCGGTGAAGGAGATCGCCGACACCACCGCCGGGATCTGCGTCAAGGACTGGGACGACATCGATGCCTGGGTGCGCACCATCCGCCCGCCGCGCGCCCTGCAGGGGCTCGACGCGGCGGCGGTCGCGCGCGGCGCGCAGGCCTTCCAGCAGGGGCAATGCGCCACCTGCCACGGCGGCGCCGGCTGGACGGTGTCGCGGCGCTTCTTCACGCCGGCCGCGGCGACCAACGCGGACCTCAAGCTGACGCCGTTCGACCCACCCAACGCGACGCCGATCTTCGCCACGCACGCCACGCTGATCGCGCCGCAGCCGGCCGCGGAGGACAATACCGGCGCCGCCGTACCGCCCAACCAGGTGGCCTGCGTGCTGCGCAAGGTCGGTACCTTCGGCCTGCCCGGCGATGCCGCCGCCACCGACCTGGTGGAGAAGAAGGTCGACGGCAGCCGCGCCCAGGGCGCCGGCGGCTACAACCTGCCGTCGCTGTACGGGCTGGCCGCCGGGGCGCCCTACCTGCATCACGGCCAGGCGCGGACGCTGCGCGAGGTCTTTGCCGATGGTCGCTGGGCGACGCATCTCACGGCCGGCAACGCGGCCTTCGCACCGAGCTCGGCGCAGATCGACGACCTGGTGCTCTACCTGCTGGCGATCGACGCGGAGACGCCGGAAGTGGCGCTGCCGGCCGGCGCCGACGTCTGCCCGTAGGGGCCAGCCAGCGTCTGACGATTCCGCACAGACACGGGAAGGGACCCGCCAAACGCCCGCCGCCTTGGTGGGTCCCTTCCCCAAGCCGTGATCGGACAAGGATCGAGCCGCGGGCACGGATCTCGGCCAGTTCAGCGGGACGTGCTCACCAGCACCGGTGCCGCGGTCTTGCAACTGCAAAGATCGGAACGGGCCATATTGTGCCCGATGTCGGGCAAATGGATTGAAAACGACGCTCGTGAATGGTCTGGTGCCGTCTTGGCCATGCAGAGTTCCAAGGACTTCTCGGCGCTGGTTGAGCATCTGGAGCAGACGACGCGTCTGAGCCGCGCCGAAGCGGAGCGGGTGGTGGCGGAGGTACTGGCCTTTTTCTCCGAGTCGCTCGAGGCCTTCGTGGCGCGGCGGCATGCCGAGTTGCAGGACGAGAGTTTGAAGAACCCGCAGATATTCGCGCGCATCCTCAGCGAGTTGGGTGAGCGCCGTTTCGCCGCCCCGGCGCTGAGCGAACGACAGGTGCGGCGGCTGGTGTACGGCTGAGGGCGGCGCGTGACCGGTCGTTGGTCACGGCGTTGGTGCGTGGAGGATCGCCATGTGTGGAATCGTCGGATACATCGGCCGCCAGGATGCGCTGCCGATTCTGATTGCCGGGCTGCATCGGCTCGAGTACCGCGGCTACGACTCGTCGGGCGTGGCGGTGCTGGCGCGGACCGGGCTGAAGGTGCACAAGGCGGCGGGCAAGGTGCGCCAGATGGAGGCGACGTTGCCGCGCCGCCTGAAGGGGACGGTGGGCATCGCCCACACGCGCTGGGCGACGCACGGCGAGCCGACCGACGCCAACGCACACCCGCATCTCGACTGCAGCGGCAACATCGCGGTGGTGCACAACGGCATCATCGAGAACGCCGCCGACCTGCGCGCCGAGCTCGAGGCGAAGGGGCACGTCTTCCATTCGGAGACCGACACCGAGGTGCTGGCGCACCTGATCGAGGCGATTGGCGGCGAGCTCGACCAGGCGGTGCGCCAGGCGCTGACGGCGATCCAGGGGACCTACGGCATCGCCGTGCTCGACGCGCGCCAGCCCGACCGTATCGTCGCGGCGCGCAACGGCAGCCCGGTGGTGATCGGCATCGGCGAGAAGGAGATGTTCGTCGCTTCCGACGTCGCGGCGCTGGTGCGGCACACCGCGCACGTGGTGTACCTCGACGACCGCGAGGTGGCGGTGGTCGAGGCGGGTGGCTACCGCACGGTCAACCTCGACGACGAGCCGACCAGCAAGGCGCCGGCGACGGTGCAGTGGGGGCACGAGGCCTACGATCGCGGCGAGCACGAGCACTACATGCTGAAGGAGATCCTCGAGCAGCCGGAGGCGTGCGAGCGGACGCTCAAGGGGCGGTTGGACCTGCAGTTCAACACCGCCCATCTCGGCGGCCTCAACCTGACGCCGCGCGATCTGCTCGACATCAAGCGGGTGAAGATCCTCGGCTGCGGCTCGGCGTACTACTCGGGCATCGGCGGCGCGCATCTGATCGAGACCCTGACGCGCGTGCCGGCCGATGCCGAGGCGGCGTCGGAGTTCCGCTACCGCAACCCGGTGATCGAGAAGGACTGTCTGTACGTCGCCGTCAGCCAGTCGGGCGAGACGGCCGACACGCTCGCCGCCGTGCACGAGGTGCAGCGCAAGGGCGGGCGTGTGCTCGGCATCGTCAACGTCGTCGGCTCGAGCATCGCGCGGGCCTGCGACGGCGGCATGTACATCCACGCCGGTCCGGAGGTCTCGGTGGCCTCGACCAAGGTCTTCACCTGCACGTTGGTGGCCTTCGCGCTGCTGGCCCTCTACCTGGGCCGCATCCGCGACCTGTCGCCGGCGGCCGGCAAGCGCCTGATCGACGCGCTGCAGAAGCTGCCCGACCAGATGCGCGAGATCCTGCGCGGCGCCGAGCATATTCGCGCCGTGGCGCGCAAGTACGCGGGGCGCGCCAACGCCTTCTACATCGGGCGCGCCAACGGCTATCCGGTCGCCATGGAAGGCGCGCAGAAGCTGAAGGAGATCGCCTACGTCCACGCCGAGGCCTACCCGGCCTCGGAGCTCAAGCACGGGCCGCTGGCGCTGGTCTGCCCCGAGACGCCGACCTTCGTCATCCTGCCGCGCGATGCGTTGTACGAGAAATCGCTCTCGTCGCTGGAGGAGATCCGCGCCCGGCGCGGGCCGGTGATCGCGGTCACGCACGCCGGCGACGAGCGGCTGCCCGGCAAAGTGGACGATCTGCTGCTGGTGCCGCCGAGCGAGAACGAACTCAACCCCATCCTGCTCACCGTGCCGCTGCAGTTGCTCGCGTACTACGCGGCGGTCGAACTCGGCCGCGACGTCGACCAGCCGCGCAATCTGGCCAAAAGCGTGACCGTGGAGTGAGCATGTCGACCGACATCCTGCTGACCGATATTCTACTCACCGACTTGGCCGACGGTGTCGCCACCGTCACCCTCAATCGTCCGCAGGCGATGAACGCGCTGTCGCGCCCCCTGCGCAGCGCCCTGGTCGATGTCTTCCGCCGCCTGGCGGCGGACGCGGCGGTGGGCGTGATCATCCTCACCGGTGCCGGCCGCGCCTTCTGCGCCGGCCTCGATCTCAAGGAGCTCGGCGGCGAAGCGGGCGCCGCCGACGACACCGCCGCGGTGATCGCCGGCGGCGATCTGGTGGCCGCGCTGGAGAGGTGCGGCAAGCCGGTGATCGGCGCCGTCAACGGCTTCGCCATCACCGGCGGCTTCGAGCTGGCGCTGGCCTGCGACGTGTTGATCGCGGCGCGCGGGGCGCGCTTCGCCGATACGCATGCGCGCGTCGGCATCATGCCCGGCTGGGGCCTGAGTCAGAAGCTGTCGCGCACCATCGGCATCTACCGCGCCAAGGAGCTGTCGCTGACCGGCAACTACCTGAGCGCCGAGCAGGCCGAGGCGTGGGGGTTGGTCAACCGCGTCGTCGAGCCCGCCGCGCTGCTGCCCACCTGCCGCGCCCTCGCCGCCGACATGCTCTCCTGCGAGCCGTCAGTGCTGCGCGCCTACAAGGGCATCATCGACCGCGGCTACAGCGAGACCTTGGCGCGCGGCCTGGTGGTGGAGCGCGAGGCGTCACGCGCGCACGCCCGGGCGCTGACGCCGGAGGTCCTGGCGGCGCGGCGGGTCGGCGTGCAGCAACGCGGGCGCTCGCAGTCCTCCTGATGTGGAGTGCGGCGCGTCAGCGCCGCTGGATCAGCGCGCCGCGTGAGCGGCGCTGACGCGCCGCCGCGAG
>JANNRA010000144.1:0-4235 GCA_031401035.1 bacterium | reverse complement strand
GTGCCGTATTCGATGCGGCACCGCGCTGGCCGCGCCCTGCATGGGCTTTGACGCACTGCGGCGGGGGGCAGAAATTTCTTTGAATGATCCCCCACCCGCCGCCGTCAATAGCTGCAGGTAGCAACAACGCGGACCCCCCTCCGCACGCTACAGCGCTCATGCGGCCCCCAAATGCCGCATGCGCCTCCTCCCCCGAGTGCCGGCAGCCAGCCCCCCTGGCTGCCGGCTTTTTTTTGCCCGCTTGGAACCATCGTGCGATCAGCCGCCGCGCCGGTGAATGAATCATAGGGCTCGGCGTCGATAGGCACACGCGACTGGTCGACCCCCCTCCACCAGTCGCGTGTCTCCTCCCCCCGAGCGAGACGAGCCGGGGGTCGGCCCGCGCCGGCCCCCGGCACGCCCCCTTCAGCTGGCAGCACGTGGCTGCGGATGAAAGAAGCAGTCGGGCGACGGCACCAGCCACATCGTTTCGGACTCGAGTCGCAGCGACTGCTCCAATCGAGTCCAGCCGCGCAGCCCAGGGTCCGCATCCCAGCCGGCGGTGAGCCGGCACAGGTGGCGGAAATCCGGCGCCGCCCAGAGGACGACCACCTCGTCCGATCGCATGGTCGAGGCGTAGGCGCCCATCAGCGTACAGCCGCGCGGCGCCAGCAGGCCGCGCAGCGACTCCGCCACGGCCGACAGATAGGCCTCGGCCAACCCCGGGTGGGTGCGGGCGATGGTCTGCACGCACACCCAGGCGCGCAGGCCGCCGGCGCGCAGCTCGTCGCGCGTCGGCGAGGCTGGTCCCGGCACCAGGATGCGGTCGAAGCCGCCGCTGCGCCATTCGACCGCCTTCGCCCACCACGGCGCCAGCGCCGCATCCACCTTGCCGGGCAGGAACTGACGTTCGAGCGTTTCCGCCCAGTGCTCCCAGCCGTCCATCTCCCACAGGTTCACCACGCGCGGCCAGCGATTGGTGCTGCCGATCACCTTCCAGGTGCCCATCAGGCGCGAAATGCCCTCGCGCTCCGAGTGGCGGCCGCGCTCGCCGACGGTCTCGAGGTATTTCTCCTGGCCGGTGCCGACGATGTCGATGATCTCGTGCAGGTAGAGCATCGAGCGGTCCTCTATCCCCGATCAGAAAGAAAAAGAACTCACACGGAGTCACGGAGGAACGGAGACTGAACGCTCCCGCCATGCACACTCGAGACCCTCCGTGCCTCCGTTTCTCCGTGTGAACGACTTCGCGTCCGCGAATTGACAGCGGGTTCGGGGCGCTGGTATCGGCCAGCTAACGCGTGTTAGCCCGCTGACGGTCGTCGGCAGCCGCGACGCGCCGACCGAGGGGTTGTCCGTGTCCACTACCGCGCCAGACATGAGCGCCCCGCCGCCGACGATGGCGGCGGCGATCCGCGCCCGCGCCGAGGACAGCGGCGCGCGTGTCTTCCTGCGCACCGACACCGCTCGTTGGACCTTCGCCGAGGCGCACCGCGAAGCCTGTCGCTACGCCAATCTGTTCCTCGCCCGGCGCGGCGGCGGCCCGTTCCACGTCGGCGTGCTGATGGACAACCTGCCCGCCTTCGTCTTCGCCGAGCTCGGCTGCGCCCTGGCCGGAGCGACCTTGGTCGGCCTCAACCCGACGCGCACCGGCAGCGCGCTGGCGCGCGACATCGACTACGCCGACTGTCAGCTCGTCCTCAGCGAGCGGCGCTACGCCGAGCCACTGACCGCGGCGATCGGCGACCGCCTACCGGTGCTGCTCGCCGATGCGGTCAATGGCGCCGCCAGCCCGGGCGCCGCCAGCCCTGGCGCCGCCAGCCTGGATGCCGCGCTGGCCGGCGTCGCCGACACCGACCCCGACGTCGCCGTCGACGGCGCGACGCTCCTGATGATCGTCTTCACCTCCGGCACCACCAAGGCGCCGAAGGGCGTGCTCAACAGCCAGGGCCGCCTGATGATGCTCGGCTGGGGCGCGTCGATGCACATGTGCCATGCCGCGGCCGACGACGTGATCTACTGCGCCATGCCGCTCTACCACGCCAACGCGCAGATCCTGGCGCTGGTGCCGCCGCTGCTCGCCGGTGGCGGCCTCGCCCTGGCGCGCCGCTTCAGCGCCTCGCAGTTCGTCGCCGACGTGCGCCGCCACGGCGCGACGCTGTTCAACTACGTCGGCAACCCGCTCGCCTACATCATGGACACGCCGGCGCGGCCCGACGACGCCGACAACCCGCTGCGCCTCGCCTACGGCAACGAGGCGCCGCGCCAGCACATCGCCGCCTTCGCCGCGCGCTTCGGCTGCGAGGTGATCGACGGCTACGGCGCCAGCGAGGTCGGCGTCGGTTTCTCGCGCAGCGCCGACGATCCGGCGCGCAGCCTCGGCCGCGCCGCGGGCGTGAAGATCATCGGCGAGGACGGCGGCGAGTGCGCGGCGGCGCAGTTCGACGCCGCCGGTCGGCTGCGCAACGCCGAGGCGGCGACCGGCGAGATCGTCAACACCACCGGCAGCTTCCTCTTCGAGGGCTACTACAAGGACGCGGCGGCGACCGCCGAGCGTGTCCGCGACGGCTGGTTCCGCACCGGCGACCTCGGCTACGCCGACGCCGACGGCTACATCTACTTCGCCGGCCGCGACGCCGAGTGGATCCGCGTCGGCGGCGAGAACTTCCTCGCCCGCCCGATCGAGGAAGTGCTGGCGCGCCATCCCGACGTGGCACTGACCAGCGTCTACGGCGTCCCCGATCCCGAGGCCGGCGACCAGGTGATGGCCGCCCTCGTGCTGCGCCCCGGCGTTACCTTCGACGCCGCCGCGTTCAGCCGCTTCCTCGACGATGCCGACCTGCCGCCGCGCTGGCAGCCGACCTTCGTGCGCGTCGCCGAGGCCCTGCCGACCACGGCGACCAACAAGATCCTCAAGCGCGCCCTGCGGCGCGAGAAGTTCCTCCTCGACCGCGTCGCCGATGCCCTCTTCTGGCGCCCGCGCGGGGCGGCCGCCCTGGCACCCTTCACCGCCGCCGACCTCGCCGGCCTGCGCGACCGCTTCGCCCGCGCCGGCTACGCCGACCGCCTCGAGGAGTGAGCATGGCGACGCCGCACGGCCAGCAGTTCGCGCCGATCAAGATCGGCGTGCTGATCGACATGGACATGGGCACCAAGGCCGATTTCCTGGCGACCCTGCGCTTCGCCTTCGACGAGGCGCACGCGAACAGAGTGATCAGCCGCCCGGTCGAGCTGGTGGTCGAGGAGGCGATCGGCCTGCCGCGCCTGGAGGCGAAGAATACCATCGACGGCTACCGCCGCCTGGTCGAGGCGGGCGTCCTCGGTACCATCGGGCCGCTCATCACCGACAACTCGCTGGCGCTGGCGCCGTTCATCGAGCAGCTCGGCGTCCCGGCCGTCACCTGGACCGGCACCGACCGCTACCACGGCGAGTACTGCTTCAACCTCGGCAACGGCGGCCTCGCCGAAGAGGCGGCGCTGATGGCGACCTGGATCCGCCGCCGCGGCTATCGCACGGTCGGCATGATCCACGAGATCAGCCCCGGCGGCGTCGAGTACGCCAGCAACTTCCGCTGGTACGCGGCGCGCGCCGGCCTCGAGGTGCTGATCGAGGCCTACACGACGCAGATCCCCGACGACCTCGAACAGACACTGACCCGCATCCGCGATCAGGGCCCCGACTGCCTCGCCTACCTCGGCTACGGCTACCCGACCATCCTCATGGGGCCGATGTTCCCGCGCCTCGACTGGAACCCGCCGCGCATCATGACCACCGCCTTCCAGTTCTGTTACGCCAAGCCGGAGTGGATGGCGGCGCTCGAGGGCTGGTACGGCATCGACCAGATCTGCGAGGACAACCCGCGCCTGCGGCCGATGCTCGCGCGCTTCCACGCCGCCACCGGCAGCACCAAGGACCATACCGTCATCGCCCTCAGCTACGACACCGCCGTGCTCATCGCCGAGGGCCTGGCGCGGGCGCCGCTGCTGACGCCGCACGGCCTCAAGGAGGGCCTGGAGAAGGTGCGCATGCTGCCGGCGGTGAACGGCGGCCCGCGTACGCACATGTCGCTCGGGCCCCACGACCACAAGGCCTACAAGGGCGATTGGCTGCTGGTGCGCCGCATCGTCGACGGCCGCACCGTCTTCGACGAGTTGTACGAGCCGTGAGCACCCCGCTCCTGATGAACCGGCCTGGAGGGCGCCGCGCCCTCGGCGCCCGGTGGGTAGGGCGGCCCGGCCCCCCGACCAAAAGCGCC
>JANNRA010000143.1:0-22365 GCA_031401035.1 bacterium | reverse complement strand
GGCGCGGTTTGGGGGGGCGGGTTTTAACCTGGCCGCCCCCCCCCGCTCCACCGTGCCCCCCGCCCCCCGGCGCCCTCCAAAAGGCCAGGCGGTGCGGTTCCTCGGTAGCAGCACGCTCCAGCCTCCCCCTGCGGGCGACGGCGCCTCAGGCGACGAGCCCGGCGAGGTTGTCGCGCATGATGCGGCGCACGTCGGCGTCGGGCAGCCCGGTGAGCTCGTCGACGAACTCCGCCGGCCACAGCAGGCCCTCGGGGTGCGGGTAGTCGGAGCCGCAGAGGACGTGCTCGGCGCCGATCAGGCGCGCCAGCGCGACCACGTCGTCCTCGAAGAACGGCGCCACCCAGACGTTCTGCCGGAAGGTGTCGCTCGGCGTCAGCGGCGGCGTGCCGAAGCGCCACATGTCCTTGCTGAACAGACGCGCGAGATGGTCGAGCTTGTGCAGCAGCGGCGCCACCCAGCTCGACCCGTACTCGATGCTGAGCACGCGCAACGACGGGAAGCGGCCGAAGAGATTGTCGGCCAGCAGCGCCGTGATGGTGTCGACCACCGGCCGTTCGGTGAACGACAACGCCCATTCCATCAGCGTGTGGCGGTGCGACGGCGGGTGCGGGCGCAGGCCCCACGGCGGGTTGTACATCTCGCTGAACGGCGTGCGGCCGATGTGGAAGATGACGCCGATGCGCGCCTCCTGGCAGCGCGCCCAGAAGGGATCGAAGTACGGGTCGCCCGGCGAGCGGCCGGCGACCGGCCCGGCGGTGAGAATGACGAAGCGCGCACCGCGCTCGCGTATGCGCTCGAGCTCACGCAGCGCCTCGTCGAGGTCGAACAGCGACAGCAGCGGCGCACCGTAGATGCGGCGGTCGGCGCCGTAGCCCCAGTCCTCCTCGAGCCAGCGGTTGAAGGCGCGCAGGCTCGGGTAGAGGACCTCCGGGGTCTCGCGCAGCTGCGTTTCGACGCCGACGCCGGTGGTCGGCAGGATCAGACAGGCGGCGACGCCCTGCTCATCCATCGTCCGCAGCCGCGCCGCGCGGGAGACGAACTCCGGCACCGCCAGGGCGTCGATCGGGTGCAGGCTGGGGCTGCCGCCCTCCTCGCTCTCGCCGCGCAGGAAGGCTTTCATGATCCCCGGCGGGCCGACCGAGTCGCCGGCGCCGACGCTGAAGAACTGGCAGCGCTGGCGGCCGATATACATGCGCCCCGGCCGCGTCGTGCCCTGCGGGCCGCGGTCGATCCACACCGTCTGCTCGCGCAGCGCCGCTTCGATATGGCGCGTGAAGCAGTCGTCGGGCTCGTAGTAGTGCGTGTCGGCGTCGAGGATCGGGTAGGGCAGCGACGGCATAGGAGGAACAGAGTAGCGCGCCGACCGCCGGCAGTGCTACGCCGCGCCGGCGCCCGGATACGACCGCCGGAAACAAATTTCCGTGCACTTTCGGGACTGCCGCCGGTCGATGTGCGAAGAGATCGAGGCTGAGCGAACGGAGGCACTCTTGGACCCGACCGACCGCGCCGCCTGGCGCACGCTGCTGTCGACGCACCGCCACTCGGCGCTGCTCGCGGCGTTGATCTTCGCCTTCGCCGTGCGGCCCATTGTCGGCAACGTTCCGGCGGCGTCGTTCCTCTTCAGCATCATGCTGCTGTTGGTCCTCGTCGTCGCGCTGTACTCGATCGAGGTCGACGAACTCATCGGCGAGCGGGTGGTGCTGTTGGAGCGGCGACGCCGGCGGGCGATCATCGCCTGGGTGCTCGGCGGCCTGGCCGTCGCCGAGCGCGTGCTGCTGCTGCTGGCTCCCAGCCCGGCGATGCGCTCCGCGTCCTCGATCGGCTGGCTCCTCTTCTTCGCCTTTCTGACCGGTGCGAAGCTGCGCGACCTGCTGCGGCAGAAGCGCGTCACCAGCGAGACCATCAGCCTGTCGATCGCCGTCTACCTGCTGCTGGGCGCGACCTGGGGACTCGGCTACGTCGTGCTCTTCCTGCATCAGCCGGACGCCTTCGTTTTCCAGGAGGCCGCCGACCTGGCGGCGGCGCATGCCGACGCGATCACGACGCTGTTGCCGACCTTCGGCTACTTCAGCCTCGCCACCCTGTCGACGAACGGCTTCGGCGACATCACGCCGGTATCGATGGGGGCGCGCTACGCCGCCGTCGCCGAGGGGATCGTCGGACAGATGTACCTCGCCATCCTGGTGGCGCGGTTGGTGTCGCTGCAGATCACCCCGGACGGCGCCAACCCCGCCGGGCCCGAGACCTGAGAACAAGATCACACGGAGAAGCGGAGGAACGGAGGTAGGGCTGCTCGAGACGGGATCGAAGGTGGGTCTCACGAGGGGCATCGCAGATGACCTTCGGGAATCGTGCGTGCTCGCTTGCGGGGGCGACGAAACCTCGCCTGTGGCAGGCCGTCTCCGTTTCTCCGTTCCTCCGTGTGAGATCTTTTCTACCAGATAAGATTTACTCGCCGGGCGCGCCGGCGTCGCCCAGGCTCTGCAGCAAACCGCGCAGGCCTTGCACGAGTTCATCGGGTGAGTGGAACTCGATGCGCCGGCCGGACGTGAGATGCTCGATACGCCCGCCGCAGTGCTCGGCGGAGAGGTCGGCCTCGCGATCGAACTGCACCACGAAGGCCTTCCAGGCCGGCAACGCGGGAAGGGGGAGGAGCGGCTGACCCACATCGCCTACGTAGCCGTCGCCCCCGGTAGAGTCCCGAAGGAGGGCGGAAACTTCGAAGAAACCCGCCCGGCGTTGCGCGGCGGGTGCCCGGGAGTCAGTCGGGAGGGGCCAGGACCCGTCGCGTCAGCACCGTCGAGCCCTGCGCCTGCGCCGCCGCGGCGGCGCGCCGCTGCAGGTCCTCCCCCGCGCGCCGCCGCGCCGCGCCGCGGCCGGCGAGCAGTAGCTCGCCGTTGAGATGCAGGAGCACCGGCAGGAAGCTTCTGTCGAGGGTCGTCTCGGCGATCCGCAGGCCCTCGGCCGCGGCGTCGGCGGCGGCCGTCGTATCGCCGGCGCGGCGATGGGCTTCTGCAACGAAGGCGCAGATGTAGCTGCCGAAGACCTGCGCGCCGGTGGCGGCGTAGGCGGCCTGCCCGAGCAGCAGGCGCTCAAGACCCTGCCGTACGGCGCCGGACTGCACATCCGTCCAGGCGTGCAGGGTGGCGCCCATGGCGCCGAAGTGGCGCAGCCCGAACTCGTCCGTCAGCGCCAGCAGGACGCGGCTGGCCTCGCGCAGGTCGCTGGTGCGGCGCTGCACGAGGGCGAGCAGGGCTTCGAAGACGTGCACCGAGGCGCGCGTCAGCGGCGTCGCGCCGGCGTCGACGGCCTCGCGCCGCGACGCCGCCAGCAGCGCCGCGGTACGGCTGTGGTCGCCGAGAAACGCCAGGCTGAGCGCGGCGTGATTGCGCGCGGCCAGCACTGGATCGGCGCCGAAGGCGGCCGGGCGCTCGCCGCCACTCGCCGCCGCCAGTACCGCCTCTCCGAGACGCACCGCGAGGTCGAACTGTCCGCGGTGCATGGCGCAACGACAGCGGACGCTGTCGGCGACCACGCGGTGGTCGGGGCGGTGCTCCTGTCGCGCGATCTCGTCGAGGCGGTCGAGCGTGGCGCCGAGCGCGGCTTCGTCGCCGCGCATCGAGTAGACGTGGCAGAGCGCCTGCAGGACCAGGAAGCGCGGCGACGACGGACCCAGCGACTCACAGAGATCGAGGGCGCGCTCTGCGTTCTGCAGCAACTCCTGCGAGGCGACGCCACAGTGCTCGTTGAGCAACGGCGCCAGCGCCAGGCGCTGGGCGAGCTCGCCGCGCCGGCGCACCTCGGGCGACGGCAAGCGCGCCGCGAGCGTGACGGCGTGCTCGAGATAGCCGATCGCCTCGCGCGCGGCGGAGCGCTGCCGGGCGCGCGCCGCGGCGACGGCGAGGTGTGCCAACGCCTGTTCGATGTCGCCGCCGTGTTCGCAGTGGAGAGCCAATTCCGGCGCCAGCTCGGCGGCGAACTCCCCCACCTCGGCGGCGAGCGCCGCGCCGAGGCGTTGGTGCAGGCGCTGGCGGCGGCCGCGCGGAACGTCCTCGTACACGGCGCGCCGGTAGAGTTCGTGCAGGAAGGCGTAGCGGGGCGTGGCGCCGTCCGCGGCGGCGTCGGCGACGCGCAGGACGCGTTCCGCCGCGGCGAGGGTCTCGCAGGTCGTCTCGATCTCGGCCCGCGGCTGCTCGAGGACCGTGGCGAGCACCGCCGCGGTGCACGGTTGGCCGGCGGTCGCGATCGCTTCGAGCACGCGCCGGTCGGCCGGGGCGAGGCTGGCGATCTGCAGCGCGATGGTATCGTGCGCGTCCCGCGGCACCCCCAGCTCCGGATGCTCCGGCATGGCGTCGAACGACCACCCCGGCGTGGTGTCCAGGATCCAGCCCTGCGCCCGCATGTGGTCGACCGTCGCGCGCAGGAAGAGCGGGTTGCCGCCGGTGTGCCGGAACAGGACGTCGCCCAGCTGCGGCGGCGCCGCGCTGCCGGGGAAGCGCGCCGCCAGGTAGGCGTGCATGTCGGCGAGCTGGAGATCGCGCAGGCCGATCTCGACGGCGGCGCGGGTCGCGCGCAGGGCGCGCGTGGCGGCCACCAAGGGGTGTTCTGGCAGCGCGGCCTCGGCCGGGCGGTACGTCGCCAGCAGCAGCAGCCGGCCCGGATCGCGCCGCTGCCCGAGGTAGCTGAGCAGATCGACGGTCGAGGGGTCGCTCCAGTGCAGGTCCTCCAGAACCAGCACCAGCGTCCGCTCCTGCGTCACCGCCGCGACGAAGGCGCCGAACTCGCGCAACATGCGCTCGGGCAGTATCGCCGCCGCCGCGGGCGCCGCGAGCGGCGCGGCGGCGCTGATCAGCCACGGGAGCTGCGCCAGCCAGTGGGGCGCAGCGCGGCGCAGCAGGTCGGCGAAGCGGCCGTCCGCGAACTGCGGCTCGAGACGTCCCAGCGCCTCGAGCATCGGCATGTACGCTTCGCGCGGTCCGTGCCGCTCGGCGCTGCCGCCCCGACCGACCGCCAGGGTCGGGTCGTCGGCGCGCGCCGCCTCGAGAAAGACCTCGACCAGCGCCGTCTTGCCGACCCCCGCCGGCCCCGACACGAAGGCGAGCTGCGGCTGCCCGGTGCGCGCCTGGTGCAGCAGCTCATCGAGACGCTGCAGCTCCGCGGTGCGCCCGACGAAGGGGCGCGCCGCGGCGCGGCCGGGCGCCGCCGGCGCGGCGGCGGCACGGAAGCGGAAGCCGCGCCGGTGGACGGTTTCGAGAAAGCGCGGCCGGCGCACGTCGTCGCCCAGGGCGGTGCGCAGCTCGCCGATCGACTTGGTCAGCGTGTCGGGCGTGACGGCGATGCCCGGCCACACCGCGTCGAGCAACTCCTCGCGGCTGACGAGCAGGCCCGGCCGCTGCGCCAGGTGCAGCAGCACCGCCCAGGTCTTCGGCCGCAACGGAATCGCCTCGCCGCCCCGGGTCAGCTGGCCGCGCCGCAGATCGAGCGTGAAGGGGGCGAAGACGACGGCGTCGGGGCCGGACTTTCCCGCCGCCGTTTCTCCGGGATTCTCCGACACGGTAGCGCCGAGATAGCAGGGGCCCGCGGCCCTGGGTAGAGCCTCCAGAAGATGCGGACGTCGGCGCCGGAATCCGGCCTCAGAACCTCCGCACGACGTTGAAATTGAAGACGTTCAGGGAGTTCGTGTCGTAGCTGCCCTGCGCCGTGCCGCTCGGGCGGGTGGACCTGATATCGGCGCTGCCCAGGCTGGCGTACTCGTAGGCCGCGCCGACGGTGTAGGCCTCGTTGATCTCGTACTGGACGCCGGCGGCGAAGCGGAACTGCTGATCCAGGGGCAGGGCGGGCGAGCGGTTGGATTCGTTTGACGGCGAACTGTCGTAGGCGAAGCCGAGCAGCAATGTCGTGGGCTCGCCGAGCTTGTAGTGGGCGCCGATGGCGCCCTGGAAGGTGTCGTCGAAGTCCGCGTCGACGGCCCGGGCGCGCGGCGGGACGGTGTCCAGTGCGATGTCGAACTCGCCGAACTGGCTCCAGTTCTGCCAGTTGAAGTTGGCCATCAGCGCGAGGTCGTCGGTGATGTCGCGGTAGATGCTGAGCATGACCTCCTGCGGAATGGTCATGTCGAGGTTGAGCGACGAGCCGAGGACGCCGCTGTCGCGCAGCAGCGCCTCCAGACCGGGGCCGAGCTGGCCAAACGACGGCGCGTCGCTGAACCCCTGGTCGACCTGCGACCGGTAGGTGACGCCGACGCGGGTCTTGGCGTCGATCTCGAACAGCGCGCCGATGTTGCCGCCGAAGCCGACGTTGGTGTCCTCGTACTTCATGCGCCCGTCGGCCAGGCTCTCGGCGACGTTGTTGATCGCCAGCTCGTCCTTGAGCTTCGCAAACTGCACGGAGAAGCCGACGCCGAGCGACAACCACGGCAGGACGCGGTAGGCGATCGACGGGTTCAGGTTGAGGGTGATCAGCTCCGTCTCCGTGACGATGTAGCGGCCGACCCAGTCGCTGTCCTAGTTGAGCGCGCCGCCGACATAGGAGTTGAAGGCGACGCCGAGCTTGAGATCGTCGCGCAGACTGTAGATCCCGTACACGCCGCCGGCCGGCAGGAAGGACCCGGCCTCGCCGCCGCTGGTGCCGGAGATGGTGGTGTCGGCGCCGACGTCGAATTCGGTGCTGACGAGCAGCGGCTGCAGGCCGAAGACGACCTGCGAGCCGAGCCGCGTCATGCCGGCCGGGTTGCCGAACGCCGTCGAAGCGTCGGTGGCCATCGCCGCGCGGCCGGCGCTGGCGGTGCCGACGTCGGTGGCGCCGGTCTCGTACACCCACGCGCCGCCCGCCCAGGCGGCCGAGGCGGGCAGCAGGACGGCGACGACGACCGAGACGATGCGGCGGCACATGGCGATCACTCCCTCGCGTTTCTCAACAGATCCTAGTGAGGCCCACTCTCCACATGCTGCGGCGGCGCACCGTCCAGCGCGGCCGCTTTCGCAGCCTCGAGCGTCTTGATGTCCTCCGGCGTGAGCTGCGGACGGTCGACTCGGATGGTGAGCTTGTCGAGCTTCCCGGTGAAGGCGAACGGCGGCGTGTAGTCCGCGTCGTTGACGCCGGTCAGGGTGTCGGAGCCGACATCGAAGCTCTCGTCCCACTGCAGGATCATGGGCAGGGTGTGCGGCATGGTGATCGTCTGCACCGCCGCGCCGTCCACCTTGAGCGTGCCTGTGCCGGGTCGGCCGAGGCCGCTCATGTTGTTGAACGCGAGCGTACCGATACCGAGTCCGTCGTACGTGAAATCAAACTCGAGCGTGTGTTTGCCGGGAGCGAGCGCGTCCGGGCCCTCCCACTTAATGCGCTTCAGGTCGATCAGATTCCAGAGGAACACCGGCTTGCCCTTGAGCAGGTAGAAGCCGTAGCCAGCAAAGCGCCCGCCCGACGTCAGCAGCATCCCCTCGGCGCCGCCCGCCGGGACCTCGATGTCCGCCGTGATGGTGTACGAGGTGTTGAGCAGGAACGGCGAGTCGCCCTGTGGCAGACCGACCATCGGGTGGGTGTAGACGAACTCCGTGCGACCGGCGGTGATGTTCGGGCGCGGCGCCACGATGCGCGCGGCCACCGAGGCGTCCAGCGGGAAGACCTGATACTTGCGGGCCTCGGCGATGAACATCTGCTTCATGCTCTTCACCTTGTCGGGGAACTTGTTGGCAATGTTCCGCGACTGGCTGAAGTCCGTGTTCAGGTCGTAGAGTTCGGGCACCTGATTGTTGAGCGGATCGGGGTTCGCGGCGCCGAAGGCCTCCCACGGCGCGCGATTCACCTTGGTGCTGAGCAGCCAGCCCTCGTGGTACAGGGCCCACTGGCCCATCATCTCGAAGTACTGGGTCTTGTGCCGCGACGGTGCCTTGGCGTTCTGGGCGTCGAATGTGTACGCGAAGCTGGTGCCCTCGATCGGCGCCTGCTTGATGCCGTCCACCGTCTCGGGAGCCGGGATGCCGCTGACCTCGAGGAGCGTCGGGACGACATCGATGACGTGCATGAACTGCTCGCGCAGGGCGCCTTTGTCCGTGATGTGACCGGGCCAGGAGACGGCCATGTTCTGGCGGATGCCGCCGAGCCGCGAGGCGTTCTGCTTGAACCATGTGAAGGGCGTGTCGAAGGCCCAGGACCAGCCCGCCGACATGTGATTGTAGGTCTGCTCCGTGCCCCAGACGTCATACCACTTCATCTGATCCGCGACGGGTACGCTGACGCCGTTGAAGAAGGCGACCTCGTTGGGGGTGCCGAGGGGGCCGCCCTCGGCGCTCGTGCCGTTATCGCCGTTGATGTAGATGATGAGCGTGTTGTCGAGCTTGCCCATGTCCTCGACAGCCTGGACGACCCGCCCGATCTCGTGGTCGTTGTACGC
Source organism: bacterium (assembly GCA_031401035.1). GTDB lineage: Bacteria > Desulfobacterota > Binatia > HRBIN30 > CADEER01 > JANNRA01. The sequence continues at coordinate 13,973 of JANNRA010000143.1, read as the reverse complement.
CGCATAGGCGGCGAAGATCTCCACCTGCTTGATGTAGAGCTTCTTCTCCTCGGGCGTGCAGTCGTCCCAGTTCTTGATGATGTCCGTCGGCCAGGGTTCCAGCTGCGTGTCGGCCGGGATCACCCCGAGGCGCTTCTGGTTCTCGAAGATCCTCTCGCGAAGCTTGTTCCAGCCGTCGTCGAAGAGGTGCATGTCGCTGATCTTCTTCACCCACTCCTGCGTCGGGTGATGCGGCGCGTGCGTCGCGCCGGGGGCGTACTTCACGAAGAACGGCTTGTCGGGCATCGTCTGGTTGATGCGATGCAGGTAATCGATCGCCTCGTCGGCCATCCCGGTGATCAGGTTCCACTCCGGCTTGCCCGCGAAGGGATAGATCTGGGTGGTGTTGCGGAAGAGATTCGGCTGCCACTGATTCGCATCGCCGCCCACGAAGCCGTAGAAATACTCGAAGCCCATTCCGGTCGGCCACTGGTCGAACGGCCCGACCTGGCTGGCGGCGAACGCCGGCGTGTTGTGATCCTTCCCGAACCAGGAGGTGGCGTAGCCGTTGTCGAGCAGGATCCGTCCGATCGTGGCTTTGTCCTCGGAGATGATGCTGTTGTAGCCGGGGAAGCCGGTGGACTGCTCGGAGATCACGCCGAAGCCGACCGAGTGGTGGTTGCGGCCGGTGATCAGCGCCGCACGCGTCGGCGAGCAGAGCGCGGTGGAGTGGATGTTGTTGTACCGCAGTCCGCTGTTGGCGATGCGATCCATCGTCGGCGTCTGGATGACGCCGCCGAACGTGCTCGGGACACCGAACCCGGCGTCATCCGTGATGATCAGCAGGATGTTGGGAGCCTGCTTGGGCGGCACGATGCGCGGCGCCCACCAGGGCGTCGATTGCAGGGCGCCATCCTTGATCACGCCGCCGAACTTCGGTTGGGGCGCCGGCAGTTGTTTGCCGGTGATGGTCGTCGTCGCGCTGGGCGAGCCAGGCTCGCCGGTGGTTTGGATCTGCTGGGCGCGCACGGTCTGCGCCGGTGCGCTGCTTGCGGCCAAGATGCAAAGGAGCGCGGCGGCGAGGAGGTGTTGTGTGCGGGTCGGATTCATCCTGTGAGTTCCTTCCTGGAATTGTTGGCGCGGGCCGGAAGCGCGCAGGCCGTCATTCGTATCTCCCGTGAGGAACCACGCCTTGATCGCAGCGCTGTTCCATCGGCCTTTCGGGCAACCTCGCCGGCCGATACGCGATCTCTCGCCTGAAGCGTCCAGACAAATCCCGAAAGTTCCCGGCAAGTTCGCGGAAATCCGCCGCCGACGGCGCGCGACCGGCGGCGAAGTTTCCCTTCTTCTTCCGGACTTGCGCGCCCGATGATGGCATGGTGCGCGGCGTGCTGACCCGATTCGCCGACCGCCTGCGGGAACGCCGCCATACGGCGCTGCTGGCGGCGATCGTCGCCGCCTTCGCGGTGCGGCCGGTGGTCGGCGACGGACGCACCGCGGCCACCGTCTTCAGTCTCGCCGTGCTGCTGCTGATGCTCCTGGCGCTCTACACGACGCGCGTCGACGAGCTCGTCGGCGAACGCGCCGGCCTGCTGCGCGAGCGCCGCTGGCGCGGCATCGTCGGCGGGGCGCTCGCCGTCGTCGCGGTGGTCGAACGCGTCCTGGCGGCCGCGGCCCCGACGCCGGGCCAACTCGCCGTCGCCGCCGCCGCCTGGCTGCTGTTCTTCGCCTTCCTCACCGGCAGCGAGCTGCGCAACCTGCTCAGGCAGCGCGAGGTCACCGGCGAGACGATCAGCATGTCGATCTCCACCTACCTGTTGCTGGCCCTCAACTGGGGCCTGCTCTACTTCCTGATCCACCAGCATCGGCCGGACGCCTTCCAGATCGCCGGCATGGTTCCGGGCGCGGCGGACGATAGCCTGCTACCGACCTTTTTCTATCTCAGCCTGACGACCATCTCGACGCTCGGCCTGGGCGACATCACACCGCTGAGCATGCCGGCTCGCTACGCCGTCACCGCCGAGGCGATCATCGGCCAGTTCTACCTGGCGATCCTCGTCGCCCGCCTGGTCAGCCTGCAGATTTCCCGACCGCCGGACGCGCCGGCCTGAGGCGCGACGAACAGGCGGCGCCGCCGGCCGGTGTCGAATGCTGCGGCGGCGGCACATTGGTCTGTACAACACCGGGCCGGCGGGGCATGCGTCGGCGCGGAGGATGCAGCCATGCCCGACCGACCGCAGCGCCCACTCACCGCCGAGGAGATCGCCACCTACGACCGCGACGGGGTGGTGCATGCGCGCGGCCTGTTTCCGGCCGCCTGGGTCGAGCGCATGGCGCGCGCCGTGGACGAGGCGGTGGCCGACCCGACGCTGTTCGGCGGCCTGGTGTCGATGCCCAAGCAGGGCTTCAGCGGCGACCTCTTTCTGTGGCAGCAACGGGACGCCTTCCGCGACTTCGTCTACGACTCGCCGGCCGCCCCCCTCGCGGCGCAGATCCTGCGCGCGCCGACGGTGCGCTTCTTCTACGATCAGCTGTTCGTCAAGCCGGTCGGCTGTCACGTGGCGACGCCGTGGCACCACGATGTGACCTTCTGGCCGGTCGACGGCGAGTCGGTGGTGTCGATGTGGATGACCTTCGACGCGGTGACGCGGGCCTCGAGCGGCCTCGAGTTCGTGCGCGGCTCGCACCGCTGGCCGCAGCGCTTCAAGGCGGTGACGCCGAACTACGACCCCTACATGATGGACTCGGATCTCGACGACGTGCCCGACATCGACACGCACCGCGCCGACTACGATCTCGTCTGTTGGGACCTCGAGCCGGGCGACGTGCTGTTGTTCAACGGCCTCATCGTGCACGGCTCGACCGGCAACTACTCGACCGAGCGCGGTCGCCGCGCCTTCGCCAGCCGCTGGGTCGGCGACGGAGTGCGCTTCGCGCCGCGTCGCGCCACCATGCCCCTGCTCTGGCCGCATGGCCTGCAGCCCGGCGACGCCCTCGCCGGCCCGCTCTTCCCGCAGGTCCTGCCGGCGCCGATCGCCGCCGAGGGCGCGCGTCGCGCCGCCGGGCCGGTGCCGCCCGACCTGGGATTGATCCAGGCCAGTCTCGCGGCGGCGGCGAGAAGCTGACCTTGCATGGAGGGCGCGGCTACCGCCGAGCTACTTGACCTTGGTGCCCGGCGCGAAGCGGCGGCCGGGGGCGAGGACGCTCAGGCCGTCGGGATCGCTGGCGGCGAGCAGCATGCCCTGGCTCTCGACGCCGCGCAGCATCGCCGGTTTGAGGTTGGCGACGACGACGATCTGCTGGCCGACGAGAAAGCGCGGGTCGTAGGCGGCGCGGATGCCGGCGACGAGTTGGCGCGGTTGCGCCTCGCCGATATCCACCTGCAGCACCAGCAGACGGTCGGCATTGGGATGCGGCTCGGCGGCGCGAATGGTGCCGACGCGCAGGTCGACACGGCCGAACTCTTCGATCGTGATCTGTTGGGTCTCGTCGCTCATCGGGCCTCCTTCGGCGCTTCGCTCTCGAGCTGATCGATCTTCTCTTGCAGACGCCGCATGTCCTCGCGCAGCTGCCCGAGCTCACCGGTCGGCGCCGCAGTCGGCACCGTCGGGCTCGGCGCCTCGGCGCTCGGCGTCTCGGCGCTCGGCGTCGGAGGGGCGTCGAGCTGCCGCACGGCGCCCTGGGCGCGGACGATCATCTCCGTGGCGCCCTGGAACTGATCCACCGCACCCGTCGCGGCGATCGGGTGGCCGACGAAGTCGGGCCAGCTGACCAGCCAGCCGCGCATCAGCGTCACGTACACGTCGCGGCGGCTGGCGTCGAAGAACAGGCGGTAGGTCGGGCCGTGCTCCTCCATCGCGACGACCGTGCCGCGGATGGTGCAGATGCGTCCGACGCACGACGCGGCGTCCGCCCAGTCGACCGTCTCCTCGGCGCGCACCGGCGCGGCAAGCAGGGCGAGCAAAACGAGGCGGGAGAGCATGCAGGCGGTTCACTACCAGCCGACCAAGCACGAGAGCCAGTCGCCGCATGTGGGTGCCCATCCGGGAGCGCGGGCGGCTCGCCCGCTCAGGATCGAGGGCGCGGCTCCCGCCGCGCCGTCATTCCTGGGGCGGGCGGGCCGCCCGCGCTCCCAGAACGCAGCCCCTACGAGGCCCCCAGCAACCGATCGAACGTTGCCGCGTCAAGCTCCGCCAACGACGTCACGACGACGTCTGCCTGCAGCGCGGCGTGGGTGGACAGCACGCCGATCGTCGGCATGCCGGCGCGGCGGCCGGCTTCGAGGCCGGCCGGGGCGTCCTCGAGGACGATACAGCGCGGCGGCGGCACGTCGAGCCGCGCCGCGGCCGTGAGGAACACCTCCGGGTGCGGCTTGCCCTCGACGACATCCTCGGCGCCGACGACGGCGGCGAAGGCGCCGTCGAGTCCGAGCGCCGCGATGATGGCGGCGGCATTGGCGCGCGGGCCGGAGCTGGCGATCGCCTGGCGCCAGCCGCCGTCGCGCAGGCGGGCGAGCCAGTCGAGCGCACCGGGCAGGGCGGCGACGCCGCGGGCGCGCACCAGGGCGCGGTAGCGCGCCTCCTTCTCGTCGCCGATGCGGACGATCTCCGCGTCGCTCATCGCCGCGTCGACGAGGCGCCGCAGGATGGCGTCGTTGCGCAGGCCGAAGGTGGCGGCGAACTCCTCGTAGCTGAGCGGCCGGCCGAGATCGGCGAGGAGGTCGCGCCAGGCTTCGTGGTGCAGGCGGCCGGAGTCGACCAGCGTGCCGTCCATGTCCCACAGGACGGCGCGCGACGGGTCATTGTGGTCCATGACGGCGCGCGACGCACCGGTCCCTGACGGCGCGCGAAGGGTCATTGTGGTCCCTGACGGCGCGCGACGCGCCGGTCACTTCAGGCGCTGCAGCCAGGCGTCCTCCTCGAACCACTGGTACATCATGTCGTAGACGGCGCCGGAGTCGTCCATGTCGGCGAGCGCGTTCTGCGTCCAGTTGACCAGCAGCGGGTCGTTGGGTGGCAGGGCGATGCCGAGCGGTTCGAACGTGAAGGGTGTCTCCAGCGTCGAGAGGTCCTCGCCGCGGTAGCGGTACACCGTGACGCTGCAGAACGGGTGGTCGGCGAGCAGCGCGTCGACGGTGCCGGCGCGCACCATTTCGACGCCCTCGTCGAGCGTGCCGACCAGCACCAGGGTCGCCTTGGGAATGGTCTGCTGCGCGAAGGTCACCGCCGTCGAACTGCTCAGCGCCGCGACCCTGATCGTCGGCACGTCCATCTCCTCGGCGCGGCGCAGCTTGGCCATGGTCTTCGACTTGGTCAGGATCGACATGCCGGAGACCAGGTACGGACCGACAAAGGCGACGCGCAGGTTGCGCTCCGGCGTCATGGTCAGCCCGGAGAGGACCATGTCGACCTCGCCCTTCTGCACCGCCGGTACCAGATCGGCGAACGGCATCGGCACCACCGTCAACTTGACGCCCATGGCGCCGGCGAGCTGCGCGGCGAGGTCCATGTCGAAGCCGATGATCGTGCCGTCCTTCGCCGTCGCGTTGAGCGGCGGCTGGCTGCCGGAGGTGCCGACACGCAACTCGCCGCTCTTCAGGATGCGGCTGATGACCGGCGACGTCGTCGCGTCGGCGGCGCTGCCATGGTCGTGCAGTATGCTGCAGCCGCTCAGCGCGCCGCACAGCAGTACGGACAGAATCGAAAGCCAACGCATCATCATCACACCGCCTCCTCGCCCGCGGGGGGTACTCAAGGGCTGCTGCGAACGCAAGCATGGCGCGAACGCAAGCCTGGCGCGAACGCAAGCCTGGGTTGACTGGCGGGCGGTCGCGTGGCGACTCTGCGCAGCGCATGGATGAGACGCCGTCACCGCCGATCGAGGTGCCGCTGACCACCCTCAGCCCGGCGGCGCTGCGCGGCCTGGTCGAGGAGTTCGCCAGCCGCGACGGCACCGACTACGGCCGCGTCGAGCGCTCGCTCGAGGAGAAGGTGCGCGACATCATGCGCCAGCTCGAACGCGGCGAGGCCAAGATCTTCTTCGATCCCGAGTCGCGCGCCGCCAACATCGTCGTGGCGCGCCGCTGAAGGTGGTTGCGAAGTTCGCGGCGCCCGGCAAGGACAGGGTGGATGGCGCGACGACCGGCAGGTGATCACCGGCGGCTCGATGACGAACAGCTCTTGGCGTTGCGCGCCGCGCTGTCCGGCTTCGACCATCGCGTCGGGCAACGCGGCATGCGCTACGTTAGCGACGGTCGCGTCGGACCGATCGAGGTGTTCGGTGCGATCTGGTCCGCCGACGTCAGCGGCACCCAGGTGTACGACACCTACTGGAACTGGCGCGGGCCGGCGTGGGACCACGAATGCAGTTGCCCGGTCGCGTTCCACTGCAAGCACGCCTACGCGCTGGCGGTGACGATGCTGCGCGGCGCCGTGCCTGCCGCCGTCGCGCCGGCGACAGGCCCGGCGCCCGGGGCCGCGGACGCCGGCGCCAGCATACTGGCGCAGCTGCGCGCCAGTACCGAGCCTTGGCGCCGCCACATGATCCTCGCGCCGCTGCTGCGGCGCGCGCCCGGCGCGGCGATCGAGCCGACGACGTTGGCGGAGATCTTGCGCGAGCCCGACAGCGACCTGCTCTGCTGGCGCCTGGCGGAACTGCTGCAGCGCACCGCGCCGAAGGCCGTGCCGCCGTGGCTGCGGACCTTCAGCGGGCGCACCGATCTGGCGCAGCGGGCGAGCGCGGCACGGCGCGCCGCCGTGGTTGCCGAGCTGGCGCAGTGGGCCGAGCGGCGCCGCACGCCGCCGACGCGCCGCCTGCGTCTGGTCGTCGTGCTGGCGCCGGTGCCGGGCGGCGTCGGCCTCGGCCTCGAGGTCCGCGTCACCTCGCCGCGCATCGCCGACGCGCCGCGCACGCTACATCAGCTCCTGCAGCTGCGTAGCGAGCTGCTGCGCTCCCCCGGCCACCTGCCCAGCGGTCAGGCCGCGGCACTGACGATGCTGACCGACGGTGACATTCGGCTCGCGGAGGGTTCGTTCGGCTCGCCGGCCCGCTTCGGCCTCCCGCTCGACGTCCTGCTGCGCCTGGCGCGGCGCGTCGCGGACGCCGACCTGGCGACCTGGATTGTCGAGTCGGAGGATGCGGGTCGGCGCGGCGACCTCACCTCCGGCGCGCCGCTGCGCTTCGACGACACCCCCGTTCGCCTGGTGCCGGTGTGCCAGGACGCGGCCGGCGACGCCCTGCTCGATCTCGCCTTCCTTTGGCCCGACGGCCGCCAGCTACCGGTGCGCGAGGGCCTGTATTTCACCACCTCTGCCGCCGCCGACGAGGCGCCGCGCAGCGGCGTGCTGATCGCCGGCGGGGTGGTGTATGAGGTTCCCGACTCCCCGAAGCTGATGACCGTTCGCCACTTCGTCAGCGATGGTCCCATGCCGGTGCCGGCCGACGAGCGGCGCACGCTGATCGCCAGCTTGCTGAGCGGCTTCCCGCACCTGCGCGACACCCTGGCGGCGCAGACGCGCCTGCACGACGTGGTGCCGCTGATGGCGCTCGACCTGCGCGACGAGGACTGGCTGCACCTCCGCCTGCTCGCCCACCGGCGCACGGCGCCGTGGGCACCCGGCGGTCCGCTGCTCACCGACGGCGCCTTCGAGTACCGGCCCGAGGGACGCTGGGATGCGGCCGTGCCGAGCCCCGACCGCCGCCCGGGCGATCCGCTGACCGCGCTCGACGACGCGGCGCCACTGGCACTCACTGACGCGTCGCTCGGGGACGCGCCGTCGCCGGCGCTCGCCGACGCACCCGGCGCGGCGCCGTGGTGGGAGGAGCCGGATCCCGCGCGGGTGGACCCCGCCCGCGAGTGGTTCGCCGCCCTGCCGGCGCGGCCGGGCAGTGTCGGGCGGCCCGGCGGCCAGGTGCCGAGCGCCGCGGACCGCGACGTCGGCTGGTGGATGCACGCCTCGCCGCGCAACATGCAGGCCCTCGCAGAGGCATGGGCGGTGCGCCCGCCGCAGCTCGTCGTCGTCGGCACGGCGCGCGTGCGCCGGCTGCTCGTCGGCACGCCGGTGCGCCCGCGCCTGCGCGTCGCCGCCAGCGGCACGGATTGGTTCGAGGTCTCCGCCGACTGGCAGAGCGAGAGCGAGCGGCTCGACGATGCGGATCTGCTGCGCCTGCGCGCCGCGACGACGACCTTCGTGCGTCTCTCGGGTGGCTGGGTGCGTCGCGACACCGCGCAGGCTTACGACGAGACCGCCGCGCTCTGCGCCGACCTCGGCCTCGAGGTCGGCAGCGGGCCGCAACGCCTCAGCGTCTGGCAGCTCGCCGGCGCCGCGCCGGAGAGCCTGGCGACCCTGGAGCGGCTCGGCGGCGATGCCGAGACGGTCGCCGCCGCGCGCACCTTGCGCGACCGCGTGGCGGCGTTTGCCGGCCTGCCGCGCGTCGACCCGCCGGCCGACCTGCGCGCCGCGCTGCGGCCGTACCAGCAGCGCGGCTTCGAGTTTCTCGTCCACGCCGCCAGCCTCGGACTCGGTGCCGTGCTGGCCGACGACATGGGACTCGGCAAGACGCTGCAGGCGTTGACCTGGCTGCAGCATTTCTACGCCGCCAACCCGCACGCCGGCCCCAGCCTGGTGGTCTGTCCGGCCTCGGTCGTACATATCTGGGCCCGCGAAGCCGAGCGCTTCACGCCCACCCTGCGCGTGCTGGTGCTGACGCGTGGCGGCGGCCGCCAGGCGCAGCTCGACGCCATCGTCGACCGCCACGCCACCGACCACCAGCTGGTGGTTACCAACTACGCCCTGCTGCGCCGCGACGCCGAGCGGTGGCGCGCGGTGTCCCTGCAGGCACTCATCTTCGACGAAGCACAGAACCTGAAGAATCCCGATGCCGACATCACCCGCGTCGCACGCACGTTGTCGGCGCGGCGCCGGCTCGCCCTCACCGGCACGCCGCTGGAGAACCGCGCCCTCGACCTGTGGAGCATCGTCGAGTGCGTCACGCCCGGGTATCTCGGCGCGCGCGGGCGCTTTCAGGATCGCTTCGACAGCCTCGACGCGGCACCGTCGCAGCGCCGGTTACTCGCCGCGAAACTGCGCCCGATCCTGCTGCGGCGCAGCAAGGCCGCGGTGGCGCCCGAGCTGCCGGCGCGCATCGAGGAGCGCCTCGACTGCGAGCTCGCCCGCGAGCAGCGCCTGCTCTACCTCGACCACTTGCGCCGCAGTCGCGCCCTGGTCGAGGGCCTCGGCGGGGCGGCGGGCATGGCCAAGCATCGCATCAGTATCCTGGCGGCGCTGACCCGCCTGCGGCAGATCTGCTGCCATCCGGCCCTCGCCGGCGGCCGCGCGACGCTCGCCTCGGGCAAGTTCGACGCCCTCTTCGAGTTGCTCGAGCCGCTGCTGGCCGAGGGGCACAAGGTGTTGCTGTTCTCGCAGTTCGTCGAATGCCTGAAACTGCTGCGCGCGGCGCTGACGGCGCGCGAGGTGCCGTGCCACATGCTGACCGGTGCGTCGGTGCACCGCGAGCGCCTGGTGGCCGACTTCCAGGCGGATCCGCGCCCGGCGGTCTTCCTGCTGTCGTTGAAAGCCGCCGGCACCGGCCTCAACCTGACGGCGGCGAGCTACGTCGTGCTGTTCGATCCGTGGTGGAATCCGGCCGTCGAAGCGCAGGCGATCGACCGCGCCCATCGCATCGGCCAGGATCGGACCGTCATCGCCTACCGCCTGGTGGCGCGCGGTACGATCGAGGAGAAGATCTTCGCCCTGCAGCAGAGCAAGGCGGCGCTGGCGCGCGAGGTCCTCGGCGAGGACGGTTTCTCGCGCGCCCTGACGCGCGACGACCTCGCGTACCTCTTTTCCGAGACCTGACCCCGACTTGGCCGAGACCTGCGCCGGACTTGCGGCGGCGACGCCCGCTACGGCACGGTGTGTTTTCAGCACCGCGCGACCCGGAGGCCCAGATGACCCCACCCCAGATGACCGCATCCGCACCGACCACCGGCATGCTCGCCGGCGTGCGCATCATCGAGAGTTCGCTGCTCGGGCCCGCCGCCGTCGGCATGAACCTCGCCGACCTCGGTGCCGATGTGATCAAGGTCGAGAACCCGGGCGGCGACTACGTGCGCAAGATGGCCTTCCCGATCATCGACGGCGTCTCGCTGCTGCACTGGCACCTCAACCGCGGCAAACGCAGTGTGGTGCTGAACCTGAAGGCGCCGGACGGCCTCGCCGCGTATGCCGAGCTGGTGCGCGGCGCCGACGCGGTGATCGAGGCCATGCGGCCGGGCGCCCTCGAGCGCCTCGGCATGAGCTACGCGCGCATGTGCGAGCTCAACCCGCGCGTCGTCTTCTGCCAGATCTCCGGCTACGGCCTCAGCGGGCCCTACAGGGACATGCCGAGCCACGGCATCGCCTACGACGCCTGGGCCGGCGCGGCGCGGCCGACCTACAACGCCGCCGGCGAGCCGACCATCCCGAGCTACACCACCATCGGCATCAACGCCGGCCCGCTCTACGCCGCGCTCGGCATCTGCGCGGCGATTATCCGCGCCCGCGCCACCGGCCAGCCGTGCCGCTTCGAGGTGGCACAGAGCGACGCCGCCGCGGCGTTCAATTGGAACGGCATCGAGGGCAACAAGGCCTACGAGCGACCCGAGGACGAGGTCACCGGCAACGACGGCGACGGCAAGGGCGAACGCCGGCCGGTCGGCGACAACAGCATGACCGAGTCGGTGCGCTACCAGTACTATCGCTCGACGGACGGCCTCATTTTGTTCATGGCCTCCGAGCGCGAGTTCTGGAAGAACTTCTGCCTCGGCGTCGGCCGCCCCGAGCTGTTCGAACAGAACCCCGGCGCGAAGTACGCCGACCACGCACGCGGCAACGTCGCCCTGCGCCGCACCCTGGCCGAAATCTTTGCCACCCGCAGCACCACCGAGTGGGTACGCTTCGGCCAGGAGCACAACACCACGCTCTGTCCGGTCAACGACACCAAGTCGATCACCCGCGACCCGCAGTTCCTCGCCCGCCTGCCTCTGCGCCCGCACGCGGACGCCGGCACCGACCTGATGCCGTCGCCGATCAAGCCGATCGGCGAGGCCCTCCCGGTGCCCGACAAGGCCGCCGTCGAGGCCGGGCGCGACACCGACGCGGTCCTGCGCGACCTCCTCGGCTACGACGCCGCGCGCATCGCCGCCCTACGCGCCGCCGGCGTCCTCGGCTAGCGTCCGCACCGCGCCGCCCTCGCGGTGGCCCGTCAGCGGTAGCGGTAGCTCGACTCCGCCCGCTCGACCTGGCGCACCGCCACGTCCGGCTGTTGCGCCTGTCGCACCGTGCCGCTCACCGTGCGCTCCTGCACCAGGCGGTGCGGGCGCAGCGTCGCCGGCTCGGTGACCAGCAGCAGGGTGTTCTCGACCGTCAGGTCGTCGATGTCGGGCATGGCCGCACCCTGCGGCGCGTTCATGGTGAACAGCTGCTGCATCGAGGCGCGGATCGCCGGCAGCGCCTCCTCGGTGGGGCGCGAGACGAGGCGGATCTCGACGCACTCGAGCCCGGCGCCGCCGGCGGCGCACGGCAGGCGGCGGGTGATGCGGTACTCGTAGGCCATGACGATCGGCATGTCGGGCACCAGTGGGCCCGGCTGTTGGTCGCTGCCCTCGTAGGTCTGCCCGATGACCAGGTTGGCGCCGGCCCAGGCGCCGACGATCGGCGTCCACTGCCCGGCGACGCTGGCGGCGATGCGCTCCTCGGCGAACATGGTGTCGAACGACTGTTGCACCGCATCCGCCTGGTCGGGATTGGCGCGCACCAACGGTTTCACCGCACTCGCCAGGTCGCGGCGCAGCTCGGCGACGCCGCGCAGCGCCACCACCTGCCCGCTCGGACCGACGACCAGGCTCGGCAGGCTCGCCGAGGCGCGCGCGAAGAAGCCAAGCAACGCCTGCTGCTCCGGGGAAGCGCCGTCGCTGTGGATCTGCGAACGGACGTCATAGCTCTGCACCAACACGCCATCCGCGTCCGCCCGCACCACCAGCGCGTAGGTGGTGGTGGTCGCCCCTTCGCGTGTCTGTCCGCCGATGGCGCGCTGTCGCACGGCATCGGTCTGCACCTGTGCCTGCATGCCGACAGGCCACCCGAAGCGCAGCGACACCGGCTCGCCCGCCCCAGCGGCGGCCGGGGCCGCCGCGCGCGGCGAGCAGGCGGACAGCGACGCCAGGGCGAGGGCGACCCACCCCGCCCCCCACTTGATGGGTGCTTTCCGCATCGACCGCAGCCGTAGCAGGATGCGCGGTGACGCACGAGCGGCGTTTCGACGTTACCCCGGTTCGCGTCTCCCTGGAGGGCGCCGCCGCTGCCGCGCGACGTGCGGGGGAAACCCGACTACGGCCGCACCTCGTAGTATGCGTTGAACGGATTGCCGAAGTCGCGGCGCTCGAAGCGCGTGAAACCGGCCGCCGCGGTCATCTCGCGCGCCAGCGGTTCGCTGAAGCCGAGCGTGCCGAGCCCCAGGCCGCCGGGTTCCGAGAGACTCGACGACAGGCAGCTCAACACCGAGAAGCCGTACATCATCGCCACCATCGGGTTGGAGGCGAGGTTCTCCTCGAAGCTCGGCTTGGCGTTGATGTCAGCGATCAGCCAGACGCCGTCGGGCTTCAGCGCCGCGCGGACGGCGCGCATCGCCTCTTGTGGCTGGGTCATGTCGTGCAGGCAGTCGAAGGCGGTGACGAAGTCGAAGCTGGCGTCGGTCGGCAGTGGTTCGCGGCGCGGGTCGTGGAAATAGGCGTTGGGGACGCCGGTCTCGCGCGCGTAGCGCGCCGCGTGGGCGAGGGCATGCACCGAGATGTCGTAGCCGTGGAACTCGCTGCGCGGGAAAGCCCTCGCCAGTTCCAGCAGCGCGACGCCGGTACCGCAGCCGATGTCGGCGGCGCGCCCGCCGGCCTCCAGGCGTGCGACGACGCCGTCGAGCTGCGGCAGGGCGATGGGCACCAGCATGGTGCGGAACCACGGTGCCAGCAGGCCCTCGATGGCCAGCGCGCCGCTGCACCCGAAGGCGTCGTAGGGCAGCCCGACGCCGGTGCGGAACGACTCGCGCAGCGGCTCGAGGACGACGAACTGTGACGGCAGCTCGGCGAACACGCCGGCCGCGTAGGCCGGGCTCTGCGCGTTGGCCAGCACCAGGGCGCCGACCGCCGAGAGCGAGAAGCCGCCGGCGCCGTCGTAGTCGAGCAACTGCGCCGCCGCCTGGCCGCGTAGCCACTCGCGCACCCAGCGCTCGTGCAGACCGGTGCGCGCCGCCAGCGCCTCGCTGGTCAGTGCGCCGGCGCCGTCGAGGGCGCGGTAGAGGCCGAGGTGGTAGCCGAAGTAGATCATCGCCGAGACGGTCAGGCCGCTCAGGTTGTCGAAGACCCGCTTGGCGTAAGTGTTCAGCTCCTGCTCGAAGTCCTGCATGCGGCGCCTCCTACCAGCTGCCGGTGTTGGGCATCGACGACCACGGCGCGGCGGGCGCCAGCGGCCTGCCGCGCTGCAGCAGTTCGACCGAGATGCCGTCGGGCGAGCGCACGAAGGCCATGCGGCCGTCGCGCGGCGGGCGGTTGATGGGGACGCCGTGATCGACGAGGCGCTGGCAGGCGACGTAGACGTCCTCGACCTCGTAGGCGAGATGGCCGAAATTACGGCCGCCGCCGTAGGGTTCCGGGTCCCAGTTGTAGGTCAACTCGACCTGCGCATCGGGATTCTCCGCGGCGCCGAGGAAGACCAGTGTGTAGCGTCCCGGCGCCACCTCGTGCCGGCGCAGTTCGATGAGGCCCAGCGCCTGGCAATAGAAAGCCAGCGACGCGTCGAGGTCGGTGACGCGAAGCATCGTGTGCAAGTAGCGCATGCGCGATGTGTACCAGCCGCTGGCGAGGCTGTGTAGAGCCGGTGATCGGGTGCGCAGCGCCGACAATATGAGCAGTGGCTGGGACCGCGGGCGTCTCGCCCGCAGCGTACCGCGCTGCGCTGCGGGCG
>JANNRA010000142.1:0-25337 GCA_031401035.1 bacterium | reverse complement strand
GCCACCGGAACCGCCATCGCCACCATCGCCCCCGGCGGCCCCTTTGTGTTTGTGGCAGGTCCCCCCAGCCACCCGGGCCGCCCGGGGGGGGCGGTTGGTCGGGCGCCCCACCCCAAACCCAACCTGCCCCGCCGGGGGGGCCCCCCTCCAGGGGCTCACGGCCGGTCCTGGGTTCACGGCAGCGACGGATGCCGCGATCGCAGTGGACAGACGGCGACCGCGTGCCACAATCTGGCCCCGACATGCGCGCAGCGACACCGGCGAGCGCCGCGGCGAACGGCCTGCACACCGCGGCGGCGCTCACCCTGGTGGCCGCGGCGGCGCTGCTGGTGTTCCTGCCGACGCTGCACAACGGCTTTCTCGTCGCCGCCTTCGACGACCAGCTGCTGCTCGACGATCCGAACGTGCGGCAGCTCGATCCGGCCTCGCTCTGGGCGCTGGTGACATCCTTCCGGCACGCCAACTACGTGCCGCTGACGATGCTGACCTTCGCCCTGCAGTACCCGCTGGCCGGTGTCGACCCGGCGCCCTACCACCTGGTCAACGTCGTGCTCCACGCGGCGACCGCCGTCGCCCTGTGGTGGTTCATCCGACCGCTGGTCGGCGCGCGCTGGGTGGCGACGGTGGCGGCGCTGATCTTCGCCCTGCACCCGATGCAGCTCGAGGCGGTGTCGCTGGTCATCCAGCGCAAGACCCTGCTCTCCGGCCTGTTCGTCCTGCTGGCCCTGATCGCCTACCAGCACTGGTGCCAGCGGCGCCGCTGGCCGGCCTACGCGCTGTCGCTGCTGGCCTTCGTCGCCGCGGCGGCCGCCAAGCCGACGGCCGTCACCCTGCCGTTGGTGCTGCTGCTCTACGACGCCGTGTTCGTCGGCGGGCGCCTGCGGCTGCTCGAGAAGGCGCCGTTCTTCGCCGTCGCGGCCGCCTTCGCCTGGGCGGCCACGGCGGCCTCGCAGGCGGTCGGCGCGCTCGTCCCGCCGCACAGCGGCACCTGGCTGGGGCACCTGCTGATCGTCGCGCGCGCGACCATGGACGGCGGCGTCGCCATCCTCCTGCCGATCGCGTTGTCGCCGATCTATTATTACCGCGCCGGCAGCCAGTTCGAGTTGCTCAACGTCGCCGCACTCTGCGCGCTGGTGCTGCTCGCCGGCCTCGTCATGCTGCGCCGGCGGCAGTACCCGTGGGCCTTCTTCTGCGCCGGCTGGTTCGTGCTGATGCTGCTGCCGCAGTCGAACCTGCTTCCTCTCGCCCAGCTGCGACCCGACCGCTACGTCTATCTGTCGTTGGCCGGCTTCGCCCTCGCCGTCGCGGTGGGGCTGCGCCACCTGGCCGACGTCGTGCCCGCCCGGCGGCCGTGGCGCCTCGCGGTCCCTGCCCTCGGCGTGCTGTACGCCACCCTCCTCGGCGCGGCGACGATGCACTCGGTCGGCGTCTGGCGCGACGACGTCACCGCCTGGCAACGCGTCGTCGAGCGCAATCGTTGGTCGGCGACGGCGCACATGATGCTTGGAGGGGTCTACGAGGCGCGCGACAACACGGCCGACGCCGAGCGCCTGTACCTGGAGGCGACACGGGTGCAGCCACACGTCGCCGACCCCTACCTGTACCTGGCGCGGCTGTATGCCCGCACCGGAGCGCGCGAGCGGGCCGCGCAGGCGGCGCGCCAGTACCTCGAGCGAGCGCCCGATTCGCCGCAGCGCGAGTCGCTCGCCCGCCTCGCCCAGCAGGACTGACACGCCCATCGCGATATGGAGGGCGCCGCACCGTCGGCGCCTGTTGAAGCGGGGCGCGAAACGCCATCCAACAGGCGCCGACGGGGCGGCGCCCTCCACGGGCTCACTGTGTCGACAGATCCCTGCCCTGCTTCGCCGCCTTCTCGATCTCCTCGAGGGTGATCGAGTCGCCGCCCTCGCCGTCGAGATCGCCGAGGCGCACCCCCGGCACGTCGGGCCGCTTCTGCAGGGCGTAGAACTGCACGTACTCCTCGACCTTGGCCTCCACCTCCGGCCGCGTGCGGCGCGCCAGGCCGGCGCGACGGTCGAGGGTCAGCTCGCGCCAATAGCCGGTGTAGACGTACGCCGCCCAGGGCAGGTCGATCTCGCCGGTGGCGACGCGCGCCGAGACGACCGTGAGCAGGTCGAACAGCTCCGGCACCTGCGCGTCGTCGGGCGGCGCCACCAGCAGGCTGCGATGGACGCGCGCCACCGCCTGGCGCCGCTCGGTGAGCGATCCGCTCGCCTCCTCGCCGGCGGCGATGCGGTTCAGGTACCAGCGCGCGCCGAGGCCGATGAGATGGCTCTGCCACTGCCAGGCGGCGGCGCCGAGTCCGAGTAGCGCCACGCCAGCGACGAGAGCGGTGCGGCGACGCGACGTCATGGGCGCGCCGGTATCACTCGTGCGGGCAGCGGTCGACGGCGAGCACGAACAGGTCGGCGCGGCCGCTGCGGCGCTCGGCGAGGATGGTCACCTGCTGGCCCTCGCGCGCCGTGGCGACCTGACGCAACAGCGCACGCTCGCCCTGCAGCGTCACGGCGGTGGGCTCGACCTCGGGCGCCGCCGCTTCCGCGGAGAGGCCGAAGCGGCGCCATTCCTGGACGGCGAAGCGCAGCGGCTGGCCGAGCACGACGGCGTAGCGCTGCGCTTCGATCGGGCCGCTGAAGGCGAGGCGTCCGAAGGTGTCGGCGGCCGGTTGCCCGCCAACGGCGAGAATCGCCCGCGCGGCGGTCTGCTGCACCTCGCCGCCGTTCTCGCCGAAGGCGCGCTCGAGGGGCGGCAGGGCCTCGGCCCGCACCAGTCCGCCGAGCGCCTCGATGACGGCGACCCGGGTCGATGCGCTTCACCAACGCACTCGGCGTGAGGCGGCGCCCTCTGGGCGCGGACGTGATGAAACAGTGACCGCTTCGACCGGCAACAGCATCAGGAATTGATCTGCACTCCCAGCGGCGTCCAGCCGCCACCGACACCGCCAGGATGGTGAAATCAACCCTTGCCGTTTGCACGGCGTCGGGCGTGACGGTGTACTTCTTCACGATCACGGTTCCACGCAGATGTGCACGTTCGGCCCTGTCAGGCGCGTCGTGGTGCTGGCGATGCGGTACTCAACCTTATCGAACTAGACCCATGTCGAGCTCTGAGTGTCGACGGTGATGTCCACCGCCCCATCGGTGGTGGCGATGGTGGTCGGCCTGCCGAGTTCGAGTGAGCGGGTCCGCGCGGTCGAGGCGGCGAACGCCTGCACGCGAACCAAGGGGCCATTGGTGCTGACGACGCCGCCGTCGTCAGCCCGGTGAAGCACCCAGGGCACACCAAAGACTCTGGGAAACTCGGGGCAGTGCGGTTACGCCAGAGCTGAAAAGACGGCCCGATCGGCCGGCCGCGGCGCGACTTTCCAGGAAATTTCCGCCCGCCTTCCGGACAGGGAGGCAGCCGGGGTGCAGGATGTAGTCATACGATGACCCAGGGAGGCGCCGCGGGGCGCCCCGCAACAGTTCAGGAGGCGAGGCTCATGCGCACCACCCCCATCGCATGCAGCACGACCGCGGCAATGGCCGCGGCGCTGCTGATCAGCGGCTGTGTGTTCCAGTCCACCTACAACAACATGCTGGCGCAGCAGCAGCAGATCGAAGCCGCCCTGCGCTCGGAGATCAGCGCCGACCAAGTGGAGATCGAGCAGCTGAAGGACGGCATCCGCGTGCGCGTCTCGGGCGACATGCTGTACCGGTCGGGATCGGTGCAACTCAGCCCCGCCGGCGTCGCCGCGCTCGACAAGGTCATCCCGACGCTGACGGGCGGCAACTACGTCATCGACATCGTCGGCAACACCGACGACACGCCGATCGGGCCGGAGCTGGCGGAGCGCTATCCCACCAACTGGGAGCTGGCCGGCGCGCGCGCCGCGGTGGTGGTACGCCACCTGCAGGCGCAGGGGGTCGACCCGACGGAGCTACAGGCCGTGTCGGCCGGCCAGTACCACCCGGTCGCCAGCAACGACACGCCGGCGGGACGGGCGCAGAACCGCAACACCGAGATCCTGCTCCGTCCGCGCTGAGCACGCCCCCTGCCCACCATCGCGGCGGGCAGGAGCGACCGGGGGCGGGTCCGGGCCCTGACCGCCGCCGCGCCGACTACGGGATGGGTTGGGGAGGTCTCTGGTGGAGGGCGCCGCCCCGTCGGCGCCTGTTGGATGGAGCGACAGCGCTTCAATGCAACCGGCGCCGACGGGGCGGCGCCCTCCATGGAAAGGGGGCCGCCCGCGGATTCCGAGCCAATGGCGAGAGGCTCCGCTACGTAAGGGCGAGCGGTATGGACAGCTTCCCGCCCATCGTATTTACATCGGGGCGCTCATGCCCCGTCCGAGAAGCGTTGTCGATGCGGACGCCGCCCGCGCCGCGTCGGGGCCCGCCATCGCCTTCGCGGCCTTCCGCCTCGATCTGCGCGCCGGCACGCTGCGGCGCGGCGCCGCCGCCATCCCGTTGCGGCCGAAGACCTGGGCCGTCCTCGTCTATCTGGCCGAGCGCCCCGGCGTGCTGGTGTCCAAGGACGAGCTGTTCGACGCGCTGTGGCCGAATGTCGCCGTCACGCCGGACACGCTCAACAAGTCGATCGGCGAGCTGCGCGCCGCCCTCGGCGACGACAGCCAGGCGCCGCGCTTCATCGAGACCGCGCACCGGCGCGGCTTTCGCTTCATCGCCGCGACCCGGCAGCGCGCGGCCGCCGCCCCGGTGCGCGGCGTCGCAGCCGCCGAACCGGCGGCCCGGCCGCGTCCGCAGCGGTCGCCGTTCGTCGGCCGCGCCCGCGAGCTCGGCGCCCTGGCCGCCGCGTGTGAGCGCGCGGCGGCCGGCGAACGCCAGTTCGTCTTCGTCTCCGGCCCGGCCGGGGTCGGCAAGACGGCGCTGGTCGACGCGTTCCTTGACTCGCCGGCGGTTCGCAAGCGCGCGGCCGCGCTGTCGATCGCCCGCGCCGATTGCAGCGAACGGCACGGCGCGCAGGAGGCATACGCCGCCATATTCGACGCCCTCGACCATCTGGCGCGGAGCCAGCCCGCGCAGCCGTTGGCGGCGATAATGCGGCGCTGCGCCCCGCTCTGGCTGGCGCAGATGCCGTGGCTGCTCGGCGACGCGGAGCTGGCGGCCTTGCAGCGATCGATTGAGGGCGTTCGGCCGGAGCGGATGCCGCGCGAACTGGCCGCGCTCGCCGACGCGCTGGCGACGGACCGGCTGCTCGTCGTCGTGCTCGAGGACCTGCACTGGAGCGATCCGGCCACCGCCGACCTGCTCGCCATGCTGGCGCAGCGGCGCGAGCCGGCGCGGCTGCTGGTCATCGGCACCTACCGCCGCGCCGAGGTCGCCGTCGCCGAGCACCCGCTGGGCGGCGTCGTGGCGCTGCTGCGGGGGCGGCACCGGTGCGCCGAACTGCCCCTCGACGACATCGACGACGCGGCCGTCGCGGCCTACTTCGCCGCGCGCTTCCCCGGCCACGATTTCCCGCCCGGCTTCGCGGCGCGGATCCATGCCCACACCGGCGGTCATCCGCTCTTCCTCGTCGCCACCACCGACCACCTGCTGGCGCGCGGCGCGATCCTCGAAACCGATCCCGGTTGGCGGCTGGGCCTGCCGGCGGAACGGATCGACTTCGGCGTGCCGGACGACGTGCGGCGCACGATCGAGACGCAGCTCGACGGCGTCAGCCCGGCGACGCGCGCCGTCCTGCAAGCCGCCAGCGTCGCCGGCGCGACGATCACCGCGGCGGTCATCGCCGCGGCGCTGCGCGGCAAGGCCAGTGCGGCCTCGCGGCAGTGCGCGGCGCTGGCGCGCGCGCACCGCTTCCTGCGCACCGCCGGCACCGTCGCCCTGCCGGACGGGCGCGTGACGCGGCGCTATGCCTTTACCCACGAACTATGCCGCCAGGTGGTGTACGAGGAGACGCCCGAGGAGCAGCGCGCCCTCCTGCACCGACGCATCGGCACCGCGCTCGAGCGCGCCTGGGGGGCGGATGCGGTGCGGATCGCCCCCGAACTGGTGGTGCATTTCGGGCGCGGCCACGACCCAAGCGGCGCCGTGCGCGCCCTGACCGCCGCCGGCCGGCGCGCGCGCCAGCGCTTCGCCAGCGGCGCGGCGCGCGGCTACGTCGAGCGCGCCCTGGGCCTGATCGCGCAGGTGCCGGACGGCGACGCGCCGCACCGGCGGGAGATCGAGGCGCGGCTGGTGCTCGGCCGGGCCCTGGGCGATTCACTCGGCTTCGCGGCCGAGCCGGTGTGCGAGAACTACGAGCGGCTCGCGGCGCTGTGCAGCGCGGCCGGCGACGCCGCTGGGCACTTCGAAGCGCTGTATGCGCGCTGGTACCTCCACGCGCTGCGCGGCGACCGCGAGCCGAGCCTCGCCCTGGCGACCGAACTGGCCGATCTCGCGGCGCGGCTCGCTACGCCCGCGCACGGCCAGGTGGCGGACTCGGCACTGGTGCGCACGGCGTTCTTCAACGGCGAGTTCGCCGCCGTGCCGCGCCACATGGAATCGCTGCGGGGGCGCCAGGCCGAGCCGAGCATCGAATGGGCCCCGATCGCCTACGGCGTCGATCCACTGGTGGCCGCGACCGTGTTCCACGCCGCGGCGCTGTGGCATCTCGGCGATTCGCCCGGCGCGCATGCGGCGGTCACCGACAGCGTCGCCCTGGCGCGCCAGACAGGCAACCCCTTCTATCTCGCCGCGGCGCTCGCGCAGGGGGCGCTGGTGACGCTCTTCGACCGCCGCAGCAGCGCGGGCGGCGCGCTCGCGGACGAGGCCGTCGCGCTCGCGACGGCGGAGGGCTTCGCCCTGTGGCGTGCTCTCGCCGAGGCGCTCTCCGCCGTCGCCCGCATCCAGCGCGGCAATGCGAAGCCAGGCACCCGAGCGCTGCGCACCGCGCTCAACCGGCTCAACGCCGCCGGCACGCTGTGCATCTCAGCGCACCTGTACGCCAATCTGGCCGACGGATACCTGCGCGCCGGGGACCCGGCGCCGGCGCTGGCGGCCGTCGAGGACGGTCTGGCGCTGGCGACGACGACGCTGCAATGCGGCCAGGAGCCGGAACTCTGGCGCCTGAAGCGCGAGGCCGTGCTGGCCGGGGCGGGCGCCGGCCCGGGTCCGCAATGGGCCGCGGCCGAGCCGCATCTGCTGCGCGCCCTCGAGACGTCGCGCGCGGCGTCGGCCAGGGCGTTTGAGCTGCGCGCCGCCACCAGCCTCGCCCGCGCCTGGTCCGACCGCGACCGCATCGACGAGGCGCGCGCACTGCTGGGCCCGATCTGCGAGCGGTTCGACGCCGCGCTCCGTACGCCGGATCTGGACGACGCGAGGGCGCTGCTCGCGTCCATGGCGTCGCCGCACCCTGGGTGAGGGGACCTTCAAAGGCCCTTTCCAGGAAGTTTCCCGTGTCTTTCCAGACTTGCCGCCCGACGGCTGCGATACGGGCGGCAATGATGGCACACAGATCGCGCCAGCGCGGCTCGTCGGCGGGCGATGCCGGGGACGAGGCACCGAAGCTGCCCGCGTGGAAGGCCTTCGTCGTCCAGTTCAGCGTCGACACCGTTCCCGGCAGCGGCGTCTGCGCCGGCCGGGTCGAGCACCTCAGCTCCGGTCGACGGGCGCGCTTCGGCTCGCAGGCGGAACTGCTGGCGATGCTGCAGCGCCTGCTGAGCGAAGCCTCTACTCCATCGACGTGAACCCTGTTAATTACCGCCGCCACAAGACATCCGAACGAGGAGGACCTATGCGAAGCAATCCGATTGGTCGGTACACGGCCTTGGTACTGCTGCTCACCCTGGGCGCCGGCGCGGCGGCGGCGCCGGCACAGGACGCGGCGAATAAGCCCAACATCCTGTTCATCATGGGCGACGACATCGGCTGGATGCAGCCGAGCATCTACCACCGCGGCCTGATGGTCGGGGAGACGCCGAACATCGACCGCATCGCCAACGAAGGCGCGATCTTCATGGACTACGTCGCCATGCAGAGCTGCACCTCCGGTCGCAACGCCTTCTTCACCGGCATGTATCCGCTGCGCACCGGCATGATCCCGCCGCAGCTCCCGGGCAGCCCGACCTACCTCAAGCCGGGCACCCCGGCGCTGGCCAAGTTCCTCCTCGATCTCGGCTACTCCACCGGCGAATTCGGCAAGAACCACCTGGGCGATCACACCGACTCGCTGCCGACCGCGCACGGCTTTCAAGAGTATTGGGGCTACCTCTACCACCTGGACGCGATGCAGGGAGTGAGCTTTCCCGACATCAACGTGAGCCCACTGGTGCAGGGCATCGCGCCGCCGTGCAAGAACACCGCCGTCCCCGGTCTGCCCGAGGTCCCCGGCGCCGTCGATCCCAGGACGACGATCTGCCTGACCCCGCCGCGCCCGGTCATCGCCTGCACGTCCTCGGACGGCACGGCGAAGAACCAGAAGTGCAGTGACGAGGGACCGCTCACCCTGGAGCGCTCGAAGACGGTGGATGAGGAAATCTCCGCCAAGGTCATCGACTTCCTCGACCGCCACGACCCGAAGACGACCAACAAGCCGTTCTTCGTCTGGTACAACCCGGCCCGCATGCACGTCACGACCGTGCTGTCGGACAAGTACATGGCGATGGTCGGGGAGCCGGGCGGCAAGGACTGGGGCGCCAACGAAGCCGGCATGAAGCAGATGGACGACAACATCGGTCTGGTCCTGGCCAAGCTCGAAGCGATGGGCCAGCTCGACAACACGATCGTCGTCTTCACCACCGATAACGGCGCCGAGACGATCAGCTTTCCCGACGGCGGCATCACGCCGTTCAAGGGCCAGAAGGGCGAGGCCTGGGAGGGCGGGTACCGCGCGCCGATGGTGGTCCGCTGGCCTGGGCAGATCAAACCGGGGACGGTCAAGAACCAGCTCTTCGCCGCGCTCGACTGGGTGCCGACGCTGGTGGAGGCCGCCGGTGGGCCGAAGGGCAACGGACTGACCGAGCAGATCCAGGCCGGCAAGTACCCCGGCATCGTCAAGACCAAGCTCGACGGGTTCAGCCAGCTCGACTACCTGACCGGTAAGTCGGAGAAGTCGGCGCGCGACTACTTCTTCTACTACTCGGGCGCGACGCCATCTGCGGTCCGCTACAAGAATTGGAAGATGTATTACAACATGTCGCAGCCAGGGGCGGAGGGCTGGATCATGCCGCTCATTCCGTTCCATTGGACCCTGGTTCAGAACATCAAGCGCGATCCATTCGAGCAGGCGGTCGGCGTCGCTCAGCAGTCGGCGATGAGCCTCGGCGGTGCGCTCGCCGGACCGGTGACGGCATACCAATACGATTGGAACATGCTGCCGATCGGTCAATTGCTGTGGACCAAGGAACTCGAGTCCTATCGGGCCTACCCGCCCCTGCAGGCGCCCGCGAGCTACAACCTCGACAGCATCATCGAGGCGGTCAACAAGGCGAACGCGAAGGGCAGTTGACCCAGCCTATGCGCCGCGCGGCGGGGAGACGGCGCGCAGCTCAGCTCATGATGCTGGTAGCGCGACCGGGCACCAGGCGAACGCTCACAGCAAGAGGACATTGGCCATGACGAATGCCCGTTCGACCCTCGTCGTCGCGGCGCTGCTCTGCGCCGCGGCGTCGGCGGCCGTCGCCCAGACAACCGCGAAGAAGCCGAACATCCTGGTCATCTGGGGCGACGACATCGGCATCCACAACATCAGCGCCTACAACCTCGGCGTGATGGGCTACCAGACGCCGAACATCGACAGCATCGCCAAGGGCGGGGCATTGTTCACCGACGCCTACGCACAGCAGAGCTGCACGGCGGGCCGCGCCTCGTTCATCCTCGGCGAGCATCCGTTCCGCACCGGGTTGCTGACCATCGGCATGCCGGGCTCGCCGCAGGGCATTCCGCCGTGGGCGCCGACGATCGCCGATCTGCTCAAGCCGCAGGGCTACGTCACAGGGCAGTTCGGCAAGAACCACCTCGGCGACCGCGACGAGCATCTGCCGACGATGCACGGCTTCGACGAATTCCTCGGCAACCTCTACCACCTCAACGCCGAGGAAGAGCCGGAGACGTACTACTACCCGAAGGATCCCGAGTTCAAAAAGAAGTACGGCCCGCGCGGCGTGCTGCACACCTTCAGTGACGGCAGGGGCGGCCAGAAGATCGAGGACACCGGGCCGCTCAGCCAGGCGCGCATGCCCACCGTCGACATGGAAATCTTCGACGCCGAGCAGAAGTTCGTCGCCAGCGCAGCCAAGAGTGGCAAGCCCTTCTTCGTCTGGTTCAACACCACCCGCATGCACGTTTGGACACGGCTGAAGAAGTCGGCCGAGGGCCGCACCGGCATCGGCCTGTACCCCGACGGCATGGTCGAGCACGACGACATGGTCGGCGCGGTGCTCAAGCAGCTCGACGACCTGGGCATCGCCGACAACACCATCGTTGTCTACGGCACCGACAACGGCGCCGAAACCGGCACCTGGCCCGACGGCGGCACGACGCCGTTCCACGGCGAGAAGGGCTCGACCTGGGAGGGCGGCTTCCGCGTGCCGATGCTGGTGCGCTGGCCGGGGGTGATCAAGCCGGGCACCATCGTCAACGACATCTTCTCGCAGGAGGACTGGCTGCCGACCTTCCTGGCCGCGGCGGGCGTGCCCGACATCGTCGAGAAGGTGAAAGCCGGCTACACGGCCAACGGCAAGACCTGGAAGGCCCACCTCGATGGCTACGACTTCACGCCGTACCTCAAGGGCGAGGCGAAGAAGGGCCCGCGCGAGGAGATCTTCTACTTCGGCCAGGGCGGCGAGCTCAACGCCGTGCGCTGGAACGACTGGAAGGTCCACTTCGCGGTGACCAACGGCAACATCGCGACGGCCCTGCGCGACGTGCCCGCGTGGCCGGTGATCGTCAACCTGCGCGCCGATCCGTACGAGAAGGCGCCGAGCGAGTCCGGCATGTACATCCGCTGGTACGCGGACAACATTTGGCTCTTCGTGCCGGTGCAGCAGAAGCTCGGCGCGTTCCTGGCGACGTTGCCGGAGTTCCCCTTCCAGCAGGGCAGCAGTCTCAACGCCGCCGGCATCAACTACGACTCGCTGAAGGCGGTGCAGGCGATGAAGCGGCTGCAGAGCCTGGACCTGCAGGGTCTGCGGCCGCCGAGCAACTGACCCGATCCGTCTTCCACCGCTCCGAACGAGAGGAATCCCATGCGAACGGCAACGTCCCTGCCGCGCAGCGGGCGCGCCCTGGTCCTGGTCGCCGCGCTGGCCGTGAGTGCTCCCGCATTTGCCCAGTCCAACCCCCTGCCCTCCTGGAACGACGGACCGGCCAAGCAGGCGATTGTCGACTTCGTGCAGGCGACGACGACGCAAGGCAGCGCGAAGTTCGTGCCACAGCCGGAACGGATCGCTGCCTTCGATCAGGACGGCACGACGTGGGTCTCGCACCCGATGTACACGCAGGTGGTGTACTGCTTGGAGCGCGTACCGGTCATCGTCAAGGCGAAGCCGGAGCTGGCGAACGTCGAGCCCTTCAAGACCGTGCTCTCCGGCAACCGCGCGGCGATCGCGCAGCTGACGATGCAGGATCTGGAGCAGATCCTCGCGGCGACGCTCACCGGCATCACCGTCGACGAGTTCCGGGCCGAGGTGGAGAAGTGGATCACCACCGCCAAGGATCCGCGCTGGCATCGCCTGTACACCGACCTCGTCTACCAGCCCATGCTCGACGTGATGCAGTATCTGCGCGCCAACGGTTACAAGACGTACATCGTCACCGGCGGCGGCCAGGACTTCGTGCGCGTGTACTCCGAGCGCGTCTACGGCATCCCACCCGAGCAGGTCGTCGGCAGCATGGGAGGGACGACGTACGGTTACGCCAAGAGCGGCCGGCCGATCCTCACCAAGGAACCGAAGCTGCTGCTCAACGACGACAAGGCCGGCAAGCCCGAGGGCATCCACCTGATGATCGGCCGCCGGCCGTACGCGGCGTTCGGCAACTCGACCGGCGACCGGCAGATGCTCGAATACACCGGCGCCGGCCCGGGGGCCCGGCTGATGATGCTGGTGCTGCACGACGACGCGCAGCGCGAGTACGCCTACGGCCCGGCGCGCGGCCTGCCCGACACCAAGATCGGCACCTTCCCCCAAGCGCTCTACGACGACGCCGGGAAGAAGGGCTGGACCGTGATCAGCATGAAGAACGACTGGAAGAAGATCTTCGCCTTCGAGTGACGGCTATTCCAGTACTTCCACGTCGCAGCCTGGCATGCGGCGGAAATCGGCCGCATTCGTGGTCAGCACGGGAAAGCCATGGCGGATCGCGGTAGCACCGATGATGAGATCGAGTGCCCCGAGCGTCACGCCGCGTCCGAGAGAGCTGACGAGGCGTGCATGGACGCGCGCAACTTCAAGGTCGAAGGCCAGCGGGCGAAACAACTTGAAGATTGCCTCCACGAACGCCGAGCGACGGGCACGGCGCTGCTCCGTGTTGGCGAGATGCACGCCGACCAGCAGCTCGGAGCAGGTGGCCGCCGATAGGAATCCCTCGCCGTACGCAGGGTTGTACGTGGAGAAATCGACAGCCGTGGGGTCCTTCTCCAGCCTGATCAACACACCGGTGTCGATGATCAATCCCATGCGACGGCATCCGGGCGCATTCTGGCCAGCCCGCGCTCGATGTCGCGCGCAAAAAGCTCAGCCTCGCGAGGGCCCAGGCGGGGCAGCGCGCGCACCAGCGCGTCGAGCCGATCGAGGGCGACACCGCCCGGCGGCGCTGCCGGCACGAGCCGTGCCACCACTTCCTTGCCACGCACGATGTCGAACTCCAGGCCCTGATACCGCACTTGGCTCAGGATATCCGAGAATCTGCGCGCCGCGTCCGTAGCCGTGATCCTGCCTGCCATCGGGTCACCCTTATAGGATTTAGATTATCATAGAATCATATAGTCCACAACTCGAGGTGCTCGTCGAGCAGGGCAAGACGATGCGCGAGGCAGGCCGATCTGGCGATCAGCCCGACGGGCGATGTCTGGGTGATCGACAACTGGCAGCCCATCGCCGGCTGCTACGGTGATCTTGTCGAAGCGCTCTCCACCCTCTCCGGCGGCCGGAGCGTGACGATCAGCTTCTGGTCGTGGCATGAGCAAGCCAGTCCGCACCCCGCGGATCGGGCGGGCGTAGCCACCTTGACGACATCAGGATCGGAAACCATGCACATTGCTGCCGCGCCACGAATGTCGGTCTGTGCCCTGCTGGTCGCACTGGCCGTTGCCGAGCCGGCACACGCGCAGCCGGTGCTGCCGCTGCCCGCGGCCGATCGCCAGGAGATCGACGCGCTGCTCGGCGTCGGGGTCGTCGGCGAGGCCCTGCCGAGCCGGCCGATCGCGGATCCATCGGTGTACTTCCCACTGCAGCCGCGCGTCCCGGACTACCTGGTCACCGGAGGCCCCAAGGCCGGTGCGACGCAGGCCCTGGCGCTGGCCATGGGGCAGCGGCCGAACGGCAACCCGGCGTGGCGCTTCGGCCTGTCGCCGTCGCAGCAGGCGTTTCTGCGCCGCGCCGATGGCGGTGATCTGCTCATGCCGGCGGTCACCGACATCGGCGAGGGCGTGGTCGTGGTGACGACGCCGCCCAACCCGTTTCTGCTCAGCGGCATGCAGCCGGGCGAGACGCGCACGCTGACGCAGCAGGTGGCGGTGAACTATCTCGACGACCCGACGCGGCAGGATTACTCGGGAACGCTGCAGGCGTCGTACACCTACGTCGGTACGTACCAGGTCACCGTGCCGGCCGGGACCTACAACGCGATCCTCGTGCGCCTCCGCTTCGAGGGCAAGGTCGGCCCGGCGCACACGCAGGACACCGCCTACTATTTCTTCGCCCCGCAGGTCGGCGTCGTGGCGATGATCGCGCAGGAGGACGTCGAGGCCTTCTGGATCATCCACATCGATAACTCGAGCGGCAAGGTGCTGACCTCGGCCGACTGATGCGGGCCTTCGGCCCGCACAGCCCGCTCAGGCGGCGGGCGACGGCGGCCCGCCATCGACGACGCGGCGGTGGATGGCGCGCGACAACTCCTCGATGCGTTGACTGAGCGCCTGCGTCGCCTGCGTCAGCTGCGTGTTCTGCTCGAGCAGGGCGAGGATCTGCGCCGACTGCACGCGGACGACCTCGTCGCGCGCGGCGCTGGCCTCGGCGAGATTCTCGCGGTGGCGGGCGTCGGCGTCGGCGTGCACCTTGTCGCGATCGGCCTGGCGCGTCTGCGCCAGCAGGATCAGCGGCGCCGCGTACGCCGCCTGCAGGCTGAAGGCGAGATTGAGGAGGATGAACGGGTAGAGGTCGAAGTGGGTGACGCCGGCGACGTTGAGGCCGATCCACACGGCGACGATGATCGTCTGCCCGATCAGGAACCGCGGCGTACCGAAGAAGCGGGCGAAGGCCTCTGCCCGCGCCCCGAACCAGGTGTCGCCGAACGCCGATGACAGATGGGCGTGTGGGGCGTGAAATCGGAAATGCTGCCGACCCGACCCCGATTCCTTGTCTGCAGCCGCTGCTCCCATGGCTCCGCTCCCTTCGGTCACCGCTGGATTTCCGCCAAGTTGCCGAGAAGTTTCCGTACTTGGCGCGCGCGCCCGCATATGTCTATCTGCGACAATGGAGCGCGATGAGGCCTATAACGAGCCCCGCGGCGATGCGCGCCTGATCGCCTGCCCGGACTGCGACCTGCTGCAACGCCTGCCTGAACTCGCCCCCGGCGGCTCGGCGCGCTGCCCGCGCTGCGACCGCGAGCTGTGGCGCCGGCGTGTCGATTCGCTCCAGCGCACCCTGGCCCTGACCCTCGCCGCCGCGGTGCTCTTCGTCGTCGCCAACAGCGTGCCGATGCTCGGCCTCACCGCCGTCGGGCACCAGGCCTCGACGACGGTGATCGGCGGCGCCCAGCAGCTCTGGCACGACGGGCGCGAGGCGGTGGCGGCGCTGGTGCTGTTCACCGCCGTCGTCGCCCCCGGCCTGCAGATCGGGCTGATGCTGGCGATCGTCCTCGGGGCGCGGCGGCCGCGACCGCGCCCCTGGGTGGCGGCGCTGCTCCGCCATCACCCCTCCGCCGCCACCTGGAGCATGATCGAGGTGATGATCATCGGCGTGCTGGTCGCGCTCATCAAGATCGCGGATTACGCGACGGTCATCCCGGGCGTCGCCCTGTTCGCGCTCGGCGCGCTGGTCTTTCTGCTCGCCGGGATCCAGGCCAGCTTCGACCCGCGCGAGGTCTGGGAGCGGGTGGAGTGGGCGGCCGAGGAGGCGCGGGGCGACGCGGCCGCCGGCGACCGCATTCTCGAGGCGGCGCCGTGAGCGCGCTCGGGGTCAGCGCGGCGCAGCTCGGTCTGCAGAGCTGCCCCGCCTGCTGGCTGCCCTCGCGCCCCGCCGCCGGCGCCGAGCGCGGGCGCTGCCCGCGCTGCGGCGAGGAACTCGCCTTCCGCAAGTCCGGCAGCCTGCAGCGAACGTGGGCCTTCCTCATCGCCGCGGCGGTCTGTTACATCCCCGCCAACCTGCTGCCGGTGCTGACCACCACGACGTCGGGGGGCGCCGACTCCGACACCATCCTGCAGGGGGTCGTGCTGCTGTGGTCGCCGACCGGCTGGCCGCTGTCGATCATCGTGCTGATCGCCAGCATCATCATTCCGAGCGCCAAGATCCTCGCCCTCGCCTACCTGCTCATCAGCGTCCAGCGCGGCTCGCTCGAGAACGGCGCGCAGCGCATCCGGCTCTACCGCATGGTCGCCTTCATCGGCCGCTGGTCGATGGTCGACGTGTTCGTCGATACCTTCACCGCCTCGCTGGTGCAGCTGCAGCCGCTCATGTCGGTGGCCCCGGCCATCGGCCTGGTCTTCTTCGCCGCGGTCGTGGTGCTGACGATGCTGGCGGTCGAGTCCTTTGATCCCCGCCTGATCTGGGACGGCCCAGAGTCGAAAGAGGTTCGCCATGCCTGACCGCGACACGCCCCTGCCCGCCGTCCCACCGTCGCGGGCGGTGCCCAAACGACGCACGCGACTCTCCCTCGTCTGGGTCGTCCCGATCGTCGCCGCGCTGGTCGGCGTCTGGGTGGCGGTGGCCAAGATCCTCAGCGAGGGGCCGACGATCACCATCGTCTTTCAATCCGCCGAGGGGCTCGAGGCCGGCAAGACCAAGGTCCATTTCAACGGCGTCGAAGTCGGCACGCTGACGACCGTCGCGCTGACGCCCGACCACCAACGGGTGACGACCACCGTACAGATGGCGCCGAAGAGCGAGAGCTTCCTGCTCGACGACACGACCTTCTGGATCGTCAGCCCGCGCATTTCAGGCGCCAATGTCACCGGCCTGGGTACGCTCATCTCCGGCGCGTACATCGGCATGAACATCGGCGATTCCACCACGCCGCGACGCGACTTCGTCGCCCTCGAAACGCCGCCGGTGGTGAGCGGCGACACGCCCGGACGCTTCTTCGTCCTCAAGACGCCCACGCTGGGCTCGCTCGACACCGGCACGCCGATCTTCTTCCGCCAGCTGCAGGTCGGCGAGGTCGCCTCGTACGCCCTCGACGACGACGGCCAGTCGCTCACCCTCAAGGTGTTCGTCAACGCCCCGTACGATCAGTACGTCAATCCGGCGACGCGCTTCTGGCAGGCGAGCGGCGTCGACGTGTCCCTGACCGCCAGCGGCCTGACCGTGCAGACCCAGTCGCTGCTGTCGATCCTCATCGGCGGCATCGCCTTCGAGACGGCGCCGACGAGCGCCGTGCTGCCGCCCGCCGCGGCGGACACCGCCTTCCCCCTGTTCAGCAACCGCGAGGACGCCTTCAAGCTGACGGCGGGGAGTCCGGTGGACTTCGTGCTCGTCTTCACGCAGTCGGTGCGCGGCCTGGTGCCCGGCGCGCCGGTGGAGCTGCGCGGCATTCCGGTCGGCGAGGTGGTGGCAATCACCGCTCAGATCGACGCCAAGACGTTCGCCTTCTCCGCGCCGGTGACCATCCGGCTGGACGCCCAGCGGCTCGGGGTGCAGGTCAAGGATCTGCCTGCCGGGGGCGATTTCGACTCCCTGCGCAGGCAGGTCCTCGACAGTCTCATCGGACACGGTGTGCGCGCGCAGCTGCAGAGCGGCAACCTGCTCACCGGGGCGATGTTCGTCGCCTTCGATTTCTTCCCCGACGCGCCGCCGGCGCGCATCGACTGGGCGCAGACGCCACCGCAGCTGCCGACCATGCCCGGCGACCTGCAGGCGATCGAGGCCAGCGCCACCGCCCTGATGAAGAAGCTCGGGGAGATCCCCTTCAAGGACATCGGCGACGATCTGCGCAAGGCGATCGTCGAATTGGATCGCACCCTGGTGACCGCTCGCGGCACGCTCGACAAAGCCGACAGACTGGTCGACAGCGCCGACACGTTCGTCGGCAACGCCGACAAGATGGTCCAGCCGAACTCCGTGCTCGGCGAGGAACTCGGCAATACCTTGCAAGAGGTCAGTCGCGCGGCGCGCGGGTTGCGCGTCCTCGCCGACTACCTCGAGCGCCATCCCGAATCGCTGCTGCGCGGCAAGCCCGGCGACGCCGAGGAGGAGAAGTGATGACCGCCCGACTCGCCCACCGACTCGCCCTCGCCGGGCTCGCCACGCTGGCCTCGGCGTGCACCGCCACCGCGCCGGCGCGCTTCTACACCCTCGACTCCACCGCCGCGGGGGACGGCGCCGCGCCGCTGCGCCAGGCCGTCATCGTCGGACCGGTGACCGTCCCGCCGGCGGTCGACCGGCCGCAGATGGTCGTCCAGGCGGCGCCCAACCGGGTCGAGTTCGAAGAGTACAACCGCTGGGCCGCGCCGCTCAGCGACAGCATCGCCATCGCCGTCGCCGGCGACCTGGCGGTGCTGCTCGGCACGCCGGACGTCGCCGTCGCGCCGCTCGCCAACTTCAACCCCGCCTATCGGGTGACCATCGCCGTGCAGCGCTTCGAGTCGATCCTCGGCCAGTCGGTGCTGCTCGACGCCGTCTGGGTGGTGCGCTCGGTCGCCGACGACAAGACCCAGGCCGGCCACTCGATCGTGCGCGAGAGCGCCCCCGACCTCAGCTTCGACGCCCTCGCCGCCGCCCACAGCCGCGCCCTGGCGACCATGAGCGCCGAGATCGCCGCGGCGATCCGCGCCCAGGCGGAGCGGGCACCCTGAGCGGGCGCGCCTGGTCCGAAGCGGTCAATGCAGCGGCTCCCGACCGACGAGAGAGCCCGTCCCGTAAGGTGACGCGCGGGAGCACTGCGACGCAACCTGGCGCTGATATGTAGCGACGTGGCGATGGGAAAGCTCCGAGAACAACTACTGAATCGCTTCGGCCCGGAGGTTCAGGAGCTGAGCCTCCTGTGGGACGAGAACACGATCACCACCCTGCTGGCGTTTCTCTCACCGGCTCACGTGCTCGAGATCGGCACGCACCGCGGGGGGTCGAGCAGCCTCTTCGCCCGCTGCGGATCGCGCGTCACGACCATCGACCAGGCAACGTATCCGATGGCGGACGAGGTGTGGGCGTTTCTCGGGGTGACCGACCGGATCGAGCGGCGCGTCATCGCGAGCGAGGCCGAGAAGCACGCGCTGATCGCCGAGACGACGTTCGACCTCGCCCTGCTCGATGCGGCGAAGGGGCCGCGCGGCGAAGAGGATTTCCGGGCCCTCAGTCGCTGCCAGTGCGTACTCATGCGGGACTACACGCCCGCGGGGGAACTGGCCGTCGGCTGCCGACACCGCCGCAAGCCGGAGTGGGTGGCCTTCATCGATTCGCTGCAACCGCCGCCGTTCATCTTCGGGTATCGCTGTTCGCTCCTGGCGCTCTGGCTCGGCGAGACGAGCCCGCATCGGGACAACGCCGAGCTGATGCGCTGGCTGACCCGCGACGCCCGCATCGCCGACGAACCGGATTGACGCGATGGGCGCGGACACGCAGTGGCGCATCAGCCCGTACCCGGATGGCCACCCGTTCGCCTTTACGATCGTCCACGACGCCGATTCCGCCTACAGCAAGCGACTGGCCCCGCTGTTCGCGGCCTTCGACGCGCTGCGGTTCAAAATCACCGCCACGGCCTTCATGTTCTGGGCCGACTGGGCACGCCAGGGAGGGATCTGGTCCGAATGGCGCAGCCTGGAAGACGACGAGGCGCGCTGGAGGGCCCCCGTGGCGGTACCGCTCGAGGATCCGGAGGAACGAGCGTTCTATCTCGACCTGGCCGCCCGGGGCCACGAGATCGGCCTGCACACGCCGAGCGAGACCTCCAGCCGACGCGGCGACATCGTGCGCGCCTTCGCCGCGTTTCAGGGCGTGTTCGGCGCGCCGCCGCGCGTCTACGTCGAGCACGCCGCGGGGAGCAAGAAGGACGCGCAGGTCAACGAGGGATCACGCGTCGGCAGTCCGTACTACAACACCGATCTGTTGAATGAGTCCGGCGCCTGGATCTGGGTCGATCACTGGCCCGCGATCACCCAACGACGGCCGCGCTTCCATGACGTCCTGGAGGGTACCGGGTCGCCCTTCGACGCGACGGCGGCCGAGGCGTTCGGCATCAGGAATGCCTTCGTGCGCAGCGGCCGTGCGCGCGAGGCGGGCGGCGACGGCTTCCTCGCCTGTTGCTCGCAAGAGAACACGGAGGACCTGGCGCGCCGCGCCGGGTTGGCGATCGTCTACACGCACCTCGATTGGGGCTGGCTCGATCCGCAGACCCGGCAGATGCGATCGACGATCCGCGAGCGGCTGGCCTTCATCGCCTCGTTGAACCCCTGGCTTGCCCCCGCCGGTCGGATTCTCGATCGCTTTCGGTTGCTCGCGACGCTGTCCGTGCACGAGAGCCCGGACACGCTGCGCATCCGCAATGCGGGCAGGGCGCCGGCGCACGGCGTGACGCTGATCGCGCCCGATCTCGACTCGCTGCTCCGGCACGGCGCGGCCGTTTTGGTGCCGCACGCCGACGGGCGGCTGGTCATCGGCGATCTCCCCGCCGGCGCGGAGATGCGCTTCGTCAAGCAGCGGCGGTTCGGTCAGGGCAGCGTCACCGACCTCGACCACGCGTGAACGGTCCTGGCGCGGAACACGTCGTCGGGCTTCCTCGCTGCCGGCCGCCATGGGTCCGCGCAATGGAAGCGGCAGTCGATCCTCAGTCGATCAGCGCCAGCAGCTCGAGTTCGGTCTCCGCGGTGCGACGGCCGAGACTGGCGAGTTCGACGCTGCGCACCAGGCCGTCGAGGTGCGTCTTCGCCTGGGCGATGCAGATGATCGCCCACTTGAGGTTGCCGAAGACCTCCCAGAAGCGCACCCGGCCGGGATCGACGGCGCTGCCGCCGGCGCGCTCGTAGGCGGCGAAGAGGTCCTGGCGCGTGCCGATGCCGCCGACCGGCAGATGGTCGCTGCCGAAGCGCCAGGCGCGCACGCACAGCCAGCCGAGGTCCTCGGCCGGATCGCCGACGTGGGCGAGTTCCCAGTCGAGGACGGCGCGCACGCCTTCGGGCCCGAAGACGATGTTGCCGATGCGGTAGTCACCGTGCACCAGCGCGGTGCGGGCGCCGTCGGGGAGGCGCGCCCGCAGCCAGCGCAGCGCCAGCTCGAACACCGGGTGCGGATCGGGCGCAATGCCGCGATAGATCTGCTCGTAGCGGTCGAGTTCGGCCAGCGCCGGCGATTCGCCGGCCGGCGGCGCGGCGAGAAAGGTGAGCCCGGCGACATCGATCGCGTGGACGCGCGCCAGGATGGCGGCGAGCTGGCCGGTCATGGCGGCGCGCGCCGGCGCGAACGCCTCGTCGCGAAGCAGGCGACGGGCGAGCGTCTCGCCCTCGACGCGCGCCATCAGATACGACGGCGCGCCGAGCTCGGCGTCGTCCTCTGCCAGCCAGTAGGGCGTCGGCACCGGCACGCCCGCGGCGTGCGCGGCCTGCTGGACGCGGAACTCCTCGCGCCGCGCCGTGTGCATGGTGGTACTGCCCGGGTCGCGGCGCAGGACCAGCGCCAGGCGCGCGCCGTCGACCAGCGCGTCGAGCGACCAGATCTCGCGCGAGGCGCCTCCCGGCAGCCGGTGCAGGCCCTCGACCCGCACCTCGGCGGCGCCGGCATGCCGGGCGATGAAGCGTTCCAGGCGCTGGCGCAGGTCGTCCGGAGTCATCGGCGCGCGACGGTTAGCACGAACGCCTGGAGGGCGCCCCCCCGTGGGCAGACCCGTGCCGTCTCGGTGCAAGCCTCACAGGCGTTGCACGGTCGCGCCGGCGCTGGCGACGACCGCGAAGGCGTGCCCGCGGCCGCCGGCGGCGGGGCGACCGGCGTAGAAGCCGCGCTCGATACGCGCCAGGAAGGCATCGACATCGGCGGTGGGGACGAGGTTGACCGTGCAGCCGCCGAAGCCGGCGCCGGTGAGGCGGGCGCCGAGGGCGCCGGCGTCCTTGGCGGCGGCGACCAGCTCCTCGAGCGCCGGCGCGCTGATCTCGTAGTCGTCGCGGCAACTGCGGTGCGAGGCGTCCATCAGGGCGCCGAGCGCCGGCAGATCGCCGCGCCGCAGCGCCGCCTCGGCGGCATCCACGCGCTCGGCCTCGCGGCAGACGTGGCGGGCGCGGCGCACCACCACCGGATCGGCGTGCGCCGCCTCGAGCAGGGCGGCGAACTCGTGCAGCGGTCGCACCGGAAAGAGGCGGCGCAGCGCCCCGAGATTCTCCAATGGACCCGGCAGGGCGTCGCGCAGCAGCAGCTCGAGCGCGCGGCAGGCACGACCGCACTCGGCGACGCGCTGGTTGTATGCGTCACGCGCGGCGCCCGATTTCTCCGCCGCGACCAGGCTGTCGCAGACGACGATGGCGGCGCCGGCGGGGAGCGGCACGGCGCGCGTCCGCAGCGGCTGGAAGTCGATGCGCAGGGCGTGTCCGGCGCGCGCCAGCAGGCACACCGCCTGGTCCATGCCGCCGCTGTGCGTGCCGACGTAGCGCTCCGCCGTCGCCGCCAGCTCGGCCAGCGCGGCGGCCGGCATCGCCCGCTCGTTCACCGCCAACAGGGCCAGCAGGCTGCCGACCACGAGTGCCGACGAGGACGACAGACCGGCGCCGGCCGGCACATCGCCGTCGACGAGAAAGTCGCCGCCGCGCAGCGTCGCGCCGCCGGGCGCCGCCAGCAGCCCCTGCGCCGCGGCCTTGTGGTAGTTGCCCCAATCGCCGGCGGGGAAGGGCGGCAGTGGCGTCGCGAACTCGTACGTGCGCGGCGCGAAGCAGGCCGCGCCGCTGGCGACGCGCACGGTGCGGTCGTCGCGCACCGCGCCGGCCACCCAGACGGCGCGGTCCATGGCCAGCGGCAGCACCGGCAGGCCGTTGTAATCGGTATGCTCGCCGATCAGGTTGACGCGGCCCGGAGCGCACGCCAGCACCTCGGCGCGACGACCGAAACGGTCCGCGAAGCGTTCCGCCAATGCGGCGCCGCGATCCGCGCTCATGCCAGGTCCTCGCCGCCGAACAGCGTCTGCGCCGCCGCCAGGTCCGCCGGCGTGCCGATGTCGGACCACCCGCCGCGCACCGGTACGGCGCGCACGGCGCCGCCGTCGCGCACCATCTGCGCCACCGCCTGCGGCAGCTCGTACTCGCCGCGCGGCGACGGCGCCAGGCGGCGTGCGTACGCGAACACCGGCGCCGCGAACGCCATGATGCCGGCGTTGTTCCAGGTCGTCGTCGACGTGCCGCGCGGCGGTTTTTCCTCGACGCGCAGGACGTTCCAGTCGTCGTCGACGTACACCGCCGCGCCGCGCCACGGATCGTCGACCGGATTCACCGCCAGTTGCGCCACGCACGGCCGGCGCGCGAAGGCGTCCGCGAACTCCGTGTAGAACGCCGCCGGCACCAGGATGTCGCCCCAACTCAGCACGAACGGCGCCGCGCCGACCGCATCCTCGGCCAACAGCAGCGCCCGTGCCGTGCCGTCGGGCCGCGCCTGGCGGCGGTAGGTGAGCGCCACGCCGAGCCCGGCGCCGTCGCCGAGAGCCGCCTCGACCTGCGCGCCGAGGTAGCCGGTCACCACCACCGCGCGCCGCACCCCGGTGCGCGCCAGGCCGCGCAGCACCCGGGCGACGATCGGTTGCCCGGCGACCGAGAGCAGCGGCTTGGGAGTCGACGCGGTGAGCGCGCCCATGCGCGAGCCGCGCCCGGCGGCGAGCACCACGGCGACGTCGATGGGCGGCATGGGCCGGTGCATAGTCGGGACGGGCGGGCGTCGCCAGCGCGGCGGGATAGTGCGCGTTTGCCCACCGCGTCGATTGTCTTCGACTCCGATAGGTATCCCCTCACCCTGACCCTGCTTTGCGAATGCGCTGGGTATGGTCTTCCTTGGAGGGCGCCGCTCCGTCGGCGCCTGTTGGAAGGGACGCGCGCGGCTCCATTCAACAGGCGCCGACGGGGCGGCGCCCTCCAGTGTCCCGACGCTCACCCGTTGGGGAACGCCGCCGCAGGGTGAGGGGATCTCGACCGGTGCATTCGGCCGGCTGCGAATCTTGACACGACGCGTCGGCGCCGCCACATGCTGCGCGTCGCCCAGGAGGTCGTCGCGCATGTCCGTGTTCCGCTCCGCGCCGTTGCACGCACCGGTCGTCGTCCATCCGCGCCAGCGCGGCTGAGGAGAGCGCGTGCGCGTCCTCGTCGCCGGCGCCGGCGCACTCGGCTCGGTCTTCGGCGGCTTCCTGCGCCGGGCCGGCGTCGAGGTGACGCTGCTCGGCCGCGCCGCGCACCTGGCGGCGATCGAACGCGATGGCCTGGCGCTCGACGGTCTGTGGGGCGCGCACCGCGTGCGCGGCTTCACGCTCGCCGCCGACGTCGATGCGCTGCGCGGCTCCTTCGACGTCATCCTGCTGCCGGTCAAGGCGCCCGACACCGCCGCCGTGGCGCGCGCCGTCGCGCCGCGGCTGGCCGCCGACGGGGTGATGGTCTCGTTGCAGAACGGCCTCGGCAACGTCGAGGCGATCGAGGCCGTCGTCGGCCCGGCGCGCGCCCTCGGCGCGCGCGTCATCTTCGGTGCCACACTGCCGGCGCCGGGCGCCGCGGTGGTCACCGTGTTCGCCGACCCGACCGCCATCGGCTCGCTGGCGCCCGGCGCCTTCCCGGCCCGCGAGCGTGCCGCCGTGGCGCTGGCGGCGGTGCTCGACGGCGCCGGCGTGCCGAGCCTCGCCACCGACCGCCTGCCCGCGCTGCTGTGGGCGAAGGTGCTGTACAGCGCCGCGCTCAACCCGCTCGGCGCCCTGCTCGGCGTCCATTACGGCGCCCTCGCCGAGCGCGCCGAGAGCCGCGCCGTCATGGACGCGGTGATCGCCGAGGCGCTCGCCGTCGCCGCCGCCGAGGGCGTCGCCCTGCCCTGGGCGACGCCGGCCGCCTATCAGGACGAGTTCTACGGCCGCCTCGTCCCGGCCACCTTCGACCACCGCGCATCGATGCTGCAGGACCTCGAACGCGGCCGCCGCACCGAGATCGACGCCATCACCGGCGAGGTCTGGCGCCGCGGCGAGCGGCACGGTATCTCCACCCCCACCGCCGCCGCGCTGACGCGGCTGGTCCATCTCGCCGAACGCCCCCCGCACGCATGACCGCCCGCTTTCCCGCCGCGATCCTCGACGCCCTGCGCACGCACGCGCGCGCGAGCTTCCCCGACGAGGCCTGCGGTTTCGTCGTCGAACGCGCCGGCCGCCTCGAGGCGGTGCGGGTGACCAACATTCAGGACCGCCGGCACGCCGAGGACCCGGTGCGCTTTCCGCGCACCGCCGCCACTGCCTACACGATGGGCGATGAGGCGGTGCCGGTGCTCATCGGCCACGACCGCGGCACCCTGACCATCCGCGCCATCTACCACTCGCACCCGCAGCACGCCGCGTACTTCAGCGCCGAGGACAAGCGGCAGGCGACGGTGTGGGACGAACCGAGCTATCCGGACGCGGCGCAGCTCGTCTTCTCGGTGATCGACGGCGAGGTCCGCGACGCCAAGGCGTTCCGCTGGGATGCCGCGGCGTGCGACTTCGTCGAGGTCGACATCGCGGAGGGTTAGCCTGGAGCTGACAAACACACTGCAACGCGGAGACGGCTAGCCTGGAGGGCGGCGCCCCCGCGGCGCCAGCGCCGCGACCTGCGCCGCCCACGTGTGGCCGCTGGCCGCCAGGCCGTGCGTGAAGACGACGGTGGGCGCGCCGGCGCCGCTGCAGGTGAAGTGCAGGTTCATACTGTGCTCGCCCCCGTGACTAACCGTCGCCGACCGCGATCTGCACTTCGACGAAGTCACGCGCCGCGGCATCCCAGCGGAACGCCTTGGCGTCGCGGACCTCGCCGTCGATTACCGAGAAGACCAGCTGCGCCGC
>JANNRA010000141.1:0-57288 GCA_031401035.1 bacterium | reverse complement strand
TAGACCTCGGGCATCCCGTAGCGCTCGATCTGGCGCGCCGTCCGCTCCCAGAAGAACGGGGTGACCCGGATCTGGTCGACAAAGACCTCAGCCGGGCGACGCTGCAACGAGTCGCGCAGCCGGCGCGAGAGTTGGAAGCGGTCCTCGAGGAGGTCCACGAACGGTCCCACCCACATCGCTCCCAACTCGATCACGCCGATGCGGAGCTTGGGATGCCGGTCGAACACACCCCCGAAGAGCATGCACGCCAGGTAGTTCTGCGGCGACAGCTGCATCGTTGCCAGCATGTGCGGGCCGACCGGCTCGCCGCTCGAGAAGCTGCCGGGTCGCAGGAGGTCGGTCTCGGGCCATACCGTGCTGCCGAAGAAGCCGCCCTGGCCGCCGATGTGCAGCGTCACCGGGACGTCGGCCGCGGCCAGCAACGCCCACAGGGGATCGACCTCGGGCGCAGCCGGGGAGTGGCCACCCGGCGCGATTCCATCCTGGATGAAGACCGCCCGCGCGCCGCCTGCCACCACCCGCTCGGCCTCGGCGATGGCACCGTCGATCGTCGTCAGGTTCAGCAGCGCGGTGGGGCGGAGACGGCTGTTGCCCGCCTTCGTCCAACGGAGCACAGCGTCGTTGTACTCGCGGAGCACCACCGGGGCCTTCGGGTGAGCGGACCACGCCGGCAAGGCCAGCACCACCTGGGGGAAGATGAGCTGGCGCTCGATGCCCATGAGGTCCATGGTCGCCAGCCGGCCCTCGGGGGTGGACGAGCCGGGCGCCGCCGTGCCCTTGGTGTGCCACACTGTCACGGCCGTGCGTTCGGGCTCATCGGTCTCGTCGAAGAACGGGTGCCCGGCGAACTGGGCTCCGAAATGCGCGGTCGCCTCGCCGAAGACCTCGCCCCATCGGGACACCGGGACCTGGAGGTGGCTGTCGAGATCGTTGATGCGGCCATGGACTTCCTGCACGACGGTGCTCATGGCAATGCCGTACCAACAGGTTCGATACTGGTAAAGGGTTTCCTTCAGGGGCCTGACTGGTGCACCTGAGTTGGGAGGTCGATCAGGTCGCTCAGCAGCGTCATCGGCGTCGCGGATAGCAGCGCGGCATACAGACGACGCCGGGCGTCACCGAGCGGGTACGGGGCCTGCGTCTACATCCCCGCCGTCATCGCCGCGCCGCACAGGGCGACGACGGCTCCGGCGACGGCGTGCTCCCAGCGCGCCAGGCCGGGGAACGGACGGCGCGGGATGACGGCCAGGCCGGCGAACACCGCCGCCAGCATCGTCGCCACCGTCGCGGCGGCAAAGACGGCGACCAGCAGCGCCACCTGCCCCAGCCCACTGGTCGCCGCCGGGTAGAACAATAACGGGATCAGCGGCTCGCAGGGGCCGAAGGCGAAGATGAGAAACAGCGTCCAGCCGACGGTCGCCGTGGCGATGGCGCCGCTGTCGTGCGGGTG
This sequence comes from bacterium, assembly GCA_031401035.1. Lineage (GTDB taxonomy): Bacteria > Desulfobacterota > Binatia > HRBIN30 > CADEER01 > JANNRA01. Next base: position 55,838 of record JANNRA010000141.1, on the reverse strand, counting down.
CAGATGCTCGCGCGCGTGGTCGTGGTCGTGCGCGTGCCGGGTGCCGTCGGCGTGCGCATGCGGATGCGTATGCACGCCACCGCGCAGGGCGCGCCGCACGCCCCAGGCGGCATAGGCGAGGCCGAAGCCGAGCAGCAGCCAGGCGGCGAGGTCGCCGCGCAGCGCCTCGACGCGCTCGAGGTGCAGGAGGGCGCTGCCGAGCGCGACGCCGCCGAGGCCGAGCGCCACCGAGCTGCCGACGTGCACCAGACCGCAGGCGGTAATGATCGCCGCCGTGCGCGCCGCCGACCAGCGGCGCGCCCGCGCCAGGGCGATGAACGGCAGGTAGTGATCCGGGCCGAGCGCGGTGTGGACGACGCCAATCGCAGCGGCAGAGAGGCACAGAACGGCGAGGGACTCGGACACGGCGCGGTTATCGCACCGCCGCCCCGGCCTGACCAGTGACCGACGGCGGCGCTTCGTGGTAGGCGCCACGCAGCACAGGGAGATCGTATGTTGATCGTGGCGGGACGAGTGCAGATCAGGGCCGAGCGGCGCACCGAAGCGGTGGCGGTAGCGGAGTTCAACGCGCGCATCGGGCAGTTCGTCGCCGCGCCGCCGTCGATCGACCGCTACGAGATCGCCGGCGTGCGGAAGCTGCTGTAGCCGCGCCGTTCGCGATCGGACTCGGACGAGGGAGTTCTTATGGAGACCAGGCGCGTCGACGTGGCGGTGATCGGCGCCGGCACCGCCGGGCTGTCGGCGCGGCGCGAGGCGGTGCGCGCCGGTCGCTCGGTGCTGTTGATCGAGGACGGTCCGTATGGAACGACCTGCGCGCGCGTCGGCTGCATGCCGTCGAAGCTGCTCATCGCCGCCGCCGACGCGGCGCACGAGGCGCGCGGTGCCGGCCGCTTCGGCGTGCGCGTCGACAGGATCCACATCGACGGCGCCGCCGTGCTGACGCGCGTGCGCGCCGAGCGCGACCGCTTCGTCGGCTTCGTGCTCGAGGGCGTCGAGGAGATCCCCGCCGCCGAACGTCTGCGCGGCCGGGCGCGCTTCGTCGCGCCGACGACGCTGGAGATCGACGACGTGCTGCGCCTCGAGGCCGGCGCGGTGGTCATCGCCACCGGCTCGCGGCCGATCGTGCCGCCGTCGCTGGCGGGGCTGGGCGGTGCGGTGCTGATCAACGACGACGTCTTCGAACTCGCCGACCTGCCGGACTCGGTCGCCGTCGTCGGCACCGGCATCGTCGGCCTCGAGCTCGGCCAGGCATTGCACCGCCTCGGCGTCCGTACCGCCTTCTTTTCGCACAGCGACCGACTCGGCCCGCTCACCGACCCGGCGGTGCGCGCCAGCGTCGCCGCCGTGCTCGGCGCCGAGCTCGAACTGCACCTCGGGGCTGAGCTGCACGCCGCGCTAGCCGACGGCGGCTTCGCCCTGCGCTGGCACGACGCGCACGGCTCCGGCGAGGGCCGCTACGCCGCCGTGCTCGCCGCCGCCGGACGGCGGCCAAACGTCGACGACCTCGGCCTCGAGCACACCGGCCTGGTGCTCGACGGCGCCGGCGTGCCGCTGACCGATCCGCGCACCACGCAGTGCGGCGAGGCGCCGATCTTCCTCGCCGGCGACGCCAGCGCCTGGCGCCCGCTGCTGCACGAGGCGGCCGACGAGGGCCGCATCGCCGGCGCCAACGCCGCCGCCTGGCCGCACGTCTGCGCCCACCCGCGCCGCACGCCGCTGTCGATCGCCTTCACCGACCCGAACATCGCCATGCTCGGCGTGCCCTTCGCGGCGCTCGACCCAACCGCCACCGAGGTCGGTGCGGTGGCCTTCGCCGACCAGGGCCGGGCGCGCGTCATGGGCCGCAACGCCGGCGTCGTGCGCGTCTACGCCAACCGCGCCTGCGGCACGCTGCTCGGCGCCGAGCTCTTCGCGCCGCGCGCCGAGCACACCGCGCACCTGCTCGCCTGGGCCGTGCAGCGCCGCCTGACGGTCGAGGAGGTGCTGGCGCTGCCGGTCTACCACCCGGTGATCGAGGAGGGCATCCGCACCGCCCTGCGCGACCTCAGTACGCGCCTGAAGCTGCGCTGCCCGCCGCAGGCGCACGACATGGAATGCGGCCCGGGGGTGTGAGCGACGGCTGCGAGCATACCCTGGATTGGTCTTCCATGGCCGTAGCGTTGGAGGGCGCCCCGCCGTGGGCGCCTGTTGCAGGGAGCTCCGGCGGCCTGATCCAACAGGCGCCCACGGGAGGGCGCCCTCCAGGCGGGTTCCGCGGACCACGGAGACAGCCCCAGTGGCCGACCATCCCCGTATGCGCCCGCAGTCGCCTCAACGTTCCGTGCGCACACCCCCCGACACCACGACCGCGGCGGCGAGGTCGCCGGTGACGTTGACCACCGTGCGACACATGTCGAGCAGCCGATCGACGCCGAGGATGATGCCGATGCCCTCCGGCGGCACGCCGATCAGGCCGAGGATCATGGCGATGACCGGAATCGATCCGGCCGGCACACCGGCGGTGCCGATGCCGCCGAGGATGCAGATGAAGACCACCAGCACCTGCTGCCCGAGCGCCAGTTCGACGCCGTAGAACTGGGCCAGGAACAGCACCGTGACGCCCTCGAAGAGGGCGGTGCCGTTCTGGTTCGCCGTCGAACCGATGGTGAGGACAAAGCGGCTCACCTCCGGCGGCAGGCGCAGGTTGTCCTCGGCGACCTGCAGCGCCGTCGGCAGGGTCGCGTTGCTCGAGGCGGTGGAGAAGGCGCAGACCATCGCTGGCCGCACGGCGCGGTAGAACGCCGCCGGCGTCATGTCGCCGAGCCACCACACCGCGACCGCGTAGGTGCCGAACTGGTGGATGGCGAGCGCCAGGACGACGGTGAGGACGAACCAGCCGAGTTGGAACAGGATGTCGTAGCCGAGCCGGGCGGTGAGCGTGAACAGCAGGCAGGCGACGCCGATCGGGGCCATGCGGATGACCAGGCCGAGCAGGTGCATGGTGACGTCGTAGAGGCCCTGCAGGCCGCGCTCGAAGCGGCGCGCCGCCTCGCTCGGCGTCAGCACCAGCCCGATGCCGAGGAAGAGCGAGAAGACCATGACCGCGAGCATGTCGCCGTCGGCCATCGCCTTGATGACGTTCGAGGGCACCAGCGCGACGACGAAATCCATGCCGCTGGCACCGCCGGCCAGGGCGCCGGCCGGCGGTGCGACGGCGCGCGCCGTCAGTTGCTCGCGCAGCGCCGGTGACAGGCCGTCCCCCGGCCGCAGCAGGTTGACCATGGCGACGCCGAGCAGGACGGCGATGCCCGAGACAACGACCGTATAGGCGAGCAGGCGCCCGCCGATGCGTCCCAATTGGCGCAGGTCGCGCAGCTCGGCGACGCCGAGGGCGAGGGCCGAGACGATCAGCGGCAGGACGAGCATGAAGAGCAGGCGCAGAAAGATCTTGCCGATCGGTTCGGTGCCGTAGGCGACCAGCGCGTCGAGGGCGGCGGTACCACCGAACGCCAGGTGGGCGAGGACGCCGAGCACGGTGCCGACGACGAGGCCGATCAGCATGCGCGTCGACAATCCGGGCTGCATGGTGGCGGACTATGGGGCCACCCACGGCCGCGCGCAAACTGTGGACCCCCTCGCCCTGACCTTCTCCCTGTGGGAGAGGGGACCTTGGGAAGCAGGCGCTACGCATATGGGTCCCCTCTCCCGCAGGGAGAGGGTCAGGGTGAGGGCGGAGCCCGTCAGGGATTGTAGCCGAGGGCGCGCAGGTGTTCGCGCGTCGCGTCGTCGATCTCGGGGCGGGCCGGCTTGGCGGCGAGAGACGCCGTCCACTGGTCGAGCAGGCGCGTCATCCGCTCGACCTGGGCTGGTTCCTCCTCGAAGCGGTCGTCGAGCTCGGCAGGGTCGTCGCTGACGTCGTACAGTTCGAAGTACGTCTTGCGGTCGTCGAGGGCCCATGCCGGCGGGCCGTCGTGACCCTGGTCACGCACCTTGGCGAGCAGCTTCCAGTCGCCGTCGCGCACGGCCAGCCAGTGCCGGTTGTCGTCGTCCTCGAAGAAGAACCGCATGTGGAAGGCCTGCTCGCGGACACGCGCGTCGCGGGTCCCGTCGAGGATCGGGCGCAGGTTCTCGCCACGCACATCGGGCGGCAGCGGCAGATCGGCGAGGGCGGCGACAGTCGGGAGGACGTCGATCAGTTCGACCGGCGCCGCGATGCGACGCGGCGTGAACGGCGGCGCACCGATCAGCAGCGGCACGCGCAGGACCTCGTCGTACATGACGTCCTGGTGACCGGTGAGGCCGTGCTCGTCGCCGAAGGCCTCGCCGTGGTCGGCGGTGACGATGACCAGCAGGCGCTCGCCGATACCCAGTTCGGCGAGCTTGCGCAGGACGCGGCCGATGAGGTCGTCGGCGTGGCGCACCTCGGCGTCGTAGCGCGTCCAGTTCGGCTCGCGCAGGTGCGGGTTGTCGGCGGTCGGCGGCAGGTGCGGGCTCATATCGTGGATCCAGACGAAGAACGGCCCGGCGGCGTGCGCCGTCAGCCACTCCATCAGGGCCGGTTCGCTGGCCGCGAACGACGCCTTGTGCTCACCGGCCTGCAAGGGCACCAGGTGGTCGGGCACGACGGTGTCGAAGCCCTGCCGGAAGCCGCCGCGCGCCGCGACCAGCAGCGCGTGCGTGTTGAACGTCGCGGTCGGCACGCCGCGCTCTTGGAAGAGCTCCGCCAGCGTCACCGCGTCGGCGGCGATGGCGTCGGCGTTGGTGTAGGCGCCGACCTCGACCGGGTAGCGGCCGGTGAGCAGGGCGGCCAGCGACGGCACCGTCCACGGCGCGGCGGCGAAGGCGCGCTCGAAGACCACCGACTGGTGCGCCAGCGCGTCGAGGTTCGGCGAGGTCGGCCGCGTCGTGTAGCCGTAGGTGCCGAGGCGGTCGGCGCGCAGCGTGTCGATGCTGATCAGCACGACCTGCTGGGCGCGCCAGCCGACGGTGCCGCGGTAGTAGCGGCCGAGCGTCAGGACCAGGCTGGCCAGCAGGAGGGTTATCGCAACCAGGCGGACGACGCGCATGTGGAAGGGCCAGGACTCAACACGGAGACACCGAGGAACGGAGCCCGGAAGGAGAACGCGTCTGAATTCATTCTCATCTCCTTCCTATCTCCGTTCCTCGGTGTCTCCGTGTTAACGTCCTCTCTCTTCTCAGAATTGCGCCCACCAGGGAGTCCCTTCGGGGACGGCGCTCTCGAGCGCGACGTGGCGCTCGCTGAGCAGCGTGCCCCGGGAGAAGTACAGGCGGGCCAGCTCGATGTTGTAGGTCGCCAGCGACTGGATCTCCTGGCGCTCCGCCAGCGTCAGCCGCTCGGTGAAGTCGATGAGGTCCTTGGTGGTCGCCAGGCCGACGTCGAAGCGCGCCTGCTGATTGCGGACGTTCTCCTCGGCTAGCTCGCGCGCCAGGCGCGTCGCCTGGATGCTGGTGACCAGCGCCTTGAGGTTGTTCACCGCCTGGGTGATCTCGCGCGTGACGTCCTCCTCGAGCTGTTGCAGCCCGAGGCGCGCCGCCTCGGCGTTCACCTTCGCCTGGGCGTACTGCGCCTTGGCGCCGGCGTTGGCGATCGGGATCTCGATGCGGGCGCCGACCAGGTACTGATAGTAGCGCCCGTCGGTGAGCAGCTCGAGCGAGCGATCGTAGCCGCCGAGCACCTGCGGGTTCGGCACGCCGATCTGGTTGGGCGGCACGTTGGCGGCATCGCCGCCGAGACCCGCGAGACCGATCGAGCCGACGAAATCGAAGCGCGGCAGCAGCGCGTTCTCGGCGATCTTGCGCTCGACGCGGCGGCCATCGACGTCGAGCCGCGCCGCCAACAGCTCGGGCCGCTGCTCGTAGGCCACCGCCAGGCTGTGGTCGAGGTCGAGGTCGGTCGGCACCATCGTCGGCTCGTCGGCCGGCTCGATCATGATCAGTTCCTGCGCCGCCTCGTCCTTGGCGTTGATCAGCGCGCGCAGGTTGTCGCGGGCGATGCGCTGCAGGGCGCGTGAGGTGACGAGCTGCGCTTCGCGGCGCGCCACCTCGGCCTCCGATTCGAGCACCGCGGTGCGCGGCAGGGCGCCGACATTGAAGCGGCCCTGGTTCTGCCGCAACAATTCCTTGGCCAGATCGAGGCCCTTCTCCTCGACGCGCACGCTCTCGATCGCCAGCACGTAGGTCCAGTAGGCGCGTTCGACATTCTCGATCAGCGTCGCCACCGCCGCCTCGTAGTCGTGCAACGACGCCGCCTCGCCGATCTGCGCCACGTCGACGACCAGCAGCGAGAAGCGCCAGCCGAAGTCGCGCAGCAGCGGTTGATTGAGCGTCAGGTTGAGACCGGTGTAGTAGGCCGGCACGATCTGGTTGACGACGTTGGGATCGCTCGACAGACGCTGATTGGTCCATTCGGCGTTGAGGGCGCCGCCGGTGAGGAGGCGCTTGCCGATGCCGGCGTTCCAATTGACGGCCTGGTTGAAGGTGTCGTTCGAGCCGACGTTGGGGTTCGAAGTGTCGTCGGTGAAGGCGCTGATGGTGCCGACGGGCAGGGTGTTGCGCGACTTGTCGGTGTTGGCGAATGCCGCCGGGTCGAACTGCGCGTAGGCGGAGCGCACGACGTTAGCGGCGGCGATCGGGTTCAGCTTGGCGACGCGCAGGCCGGTATTGTTCTCCAGCGCCAGGCCGATGCACTCGGCGAGCGTGATCGGTCGCGGCACGGCCGCGTCGCCGAGCATGCCGTAGTGACCGCGCTCGCGATCGAAGGCGTCTGTCGGCACGGTCGCGCTCCACTGGTCGCGCAGGACGGTCGGCAGGTTGGGCACGTCATCGAGCAGGTACTCGCGGGTCGCGTCGCCGCTCAGTGCCTCCTCGGCCCGGACCGGGGTGGTCGCCGCCAGCAGTGCCGCCAGCAGTGGCGACAGGATAAGTATCCACCTCACCATGAGAGTCCTTTCGTCATCATTTCCGCCAGAGCGTCGTTAGCACCGCCCTCGGCAACGGTCACGCCGGGGTGCGGCCATTGGTGGCGGCGCGGCGGATCGGCCACCAACCGCGCAGGCGTTTCCATATCGCGGCGCGGCCCAGATCATCGAACAGGGAGTAGGCGACCGGAGTCATCAACAGGGTCAGCAACAGGCACAAGGTCTGGCCGCCGATGATCACCTTGGCCATCGCGGCGCGGCTGCTCGAGCCGGGGCCCTGGCCGAGGGCGATGGGGATCATGCCCGCGACCAGCATGACGGTGGTCATGAGGATCGGCCGCAGGCGCACATGGTTGGCCTGCATGATCGCCTCGTCGCGCGGCAGGCCGTGGGCGCGCAGGGTGTTGGTGTAGTCGATCTGCAGAATGCCGTTCTTCTTGACGATGCCGAAAAGCATGAACAGGCCGAGCACGCTGTAGATGTTGAGCGTCTCGCCGAGCAGCCAGAGCGAGAAGAAGGCGAACGGAATCGACAGCGGCAGCGCCAGCAGAATGGTGATCGGCTGCGAGTAGCTCTCGAACTGCGCCGCCAGGATCATGTACATGAAGAGGAAGCTCAGCCCGAAGGCGACGAGGAAGTTGGCGTTGCTCTCGCCGAGCGACTTGGCGCGGCCGCCGAAGGTGATGTCGTAGGTCGGCGGCAGCTCGAAGCCGGCGACGATCTGCTTGACCCGCTCGATGGCGGTGCCGAGCGCGATGCCGTCGAGGTTGGCGACGATCGTCACCTTGCGCTGCCGGTTGTGGTGTTCGATCTGCGAGGGACCGCGCTCTTCCGAGAGCGTCGCCAGGTTGGCGAGGCGCACCAACTCGCCGTTGGGCGCGGCGATGGCGACGTCGCCGATGGCGCGCGGATCGCTGCGGTGGGCGCGCTCGGCGCGCAGCCAGACGTCGATCTGATCCTGCTCCTCGCGGAAGGTGCTGATCGGCTCGCCGCCGACCAGCGTGCGCAGGGCGGCGGCGATGGCGCGCACGTTGATGCCCCACAGGGCGGCCTTGTCGCGCTGGATTTCGACCCGCAGCTCGGGCTGGCGCACCGACAGGGTCGTGTCGACGTCGACGAAGCCCGGGGCGGCGCGCAGCTCGGTCGTGATCGCCGTCGACAAGGCGTCGAGCTTGGCCAGACTCGGGCCGCTGAGGTCGAATTCGAGGTCACTGAAGCGCTGGCCGCCGCTGACCAGCAGGTTGACCTGCTGGACGCTGCTGCGCAGGTCTGGGTAGTCGGCCATGATCGCCCGCGCCTGCTTCATGATGTCGAACTGCGACAACGTGCGCGCCTCGAGCTCGTCGAGGCGGACGTAGATCGTGCCCTTGGTCACCGGTCCCTCGCCGGCGCGCAGGCGCCCGGTGGCGTCGCCGATGGTGGTGAGCTGGTGCCGCACGTGCGGCAGCCCGCCCAGACGCGCCTCGATGCCGCGCAGGGTTTCGTCGGTGCGCTGCAGACTGAAGCCCTCCGGCGTCTGCACCGTGACCTCGAACTCGCTCTGGTCGTCATGCGGCACGAAATCCTTGCCGAGTGCCTTGAACAGCGGCACGACGCTGGCCATCACCAACAGGGAGACGACGACCATCACCCAGCGGTGTCGCAGCGACCAGGCCAGCACGGCGCCGTAGGCGCGGTCGATGGCGTCGTACACCGGCTTGGGCCGATGCGCGCGCGGCGACAGGCGCAGGAAGCGGGCGCAGAGCATCGGTGTCAGGGTGAACGAGACCACCAGGGAGACGAGGATGGAGACCGCGACGGTGATGCCGTAGCTGCTGAAGAAGCGGCCGACCTGGCCGGCCATGAAGGCGACGGGCAGGAAGATGACCACCAGCGACAGCGTCGTCGCCATGACCGCCAGGCTGATCTCGGCGGTCGCCTCGCTGGCGGCGGTGCGCGCGTCGACTCCCTTCTCCTCCATGTAGCGGACGATATTCTCGAGCACCACGACGGCGTCGTCGATGACGATGCCGGTGGCCAGGACGAGGGCCAGCATCGTCATGTTGTTGAGCGTGAAATCGAGGTAGCGCATGACGGTGAAGGTCGCGACGATCGACACCGGGATGGCCACCGCGGCGATCAGCGTCGCGCGCAGGTTGGCGATGAACAACAGGACGGTGAGGCTGACCAGCACGCCGGCGAGGATGAGGTGGTACTGCACTTCGTTGATCGAGCGCTGGATGAAGCGCGACTGGTCGCGCACCGGCTCGATCTTGATATCGGACGGCAGCGTCGGGGCGATGGTCGCCAGGCGGCGCTTGACGATGTCGATGACCGCGACGGTGTTGGTGCGGCTCTGCTTGCGGATCAGCAGGGTCACCGCCGGCTGGCCGTCGAGGCGCGCCTTGGTGCGGGGCTCGACGTAGGCGTCCTGCACCGTCCCGATGTCGCCGATGGTCAACGGTCGCCCCTGCGCGGTGCCGACGATGAGACCGCGGAAATCGTCGGCGCGCTGGATGCGGCCCATCGTGCGCAGCAGCAGTTCCTTCTGGCCCTGGTCGACGCGGCCGCCCGGCACCTCGATGTTCTGCGCGCGGATGGCGTTGCGCACCTGGTCGATCGACAGGCCGTAGGCGGCGAGTTTGTCGGTGTCGAGGGCGATGTTGATGGCCCGTTCGAGGCCGCCGATGAGCGACACCGAGCCGACGCCGCGTTGGGTCTCGATGTCCTCCTTGATCTGCTTCTTGGCGATCTCGGTGACCTCACGCAGGTCGCGGTTGCCCGAGACGACGATGCTGAGGATCGGCGTACTCTCGATGTCGAACTTCGCCACCAGCGGCGCGTCGGTGCCCTCCGGGAGCTGCGTGAGCACGCTCGAGACCTTATCGCGCACGTCCTGCGCGCCGGCGTCGCCGTCGCGCGCCAGGTCGAAGAAGACGACCAGCGTCGAGATGCCCTCGCTGGTGGTCGAGGTCATCTGGTCGATGCCCTCAATGGTGTTGATCGCCTCCTCGAGGGGTTTGGTGACGCTGCTCTCCATCTCCTCGACGCTGGCGCCGCTCAGCGTCGTGGTGACGGTGACGATGGCGAAGTCGATGTTCGGGAACAGATCGACCGCCAGGCGCTTGTAGGAGAACCAGCCGAAGACGACCAAGAAGAGGATGAACATGGTCGTCGCCACCGGGCGACGGATGCAGGCGTCGACGATCGGCATCGCTCAGCCACCGCTCCAGCGCACCGCCACCGGCATGGTGTCCTGCAGCTTCACCAGACCGGAGGTCGCCACCACCTCGTCGGGCTTGAGGCCCTCGAGGATCTCGACCAGGCCCTCGTCGTCGCGCGTGCCGATGCGTACGTGGCGCTCGTAGGCGACGTTGTCGCGCACGACGAACAGCTTGGTGACGCCGGCGAAGGAGATGACCGCCGTCTCCGGCACCAACAGCGCCTGGTCGTCGGAGCGGGTGACGATGTTGGCGGCGGCGAAGAAGCCGGGCTTGAGGCGCCGGTCGGTGTTGGGCACCTCGGCTTCGACCGTGATCGAGCGGTTCTCGGCGTTGGCGGTCGGGCTGACGCGGCGCAGGCGGCCGGCGAACTCGACCGTCGGGTAGGCGTCCACCTTGAGCTGCACCGGCTGCCCGACCTGCAGTTCCTCGGCAAAGCGCTCCGGCACGTCGCCGCGCAGGGTCAGCGGATCGTCGGCGACGAGCGCGAACAACGGCGTCCCGGGACGCACGTACTCTCCGGCGGAGACCAGGCGCTTGGCGACCGAGCCGGTGAGCGGCGAGCGCACGCGCTTGTGCTCGAGCAGCACGATCATGCCGTCGCGCTGCGCCTGGGCGACGGCGACGGCGGTCTGCATCGCTTCGTACTCCTGCGGCGAGAGCACCGTCGTCTTCAGCAGCTCGCGGCCGCGCGCCTCGTCGGCGCGCGCCTTGGCGAGGCGCGCGTCGACCTCGCGCAACTGCGCGCGCGTGCTGCTGTCGTCGACCTCGGCGAGAATGTCGCCGGTTTTGACGGAGTCGCCGAGGTCGACGGTGAGCTTCTCGAGCTGCCCCTCGACCTGGCTCGACAGGGTCATCTCGGCGTTGCCGAACAGTGTGCCGACGAACTTGAGCAGGCGCTTGATCGGCCGCACCACCACCGGCGCGACGGTCACCTGCAGGCGTTGATCCGCGGTTGGTGTCGCCGCCGGCCCCTGCGCCGTGCCGGGGTTGGCGCAGCCGGCCAGGGCGGCGGCGGCGAGCAGGGCGGCAATCCGGGCGGGGCCCGTCATCGCTTCGCTCCCGCTCGACGCGGCGCCGCGGACGCCGCTGCCAGCGCCGGCGTGCGCGGCTGCATGCCGGCGCGGACGCCGCCGAGGAAGGTGCGCGTCACCAGACGCGCCAGGGCGGCCGGGTTGGCGGTTTCGTCGCGGTAGAGGCAGACGGCGCGGATCATGCCGAACAGCATCTCGACCGCCAGGCGCGTATCGACCCGCGTCGGGCCGAGCTCCATGGCGATGCGGTCGCCGACGCGCGCCACCAACTCCTCGCGGCGCAGCGTCCACTCGACCCGCTCGCCGGCGTCGATCTTCGCCTCGTGGCGATGCAGGAGGATGAAGAAATCGCGCCGCTGCCAGAAGTATCCGATGATCGTGCCGGTCAGCGCCTCGATCACCTTGTCGAGCGCGGCGCGGCGGGCCAAGACGGCGCTGATGGCGTCCTGCATCCCCTGCAAGCCGTCGAGCAGGGTGGCGAAGTAGAGCTCCTCCTTCGAGGCGAAATAGCGGTACAGCGTTCCCTTGCCCATCTTCAGGCGGCCGCTGATCTCGTCGGTCAGCACCTCGTGAAAGGGGCGCTCCGAGAAGACCTCGGCAGCGCAACGCAGGATCGCCGCCCGGGTGTGCTCGCTCTTTTTTCGTCCGCGCATCGAGTGGAATTCCGGTACTGACTGGTCAGTTCTTACCAGTGATATCGGATGTGTCAACACGGCATCCGGCGCGATGCCGGTTCAGGCGACGGCGGGTTGCGACGCCAGCAGCGCCGCGACCTCGGGCAGGGTCGGCACGCTCGGCCGGCCGCCGAGCCTGGTGCAGGCGAGGGCGGCGGCCGCCGCCGCGAAGTGCAGTGCGCGGGCGGCCGGCCAGCCCTGCAGGAGGCCGTACAGGCAGCCGGCGTGGAAGCAGTCGCCGGCGCTGGTGGTGTCGACGACCGGGACGCGGCAGGCGGGCACATAGCGCAGCGCGCCGTCGGCCCAGGCCAGGGCGCCGCCGGCGCCGAGCGTGGCGGCGACCAGGCGCGGCCCGGCGGCGGCCATGGCGCGCAGGGCGGCGGCGAGGTCGGCGTGGCCGGTGTGCCGCTGCGGGAAGCCGTCGCCGACGATGACGACATCGCTGTGCGCCAGCAGCGCCGCGGTCTGTGGCCCAGGAACGTCGACGTCGAGCATCACCAGCGCCCCGGCGGCGCGCGCCCAGGCCGCGGCTTGCAGCGCCGTTTCGCCATCGTCGGCATCGAGCAGCAGGGCGCGACCGGCGCTGAGCACGCTGCGGTGGAGCTCGTCGGCGCGCAGCGCCAGGCCCTCCGGTCGCTGCCACAGGACGCTGCGCGCGCCGGTCACGGCGTCGACGAGAATGACCGAGGTCTGGCTGGCGACCCCGGTGCGCAGGCGCGCCGCCGAGACGTCGACGCCGGCGTCCTGCAGGTCGCGGCGCTGCATCTGGCCGCCGGCGTCGGCGCCGAGCGAGCCGACGTAGGCGGTGCGCAGACCCCACCGCTGCAGCGCCACCAGCGCCGTCGGCACCTGGCCGCCGGGGTGGACCTGGTAGTCGAGCAGCCGCAGCTTGGCGTCGCCGAGCACCGGGCCCGGCAGCACGCAGACCGTGTCCACGGTGCCGACGCCGAAGCCGACGACGTCGAAGCGGACGGCGGCGCGCGGCGGACGGCGGCAGGACGCGCGTCGCGTGGCGGCGCGCGGCCCGGTCATGGGGTCTCCGCCGCCGCGTCCGGCGCCGCCGGGTCCGCGGCCACGATGATGCCAGCGACCGGCACATCGACGAAGGGCCGCGCCGGGCTGGTGGTGTGCACGCGCACGACGGTCTCGAACGGCCCCGGCGCCGCCTCGGCGGCGGTGCCGAGCAGCAGCGCGCGGCCGCCGTCCGCGTCGACGACGCGCGCCGTCAGTTGCGCCGCGGTGGTGCTCGCGGTCGTGAAGCGCAGGCCGTCGTTGCCGCTGCGCAGGGCGACGCGGCGCAGCGCCGCGGCGCCGCGCGGCACCGGGCCGAGGTAGACGCGCGCTGGCTCGGCCGCCGCCTCGAGGGCGACGGTGCCGGTGAGCAGCAGCAGGGCGGCGCGCTCGTGTGGATCGTTGCTGTAGACGGTCACCGTGCGGCGCTGCGGACCCGGCCAGTCGGCGGTCTCGCAGCGGCTGCGGATCGCGCCGGCGCCGCCGGGTGCGATGTCACTGGCGCCCTCCAGGGTCGCCTCGCACCCCGGACCCGGGCGCAGTTGAATGATCGTCAGCGGCGCCCCGCCGTCGTTGCGGAAGGCGAAGTCGTGCTCGATCGGCGCGCCCTGCGGCAGCGGTCCGGCGTCGTGCGCAGTGGCGGCAAAGACCAGCCGCGGCGGCGTGCTCGGTGGCGGCGGCTCACGCCCGCAGCCCGCCGCCAGCGCGGCGAGCAGCGCGCCGAGGGTGCGGTGGTGAAGCGGTGCGCGCACGCGGCTCAGGGCAGCACGGCGATGGCGCGCAGCGGCCCGCCCGAGCCGCCGGCGATGAGCATCGGCAGGGCGATCAGCGTCGCCCCGGCGCGCGGCAGGCGGTCGAGATTGGCGAGGTTCTCGAGACCCGGCTTGTCGGCGCCGTTGACGATGCGGTGCACGATGAAGTCGCGCGAGGGGCCGTGGTCGAGGCTCGGCGTGTCGACGCCGATCGCCTTGATGTCGCGCTCGGCGACGAGAAACTCCGCCGCTTCGCGCGCGAAGCCGGGGAAGTGCAGGTTCTGCGTGTCGCCGGGCGTGTCACTGCCGAGGTAGCGCCGCTTGTCGGGCCAGCGCGCCGCCCAGCCGCTGTCCATGACGACGATGGCGCCGGCGGGAATGCGCCCGTGCGCCGTCTCCCAGACCGCCAGGTCGGCGCGCGTCAGCCGGTAGTCGCGATCGAGCGCCGCCGCGGCGCGCACGTCGACGACCACCAGCGGGCCGATGGCCGCCGTCACCGGCAGCTGGTCGGTCGTCGCCTTGCCGCGCGCGAAGTGCGCCGGCGCGTCGAGGTGCGTCCCGCCGTGCTCGGCCGCCGCGTAGCGATTGGCCTCGTACCAGTAGCCGCCCGCCGTCTCGCCGCGCGCGAGCGACTCGAAGGCGAAGCCCTTCTCGGTCGGCCAGTACACCGTGCGCGCGTCGAACGGATGCGTGAGGTCGACGACCTTGGCGGCGTCGATGTCGACCCCACGGACCGGCACGGCAAGGAGCAGTGCGAGGAGAACCGCACGCCGCCGCATCACCGAACCCCGCAGCCCCAAGGCCTACCGCCGCCCCTGGCGGCGCCGCTCGGCGCGCGGCGCCGGCGGCGCACCGGTGGCGGTGGCGGGGCCCGCCGCCGTCGGCAGCAACTCCTTCAGATGAATCCCCGCCCAGATGACGAACGGGAACAACTGCGTGTCCCAGCTCTGCACGAAGGCGTCGAGGAACTGGTAGGTGCGCGCCATGAACGGGCTCCACACGCCCGGAAACGTCGCCGCATAGAAGGCCTTGATCCCCACCACCACGTCGAACACCTGCAGCACCAACGCAATGCCCACCGCCAGCGCCAGCCGCGCCGCCTTGGCGCCCCAACTCGGCGCCGGCGTGGCGAGCATCAACGGGATCAGCAGCACCAGGTTCGCCATCACCCATTCGGCCGGAATCCCCTGCGGCGGGATGCGCACGGCGCTCGGGGTGCTCTGCAGCCAGTCGCGCATCGACGTTCCGGTCGGCGGCGGCGTGGTGAGAAAGAGATTCTGCTGCACGTAGAAGATCGCCGTCGGGCTGCGCTGCGGCTCGATGAACAGCGCCGTCGGGTGGCTCCAGGTCGGATCGCTGGAGAACTCCGTCGCCCAGATGCCGAGGCGCGAGGCGCCCAGCAAGACCTGCGCCCAGGCCGGCGCCAGCGGCTTCCACGCCGCGTAGGTGAGGGCGAGAAACCCGACCAGCAGGAGCAGAAAGCGCAGCGGCTTAATGCGCAGGCGCATCGGCGTAGCGGGTCGCCCAGAACAGCCACAGCGCGACCGCGACGCAGACCACCAGGGCCTGCGCGACGTAGACGTGCGTGTCGTGGAAGATCTCGTGGAAGAAGAGCCCGATGAGGAACAGCGCACAGACGCGGACGATGTTGACGAGCTGAATGGTGACGATGCCGAGTACCGTGCCGAATCCGCGTGCACGCCACGAGGTCGGGAAGGCGAGCACCGCGGCGAGATAAATGCTGGTCGGCACCGCGCCGGAGCAGGCCGGCGCGACATCGACCTCGAAGGCGCCCGAGCCCATGATGGTGCCCATCTTGTGCACCGGGAAGCCGCCCAGCGCACCGACGACCGTGAGGACGCCGTAGCTCATCCAGGCGGAGAACTGCGCCAGCCCGGCGCCGATATCGACGACTTTCAGGATCGGCTCGTAGGTGAGCACGAAGAAGAAGGCCATGATCAGGAACAGGAATGTCCCGATCACGCGCAGCGCGAGCCATGTCGACATCTGATTCGGTGGCTAACGGGGGGTCGGTGGCGAGTCAAGGTCGCGGCGTTCGCCGGAAGTTCCCCAACGAAGACAAGGCGAACGCCCGCCTCGGACGCGAACCGTGAACTCTGCCAGCAGGTACTGTTCTAATTGGGTCAATCGGCCCCGTTGTCGGGTTCTGAGCGCCGGGCGTCGATCACGATCCGCTCCGGGGTGTCGTGCGGCTCGACCCTCGCTCGCCCTATGGGTTCTGTCGGGTCGAGCCGAGGCGCCCGAACCAGGTCCACGGCGACGTCACTCGTTTCAGGCGCTCGCGTCGACCTTCACCGCAAACCGCGTCCGGATGTACTCCTTGCGCGCCGGCGCCGGCAGCTTCACCGCCGCTTGCTCCGCGGCGGCGTCGAGCAGGCGCGCGAACTGCGCGCGGTCGGCGACGGGCTCGCCCGGCAGGCCGCGGACGAGTTGGCGGATGGCCTCCTGCAGGGCGCGGCCGGCGGCCTGCTCCTTGGCGCCGGCGGCGCCTTTCTTCTTCGACTGCGCCAGGGCCTGGAAGGCGCGCTCGTCCTCGAGGCGGGCGATGCGCTCGGGAGTCGCCTGGAAGGACAGGCGTAGCGGCCGCTCGATGGTGATCTTGCGGAAGCCGAATTGCGTCGTCGGGAAGAGGCGACTGACGACGACGTCCTCGTCCTTGTCGTCCTTCGCCACGCGGCGGGTGTCGCCGTCGCAGCAGGCGGCGAGCAGGGCGACTATGTCCTGCGCTTTGTCAGTCGGGATCTCGCGCCGCTTGTCGCCGAGGCTCTTGCGCATCGGCACCCAGAACGCCGTCGCGTCGATGAGTTGCACGCGGCCGACGCGCGCCGGCGCCTTGCGGTTGGTCAGCACCCAGACGTAGGTGGCGATGCCGGTGTTGTAGAAGAGCTGTTCGGGCAGAGCGATCAGCGCTTCGAGCAGGTCGTACTCGAGAATGAAGCGGCGGATCTCGCTCTCGCCACTGCCGGCGTCGCCGGTGAAGAGCGGCGAACCGTTCATGATGATGGCCAGGCGCGAGCCGCCGTCGGCGCGCGGCTTGGCGTGCGCCAGCATGTGCAGGAGGAAGAGGAGCTGGCCGTCGCTGATGCGCGGCAGTCCGGCGGAAAAGCGGCCGGACGTTCCGCGGTTGTGCTCGGCTTCGACGTCTTCCTTGTCGCGCTTCCAGTCCTTGCCGTAGGGCGGGTTGGCGATCAGGTAGTCGAAGGCGGTGCCGGCGTGGCGATCGTTAGAGAGGGTGCTGCCGTAGGCGATGCGGTCCGCATCGCGGCCGGTCGGGTCCTTCATGTACAGGTCCGACTTCGACACCGCCCAGGTCTCGGGGTTCACCTCCTGGCCGAAGAGGTGGATCTCCGCCTGCGGATTGATCGGCGGACGCAGCAGGTCGCCGTTGCGGCGCAGGCCGACGGTGACGTGCTCCTTGCTGATCATCAGCATGCCGCCGGAACCGCAGCACGGATCGCAGACGCTGCGCACCGGCTTGCCGGTCCGCAATCCCTCCGCGTCGCCGGCGAGCATGAGATCGACCATCAGATGGACGACGTCGCGCGGCGTGAAGTGCTCGCCCGGATTCTCGTTCAGCGCTTCGTTGAACTTGCGGATCAGCTCCTCGAAGATCGTCCCCATGGTCGGGTTGTCGACCTTGTCGGGGTGCAGCTCGACCTTCTTGAAGCGCTCCAGCACCTGGAACAGCAGGCCGGCCTCGTCGAGCTTGCTGATGGTGTTGTCGAAGTCGAACTTCTCCAGCACCTCGCGCATGTTCGGGCTGAAGCCGGCGATGTAGTTGCGCAGGTTGGCGGCGAGGTGCGGGGCGTCCTCGAGCAGTCGGCCGAAGTCGTAACGCGAGGTATTGTAAAAGGCGAAGCCGGAGGCCTTGCGCAATTGGCCGCCGCGGTCCTCGAGCTTGCCGCGGAACTTCGCCTGGGCGGTGAGGACGGCGTCCTTGGTGGGCGCCAGCACGCAGTCGAGGCGGCGCAGGACGGTGAGCGGCAGGATGACGTCCTGATACTTGCCGCGCTTAAACGTGTCGCGGATCAGGTCGGCGACGCCCCAGAGGAAGTTGACGATCTCGCTGTGGTTCACTCCTGCGGTGTTCCACAAACAGGCCAGCAGGCCAAGGCGCGGCGTTCACGGCGCCGCGGAAGCGAGTCGCGGCAGCGAGGTCGATCGCCCGCTACGGCGGGCCGTCGCCGCTGCCTCCATCGTCCGACGCTGCGTCGTCCTGGTCCGTCTTCTTGTCGCTGAACCCGAGCACGGACGCTGCGCCCTTGCTGATGTCTTCAGAGTTGTCGGAAAGCAGACCGCTGACGGTGTTCAGCGCCTTGCCGAGGTCATTCGCCTCGGTGACCGAGATTCGAACGTTCATCGGCACGCTGGCCAGGTTGGGGTCGGAAGAGGGAAGCGGCAGATAGGGCGACGGAACCGCGATTCCGTTGCCGTAGCAAGTGCGCTCGAAGGGGAGGTTTCGTGCGTCTACCGAGGGCAGCTTGAAGTCCACAGACCCGATCTGCGCCGCTTCATGGTCCTTGTCCCAGGTGCGAACGACGTCTGTCTCCACCGTGACGGACAGGTCGACGTCGAAGACGTCTTGGTCGAACAGCGCGTAGACCCCATGCCCCCACATCCACGGCCACAGGAGACCGTACGACGTCGCCCAATCCTGCTGCATCCCGGCGACCTTCGCGTAGGTGCGGTTGACTCGCAGGGACACCGGCTTCAACTGCACGGCCTGCCCACTGGCGTCGATGTCGACCCGTATGACCAAGCACATCGCCGGGGTCACTGCCTTGTCATCGCCAGATGTTGCCGCTCGGGTGATCTGAATCAGTCGCGCCGTTTGAAGGTCTACCGCACCAGCTTGCGCCCCGGCGACATAGAGTGATCCGGTCCCGAATGCGGAGTACTCCGCCCGGTAACGCGTCGATTCCTTCTTGAGGCCCTCCCCGAGCGCCTTTATGGCGACTGCGGCGCCCATCGCGAACATATCTGCGGCACTGGTCATCATGACCGCGCTGCCAGCACCCATCCCGAAGATCGCCTCGTCGGTCCTGGTCAATTGCCCCGTGCAGCTCAGAAACTCGCGCAAAGCCGTCTGCGTGGCCGGATCCGCAGGGTCGAACGCCTCGCCACAGCGAAAGGGAAGCGGCGGCGTCGCGGGCTGCGTCCGGTGCAACGCCAGCGCGCGAGATACAGCCGCAGGCTGCAGGGTTGCCGCTGGATCGCCCCAGGCCGCGAGGTCGTACTTGTCGGAGTGCAGCATCGTCGCAGTGCGGGCATCGCGAGCGTCGCGCCAGTCTTCGATCTGCGTCACTGTGACGATGTCGAGCTTCGTCCGGCTGTCGTCGGTCTCCGCGGTGCCGTTCAACGGAGGCATGAACGCGTCGCCGATCGCATTGCAGCCGACGATTGGCGCCGCGACCATGACCGCGGCGAGCATGACCATCTGATACATGTACCGTGCTCCTGCTTCTCGCCGCCCGGTGTACGACACGTGGTCGTCCTTGGTCTATTAGTGATTCCCCGAATGCGACGAGCGCTGCGAGGGCGTCGTGAACGTCCCTACGCCGCGGAGGCCGAGGTCAAGGTCGCGGCGTGGGCGACAAAGCCGCGGCGGCGGTGTAGCTCCCCACCTATGCGGGCACGCGATCTCGTGGCGTTGGAGTTCCCGCGCGTCACGGCGCGGGTGGCGGAGCTGGCCGCTTCGTCGGCCGGGCAGGAGCGCTGCCGGGCGCTGGCGCCGACCGCCGATCGCGCCGCCGCCGACGCCGCCCTCGAGCGCGCCTGGCAGTTGCACCGACTGTGCGAGCAGCACGGCGACCCACCCCTGCCGGCCTTCGCCGACGTGCGCGCCTCCCTGCGCAGCGCCGCGCACGAGGGCTTCGTGCTCGACGGCCGCACCCTGGTGGCGGTGCGCGCGACGCTGGCGGCGCTGCGCGCCGTCGGCGCCTTCTTGCGCCGCCACATCGAGACAGCGCCGACGCTCGCGACGCTGCCGGCGCGCCTGGTCGCCTTCCCCGCCCTCGAGGCCGCGCTCGGCCGCGCCCTCGACGACGAGGGCCAGGTGCTCGACGCCGCCAGCCCGGCCCTGGCGCGCCTGCGCGCCGGCATCCGACGCCTGCGCGACGGCCTGCAGCGCAAGCTCGAGGAACTGATCGCCCGCCGCGGCCTGGGCGACATCATCGCCGACGACTACATCACCATCCGCAACAACCGCTTCGTCGTGCCGGTGCGCGCCAGC
This sequence comes from bacterium, assembly GCA_031401035.1. Classification (GTDB taxonomy): domain Bacteria; phylum Desulfobacterota; class Binatia; order HRBIN30; family CADEER01; genus JANNRA01. Next base: position 35,997 of record JANNRA010000141.1, on the reverse strand, counting down.
GCCGCAGCGCAACTGCCCGGCGTCGTGCAGGATCGCTCGGTGTCGGGTGAGACATTCTTCGTCGAGCCGCTGTTCGCCGTCGAGATGAACAACGAGCTGCTCCTCGCTGTGCGCGAGGAGGAGATCCTCGTGCAGCGCATCCTCACCGACCTCACCGCCCTGGTCGGCGCCGAGCAGGCGGCCATCACGGCGAGCGTCGAGGCGCTGATCGAGGTCGACTGCCTGGTCGCCGCCGCCCGTTTCGCGCGCGCCTACCACTGCACGCGGCCGACGTTCAGCGACTTCGCCGTCGAGCTGCGCGGCGCGCGCCATCCCGGCCTGCTGTTCGGCGGCCGCGCCGTGACGCCGATCGACGTGGTGCTGCCCGCCGACCGTCATGTGCTGGTCGTCACCGGCCCCAACACCGGCGGCAAGACGGTCGCCCTCAAGACCCTTGGCCTGTGCGCGCTGATGGCGCAGAGCGGCCTGCTCATCCCCGCCGCCGAGGGCGCCCGGCTGCCGTGCTTCGGGGCCGTGTTCGCCGACGTCGGCGACGAGCAGAGTGTCGAACGCAATCTCTCCACCTTCTCCGCCCACGTCGCCAATCTGTGCGAGATCGCCGCCGCCGGGGCGCGCGGCGCCCTGGTGCTGCTCGACGAGCCCGGCGTCGGCACCGACCCCGAGGAGGGCGCCGCGCTGGCGATCGGGCTGCTGCGCTGGTTCGACGCCGCCGGCGCACACCTGGCCCTGACGACCCACTACACGCCGCTCAAGCTGCTGGCGCTCGACGACCCGCGCTGCGTCGTCGCGGCGGTGGATGTCGACGTCGACACGCTGACGCCGCGCTATCGCCTGATCTACGAGTCGATCGGCCGCAGCCTCGCCCTGCCCATCGCCCGCCGCCTCGGCCTGCCCGCCGCCATCCTCGACACCGCCGCGGCGGCGCAGCCCGAACATGCGCAGGTCCTCAACGCCGCGCTCGAACGCCTCGAGCGCACGCGCGCCGGGCTCGAAACCCGCCTGGCGGCCGTCGCCGCGCACGAAGCGCAGCTCGCCGCCGATGCCGCCGAATCGGCCCGCCTGGTCGCCGAGCTGCGCGAGCGCCGCCGCGCCGCCTGGCAGGAGGAGCTGCGCGGCGCGCGCGCCTTCGTGCGCCAGCTCAAGGCGGACGGCCGCGCCCAGCTCGAGGGCCTGCGCGCCGACGCGGCGTCGCGGGCCGAGTTCGCCCGTTTCACGCGCGAGCAGGAGGCGGCGCTGACGGCCCGCCAGCACGACGAAGCGGTCCCGCCACCGGCGCGGGCGACGGTGCTTCCCGGACGCATCGAGGTTGGCGACACGGTCGAGGTCAGCGACCGCGGCATCCAGGGCGAGCTGCTCGAGATCGCCGGCCCGCGAGCCTGGATCCAGCGCGGCGCCATGCGCTTCGAGGTCCCGACGGCGCAGCTGCGCCGCCTCGGCGCCGCGCCGCCCACCGCGCCGCCGGTCGTCGCCTTCGTCGCCCCCGCCAGCGACGCCGGCGCCGGCGAGCTCAACCTCATCGGCCTGCGCGCCCGCGAAGCCCTCGAGCGCCTGACGCCGTTTCTCGACAACGCCGCGCGCGGCGACCGCGAGAGCGTGCGCATCGTCCACGGCGTCGGCAGCGGCGCCCTGCGCCGCGCCGTGCAGGACCACCTCGCCAGCTCCCCCTACTGCGCCGGCTTCCGCGTCGGCGAGCCAGCCGAAGGCGGCGCCGGAGTGACTGTGGCGCTGCTGCACTGAGGGGAATCTGGGATCCCCTCACCCTGACCCTCTCCCTGCGGGAGAGGGTCAGGGTGAGGGGGTCGACTCGGTTCCCGGTGGCGATCAACGCCTCGTTGTGGTTTACGCAACGCAGCACATCGGAGGAGGACGCCATGGCTGCAGGACCCCGCGAACGTATCGCCAGTCTGATCAAGGACGTCGAGAAGGCCGCCCGGCAGTTGCGCGGCGACATCCGCAAGCGCACCAAGGCAGCGCCGAAGTCGCTGCAGGGGCTCGGCGACCGCATGCGCAAGGGCGGCGCCGAAGTCGCGGCGCAGGTCGAGAAGTACGTGCACGAGTTCCGGCTCAGCCTCGAGGGCGCCAAGCCGGCGCCGAAGCGCAAGGCGGCGCGCCCGGCGCCGCCCAAGCGCAAGAAGGCGACGCCGCGCCGCACGCGCAAGTGAGCGGACTGCCGCTCGACGCGGCGCCGCGATCGCTCGGGCGCAGCACGCTGCGCGTCTTCCCCCTCGCCTACGGCTGCGGACGCTTCGCCGGCACCTCGGTGCGCGACGCGCGCGCCAAGCTCGACGCGGCGCTGGCGCTCGGCGTGACGCTCTTCGACCACGCCGATGTCTACGGCGGCGACGGCGCCGCCGAACGCCTCTTCGGTGACGCGCTGGCCGAGGCGCCGCAGCTGCGCGACGGCATGGTGATCGCCAGCAAGTGCGGCGTCGTGCCGGGGATGCCGTACGACTCCAGCCCGGCGCACGTCACCGCCGCCTGCGAGGCGTCGCTGCGGCGCCTGCGCATCGAGACCCTCGACCTGTACCAGATCCACCGCCCCGATTGGGTCGCCCACCCACGCGCCCTCGCCGACGCCCTCGACGCGTTGCGCCGCGACGGCAAGATCCGCGCCGTCGGTGTCTCGAACCACACGCCGGCGCAGGTCGACACCTTGCAGCGCTGGCTGCCGTTCCCGATCGTCACCCATCAGGTGGCGCTCAATCCGTGGAGTCTCGACGCGTTGCGCGACGGGGTCCTCGATCACTGCCTGCGCGAACGCGTCGCGCCGCTCGCCTGGGGCCCGCTCGCCGGCGGCGAGCTGCTGGCGCCGCTCGAGGACGCCCGGCGCGAGCCCGACGGCGCCCGCCTGACCGGACTGCTCGAGTGCCTCGACCGCTTGGCCACGCGCGAGGGCGTGGCGCGCAGCGCCATCGTCCTCGCCTGGCTGCTCGTCCATCCGGCCGGCATCATCCCGATTCTCGGCACCCAGCGCGTCGACCGCATCGCCGCCGCCGCCGACGCCTTCCGCGTCACGCTGTCGCGGCAGGACTGGTACGACGTGGTGGTGGCATCGCAGGGGCATCGGCTGCCGTAGTCTCCGCCGCGGCGGGTGGCTTGGCTGCGGCGTCACATCGGCTAGGCTCTCACCGCATGAAGCGCGACATCTTCAGCCCCGAGCACGACCTCTTCCGCGCCCAGTTCCGCAAGTTCGTGGAGAAGGAGATCGCGCCCAAGGTGGCGCAGTGGAACGAGCGCGGCACCAGCGACCGCGAGACTTGGCGCAAGGCCGGCGCCGCCGGCTTCCTCGGCGCCAACCAGCCGGTCGAGTACGGCGGCGCCGGCGGCGACTTCCTCTACGACGCCATCGTCATCGAGGAGATGGCCGACGTGCGGGCGCACGCGATGATGATCTCGCTGCACTCCGACATCTGCCTGCCCTACCTGGTCCATTACGGCACCGAAGAGCAGAAGCGGCGCTGGGTGCCCGGCGCCATCGCCGGCGAAGTGCTGCTCGGCATCGCCATGACCGAGCCCGGCACCGGCTCCGATCTCGCCAACGTGCAGACGCGCGCCCGCCGCGACGGCGACCACTTCGTCATCAACGGCGCCAAGATCTTCATCTCCAACGGCCAGATCGGCGACCTGTTCATCGTCGTCTGCAAGACCGACCCGGACGCCAAGCCAGCGCACAAGGGCATCAGCCTGATCCTGGTCGAGGCGAGCACGCCCGGCTTCGTGCGCGGCCGCAAGCTCGACAAACTCGGCCTGCGCGGCCAGGACACCAGCGAGCTGGCCTTCGAGGACTGCCGCGTGCCGATCGCCAACGTGCTCGGCCAGGAGGGGCGCGGCTTCATCCAGTTGATGGAGCAACTGCAGCAGGAGCGCCTCAGCATCGCCGTGTCGTCGATGGCCTCGTGCCGGCGCGCCCTCGCCGACACCATCGCCTACTGCCAGGAACGGCGCGCCTTCGGCCAGCCGATCGCCGCTTTCCAGAACACCCAGTTCACGCTCGCCGAGCTGGCCACCCAGCTCGAGATCGGCCAGGCGTTCACCGACCGCTTGCTGGCGGCGCACGTGCGCGGCGACGACGTCGTCACCGAGGTCAGCATGGCCAAGTGGTGGACCACCGATCTGCAGAAGCGCCTGACCAGCGAGTGCCTGCAGCTGCACGGTGGCTACGGGTTCATGCTCGAGTACCCGATCGCCATGGACTACGCCGACGCCGCGGTGCAGTCGATCTACGCCGGCACCAACGAGATCATGAAGGTGATCATCGCCAAGCGCATGGGCCTCGGCTGAGGCGCCGCGGTCGGCGGTGACGTCGCCGGCGCGGCCGCCGCGCGCGATCACGCCAGCCTACAATAGAAAGGCCCGTTGCCGATGGCGGCAACGCGGATGACCGACACCTCATCCTCATCGATCGCGATCGCATTCTCCACTTCGAGACCTGGGCCACGCGATGGAACAGCGGCGCCGGACGAGGGGAGGCAGGCTCCGGGGCCGTGTTCAGTCTCGCCAGTAATGCGCGTCGCCCCGAAGGGTGGACCTCGGCCGATGCCGCTGGACTTAACATCTTCCCGGGACTGGTGCCCTGCGACGAAGCGGCGCGCAGTGCACCCATCACGCGCGCCTTCCGCACCATCACCGCCGACGACTTCGCAGTCATTCAGCTCGGATGGGGCGCACCCTGAGTGACATCCCCCGCGGAGCTAGTCTTGTTGCCTGATTGATGCACACGTCGTCAGAGCACATGGTCCATCATGATCGCGTCTCGATCCGTACCTCCGCTTCCGTTTGATCGCGCCGCGGCGATCCGGCCGATGCTCCCTGGCCTCTTCCTCGGGGTGCTGACGCTGCGCTTCGGCTTCCTCATGGGCGTCGTCTTCGGGCTCAATGAGGACGCCATCAAGAGTCGACTCACCGCCTCGGCTACGGCCGTGGAGGCCACGGTCTACAAACAGGACCCTGTCGCCGCCCAGCCGGTGCTCGACAAGGCGTGGGTCTACATGCAGCGCGCCCATCTGCACGCTGGCGCACTCGGCGCGGTGGCCATCGGTCTCTCGCTCGTACTGGTGATGCTGGGGACCGAGGCGCGTCTCGCGCGCGCACTCAGCGTCGCGCTCAGCGCGGGATCGCTCGGCTACTCCACCTTCTGGATGTGGGCCGGATTCCGCGCGCCGGGGCTGGGGAGCACAGGCGCCGCGAAAGAATCGCTCGCCTGGCTCGCCATCCCATCCTCAGGCGCGGTCGTGGCCGCCACCGTGGGAGTCGCGGTGCTCATCGCGCTCGCGGCACTGCGTCCACGCGACGCGTAGCTCGCGCGGCGAGTCCGGACCAACGCCAAGGCGGGCGACCATCCGCCCACTATCGCACCCATCAAGCCTGACCGCGGAGAGTTACAGTAAAGGGCGTTGGGTGGTGCCGGTCGCCCGGCACCACCCGTGCCTGCCCCCTTCCGCCCCCGTGTTCCGACGGAAGAGGTGCCTGCATAGCGGCTGCAGATGACGGGGTGATGGCACCGCGGTGAAGAGTTGCGCCGCCTGCGGTCGTCGGCGGGGCCGTAGCCACTGGTCCGGCATCGGGCGGTATGGTAGCGGCGTCCGTCCATGGGGACGCGGACGAGACACGGACGGGAGGGCCGTTGCCGATCGCTACCGGCGCATTGGCGCGTCGGGCCGATCGCGGTTGCCGCCCTCGCCCTGTGCAGCAGCGGCTGCGTGTCGCGGGCCTATCCCGGGCCGGCGCGGCCACCGGCCGAAGTCGCGATCGTCAAAGGCGGGAGCGAGATGCTCGTCATGCGCAACGAGTATGTGCAGATCGTAACGATCGACGGCGCACGGGCCGCCGGCGACTGGAAGAGCGGCGATGCGCGCGTCGAGGTGCTGCCGGGCGAGCACACCTTCGGGGTCAATCGATACACGCAGTACACTGCGGGCGGTCTCTTCGGAACGTTGGCGCAGTTCGACCAGGGCGTCCTCCTGGTGAACGTGAGCCTGCCGGTCGAGGCAGGCCACCGCTACGCGATCGAATTCGCCCAGGACGGCAGCGGCGCCTACATCGTCACGCGCTCGCCGATCGACGATTCGGCACGGCAGCGCGGCGCCACCGCCGGCCGCGCGCTGTGCACACCACGCAAGCCTCAGGACTATCTGAATCTCGTTTGCACGTTCTGAAGCGTGCGACGCGTCGCGCGCGTGGCCATCCGACACGTGAGCGCGTCTGGTTCGGCGACGCCGTGCAGCGGCTGAGGCGGCAAACTCGATCACGCAGTCGCGCTCGCTACGAGAACCGAGGGGGCCTTTCTGCGCCTGGTAGGTCACCGCGACGTAGCGGAGTCTTGGTCGTACCTCGGCCCGGTTCGCCAACGCCCTCCGGTCCACCACGTCCGATGGATCCCGATCATGTCGCATAGCCAGTTCATACGGACGATGCGCGCCTCGCGTCCATCGCGCCGCCCCGCTATGGCTCCGGCCATGAGCGCTTCCAAGGCTCGCGATCGAGCTGCGTCCCACCAACGGGCGGCGGGAGGCCCGCCTCCCACGTCCGATACTCGATGTTGCGTCGCGATCAGCAGCTGATGCGGGCTGTCCGCATGGGCGCGGCGGGGCTCGCGCTGTAGCTTCCGGACGATGCGGCAGCGAGCGACCACGACCAAGAGTCCGAGAACGATGTCCTCATCGGCTTCGCCGACCACGAAAGATGAACCGGCCGGCGTGTTGCATCTGACGCGTCGCGTGCGAATCGCCTATGCCGCGGGCTCCGTGGCCAACGGCAGCTTCGCCGTGTTCGGCGGGCTCACCCTGTTCTTCTTCAACCAGATCGTGGGGGTGCCGGCGCATCTCGTGAGCCTGGCGCTGTCCGTCACGATCGTCGTCGATGCCCTCTGGGATCCGCTGATCGGCCACTCGTCCGATCGTCTGCGCTCGCACTGGGGCCGCCGGCACCCCTTCATCTACGCCGGGCTGCTGCTGATTCCGATCGCGCTCTACTTCAGGTGGCACCCGCCCATCGGTTGGTCGATCGCGGCGCTCTTCTCGTACGTGCTCGGCACCGGGCTGCTGGTGAACCTCGCCTACAGCCTGTACGAGGTGCCGAGCGGCGCGCTCGCGCCGGAACTCGCGCCCGGCTACCACCAGCGCACCGTCCTGCTCGGCCAGCGCTGGGCGTTCGGGGCGCTCGGCGCGGGGCTCGCGACGGTGCTCGTCTACGGCGTGTTTCTGCGCGCCACCCCCGAGTTCCCGATCGGGCAGCTCAATGGCGCCGGCTACGGGCCGATGTCCATCGCGCTCGCCGGCGTGATCGTCACCGCGGGGCTCGTTCTCGCGGTGGGCACGCAGAAGGCAGCGGCGCGGCTGCACCGGCCGCCCGAGGCGTCATCGGCCCGCATCAAGGATCAGCTCGCGGACGCCTGGGCGACGCTCCGCAACCGGAACTTCGTGGTCGTTCTGGCGGCGAGTCTCGTGGCGGGCCTGGGCTCAGGCCTTTCCTCGGGGCTGGGCCTCTACTTCAACACGTACTTCTGGGGGCTCGAGTCGAACGACATCCTCGTGCTGACCTTGCTCGGCATTCCCATTCCGATCCTCGCCGCGTCGATCGCGCCGCGCATCTCGCGCGTCTGGGGCAAGAAGCGCGCGTGCATGACACTGTTCTTCGCCAGCGTCGCGTTCAGCCAGGCGCCGATGCTGCTCAGGCTGCTGGGGCTGTTCGTTCCGAACGACTCGCCGATGCTGCTCGGCGTGCTGGCGACGTTCCTGCTTCTGGCAGGCAGCTGCGGCATCGCGGGCTTCATCCTGGTGTCTTCGATGATCGCGGACATCGTCGAAGACGTGCAGGCCACGACCGGCCGGCGATCCGAAGGCCTCCTGTTCACGGCGGACAGCCTGCCCAGCAAGCTGCTCGCTTCGGTGTCGACGATCCTGCCGGGCCTGCTGCTCAGCTGGGTCGCGTTTCCGCAGCAGGCCAGGCCCGGCCCCGAGACGCTCGCGCTCATGACGCAGCTCGCATGGCTCTACCTGCCGTGCATCGTCGTCATCAACGTGAGCTCGATCGGCATCTGGACCTTCTACCGGATCGACGAGGCGAGCCACGAGCGCAACCTGCGTCAGGCAAGCCGATCGTCGAGTTCCTTCCCCACGACGCCATCGTGAGCGACACCACAAGCCGCCGCTGCCGCGGCCGTCGCCTGCGGGAGCGGGCGCGGCCGGCCCCCCGCGCGCGCCGATCAGGCGGGCGGCGCTGCCAGGCGCTGCGCGATGCGGTGGAACCAGGCGTTGAGCAGGGCGGCATGCTCGGCGAGCCGGCTGGGCTGCCCTAGCGCTCGCGCAGGTAGAGCTGCGCCAGCGCCCGGCGCGCCAGCCCGAGGCGCTGCGTCAGACGGTCCATTTCACCGCGTCCGCCAGTACCGCGCGGCGGAAGGCCGGGTCGGCGAGCCGCAGGTCGACGAGATCGACGCGCACCGGGACGGTGCTCTCTTCCAACGTTTCGCGCAGACGGCCGAGCAGGTCGAGCGGCAGTGGCGCGGCGGCCAACAGGGCGATGTCGATGTCGGAGAACGGCGCGGCGTCTCCGCGCGCCCGCGAGCCGAAGAGGAAGATGCGCACCGGGTGCCCGACGAGCCCGCGCGTGACGAGGGCGCGCGCCGTCGCCAACGGGTCGGAGCGTGACGCGACGCGGCGCGGCGCCGGCTGGGAGGCCGCCATGCGTGGGTCATCGCCCCGCGCGCGACCGGACACAAGGCCGGCCGGTTTGAGCCGGGGCAGGCTCAGCGCGTGCGGGCGGCAAGCCGCGGCCCGGGCCGCGCGACGAGACTTCAGCGCGCGACCACCCGGAAGGGCGCGGCGAGCGGGAGATCGCGCGACGACGTGCCGACCTGGGCAACGTACTCGATCGGCTCGACGACGAAGCGGTCCGCGGCGACGTCGAAGTACGCCAGATCGGCCACCGGAACCCTCAGGGTGACGGTCTTCGTCTCCCCCGCGGCGAGCGAGACCCGCTGAAACGCACGCAGGTCGCGGACGGCGCGCTCGACCCGCGATCCGACGGCGCCGACGTAAAGCTGCACGACCTCGTCGCCGCTGCGCGCGCCCGTGTTCGTCACCCGCACCCGCGCCCGCAGCGTGCCGTCGGCGGCGAGCGATTGGCGATCAAGTGTCAGGTCGTGAATCGAGAAGGTGGTGTATGCGAGTCCGAAGCCGAACGGATAGCGCGGCTCGAGCCCGGCGTGATCGACCGAGCGGTAGCCGTGCAAGTAGTCGTACTCGACCGCCTTCGCCCGCGCGTCGAACGGCGGCAGCTGGGCTTCCGAGGTTGGTACCGTGACGTTCAGCTTGCCGGACGGGTTCACATCGCCGAACAGCACCTCCGCGATCGCGGTGCCGCCGTCCTGACCCGGATACCAGGCCATCAGGATCGCCCGCGCCTGATCGACCCAACCCTCGACGGTGATGGCACTGCCGCCCTCGAGGACGACGATGGTGCGCGGGTTGCGGCTCGCGACGTCGCGGACGAGCTGCTGGTGCGCCGCAGACAGCGCCAGCGTCTCGCGGTCGCCGCCGGAGATCCCGGCCTCCCCCTCGTCCGCCGCCGTCAAGCCGACCACCACCACGGCGGCGTCGGCGTCCTCGATCTGTCGCGCCTGATCGGCGTCGAACTCGTCGCTGGCGATGGCGCTGATGGCGACGCCGCCGGCGGCGGCCTGGATGCCCTCGAGCGGCGACACCGCGTGCGATGGGCGCGCCGCGCTGCTGCCGGTATCGCCCAGGTTCGCACGCGCGGCGAGCGCACCCACCACCGCGACGCGGCGCACCGTGGCGCGATCGAGCGGCAACGCCGCGAGCGGCAACGCCGCGTCGTTCTTCAACAGGACGATCGCCTTGCGCGCCACCTCGAGCGCCAGGTCGCGGTGCGCCGGACTCTCGACCACGATCGCGGGATCGAGCGGCGCGCGTCCGTCGAAGATGCCGAAGCGGAACTTCATGCGCAGAATGCGGCGCACGGCGTCGTCGATGACGGCGATCGGGACTTCGCCCGCGTTCACCGCGTCGACCAGCTTCTGGCCGTAGTACGCCGGCGACGGCATCTCGATGTCGAGCCCGGCGAGCGCCGACGGCGCCGTGCTGCGCACGGCGAGGAGCCAGTCCGACTCGACGAACCCGTCGAAGCCCCAGTCGTCCTTCAGGATGCCGGTCAGCAGGTGGCGGTTCTGAGAGCAGTACTCACCGTTCACCTTGTTGTAGGCGCTCATCACCGACCCGACGCCGGCGTCGACCGCGCGCTTGAAGTGCGGCAGATAGACCTCCCGCAGGGTGCGCTCGTCGACCGTCACGTTCACGTTGAAGCGCGTGTTCTCGATGCTGTTGACGGCGAAGTGCTTGGCGCTGGCGATGACGTGTTCCTGCGCGCCGCGGATGAAGGCGGCGCCCATCGCGCCGAGGTGAAACGTATCTTCACCGTAGGTCTCCTGGGCGCGGCCCCACTGCGGTTGGCGCAGCAGATTGATCGTCGGCGCGAGGAGCACGTTCGCCTGGCGCGCGCGCGCCTCCGCGCCCATGGCGCGGCCGACACGCAGCTCGAGATCGGGATCGAAGGTCGCGCCACGCGCGCTGCCGACCGGGAACGTCGTCGCGAATCCGGTCGCCGCGCTGACGCCGCGCGGCCCGTCGACCATCGCCAAGCCGGGGATGCCGAGGCGGCTGTTCTCGGGAGTCGGATAGAGCCCGCGGCTGTCGGCCGGGAAGCCCGAGCCGTGCATCTGCTCGACCTTCTCCGCGAGCGTCATGCGCCCGAGGAGATCGTCGACGCGCGCTTCGAGCGGCGCGCGCGGGTCGCGGTACACCTCGCCATCGGACATCGGCGTCGAGCCCCCATCGCCGCACGCGGCAAGCGCTGCCGCGAACATGATCACGGTCAGTCTGAGGAGCGGTCTGTTTGATTGCATGCAGGTGTTGCGCTTTCGCAGGCGGACGCACGCGGCAGCCGAGCCCGCGCGGCCCTTCTCCTAGCCGGCTGGCCCTACCAATGCCGCGCGAGCACCGTCAACCAACATGCGCGGCGCATGAGTCATCACGGTGTTCTCGCTGGTGCCCGGGAAGCCGCGACGGCCGCGCTGCGCGCGAGGTCGCGCAGGTCTCGGGTCAGGTCGCTCCCGAGTGGGGGGTGAACGACACGCCCCGCCGCCGAACACCGATATGACGTTGCTGCGCACACCGCTATCTCGGTGATCACTGAAATAACGGTGGTGCGCTGTCACGGCAGCCAATGGAACTGTTCAGAAAGTAATCGCGCGGCGTTCGGCCCGGGGCATGCTATTGCGATCGGTGTCCGTCTTCCACGGCTGACCCATCCAGAGGAGAGACCCATGGCAACCGAAGCGAAGTGCCCGTTCTCGGGCGGCGCTGGCAGTCACACTGTGGCCGGCGCTGCGACGAACGCCAGCTGGTGGCCCGAGCAGCTGAACCTCAAGATACTCCACCAGCAGTCCGCGAATGCCGATCCGATGGGAGAGGCCTTCGACTACGCCGAGGAGTTCAAGAGCCTCGACCTCGATGCCGTGGTCAGGGACCTGACGGCCCTGATGACTGACTCGAAGGATTGGTGGCCCGCCGACTACGGTCACTACGGCCCCTTCTTCGTGCGCATGACCTGGCACGCCGCGGGGACCTATCGCATCGCCGATGGTCGTGGTGGCGGCGGCACCGGCGCGCAGCGGTTCGCGCCGCTCAACAGCTGGCCCGACAATGGCAACCTCGACAAGGCACGCCGACTGCTCTGGCCGATCAAGCAGAAATACGGCCGCAAGCTCTCGTGGGCCGACCTGTTGATTCTCGCCGGCAACGTCGCGATGGATTCGATGGGCTGCAAGACCTTCGGTTTCGGCGGCGGCCGGGCGGACGTCTATGTCCCGGAGGACGAGATCTACTGGGGCCCGGAAACCACGTGGCTGGGCGATCAGCGCTACACCGGCAACCGCCAGCTCGACAATCCGCTCGGCGCCGTGCAGATGGGCCTGATTTACGTGAACCCGGAGGGCCCGAACGGCGTGCCAGACCCGCTCGCCTCCGCGTACGACATCCGCGACACGTTCGCGCGCATGGCCATGAACGACGAGGAAACCGTCGCGCTGGTAGCCGGGGGCCACACCTTCGGCAAGGCGCACGGGGCCGGCGATACGGCGCAGGTCGGCCGCGAGCCAGAGGGCGCCGACATCGAGGAGCAGGGCCTGGGCTGGAAGAACAGCTTCGGCAGCGGCAAGGGCGCGTACACCATCACCAGCGGCATCGAGGGTGCGTGGACCCCAGATCCGATCCGCTGGGACAACGGCTACTTCGAGACCCTGTTCGGCTACGAGTGGGAGCTGACCAAGAGCCCCGCCGGCGCGCACCAGTGGAAGCCGAAGGGCACCTCGGGCGATGGCACGGTGCCGGATGCGCATGGCCAGGCCAAGCGTCACGCACCAATGATGACCACGGCCGACATGGCCCTGCGCATGGACCCGGTCTACGAGAAGATCTCGCGGCGCTTTCTGCAGAATCCGCAGGCGCTGCACGAGGCCTTCACGCGTGCGTGGTTCAAGCTGACGCACCGCGACATGGGCCCGCGGGCTCGCTACCTCGGCACGCTGGTGCCGGCGGAAGTCCTGATCTGGCAAGACCCGGTACCCGCCCTCGACCATGCGTTGGTCGACGCGCACGACGTCGCCGCGCTCAAAGCCACGGTCCTCGCATCGGGCCTCAGCACCGCGCAGTTGGTCAGTACGGCATGGGCCTCGGCCGCAACCTTCCGCGGCAGTGACAAGCGTGGCGGGTGCAACGGCGCACGCATCCGGCTGCTTCCGCAGAAGGACTGGGAAGCCAACCAACCCGCGCAGCTGGCGCAGGTGCTCGGTGCGCTCGCGGGCATTCAGAAGGACTTCAACGCGGCGCAGTCGGCCGGGAAGAAGATTTCACTCGCCGACCTGATCGTGCTGGCCGGCGGTGCCGCGATCGAGGCGGCGGCGAAGCAGGCCGGACAGGGCGTCACGGTGCCCTTCACTGCGGGCCGCACCGACGCGTCCCAGGAACACACCGACGTCGAGTCCTTCGCCGTCCTGGAGCCGGCGGCAGACGGGTTCCGAAACTACGTGCGCAAGGGGCTCGAAGGCGCCGTCGCCGAGCTCCTGATCGACAAGGCGCAGCTCTTGAACCTGAGCGCCCCCGAGATGACGGTGCTGATCGGGGGGCTGCGGGCGCTCGACGCGAACGTTGGGCAGAGCAAGCACGGCGTCTTCACCGCGCGCCCCGGAACGCTGACCAACGATTTCTTCGTGAACCTGCTCGACATGGGCACCACATGGAAGCGCTCTGCAGCCGACGCGAACGTGATCGAAGGGCGCGATCGGTCCACCGGTGCGATGAAGTGGACAGGCACCGTCGTCGACCTGGTGTTTGGCTCGAACGCGCAGCTGCGGTCGCTCGCCGAGGTGTACGGCGCCAGCGATGGGCAAGCGAAGTTCGTGCGGGACTTCGTCGCGGCCTGGACCAAGGTGATGAACAACGACCGCTTCGACCTGGCGTGAAGGATCGCCGTGCGGGGGAGTCGTCGTGGCGGGCGCGCTCGCCGGCCTGGTCATCGTGGGGGGCACGGTCGGGGATGACTGTCCTCGACTCGCGCCGCCCTCTTGATCCGCGCGGCGTTTCCACCGATGGACGAGGACGTGAAGCGACGATGCCAGCGACACCCTCCGAGCGGACGGAAGGTTGGGAGCTCGAGCGGACGACGGCGCCGCGCGCCGCGAGTAGCGCGGCCATGATGCCGACCGCAACGGCCGACGACGCGGGCGGCGGCGACGCCGGCCTTCACCTGGGCTTCGACAACAGCTACCGCCGTCTGCCGGAGCGCTTCTTCGCCGCGCAGGCGCCGGCGGCAGTGGCGGCGCCGCGGCTGATCGCCTTCAACCGGCCGCTCGCCCGCGAGCTGCGCCTCGACGTAGCGGCGATCGAGCCGCGCGCGGCCGAGCTGTTCTCCGGCAACGCGCTGGCCGCCGACGCGCAGCCGATCGCGCTCGCCTACGCCGGCCACCAGTTCGGGCACTTCGTGCCGCAGCTCGGCGACGGGCGAGCGCTGCTGCTCGGCGAGGTGGTCGACGCGCACGGGCGGCGGCGCGATCTGCAACTCAAGGGATCGGGACGGACGCCGTTCTCGCGTCAGGGGGACGGACGGGCCGCGCTCGGGCCGGTCCTGCGCGAGTACCTGGTCAGCGAGGCGATGCACGCGCTCGGCGTGCCGACGTCGCGGGCGCTGGCGGCGGTGACGACCGGCGAGACGGTCTTCCGCGAACGCCCCCTGCCCGGCGCCGTGCTGACGCGGGTAGCGGCCAGCCACGTCCGCATCGGCACCTTCCAGTTCTTCGCCGCGCGGGGCGACGACGAGGCGGTGCGGCTGCTCGCCGATCACGCGATTGCGCGCCACGACCCCGCGCTGGTCGGCGCGCCACGGCCCTATCTCGCCTTTCTCGAAGCGGTCGCGGCGCGGCAGGCGGCGCTGGTGGCGCGCTGGCTGCAGGTGGGGTTCGTGCACGGCGTGATGAACACCGACAACATGACCGTGTCGGGCGAGACGATCGACTACGGGCCGTGCGCGTTCGTCGACGCCTACGATCCGGGGACGGTGTTCAGCTCGATCGACCACGGCGGGCGCTACGCGTTCGCCAACCAGCCGCTGATCGCGCAGTGGAACCTGGCCCGCTTCGCGGAAACGCTGCTGCCGCTGATCGATCCCGACCGTACGGCGGCGATCGCCGCGGCGACGGCCGTACTCGAGGCGTTCCCCGTCCGCTTCGCGCAGTGCTGGCTCGACGGCATGCGTGCCAAGCTCGGCCTGGCGACGGCGCACGGCGACGACCGGGAGCTGGTGCAGGCGCTGCTCGACGCCATGCACGCATCGGCGGCCGACTACACGCTGACCTTCCGCCGGCTGTGCGACGCGGCGGCCGATGCCGGCGCCGACGACGGCGTGCGGACGCTGTTTGCGGCGCCGGCGGCGTTCGACGCCTGGGCGGCGCGCTGGCGCGCCCGCCTCGCCGGCGATCCGCGGTCGCCGGCCGAGCGCGCGCAAGCCATGCGCGCCGTCAACCCGCTCTTCATCCCGCGCAATCATCGCGTCGAGCAGGCGATCGCGGCGGCCATCGACGGCGACTTCGGGCCGTTCGAGACCCTGCGCGCGGTGCTCGCCAGCCCCTTCGACGAGCATCCGGCACACGCCGACCACTCACTGCCGCCGCGCCCCGACGAGCGGGTGTTGGAGACCTTCTGCGGCACCTGACCAGCGCGGGACAACCGTGCCGGCCGTGCGGCGGCTCGGTACGACCGGCCGCTGGCGAACGGTCAGATGGAGAGGCCGCGCAACAGCCACGCGCTGGCGATGAGCATGGCGATGCCTGAGCCGGTCAGCGCTCCCGCCACCGGCGCGCCCCAGCGCGTCGGCAGTGGCAGCAGAGCGCGCAACGCCGCGACGCACTCGTCGCGTCCGCCGATGAGCATGGCGCCGAGCACCAGGCCCGCCGCGCCGCCGATCACCTCGTTGATCATCGATCTCCACCTCGCCTGCGCGAGCAGCCCCGTCGTGGTGACGGTAGAGTGGGGCCCGCGGAGGCGAGCGCTGGGGCGGCGCGCATGCTGGTGCCATAGCCGACGCCGGATGACAGGCTGGCGACGGCGCCGTGACGATTCTGATGCAACGCCGCGCCCGTCGCCGTGCGGGCAGCTGCGCACGGCGCTGGCGACGCTGCTCAGGCCGGGCTGGCCGGCAGGTGGTGGACGGCGGAGACGATGACGCCGTCGCGGGCCATGGCATCGACAATCGGATCGATATGCGGGGCGGTGAGGCGAACGAAGAATCGGCGCGCGCCGCTGCCGTCGGCGGTGGCCTGGAACGTGCCCAGCCCGAGGACCGTGCCGCCGGCCCCCTCGACGGCGCGCACGGCGTCGGAAAACCCCTGGCGCGGTGCGCTGAAGTGGAAGTCGATGCGGGCAGCGTGCTCGCCGGCGGAGCCGTCGAGGAAGCCGCGCAGCAGGTCGGTCTCGGTGACGATGCCGATGACCTTGCCGGCCGCGTCGACCACCGGCAGGCCGCCGATGCGGTGCTCGAGCAGCAGCCGCGCCGCGACTTCGATCGGGTCGTCCGGCCGCACGCTCAGCGCCGGCTCGCTCATCGCCGCGCTCACGATGGTCGAGTCGAGGTACCCCTTGTGCTCGCGCAGGTCGCGGTCGCTCAGCATCCCCTCCAGGGCCCCGGCCGCGTCGACGACCGGCGCATGGCGGAAGCCGCGCGCCCGCATCTCCTGCCAGACCACCTCGAGCCGCTCCTCGGCGGTGACGCAGTACGGATTGGCGTGCATCCACATCGACACCTGCATGACTGGCCTCCCGCGATCCCCTGCTCCGGGTAGATAAGCAAACCACGCGCCGCCTGGCCCTCGGTCGACTCCAAGCCGTCCGGACAGCCGAAACTGTCGCAGAGATGGGAACGACGGCGGCGGATCATTCCGAGCGTGCCCGCTCGAGACAGAGCGGCAGCACCTCGGCAGGCGCGGCAACGTAGCGACCGTGCATCGTGATCGCCGTGCCGCCCTCGAGCATGGCGCGACCACAATGATGGCTGCCTTGTTGAAGACGACATCAGCCGCCATGCACGCGACCCTCGCGGCGGATCTGTTCGAGAATCTCGCGGCGCTCCTCGTTGAGGCGCGCACAGGCCGAGTAGGTGAGGTCCTCGAAGGCCTCCTGCGCCGCGGCATCGAGGGCCGCCAGCGGGCAGCCGGTCGAGATGACCTGCATGCGCATGACCGTCGAGGCCCGGCTCAAGTCGACCAGGTCGACGTCGCAAAGGAACGCGGCGATCTGCGCATCGGCCAACATCACCTATATGGCACTCCGTGCTCGGGACCGGAATAATCGGCGCCGTGCGTCGGCGCGCTCGAGTCGGCGATCGAGAACGGCGTGCCGTGTGACCGGCCTGGCGTTTTTCGGGCCGGCGGAATCGTGAGACTGTGCCTCTCCGGGCACCACAACGGAGAGGGCGATGCGCAAGAGCAGGTGCACAGACGAGCAGATGGTGAAGATCGCTCGGGCAGTCCGGTGAACGCGCGGTGGACACGGTGGTGAGGATCGGTCGTTCCGTCACCAGGGCCGCCCTCGCGTTGGCGGGGGCCGGACTCGCGTTGATGCTACTCGAACTCCTGGTGCGCGCGATCGGCAACACCGCGCCGGCGCCGTCTCAGTACGGGGACAACATACGGGACGACGCGATCGGCTATCGTCGACGACCCGGCTCCACCGTCCGTGGCCGTTGCGAGTCTGGGGAGTTTGCGTTTCACTACGTCCACAACGATCTCGGCTTCCGCGACACCGACCATCTCCCGGAGAAGCCGGTCGACACCATCCGCATCGTCGCGCTTGGCGACAGCTTCACCTACGGCGTTGGCGCCGACTTCGGCGACACCTATCCATCGCAGGTGGCTCGACGGCTGAATGCGCGGCCGGGTGTGCACCGCCATGTGGAGATGATCAATCT
The DNA here is from genome assembly GCA_031401035.1 of bacterium. Taxonomy (GTDB): domain Bacteria; phylum Desulfobacterota; class Binatia; order HRBIN30; family CADEER01; genus JANNRA01. The sequence continues at coordinate 18,468 of JANNRA010000141.1, read as the reverse complement.
CGGGCTGCCGCGTCACTTTCCGGCCTTGCAGCTGCGCACGTTGAAACGCTACGGAATGGCCTTCGCCCCCAACATCGTGCTGGTCGCCCTGCTGCCCAACGACGTCGTCGATACGCAGCGCGGCCCCGACACGGTCTGTCTCGCCGAGAGCGGCCACCTGATCCCCTGCGCGGCCATGCGCTGGAGCACCCCGGCGGTGTGGATCTACCTGCACTCCGCCCTCGGGCGCATCGCTCTGCGCGCCTGGGCTTCGCCCTCAGGCGGAGGGACCATCGATCCGATGGAGGCGCGATCACGCGGCGACGACGGGTCGTGGGAGGAAGCCTGGCGCAGGATGGAAGGCGATCTCGAGCGCATCCACCGACTCGCCCTCGCGCATGGCGCGACATTGGTGCTGGTCGCATTGCCGCAGCGGCCGCCGTGGGGCGATGCGGAGCTCTATCCGGAGACGCGGTGTGCGCGGTGAAGCGCCGCGCACACCGTCGACTTCATCCCCACGCTGGCCGCGCTGCGCGCAGTCCATCCGTCACCGCCGCTGTATTGGGCGATCGACGGACGCTGCACGCCGCGCGGCTACGACGTCATCGCGGATACGATTGCCGCCGGACTGATCGCGCGCGGCCTGGCGCCATGAGCGCATGCACCTGCTGGGCGGTCGGCGAACGCGGCGCTGCGCGCGACGAATCGTGGGCGACGACACGTCGACTCCGTCTGGCCCGCGGTGAACGCCTCGGCTCCCATGGACGCCTACATCATCGACGCCTGTCTTACGGCGCGTGGCTGGGGGTCCGGCGCGACCCGCCATCCTCAGCCGCGTTCGGTCGGTCCGCGCGGCGTAGTGCCAAGACTATCGAATGACGCTTCGCCCTGCGCTGGCTGCATGCCGCGGTTCGACTGCAGCGGCCGGGGCAATCGACTCGGGCGCGAGGGGCAGTTGCCTGGCGGCCGGACGGACGTCGGGCAGCGGCTTATAGCGGCGCGTCAGCGCGCCCCAGATCTCGCCGGCGAAGAGGACGGTGTGGTAGCCGAAGGCGAGCAGCAGGGCGGCGGGAATCTGCCACGTCGGCAACTGCACTTCGTGGCCCTTGGTGATGATGCGCTGGCCCGATCGCAGGGATTTTTTTATCCAGAACCAGACCGCAAAGCCGAGTCTCCACAGGCGCACGCCGCTGACGCCATGCATGGCCTGGTAGTCGCGATCGAGGCCGGCCGTCCACGCGCGCCACAGCAGGAACGACAGGCCGGGATGGGGCGCATGCACGGTCATCGCGTCGACGGTGCGCGTCCAGCGAAACCCCCGCCGTTCGATGTCGCGCAGCCAGAAGCCGCATTGCTTCTTGAAAGCCGGCAGGTCGGGCCAGGGGTTGGCGTTGAAGAACGCCGTCCGGAAGGCGCAGTTGTTGGCGTTGATCTTCTTGCGCCGCCGGGTGCTCTCGCGTTCGCTGCGGAGGTTGAAGATCCAGATCAACGCCATGACGCGCGAGAGCAGATTGTTGTACCCCAGCACCGTGAAGCCGCCGACCGCCATGATCTCGGGATCGTCGAAAGGCGCCAGGAGTCCAGGCAGCCATCCGGGCTGCGGCGCCGCGTCGCTGTCGAGCATGATGGCGAACTCGGTCGTGGTCCGCGCAACGCCGTGGTTCTTCAGCTTGTAGTAGGTCAGTCCCGGCGTCGGAACGAATTCGAGCCGACACAGATCGGCGAGCTTGGGCGCAACCACGGTGATCGTATCGCGAATGTCGCTCTCCACCACGCGGGTGGCGTCGTAGAGGTACATGATCCGCGGCGGCTCGCTCATCCGGCCGCTGCAGCGGTCGAGTTCCGCTTCGAGCGCCCGCATCGCCCGGTGGGTCCACGAGGCATCCACGTCCAGCGCGTTCTCCCATTCGATCAGAATGGTGATCGGCGGCAGTGTGTTGCTGCGTTCTTCCATCGTCCGTCCCTGAATGTTTCTGGCCCCGTATGTGGCCGCGGCGGAGAAGAACTCTTACCACAGGACGATTCCGGGCGCATACGCCGGCCGCGGGTGATCCGCGCTCTTCGAGGCGCCTTGGCGATGGGCCCCTATCTCGTGCCGGCTGCCGCCCGCCTGGTGCTTTCGATCAGCCCGCGTCCGATGAGACGAGTGGTCAGGCCCGTTCCGTGGGCGCGTGCGAACAGTCGCAGGTCTCTCCGCATGAGGCCGAACTCGCCCTTGGCGGCGAGGCGCAGCACATGGTGGGCAAGGTCGCGCGCCAGGCCGATGCGATACTCTGGCCTGGTCAGATACTCCGGGTTGCGCCGGCACATTTCGAGCATCGCCTCCATGCGGGTGCTCGACTGTGACGTGATCGTCCCTTCGGCCCAGAATTTGGTCCACAGCACCTGGTCCGTCGTCGCGCACTGGCACGTCCGCGTCAGTCGTATGACGAGATCGAAATCCTGGCGGCGCCGCAGCCCCTCGTCGAAGTATCCCGCCGTTCGCAGCGCATCGCGCCGCAAGCTCAGCGCCGGCGTGGCCTTGGAGATGCGACGGGCATAGATGCCCGCGGCGATCTCGCGGCTGTCGGTGAGCGGCGGATTGATCCGCATGACGTTCCGCTTTCGTCGCTCCGGCGGATAGACGAGTTCGAAGCTGTCCAGCAGCACATCGATATCCGGATGGCTGGCGAAGTAGTCGACCACGAAACCGAGCTTGTGCGGGCGGAACACGTCATCGCTGTCGAGGAAGGCGATGAGGCCACTGCGCGCCTGGCGCGCCCCGCGGTTGCGCGCCGCGCCCCCACCCCGGTTCTCGGGCTGCCGCACAAGGACGATGCGTGGATCATGGTAACCTTCGATGACCCGCACGGTCGCATCGGTCGAGGCGTCGTCGACGATGATCAACTCGAAGTCGGCAAGGTCCTGGGCCAGCACGCTCTCGAGCGCCCGGACGACGCGTCCCTGGCGATTGAAGACCGGCATGACGACTGAGATCGCGGGCACTTGCTTGCTCCACACGCTGCCGGGCGCGCCGCACCGGTCCACGCGGCCGGCGTCGTGCGTCACCGGATGTCAGGCTCAACTTGTGACGACGCTCCGCGCCTCGCCCTCCGCGACCGAGCCGACGAGGGTCATGCGGCAATTGGCGACGCGGAAGACGTGGTCGGCGATGTCGACGAGATGTCCATGATGGCAGATCGCCACCAGCGTCACCGATCCCGCCAGACGGCGCAGTGTCTCGCAGATCTCGCGCTCGGTGGCCGGATCGAGCGCCGTCGTCGCCTCGTCGAGAACCAGCAGTGCCGGCCGGCGTATGAGGGCACGCGCCAACGCGATGCGCTGTCGTTGCCCGCCGGACAGGCGCAGACCACGTTCGCCGACAACCGTGTCGATGCCATTCGGCAGCGCCGCGACGAATTCCCATGCGCCCGCGGCACGCAGCGCCGCGGCGACGTCGTCAGGGGACGCGGCGGGATCGCCGAGGGTGACGTTCATGGCGACGCTGTCGTGCAGCATCATCGTTTCTTGCGGGACGTAGCCGATCATCTCTCGCCAGCGGCGGGTATCGATCTCCCGCAACGGCACGCCGTCGATGAGCACTTCGCCGACGCTCGGTTGCAGGAGACCGATGATCAGGTCCGCCGCGGTCGTCTTGCCGGCACCGGACGGGCCGGTGATGACCGTCAGACTTCCCGCCGGGATGGTCAGGGAGGCGTCGCGCAGAACCCACTCGTGCTCGTAGCGGAAGCCGACGTCGATGAGGCGGATCTCGCGCCGCAGGGCGGGAACGCGGCTGCCGCTGGGGATCTCGATCGCCGCCTCGGCCCGCTGGGTGAGCCCGCGCAGGGACCAGAAGGCGCTCTCGCGCACGGCCATGCGCTGGTACTCCTTCTGCACGCGCCCCATCCCGACCAGCACCCGCGCGCACAGGAAGACGAGGATCATCATATCGGCCAGGGGCATCGCCATGATGGCGACCGCGACGTAGAGCCCCATCGCGAGGAAGAGGAAGATCAACGGTTCCTGCAATGACTCCAGCGTCGCGGTGCTGATGACTTCGCGCTGCACGGCGCGATTGAGGCTGCGGACCTCGCCCTCGAGCACGGGGGCGATCAGCGGTTCGCGGGCCATCGCCTTGAGTGGCTTGACGGCTTGCAGGGTGTCGGTGAGGCGGGTGAGGAGGAGGCGGTTCAACTTCGTCTGCCGCTTGCCGGCGCGCCGCGCCGTGCGGATCAGGCGGCTCAGGGCCGTGCCGATGAGCGCGCCGCCGACGATCGCCCCGAGCGTCATCTGCCACGACACCAGACAACCGAGGACGACGTACACCACCGATTGTACGACCGCGGCGCAGATCAGGGTGCTGCGGAAATACGCATCGGCCGCCTGCTGCGCTTCGATGGAGACCGAGTTGGCGATCACACCGATGGGCTGGTGCACGTAGTATTCCCAGCGCGTCGCCAGCAGCGCCCGAATCAGGTCGAGACGCAGGGTCGTGGCCGTATGCGCCACGGCATAGCCCACCTGGCGGTAGGCGATGAGCAGCAGCAGCGCCTTGAGCATGAGGCCGACAAGGACGAGCGCGAACAGCGTGCCGGCGATCGGCTCGAGTCCGACGGCGTGCAGCAGCGCCAGGACGCGCTGCTCGAGCGCCGTGACGGCGGCACCGCCCGGCGCCGCCGACGCGTCGACTCCGCCCGGCATCGCCAGCCGCATGAGCGGCAGAATGCTCGACACGCCGAGGCCATCCGCCAGGCCGGCGAGCACCAGGAACAGCAGCGTGGCGAACGTGCGCCGCGGATGCCGGCGCGCGAACACGAGCAGCAGACTCATCGGACGACTCCCTATCAAGCCAGGGGATGAAGTGACACTTCTGGGAGCGAGCGGAAGCGCGGGCTCCGATTCGGCTCGCGCGGCGCTCTCGCCGGCCGCCGGATGCGCGGCGGCAGCCCGGATGGGCTGTCCGCTGCGGCGCCTCAGGGCGTGGCGAAGGGCGCGATCGACAGGCCCGGCAGGCGGCGCGCCGCGCTGGCGGCGGCGAAGTAGCCGCACATGCCGTGCACGCCGCCGCCGGGCGGGGTCGAGGCGGAGCAGATGTAGAGGCGCGGACTCGGGGTCGTGTACGGGTCGAGGCGCGCCACCGGCCGGGTGAAGAACTGGAAGAGATCGGCCACCCCACCGGTGATGGCGCCGCCGACGTAGTTCAGATTCTCCACCGCGAGATCCGCCGGGCGCATGACGTGGCGGGCGAGGATACGGTCGCGAAATCCCGGCGCGAAGCGTTCGAGCTGCGCCTCGATGGCGGCGGTACAGTCGACCGTCGAACCGGCCGGCACGTGACAGTACGCGTAACCGGTGTGCCGGCCGGCCGGCGCGCGACTCGCATCGAACTGGCTCTGCTGCACCACCATGACGAACGGCCGCGCCGGATGGGCGCCACGCCAGACGGCGGCTTCGGCCGCGGCGATCTCGTCCAGGCTGCCGCCGACGTGCACCGTGGAGGCCTCCAGGCAGCGCGCGTCGCGCCAGGGGATCGGCCCGTCGAGCGCCCAGTCGAGCTTGAACACGCCCGGCCCGTAGCGATAGCGGCGCAACCGGCGCACGTAGCCGGCCGGCAACAGCGGCGCGCCGATGTCGGCGAGCTGCGCCGGACTGGTGTCGAACAGCGCCACGCGCGCCGGCGGCAGGTCCGCCAGGCGCCGCACCGGCGCGCCGGTCTCGATGCGGCCGCCGAGCTGGCGCAGGTACGACGCCAGCGCCGCGCCGATCGCCTGCGAGCCGCCGGCGGCGACGGGCCACGTCTCGGTGTGCGCGGCAAGTGCGAAGATCATCGCCACGGCGGCGGTGAGCGGTTTCTCCAACGGCAGGATCGAGTGCGCCGCGCAGCCGGCCAGCACGGCGCGCGCGCGGACGCCGCGGAATCGCGCGTTGAGCGCCGCCCGTGCCGGCAACAGCCCCGGCAACCCGAAGCGCGCCAGCCGCAACGGATGCGTCGGAAGGCGCAGCGGCCCCATCAGGTCGGCGAACACGCCGTGCGGATCGAGCAGGAACGGCGCGAAGGTGGCGCGGTAGGCGGCGGCGTCGCCGTCGAGCTCGGTCGCGGTGGCGTCGAGCGAGCGGTACAGCAGCACTGCCGGCTGGTCGTCGAGCGGATGGGCGACCGACACCGGCGGATGGATCCAGCGCAGCCCGTGCGCGTCGAGCGGTAAGGTGCGCCAGAACGGCGACAGCACGCCCATCGGGTGGCACCCGGAGCAGACGTCGTGCGCGAAGCCGGGCAGTGTCAGCGCCGCGGTGCGCATGCCGCCGCCGATGCTGTCGCGCGCTTCGCGCACCAGCACGCGGGCGCCGCCGCGTGCCAGCGCGATCGCCGCGCTGAGCCCGTTCGGACCGGAGCCGACGACGACCGCGTCGAGTTGGCTCATTTCGGGCCGTAGTCCCACGGCGCCCGGCGCTTCAACTCTTCGAGCGACGCATATCCTTCGGCGAGCTGGCCGCGGGCCGCGTCGACGATGCGCCAGTGCAGGCTCGAACCGAGCAGCGGCTGCGACTCGACCATGATGGCGCGCAGCTCGCCGTCCGCGAAGTGGCAGTGCGCCTGGATGGCGCGCAGCAACCGCTCGTCGCACAGGTGCCCCTCGCCGAAGTTCCAGCCCAGCACCGAGGCGGCGACGACTTCGCCGTCGACGTAGTGGTAGTCGTGGAACGGCTGCCCGTCGATGGCCTGCGGCAGCAGCAGGCCGAGCGTGCGGCCCTGCAGGTGCAGCGAGCGGAAGGCCAGGCCGCGACTGTTCATGTGCGGCGCCTCCTCGGGCGCGTAGCGCTCGAGTTGCTCGCGCAGCAGCGGCGCGACGCGCTTCAGTTGGGCCAGTTTGCGATGGCTGTCGCCGCGGAACAGCCAGGCGTTCCAGGCCCAGTTGCCGGCGTAGTAGCGCATCGCCACCAGGAACGAGATGCGCGACGGCACCAGATTGCCGAGCAGCGGCAGCACGATCAGCCCGACCAGCAGGTAGAGCGCCACCGGCAGCGAATCGATATCGAGGACGGTGATGCCCGGGTGGCCGATGAAGAGGAACGCGGCCGCGTAGAGGCTGAGCAGGTTCCATTCAAACACCGCCCCGGCCGGGACGTTGCTGAGGATGAAGCCGTGCAGCATGACGGCGAACAACAGGCCGAGCACCTGCAGCGGCCCCGGCTCGGTGACGAAGACCAGCGTCAACGGCGCCGCGAACTCCAGGAACGTGCCGGCGTGCGCCATCAGCTTGCCGAGCGGCGATGGGGACATGTCGTTCGGATACGACACGAACAGGCGCCGCCGCAGCGTCGGGCTGCGCAGCATCGGATTGTTGACCGTCATGATCGGCACGACGTACCCGAAGGCGACGGTCAGCTTCGACACGCCGGCCCAGAACCAGATCGCCAACTGCACCGCCTTGGCGGCGGCGATCCAATTGCCGGTGCCGACGAGCAGAAAGCAGACGATCATGGCGAAGTGATGCTCGACGCGGGCGGCGAACAGGATCGTCTTGTCGCCCAGGCCGCAGAGCGGCAGCAGCACCACCACCGGCAGGAACTGCGCCGTGCCGAGCGCCGGCGCCATCAACGCGCGCAGCAGCGCGGCGAGGAAGCCGGCGTACAACGCGACGTCGAGCCAGGTGCGCGTCGTGCCGCCGAACAGTGGCAGATTCGGAAACGGCGCCTGCTTGATCGTCCCCGGCCAGAGGAAATGCAGGAAGGCGGTGAACGGCGGAACGATGCGGTAGCCGAGCGGCCCGCTCATGCAGCCGAAGCCCAGCACCTCGATCAGGCAGCCCCACAGAAACGCCTTCTGAAAGGCGATGCCTTCGAACCACCAGGCGCCGACGTGCCACGGACTACCAAGCCCGGGCGTGAAGCTGACGAAGAACATCCAGCCGAGCGCGAACAGGCACACCTTCACGGCGTGGAAGATGTAGGCCGCCGCCGGCAGGCCGCTGCCCTGCAGCACCAGATACTCGCACCCCTCGCGCACCAGGGCGGCGAACTCCGCCGCGCTCGTGTCGGCCCGCGCCGGCGTCTGCTCGTCCGATGGATGCATGGCTCTGCTCCTCGCCTTCGCGCGCGGCCCCGTCGCCGCGCGACGCTTCCTAGTGCCGGAAGTGCTCGCGCTGCAACCGGCGCGGCTGACGACAGAGACGCCGCAGGGGCACGCGGCTGCGCCGCCGCGCCCACATACGCACGCCAATCCGCCGCCTGCTGGGGCGTCTGCGCCAGGCCTGATAGACGCATTCGAGATGATGCCTTCGTTCCCACGCGGTGATCTTGCGATCGTCATCGGCGCCGCCGGCGGAATCGGTGGCGCCTGCGTCCGGGCGCTGACGGAGAGTGAGACCTTTGCGGCCACGGTCGGGCTCAGTCGCGGCTCCAGTCCCGCGGTGGATCTGACCGACGAAGCGAGCATCGTGCGGTGCGCGGAGTTCGTCGCTCGCCTCGGCGTGCCGCGCCTGATCCTGGTGACCACCGGCGTGTTACACAGCGAGCGGATGCAGCCGGAGAAGCGCTTGCGTCAGCTCGATGCCGCGACCCTGACCGAAGCATTCGTTGTCAACGCGATTGGACCCGCATTGGTGATGAAGCACTTTCTGCCCTTGCTGGCGCGCGAGGGGAAGGCGGTGTTCGCCACCCTGTCGGCGCGGGTCGGCAGCATCGGCGACAACCACCTGGGCGGCTGGTACGGCTACCGCGCCTCCAAGGCGGCCCTGAACCAACTGGTGCGGACGGCGGCGGTGGAACTCAATCGTCGCCAACGCCAAGCGATCTGCGTGGCACTTCACCCCGGGACGGTCGACACACGATTGTCGGCGCCCTTCGGCAAGACCGGGCTCGACGTGCAGTCGCCGGACATGGCGGCGGAGCGTCTGCTCGGCGTCATCGATCGCCTCGGGGCCGGCGACTCCGGCGGCTTTTTCGATCAACACGGAAAGTCCGTGCCGTGGTGACGGCCGTCGCCCCCCCGTGACTCACTGCGCAAGTATTCGTTGCCGGTTCACGGCCCATGGTGGTACGTGTCTCAAGGGGCCACGGGATGTTCCGTTCTGTCCGGGTAGTCCCGGTTGCGGTCGCGGCGTGCGCGGCGGTCGCCATGATCGCGACGGCAAGCGTGGCGGACGTCCACGCCACCGGTCGGTGGGTGGTCCGCGGCACGCTGCCGTTCCCGTTCGACGGCCCGTTCGCCATTGCCGACGATTGGTCACAGACCGGTACGGCGTTGACCACCAGCAGCGGCCTGACGGGCAGCATCGACCCGACAACCGGCGCGTTCACCACGGCGCGGGGAAATCCAAACTGTGCCGACAGGCTCACCGGATCCGTCGCCGCCGACGGTCTCTCGTTCACCGGTTTCCAAGTCACCAACCCGCTACCATGCCTCCGGCCTGGATTCGGGACTGACGTCACCGGGGCGCGCTGCCCGAGCGGCACGATCGAGCCGGGAGAGGGGTGTGACGACGGCAACCGGCTCGACGGCGACGGCTGTGACGAGGTCTGTGCCGTCGAAGCGTGCTGGAGTTGCGAGGCGACACCGTCCACCTGCACGCCGACGGCGCTGTGCGAGATGTGCTCGGACGGGGTGATCGATTCGGGAGAAGGCTGCGACGACGGCAACCGTGTCGCCGGCGACGGCTGCGGTGAGCGGTGTGCGGTCGAACCCTGCTTTGCGTGCGCCGGCGCGCCGTCGTCCTGCGCCCCGGCAGCGTGCGACACGTGCGGCAACGGATCCGTCGAAGTGGGCGAGCAATGCGACGACGGCAACGGCCAGCTGGGCGACGGTTGCGGGTTCTTCTGCCAGGCCGAACCCTGTTGGAGCTGCGGCGGCAACCCCTCGTCCTGTGCCCCGAAGTCGGCCGGTGCGCCGTGCGCGGGGGGCGATCGGATCGCCTGCACCTCGAACGGGATATGCGACGCGGCCCACGCGTGCGTCGAGACGCCGGTGAACAGCCTCTGCGCGGATGGCGACGCCTGTACCATCGAGCGTTGCGATGCGACGGCGGGCTGCGTCTCGGCGCCGAATCCCTGCGACGACGGCAACCCGTGTACGGCCGACAGCTGCAGCGTTGCCTGCCTGCATACGCCGGTCGTCCGCACCGACTGCCGTCCGGCGCCGCTGTCGACGCTCCTCCTCAAGCACGGCGCGGAAGCCAGCGGGGACGCCCTGAGTTGGAAGTGGCTGCGCGGCGCCTCGACCGACCAGGACTTCGCCGATCCACGGGCCAACGCGAGCTATCGCTTCTGCGTATTCGCCGGTCCCGACAACGCCACGATCGCCGCCACCAACCTGTCGCCCGATGCCGCGCGGTGGCAGCCGTCGCAAAAGGGGTACCGGTACCGCAAGCCCGCCACCGCGCTGGGCTCGAGCGGCCTGACGCGCGCGAGTCTGATCGGCGGCCACCAGGGCCGCGCCACGATCGCCTTGGAAGGCAGGGGCGCGCTGCTCGGCGTCGCCGCACCGCCATTCGCCCTGCCCGTCACCGCGCAATTGCTGAACAGTCAGTCGAACGTCTGCTGGACGGCGAGCTACGCCGCCGCCGACGTGCGCCAGAATGCCGCCGGCAGGCTGAGCCTGCGCGCCGAGGATCCCTGACGGCGGTTCAGCCGGCGCGCGCCAGCGAGATCCACGGTGGAGCAGTTCGGCAGCGCGGCCAACGGAGAGAACCCCGTGGACGCCGGTTGCAGATCCCGTCCGACGGCGGCCCCCATGCCAGACATCTTGGCGTCGCCAGACTGGTCTCGGTCGCCCCGAAAATCTAGCGAGTTCCGCCGTAGCCGTATGTGGCGGCGAGGTTGTCGCGCACGAAGGCCTCCATGCGCGCGACCTCTGCGGATTCGAAGTAGTCGAGATAGCCGCCCACCTTGCCGCGCCGCACCTTCAGGGAATCGGGATTGCCCTCCTGCCGCGCGCCGAGTCGGTGGGTCTGTAGCGCGCCGTGCGCTTCCTTCTCGCGCATGTTCTCGAACGCCGCGTAGGACACCGCGTCGGCGACCTCTTCGGGGCGCGCGCCGATGGCGAGAAACGTCGACACGGCTTGGAGTGTTGCCTCCGGCTGGGCGCGAAAGTCTTCGTAGCGCACGATCAGGAACTCGTCACAGACGCGGCGTGCCCGCTCCCAGATGTTCATGTACGCGACGATCGTCTGCAAGCCGCCGAGCGGTGCCCAGACGAACGCATCGATCGGCATGTCCCGGTACTCGGGATACGGGATCCACCGGGCGCGATTGCGCACGTGGAAGTAGCGCGACACCGCGACATCGATCGGATGCCGCACCAACAGGAGGATCTTCCGGCCGGCATAGGCTCGCTTGTCGCGCTTGAGGCCTTCTGGCGTGTGCCACGGTTCGCCATCATGGGTGACGAGGATCTTGGGGATACGGCGGTCGAGTCGGTGCAGGTTGTCGAACTCGAGCACCTCCTCGCCCGCCACATCGAAGTGGACGTGGTACAGACGCGACAGCATGACGCGCACCCAGGTCCGTCCACTCTTCGGGAAGGACACGAAGACGGCATCGGCCTCGGCGAGCGCCAGACGGTCGCGGATGTCTCGCCGCAATGGTCGTCCGAGCTTTCTCGGTAGCAGATACGTCAGCGGCCGAACCGCCCTGAGCGGAACTCCGCGGATCTTCGCTGCCAGGGGCATCGACATCACTCCAGACCGTTCGAGACGCCAACCTTACCGCCACGCGGAGGCGTTGTGAATGCCTGATGGAGAATGCGCCGCGCCGCCTCCGGCAGGCCGAGCTCCTCCGGGGCGCGCTCAGCCAACGCTGCCGCCGTAGTGGGCGACGGAGCGCGCGACCTTGCCGTCGGCGCCGAGCTCGAAGAACTCCGCGGCGAGGCGCCCGTCATGGCGCCGATAGTGAATGACCAGACTGCGCATGCCACGCAGCACCGCGGTGAGCTCGAAGTGCAGGTCCGGGCGGCGCGCCAGCGCCTGGGCCCAGTACGCGCCGACCGCGGCCTTGCCGGTGAGCCGGCCCGACGGCTCGCCGACGATCTCGACGATGAACGGCGACGAGAACTCGAAGTCGTCGGCGTAGTGCGCGAGGATGCGCGCCAGGTCGTGACTGTTCCAGGCGGCGATCCACTCCGCGGCGAAGGCGTCGGCCGTGCGTGCATCGAGCATGCGGGAGGCATAGTGCGGCGATCCGGCGGGTGTCGACCGCGGGCGGATGCGCGGGGTGGTGCACGCGTGCACCAACTGCATGGCGCGCCCGTCGGGGTCGCGCGCCAGCCGCCCGGCCCGGAGCGAGCCGACCGGGCGCGCCGGGTCAGGGCCGTGCGTACGGGCCGCCGGTGAAGCCGGCGTCGTTGCGCGAGCCGTCGCGGTCGTTGAAGACCGGGTCCGGGTTGCCGGCATCAACGGCATGCGGCGAGCCGACGCTGCGCAGGGCGAAGTCGGTCGCGTCGAACGGCTCCGTCAGCGCCCGCCGCGGCGGGGCGAGGAACCCGGGGCGGCCGTCGATGTTGCCCGACAGGCGCGGCGCGCCGATGCGGCCCTGGGCGCCGCGGATGCGGCGGTAGTCGGTGCCGTTGGTCAGCAGGGCGCCGACGCGATTGCGGAAGAAGACGTTGTACTCCATGCGCGTGCCGGCCGGACTGAAGTCGCAGATGCCGCGGCCGCGCCGGCCGCCGTCGATGATGGACCCATTGTTGGCGATGACGTTGTTGGCGATCAGCGGCGCCGAGGTGCCGCGCACCAGGATGCCGTTCGAGTCGCCGCGCGCGATGGTGTTGTTCACCAGGCTCGGCGCGGCGGAGTCGATCTCGACCGAGTGCGGATCGCCGAGGCCGGCGTTGCTGTTGTAGGCGATCAGGTTGTTGCGCAGCGTCGCCGTCGACGCCTGCAGATAGACGCCGCTGCCGCGCCCGCTGGCGCGATTGCCGGTGATCACCGTGCGCAGGATCGTCGGGCTGGCGCCGATGATGCGCAGGCCGCCGCCGAGGTCGGCGACCCCGCCGGTGACGGTGAGCGAATCGAGGATGCTGGCCGCGCCCTCGCCGCTGACGAAGCGGACCACCGGCCCGTTGCCGCTGCCGCGCACCACCGTCGTCGGGCCGGCGCCGACGACCGCCACCGCCTTGCCGGCGAAGTCGAGGTCGCCGACGAACTCGCCGGCGGCGACGCTGATCGTGTCGCCGTCGCGCGCCGCGTCGATGGCCGCCTGGATCGATTGACCGGCGGGAACCGGGATGGTCGCGGCCGCCAGCGGGGCGGCGCAGAACAGGGCCAGGGCGAGTGTGAGATTGCGCATGCCCAGGTTGATGTCGGCACCGCTGCCCAGGTGTCGCGCCGGACGCGGCGATCCATCTTGCCCGGGCCCAGCCGACGTGCGATGGCTCGCCGGTCGTATTCCACCCCTAATCCAGGAGGCACCACCATGCGTACGAGACGGGAAGCGGTGATCGTCGCGACCGCCCGCACTGGGCTCGCGAAGTCGTTCCGGGGCTCTTTCAACCTCACCCGGCCGGACGACATGGCTGCGCACTGCATCAAGGAAGTGATGAAGAAGACGCCGAAGCTCGATGCGGCCGAGATCGACGACGTCGTCATGGGCACCGGCTTCCCCGAGGGGCCGCAGGGCTTCAACGCCGGGCGCAACGTCGCGGTGATGGCCGGCCTGCCGGTGACCGTCGCCGGGCAGACGGTGAGCCGCTTCTGCTCGTCGGGCCTGCAGGCGGTCGCCACCGCCGCGCACATGGTCGAGAACGAGGGCGCCGAGGCGGTGATCGGCGGCGGCCTCGAGTCGATCACGATGATGCAGAACGACTTCAACAAGACCAATCTCTTCAACCCCTGGATGATGGATCACAAGAAGGCGATCTACATGCCGATGGGGCTGACGGCGGAGATCGTCGCCGAGCGCTACAAGGTCAGCCGCGCCTCGCAGGACGAGCTGGCCCTGGCGTCGCAGAAGCGCACCGCGGCGGCGCAGCAGTCGGGCAAGTTCAACGACGAGATCGCGCCGATGACGGTGACCATGGAGGTCCTCGACAAGGCGACCGGCACCAAGTCGCTGAAGGAAGTCATCGTCGACAAGGACGAGTGCAACCGCCCCGAGACGACGGCCGAGGGCCTGGCCAAGCTGGCGGGCGCCTTCAAGCCGGACGGCGGCACCGTCACCGCCGGCAACTCCTCGCAGTTCTCCGACGGCGCCTCGGCCTGCCTGATCATGTCCGCCGACCGCGCCAAGGCGCTCGGCATCCAGCCGCTGGGCATCTTCCGCGGCTTCGTCGTCGCCGGCTGCGAGCCGGACGAGATGGGCATCGGGCCGGTGTTCGCGGTGCCGAAGCTGCTGCAGCGCGCCGGCCTGACGATCAAGGACATCGACATCGTCGAGCTCAACGAGGCCTTCGCCTCGCAGGCGGTGTACTGCCGCGACCGCCTGGGCATCGACCCCGAGAAGCTCAACCCGAACGGCGGCGCCATCTCCATCGGCCACCCGTACGGCATGACCGGCTCGCGCATGGTCGGCACGCTGCTGCTCGAGCTGCGCCGGCAGAAGAAGCGCTACGGCATCGTGACGATGTGCATCGGCGGCGGCATGGGCGCCGCGGGGTTGTTCGAAGCGGTGTAATCACCCTGGAGGGCGCCGCCCCGTCGGTGCCCTCCAGTTCTCACTCGCCGGGGGGCTGCTCCACCTTGTAGCCGCATTCGGCGTCGGCGAGCGGCATGTCGGTGGGCGGTTCGTCATACCAGGGGTAGCCGCGGCAGACGAGCGGGCGCGTCTCGTGCGCGCCGCAGCGGCCGTCGGCGGCGAGCTGGTCGCAGCAGTAGAAGTGCTTCGTGGCCGGCAGGCGCGTGACGTAGAAGGGGTTGCGCGCCAGCGCCTCCTCGCGCGTCAACGCGTGCCAGTGTTCGGCCGCGAAGGCGTGGTCGGACGGAATGCCGAGGACGGTGGTGAGCACCGCCATGGCCGCGACCTCCTGCGCGTCCTGGTCGAGCGCGATGGTGCGGCAGCAGGCGCCGCACAGGTTGCAGAGACTGTCGGGGGAGGGGCTCACGCGCCGCGAATCACCACGCCGGGGTGGGCGCCGGTGTGCGCGCCGTCGCGCATCAGCACCTGGCCGTTGACCACCGTCGCGAGATAGCCCTTGGCGCGTTGCGTCAGCGCCGCGGCGCCGGCGGGCAGGTCGTGGCGCACTTCGGGCAGGCACAGGTCGAGGTGATCGAGGTCGATGACGTTGAGGTCGGCGAAGGCGCCGGCCCGCAGGACGCCGCGCCCGGCGATGCCCCACAGGGCGGCGAGTTCGCCGGTGAGCTTGTGCACCATCCGTTCGAGCGGCATCAGGCCCCGCTCGCGCACCCAGTAGGCAAGGGCGAAGGTGGCGTAGCTGGCGTCGCAGGTCTGCGTCGTGTGGGCGCCGGAGTCGCCGAGGCCGATGGTCGACAGCGGGTGCTGCAGCATGGCGCCGGCGGCCTCGAGGTCGGGGTTGTAGAGCGGCAGCAGGAAGAAGCAGCGGCCGTCGTGCTCGACGATGAGGTCGAGGAGCAGACGCAGGGGCGGGATGCCGAGGCCGGCGGCGCGTGCGACGAGGCTCTTGTCCGGCGTCGTCTCGTAGCCGCGCACGCCGTCGCCGGTGAGCGGGAAGACGTGCGTCAGCGTCGCCATGCCGCCGAGGATGGTGCCGTCGACGTTGTCGCGCGCGCTCTCGACCAGGGCGGCGCGCACGGCCGGGTCGCGCAACGCCGCCACGGCCTGCTGGCGCGGCAGCGGCAGCAGTTCGACCGCCGCCGGATAGACCGACAGCGGGTTGATGGCGATGCCGAAGCCCATCAGCACGCCGACCGCGCGCACCGCCACCTGCGGGCGGATGTGCGCGCCGCCCGCCGCCGCCTGCTCGGCGAGGGTCATCGCCTGGCGCCAGACCTCGGGGTAGGCGAGGTTCTGCACCAGGCCGAGGCTGAAGGGCCGCCCGCAGGCGCGCGACAGCGGCGCCATCCACTCGAACTCCTTCGGCACGCCGGCGGCATCCTCGCCGGCGGCGCCGTCGGGCACCAGCTCGAAGACGCCGCGGCCCTCCTCGGCGAGCGCGCCGGCCAGGGCGTCGAGTTCACGGCGCGAGGCGAAGGTGCCGGGCACCGGATCCCAGGCCGGCGTGCGGTGCATGGTGGTGCGGCCGGTGGCGAAGCCGAGGGCGCCGGCGCGAATCGCTTCGGCAACCGCCTCGCGCATCGCCGCCAGCTCGTAGTCGCTCGCCTCGGCGTCGCTGGCGCCGCGCTCGCCCATGGCCCAGATGCGCAGCGGCGCGTGGCTGAGGTGGGCGCCGACGTTGACGCCGAGCGGCAGGCGGCCGAGCGCGGCGAGGTACTCGGGAAAGGTCTCCCAGTCCCAGCGCAGCCCCTCGCGCATGGCGGCGGCGGGAATGTCCTCGACGCCTTCCATGAGGAACATCAGATAGTCGCGATGCCGCGGCAGGCAGGGCGCGAAGCCGACGCCGCAGTTGCCGACCACCACCGAGGTGACGCCGTGCAGATTCGACGGCGTGCCGAGCGGATCCCAGGTGAGCTGGGCGTCGAGGTGGGTGTGCACGTCGACGAAGCCGGGCGTGACCAGGCGACCGCGCGCCTCGATCACCTCGCGCGCCGGGCCGTCGTAGCGACCGATCGAGACGACGCGGTCGCCGGCGATGACGACATCGCCCTCGACGGCCGGCGCGCCGGTGCCGTCGACGACCGTGCCGCCGCGGATGACGAGATCGGGTATCGACATGAGGGGTGCGTGCCACGGAGGCGGCGGCCTGGCAAGGCACCACGCCAACGGGGACGTAGGGGCCTTTCGGTGTCGCGACCCTTGCGGGCGGCGCGCGCTTCGGCTCGGAGGTGCGTCATGCAAACCTACTCTCGCGTGTTGTGGGCGGCGTGGGTCCATTCCTGGCGCGGCAGGTCGCCGGCGCAGAAACGGGCCACGAACGCGGCGAGCGGCAACATGCCCAGACCCTACCAATTCGCGGCCCCAGGCGCCTGCGGCCGCCCGTTCCGGGGACCTGGGGCGCTGCGCAGAAAACGGTTCGTCGAAGCCCCTGGGCGTGCTACTGAGGGAGAAATCGCTTTTATAAAGGGGGATACCTCATGAAGCAGGTGATCCGGGGAATTTTCTGTGGGCTGGGCGCGTTGCTACTCGTCGGCGGGGTTGCGTCGGCGGCGCCGCAGGGCGATGCGCAACAGAAGTGCATCAACAAGATCAACAAGGACATGATCAAGGTGCACGCCGCGCAGGGCAAGCTGAACGCCGGCTGCGTCAAGGACGCGGTGAAGACCGGCTCCGACGCGGAGGCGTGCCTCAACGCCGACGCCAAGGGGAAGGTCGGCAAGAAGAAGAGCAAGACCATTGCGGACGAGGGCAAGCGCTGCGTCGGCCTGATGCCGGCGCCGGAGTTCGCCTACATCAGCGCCGTCACCGCCAATGCGGCGGCCGAGACCGCCGAGAAGGACCTGATCCACGACGTCTTCGGCAGCCCGGTCGGGGTCGGGTCGGGCCTGTACCTCTGCGACACCTTCCCGGACGAGTGCAAGTGCCAGACGCAGGTCATCGACCGCGTGCAGAAGACCTTCCGCGCCATGAGCAAGCTGTTCGTGAAGTGCAAGAACAAGGCGCTGGCGATCGAAGGCGGCGTCTTCCCGGGCGGCGCGGCCTCGGCCAGCGATATCGCGCAGTGCGTCACCAACGGCTCGATCGGGCTGTCGGTCGAGGCGGACCAGGCCGGTAAGGTCGGCGACGCGGTGACCCAGATCAGCGATTCCTTCGGCCAGTTCTGCACCCCGGGCGGCAACGACGAGTTCGTCGGCGGCGACTGCGCCGCGACCGGCGCCGGCGCGCCCGCGTGCCTCGAGCAGCGCGCGCGCTGCCGCTTCTGTCAGATGGTCAACGCCGGCGACGGGTTGTCGATCAATTGCGCGACGTGGTCGGGCGGCGCCTGTCCGTAAGACGGCTCTGAGCATCGCCGACCCGTTGGCTCTCTCACCATCCGGCGAAGAGCCAACGGGTCGCCGCGTCCCCTGCACGGCGACCCGCTTGACCGCCGTGCGCCGCGCGTCTATCGACGCTGCGTGAATTCAGTCACCACTGCGCTCGCCGGCTGGCCCTGGCGACGGGCGCTCGAACCCACGGTCGATAGCCCGGACAAGCTGGAGTAGTTGACGGAACATCCCGTATCGGACCCCCCGGCGGACCGTTCGCCGCGGGCCGTTTGTGCTTGCCCCCACAGCGACGTCGATAGGGCGGACTGCGGGGCCCGGACAAGGGCGCCAAACGGGCGCCAAACAGGCCCGGACCCCCTCCGCCGGCCGCCCCCGGGCGTAGCTGCGTGCTGCCCGTGCCGCGCGGGCGCCTGGATGGGGGTTGCCGGTTCACGCCTACAGCTAACTACAGCGGTTCAGATGTTTTCACTTTTAGAGTGACTGATCAGAGCTTAGCCAATTCAAACACAGCTACCGTGTCGATAACGATAACAGCGGTCAATGACACACCAATAGCAAA
>JANNRA010000140.1:0-23872 GCA_031401035.1 bacterium | reverse complement strand
CGGCCGCGATCGCGGCGCGCCCGCAGCCGCTCGAGGCGCTGCTGCGCGCGCGCACCGCCGCCTGGCGCGAGCGCGACGCCGCCGCGCTGGCGGCACCGTGGCGCGAGGACGGCGCGCTATGCGTCCCCGGCCTGTCGCGCGCGCTGGCCGGCGCCGAGATCGCCACCTTCCACACCCGCCTGCTCGCCGCGCTCGGCGAGTTGCGCGTCGCGCTGCGCGTCTGGGGCGGCGACGACACCCTCGCCTTCGCCGCCTGGCGCGCCGAGGCCGGCGCGAGGACGTTCGACTTCGCCGAGCGCTTCGACCTGGTCGACGGCAACGTGTTGAGCGGCCGGGCCTACCTCGACCGCCTGGCGCTGGCGGACCTCGATGCCGGCTTGGGGGCCTGATGGACTACAGGAGGATCGCATGATCACCAGCACCGTGTTTCGCACCTGCTCGCTCTGTGAGGCCGGCTGCGGACTGCGCTTCGACGTCGAGGGCGACCGCATCACCGCGGTGCGGCCCGATCCGGACGACGTGCTGTCGCACGGCCACATCTACCCGAAGGGCCTGGCCATGGCCGCCGTGCACCACGACCCCGACCGCCTGCGCCAGCCGATGCGGCGTACCGCCGACGGGCGCTTCGAGCCGATCGGCTGGGAGGATGCGCTCGACCTGGTCGGCGAGCGCCTGCGCGCCATCCGTACCGCGCACGGGGCGGACGCGGTGGCGCT
Organism: bacterium; assembly: GCA_031401035.1. Classification (GTDB taxonomy): domain Bacteria; phylum Desulfobacterota; class Binatia; order HRBIN30; family CADEER01; genus JANNRA01. The sequence goes on along the minus strand of JANNRA010000140.1, from coordinate 23,156 downwards.
CTACCTGGGCAATCCGATCGTCCACAACCACCCGGTGCTGCTGCTGCGCAGCGCCATCCTGAAGGCTTTCGGGACGCGCAACGCGACCAGCGCCAGCTCGCAGGACACCGCGCCGCGCTTCGCCGCGTCGTACCACCTCTACGGCAGCTCGGTGGCGGTGCCGATCCCGGACGTCGACCGCACCGACTACTTCCTCTGTGTCGGCGCCAACCCGGCGGTGTCGAACGGCAGCTTCCTCACCGCGCCCGACATGCGCGGCCGCCTGCGCCGCATCCGCGAGCGCGGCGGCCGCGTCGTCGTCGTCGACCCGCGCCGCAGCGAGACGGCGCGCGACGCCGACGAGCACGTCGCCGTGCGCCCCGGTGGCGACGCAGCGCTGCTGCTCGCCATGGTGCAGGTGTTGGCGCGTGAGGACCGCATCGACCGCGCCGCGCTGCAGCGACAGACACGCGGCTGGGGCGAGATCGAACGCCGCCTCGACGCCTTCGCGCCCGAGCGCGCCGCCGCGGCGGCCGGCGTCGCGGCCGAGACCATCGTCCGCCTGGCGCGCGAGTTCGCCGCCGCGCCGACCTCGACCTGCTACTCGCGCGTCGGCGTCTGCAACAGCGCGCACGGCACCCTCGCCACCTTCGCCACCGACCTGCTCAACCTCGCCGCCGGCCGCCTCGGCCGCGTCGGCGGCGCCATGTTCGCGACGCCGGCCTTCGACCTCGTGCAGCTCATGCAGATGGTCGGCGGCGACGGCCACGGCCGCTGGCACAGCCGCGTGCGCGGCCTGCCCGAGACCGCCGGCGACCTGCCCGCCGCCATCCTCGCCGAGGAGATCGAGACCCCCGGCGAGGGCCAGGTGCGGGCTCTGCTCACCTTCGCCGGCAACCCGGTGCTGTCGACGCCGAACGGCCGCCGCCTGTCGGGCGCGCTCGCCAAGCTCGAGTTCATGGTCTCGGTCGACCTGTACGTGAACGAGACGACGCGCCACGCCGACATCATCCTGCCGCCGGCCTGGGCGCTGTGCGAGGACCACGTCGACCTCTTCTTCTCCAGCGTCTTCGCGCACAACGTCGCGCGCTGGTCGCCGGCGGTGCTGCCGCGGCCGGAGGGCGCGCGCGCCGACTGGGAGATCCTGCTCGCCATCGTCGAACGCCTCGGCGGCGGCCCGACCGGCATCCCGCTGGTCGACCGCGTCCTGCGCGCCGCACGCCGCTTCGGCCTCGAGTGGACGCCCGAACTGATGACCGGCCTGGCCCTGCGCATCGGTCCGCACGGCGACCGCTTCCTGCCCTGGTCGCGCGGCCTCAACCCGCGCCGCCTCAAGGCGGCGCCGCACGGCATCGATCTCGGCCCGCTGCGCGAGGGCACCAAGGGCCGCGTCCTGCACCGCGACCGTCGCATCCACCTCGACGCCCCGACGCTGCTCGACGCCGTCGACGCCTACGCCGCGACGCTCGCCGCGCCGCCGGTCGACGCACTGCTGCTCATCGGCCGCCGCGAGGTGCGCACCTGCAACTCGTGGCTGCACAACGTGCCGGCGATGACCGCCGGGCGCGAGCGCTGCGTGCTCTACGTCCACCCGCAGGACGCCGCCCGCGCAGGCCTGGCCGACGGCGGCATGGCCGTGCTCGAGAGCCGCGTCCATCGCGGCGCCGTGCGCGTGCAGTTGAGCGACGAGATGCGCCCCGGCGTCGTCAGCCTGCCGCACGGCTGGGGGCACGCCGAGGTGGCGCCCTGGCAGCAGGTGGCGGCGAAGACGCCGGGGGTGTCGGCCAACGACTGGACCGACGACCAGGTGGTGGAGAGCGTCGTCGGCCAATCGGTGCTGAACGGCGTCCCGGTGCGCCTGCACGCCGCGGCGTAACGCCGACCACGCATTCCCATGCTCCGTTCGCGGGTGCCCCTGGAGGGCGCCGCCCCGTCGGCGCCGGCTGGAGGGAGCGACCGCGCCCCGCTGCAACCGGCGCCGACGGGGCGGCGCCCTCCAAGGACGGGGATTCCGCGGCAGTGGCGAACGGCCCGCCCAACCCCGTCGTTGACAGGTCGCCCCTGCGGCGGCATCCTCTCCGTAGTCATGCCGCGCCGCCTCGCCTCCATGCTGCTGACGATGCTGATCGCCCTCGCCGGCGTCGGCGTCGGTGCGTGCCCGCAGGGTCGCTGCGCGGCGATGCAGGCGGCGGCGCACGACTGCTGCAAGCAGAACGGGCTGACCAGGCCGAGTTGCTGCCCGGAAACGGAGCAGCTCAGCCAGCAGCCGGCGGCGCCGGGCCTGGAACGCGCCGCCGATGGCATCCATCTCGCCGCGGCGCAGCGGGTGCCGATCGTGCTCGCGGCGTCCGCGCCGCGCCTGCCGCAAGCGCCCCGGGCGATCGATCCCGGCGCGGCGCCGCCCGGCACGCTGATCGCTCAGCACACGTCGCTCCTCCTCTGAACCGGCCCGCCGTCGCGCGGCGCTGCGTTCGCAATGCATGGCCGTCGTGCGCCCCTGGCACGCGGTCGGTTTGGAGGAGACATGGATCACCGATACGCCCTTCTCGGGCTGCTGCTGTTGGCCGGCTGCTCGCTCGCCCCGCGCGAGGCGGGGGAGGAACGCGAGCGCATGGAGGCGGCGGGCGCCATCTATGAAGCGCCGGCGCCGCAGCGCCTGGTCGCCGACCTGCCGCCCGACCCGCAGTGGCGCGACGTCCTGCGCCACGCCTTTCTGAGCAACGGCGACCTCGAGGCCGCCTACTTCGCCTGGCGCGCCGCGATTGAACGCATCGACATCGCCGCCGGCTATCCGAACACCAACATCAACGTCGGCTTCGAATACCTATTCTCCGGCGGCAACCTCACCGGCTGGGATCGCAGCTCGCTGGCGGTCGGCTTCGACCCGATGCAGAACCTGTCGTTCCCGACCAAGGTGCTCGCCGCCGGGCGCGTCGCCACCGAGGACGCGCGCGCCGCCGGGGCCCGCTTCGCGGCGGCGAAGTTCGCCCTGCAGCGGCAGGTGCTGTCGGCCTGGCTCGACTACGCGCTGCTGGCCGAGCGCAGCCGCATACAGCGCGATCAGCTCGCACTGCGCCGTCTCGGCGCCGCGGCCGCGGCGGCGCGCGTGCGCGGCGGCATGCCGCAGGAGGATCTGCTCATGGCCGATGTCGAACGCGGCCACGCCGAGCACATGCAGCTCGAGCTCGACGCCGCCCTGGCGGCGGCGCGGGCGCGCCTGAACGCCCTCGCCGGCCGCGCCGCCGACGCGCCGCTGCCGCCGCCGGACCTGCCGGCGCCGCGGCCGTTGCCCGACGACGCGACCCTGCTCGCCGTCGGCACGCGCGACAATCCCGAGCTCGCCGCGCTGGCGCGCGACAGCGCCAGCCGCGCCGATGCCCTCGACCTCGCCCGCCAGCAGTACTTCCCCGACATCAACCCCTTCGTCGGCCTGACCGGCAGCGTCGAGCAGGTCGCCGGCATGGCGATCACGCTGGCGACGACGATCCCGCAGATCCGCGCCGGCATCCGCGAGGCGCGCGCCACCTTGCGCGGCAGCGAGGCGCTGGCCCGGCAGGGCGGGCTCGACCGCGACGCCGCCTTCGTCGCCGCGCTGCTGGCGCTGCGCAGCAGCGAACGCCAGCTGGCGCTGCTCGAGGCGCACATCAGCCCCGCCGCCGCGCAGGCGGCGGCCTCCGCCGAACGCGCCTACGCCGCCGGCAGCGGCGACCTGGCCACGTGGCTGGCCGGACAGGCGGCCCTGCTCGACCTGCGCCTGACGATCGCCGAAACGCGCGTCGCGCGCGAACGCCAGGTAGCGGAGATCGAGGCGCTGGCCGGCGTCGACGCGGAGCGGCTGGCGGCGACGGCCGACGGCGCGGCGCCCTCGCCGGCAGCGGCCGCACCGACAGACCGCGCCGACACGGCCAGCCGCGCGGGGGCCGGGTCATGATGCGCGTCGCCTTCCTCCTCACCGCGCTGCTCGTCGCCGCGCCGATCGCCTGCGCCGAGGATGCCGGCGCCCATGCGCCGCATCGGCAACTCTATACCTGCGGCATGCACCCGCAGATCATCCGCGACGCGCCCGGCACCTGTCCCATCTGCAACATGGAGCTGACGCCGCTGGCGGCGGGCAGCGGCGGCGAGGACGCCGCCATGATCACCATCAACCCCGCCATCGTCCAGAACATGGGCGTGCGCACGGCGACGATCGGCGAGGGGCCGCTGCGCCGCCGCATCCGCGCCGCGGCGACGTTGCAGGAGCCGGAGCCGGCGCACCGCGACATCAACCTGCGCGTCTCCGGTTGGATCCAGCGCCTCTACGCCGACACCGAGGGCATGCACCTCGAGGCCGGCGACCCGCTCTTCGACCTGTTCAGTCCGGAGCTGCAGGTCGCCATCGGCGAGATCATCGCGGCGCGCCAGGCCGCGACGCCCGGCGCCCACGGCGCGGCGCAGACGCTGTACGACGCGGCGCGCCAGAAGCTCGAGCTGCTCGGCCTTGGCCGCGCCCAGGTGGAGGAGCTGGCGCGCCTGCAGCGGCCGCCGGCGACGGTCACCTTCCGCAGCCCGCTCACTGCGCACCTGACCGAGAAGCGCGTCTACGAGGGCGACGCCGTGCAGGCCGGCCAACTCGTGCTGCGCCTCGCCGACCGCACCCGCATGTGGGTCGATGCGCGCGTCTTCGAGCAGGACCTGGCCCTGGTCGCCGTCGGCCGGCCCGCCGTCGCGACGCTGCCCGTCCTGCCCGGCGAACGCCTGGCGGGCACGCTGTCGTTCATCCACCCGCATCTCGATCCCACGACGCGCACGGCGCTGGTGCGCATGGAGCTGCCCAACCCCGGCATGCGCCTGCGCCAGGACATGTACGCAACGCTGGAGATCGAGGCCGAGCTGGCGCCGCGGGCGCTGCTGGCGCCACGCCAGGCGGTGATCGACACCGGCAGCGAGCAGGTGGTGTTTCTCGCCCACCCCGGCGGGCGCTTCGAACCGCGCCGCGTGACGCTCGGCGCCAGCGGCGACGACGGCCAGGTGGAGATCCTGGCCGGCCTCGCCGCCGGCGACACGGTGGTCACCACCGGCCAGTTCCTGCTCGACGCGGAGAGCAACTTCCGCGCTGGCTTGCAGCGCTTCCTCGACGGCCCGGCGCCGGCGGCCGCGCCCGGCGCACACGTGCACTGAGGCGAGACAATGATCGCGCGCATCATCGAGCTGTCGGTCCACAACCGCGTCCTCGTCCTGCTGCTCACCGCGGCGCTGCTCGGCCTCGGCGTCTGGGGCGCGTTCAACATCCGCCTCGACGCCATCCCTGACCTCTCCGACGTGCAGGTGATCGTCGTCACCGACTTCCCCGGCCAGAACCCGGAGGTGGTCGAGGACCAGGTCACCTACCCACTCGCCAGCGCCATGCTGGCGGTGCCGGGCGCCACCGTCGTGCGCGGCTTCAGCATGTTCGAGCTGTCGTTCGTCTACGTGCTGTTCGAGGACGGCACCGACATCTACTGGGCGCGCAGCCGCGTCCTCGAATACCTCAACTTCGCGGGCGATCGCCTGCCCGCCGGCGTGCAGCCGAAACTCGGGCCGGACGCCACCGGCGTCGGCTGGGTGCTGCAGTACGTCCTCTACCCAGGCTGGTACTGCGCCGAGCATCCGCAGGGCCTGTGGCACGATGCGTCCGAGGAGCGCTGGTACGCGCGGCCGGACGACGCCCCATCCGAGCGCCGCACGACATTGGCACGGGTGCGCGGCTTCAAGGAGGCCGGCGCCTGCCCGCTCGGCGGCGCGCCGCTGGCGGCGTCGCAGGAGGATCTCGCCTCACTGCGCGGCCTGCAGGACTGGTACCTGCGCTATCCGCTCACCGCCGTGCCCGGCGTCGCCGAGGTCGCGTCGATCGGCGGCTTCGTCAAGCAGTACCAGGTGGTGCTCGACCCGCGCCGCCTGCAGGCCTTCGCCCTGCCGCTCGGTGACGTCGTCAGCGCCATCCAGCGCTCGAACAATGACGTCGGCGGCTCGGTGGTCGAACTCGCCGAGCACGAGTACATGGTACGCAGCCGCGCCTACCTGCGCGGCCTCGACGATCTGGCACAGGTCGTCGTCGGCGTCGGCCCGGGCGGTACGCCGATCCTGCTGCGCGACGTCGCCGTGCTGCAGATCGGCGGCGAGGCGCGGCGCGGTATCGGCGAATTCGACGGCATCGGCGAGGCGGTCGGCGGCGTCATCATCTCGCGCTTCGGCGAGAACGCCTTCCAGGTCATCCAGGACGCCAAGCTGGCGCTCGCCGAACTCGAGGCCGGGCTGCCGCCGGGCGTCTTCGTCATCACCACCTACGACCGCTCGGCGCTCATCGAGCGCTCGGTCGGCACGCTGACCCGCGCGGTGACCGAGGAGCTGCTCGTCGTCGCCGCCATCTGCCTGGTCTTCCTCGCCCACGCGCGCAGCGCGCTGGTGGCGGTCATCGTCCTGCCGATCGGCCTGCTGATCTCCATCGTCGTCATGCAATTCATGGGCATCAACGCCAACATCATGAGCCTCGGCGGCCTGGCGTTGGCGATCGGCGTGATGGTCGATTCCGGCGTGGTGATGATCGAGAACGCCCACAAGCATCTCGAGCGCGAACGCGAACGCCTGGCGCGCGGCGAACCCGGGCGCGGCCAAGTGCAGGTGATCCTCGACGCGGCGGTGGAGGTCGGCCCGACGCTGTTCTTCTCGCTGCTGATCATCACCGTCGCCTTCCTGCCCATTTTCGCGCTCGGCGAGGCGTCGGGGCGCCTGTTCAAGCCGCTCGCCTACACCAAGACCCTCGCCATCGCCGCCGGCGCCATCCTCGGCATCACCGTCGTGCCGGTGCTGATGGTCTACCTGATCCGCGGTCGCATCCCGTCCGAGGAACGCAACCCGATCAATCGCGCCTCGATGGCGCTCTACGACCCCTGCTTCCGCTTCGTCATGCGCCGCCCGTGGGCGACGCTCGTCGTAACGCTGCTACTCGGCGCGTCGGCGATCTATCCCGCCAGCCGCCTCGGCTCGGAGTTCATGCCGGCACTCGAGGAAGGCGACCTGCTGTACATGCCGACCACCGACCCGAGCATCAGCGTCGGCGCCAGCCGCGCCCTGCTGCAGCAGAGCGACAAGCTGATCCGCACCTTCCCCGAAGTGGCCAGCGTGCACGGCAAGATCGGCCGCGCCGATACCGCCACCGACCCGGCGCCGCTGTCGATGATCGAAACCGTCGTGCGCCTGCACACCGATCCCGAGCGCTGGCGAACGCGGCCGGTGGCGTTCTTCTTCAGCGCCTGGCCGGACTGGCTGAAGTGGCCGTTCACGGCGACCTTCTGGCCCGAGACGCGCCACATCACCAGCGGCGAGTTGAAGTATGGCTGGACCGACCCCGACGGCACGCGACACCCGGGCCTCAACGAGGTGGTCAGCTTCCCCGGCGTCGCCAACGCCTGGCCGTATCCGATCGAGAACCGCCTCAACATGCTCGCCACCGGCATCAAGACACCGGTCGGCATCAAGATCCTCGGCCCCGACCTGGCCGTCCTCGGCGCCCTCGCCGAACGCACCGCCAGCGCCGTGCAGACGGTCGCCGGGACGCTGAGCGCGTTCCCGGAGCGTACCGTCGGCGGCTACTACCTCGACATCGACATCGACCGCGTCGCCGCGGCGCGCCACGGGCTCACCAGCGGCGACGTGCAGGACGTCATCCAGACCGCCATCGGCGGCATGACCGTCACCACCACCGTCGAGGGCCTGCAGCGCTACCCGCTCAATGTGCGCTACCTGCGCGACTTCCGCGACGACCCGGAGGCGCTGAAACAGGTGCTGGTGCCGGTCATGTCCAGCGGCGCGGCGAGCGCGGCGATGATCCCGCTCGGGCAGCTCGCGGCGATCCGCATCACGCCGGGACCGCCGATGATCCGCAGTGAGAACGCGCAGCGCGCCGCCTGGATCTTCGTCGACATCCAGAACCGCGACCTCGGCGGCTACGTCGCCGAAGCAAAACGCATCGTCGCCGAGCAGGTGCCGCTGCCGCCCGGCTACACGCGTCTCTGGTCGGGCCAGTTCGAGTATCTCGAGCAGGCCAACCGCCGCCTCGCCCTGGTCATCCCGATCACCGTCGTGCTCATCGTCCTGCTGCTCTACGTCTCCAACCAGAGCTGGTTCCGCGTCGGCGTCATCATGCTGGCGGTGCCGTTCAGCCTCATCGGCGCCTTCTGGTTCCTCTGGGCGCTCGACTACAACATGAGTCTGGCGGTCTGGGTCGGCATCATCGCGCTGCTCGGCATCGACGCCGAGACCGGTCAGGTGATGCTGCTCTACCTCGACACCACTTACGACCGCTTCGTCGAGGAGGGCCGCATGCGCACGCCGCAGGATCTCTTCGACGCCGTCCACGAGGGCGCCGTCAAACGCATCCGCCCGAAGACGATGACCGTCGCCACCGACATGATCGGCCTGCTGCCACTGCTCTGGGCCACCGGCACCGGCGCCGACGTGACCAGCCGCCTGGTGGCGCCGCTGGTCGGCGGCATCAGCGTCAGCTTCGTCATGGAGCTGCTCGTCTACCCGGTGGTGTTCTACCTGTGGAAGCGCCGCCAGTTCTCCGCGGCGGCGTAAATGATGCGTTTCTGTCACCCCACTCGCGCTCCGCCGCAGCCGGTGTAGGCTCTTTGCGTCCAAATCCTGGACCCCAACTCACTCTCAGTGGAGGACCCGACCATGCGAAATCATTTTGGTAAGGCACTTGCCGTCGCCGCCTGCGCGGCAATCCTCAGCGCGGCCGCCGTGCCCGCGGCGCGCGCCGAGACGATCACCGACGACAACGTCGGGGCGATGGTGAACGCGGCGACGACTGCCGCCGATCACCAGGCGCTGGCGGAGTATTTCCGCGCCGCCGCCAAGGACGCCGACAAGCTCGCCCAGAAGCATCAGTCGATGCTGCTGAGTCAGCCCGGCAAGGGCAGCTCGGTGTGGGACGCCCACTGCCGGCGGCTGATCAAGCGCTACGATGAGCTCGCCGCGGACTACCGCACCATGGCCAGCGAACAGGACGGCATGGCCAAAGCAGTCAGCGCGCAACCGCACTGAGCCGACGAGGGGGCGCGGGGAAGCCCGCCCAGGCCCCGGCGTAGGAAGCTACGCCGGGGCCTGCCAGCTGCAGGCGTGGGCAGGGCGACAGGGACGCACCGGCGTGACAAGCGCGGCGAGGGTGGTAGAGATATCGTTGGAGGTTTCGCGATGGCACAGACGGCACAACTGCGGCGGATCGACCCGGCGCAGAACGAGGCGCAGCGCGTCTTCACCCTGCAACGGCAGGCCTACCTCGCCGCCCCGTACCCCTCCTACGAGGAGCGCCGCGAGAACCTGCGCAAGCTCGAACGGGTGCTGGTCGACAACGCGACGGCGATTGCCGAGGCGATCAGCGCCGACTTCGGCCACCGCGCCGTCGAAGAGACCCTGATGGCCGAGCTGTTCACCAGCGTCGACGGCATCCGCGACGCGCGCCGCAAGCTGAAGAAGTGGATGCGCCCGCAGCGCCGCCACGTCTCGATCCTGTTCGCCACCGGTAAGAACCGCCTCATCCCGATGCCGAAGGGCGTCGTCGGCGTCGTCTCGCCGTGGAACTACCCGCTCTTCCTCACCGCCGGCCCGCTGACCAGCGTCCTCGCCGCCGGCAACCGCGCCATGGTGAAGATGGCGAGCAACTCGCAGCACCTCTGCCGGCTGCTGGCCGAGAAGTGCGCCGCCGTCTTCCCCGAGGAGGTGCTCGCCATCCTGCCCGGCGTGCGCGCGCAGGACTTCTCGACCCTTCCCTACGACCACATCATCTTCACCGGCTCGGCCGACGCCGGCCGCACGGTCATGCGCTCGGCGGCCGAGAATCTGACCCCGGTGACGCTCGAACTCGGCGGCAAGTCGCCGACCGTGCTGTGCGACGACTTCGACGTCGACGAGGCCGCGGCGCGCATCCTCTACGCCAAGTTCCTCAACGCCGGCCAGACCTGCCTGGCGCCTGACTACCTCTTCGTCCCAGCCGCCAAGCGCGACGCCTTCGTCGCCGCGGCGAAGCGCATCATGCCGCAGCGCTACCCGGACACGAACCAGCCGAGCTACACCTCGGTGATCGACGAGAAGTCGTACCGCCGCCTGCGCGCGACGCTCGACGACGCGCGGCAGAAGGGCGGCGAAGTGATCTCGCTGGTGCCCGAGATGGGGTTCAACGACGCGCTGCGCAAGATCCCGCCGCACATGGTCCTCGGCGCCACCGACGACATGACCATCATGCAGGACGAGATCTTCGGTCCGCTGCTGCCGGTGAAAACGTACACCCACCTCGACGAGGTCATCGCCTACGTCAACGGCCGCGACCGGCCGCTCGGCTTCTACATCTTCACCAATGACGCCGCGGCGCGCGACAAGCTCGTCTACTCGACCATCTCCGGCGGCGTGACGGTGAACAACTGCATGCTGCATGTGGCGCAGCACGACATGCCGTTCGGCGGCATCGGCGCCAGCGGCATGGGCCACTACCACGGCTACGAGGGCTTCCTCGAGTTCTCCAAGCTGCGCCCGGTGTTCACCAACCCGCGCCTGTCCCTGCTGCACCTGTTCTACCCGCCCTACGCACCGCGCACGCGCCGCGTGTTGGATCTGCTGATCCGCTACAAGCCGTAGGCGCCCTCCGCTTCCGTTTGCGTCGGCGCCGTGAGGGCGTCGCCCCCCTCACGGCGCCGACGCAAACGGGGCGCGCAACTGCGCCAGGTAGGTCTGCGGGTACTGCGGGCGGTCGGCGATGCCGAGCTCGCCGGCGCGCGGCGTCACCCGGCGCAGGGCGAAGGTCCCGAGCAGGTGGTCCCACAGCGTCGTGAACAGGCCGAAGTTGACGTCGCCGTCGGTCGCCGAGGCGAGGTGATGGAAGCGGTGCGCCGGCGCCACCGCCCAACCGTAGACCAGTGGGCCGAGGCGCATGTCGACGTTCGAGTGCTGCAGCAACAACTGGATGGCGACGGCATAGGCGAGCAGCCAGGCGATCTCCTGTGGCATCCCGAGCAGCAGCAGCGGCATCGTCCCCACGGTCAGCTCGATCGCCTGGTGCAGTGGGTGTTTCATCAACCCGTTGAAACCGTACAGACGGCGCACCGAGTGGTGCACCGCGTGCAGCCGCCACAGCAGCGCGCTGCGGTGGCTGGCGTAATGGGCGACGGTGATGCCGCAGTCGGCGACGAGCACCGCCAGGCCGAGCTGCGCCCAGCGCGGCCAGCCGTGCGGCCACAGACCGCTGTCCGGCGCCAGGGCGGCGAGCAGCGGCAGCAACAGCACCGCGCCGGCGTTGGACAGCTCGTTGACCAGCGCGTGGGCGAGGTCGCGCCCAGCGTCGCCGTGCGAGCGGTTCCACTGCGGCTCGTAGGGCGCCAGGCGTTCCGCCGCCAACGATGCCAGGATGGCGGCGCCAAGCAACGGCGCCAGCAACACCGGCGAATGGACGGCGAGTCCGGCGGCCAGGAAGCCGAGGAAGAACAGCGGCGCATACGCCGCGCGCAAGAGAGCCATGCGCCCCCGTACGTCGCGCCGCCGGCGCCGTCTTGAACGAACCGCTCGCCCCCTCAGCGCAGCGCCACGGCCGCGGCGGTCGGCGTGACACCGAACATGCGCCGCATGGTGCGCGTGAAATGCGCCTGGTCGGCGAAGCCGCCAGCGCCCGGGCGGCGCGCTCGAGCTTGCGCCACAGCAGCCACTGCGACAGCGGCGCGTGCAACTGGCGGCGTGCGAGGGCGCGCAGGCGCGGCGCCGAGAGTCCCACCGCGGCGGCGGCGCGCGCCGGCCGAATCGTCGCCAGCAGCGCCGCCGCCAGCGGCGCCTGCGGCGCGAGGTAGAGCAGGCCGAGCGGCCCGAGCGTCGGCGTGAGGCGATGCGGCACCAGCGGCCCGACGACGATGACCGCGCCGGCGAGCACCACGCCGTCGTCGAGCTCGACGCGCGGTGGCGCCGCGGCGGCGATCGCCACCTGCACGGCGACGTGCGCGTGCGGCGCGTTCTCGCCTGCCGGGCCGTGGTAGGCGGCCCACAGATCGCCGAACTCGAAGCCGCCGGACCACATGAGCGCAGCAGATGGAGCGGCGGCGCCGGGAATGCAACCGCCGCAGGGGCGGCGGCGCCGTGCCGTATCCAACGCGGCGCGGCGGAGCCGCGCCCTCCACTTTCCCCGTCCGATTCCCCTATCCTGCCGCCATGCGAACTCTGATCCTCACCGCCCTGCTCGTCGCCGCCACCCTCACCCCGGGGCCCCCAGTCACCGACGCCGACGTCGTCGCGCGCGTGCGCGGCGCCAGCACGGCGGCGGACGAACTCGCCCTGTCGCAGTACTACCGGCGCAGGGCCGCGGCAGAGGCGCCGCGCATCGCCGTCTACGACGAGTTGTTCCGCGCCTACATGGCCCTCGAGGGCAAGCCCTACGAAGCGCTGCAGCGGCAGGCGCGCGAGCTGCTCAAGGCGGCGCGCCAGACGCGTCAGCACTACGAGCTGCTGGCCGAGGCGCACAAGAACCGCGCCCTGGCGATGGCGGAGCAATAGGGACGGCTGGTGCCGCTGCGCCCCCTCACCGCCGCGAACCTGGCCGGCCTCAGCGGCCTGCTCTACCTCGCCGCTTTCCCACCCCTCGACTGGGCGCCGCTCGCCTGGCTGGCGCTGGTGCCGCTCTTGCTTGCCATCCGCGACCAACCGTGGCGGCGCGCCGCCCTGCTCGGCTGGCTCGCCGGCACCATCGCCTGCAACGGGCTCACCACGCCGTCGATCTTCGAAGCGGCGGCGCGCTACCTGCAATCCGCCTGGCTGGTGCCGGCGCTGCTCGCCTTCGTCATCCCACAGCTCTTCGGCGTGCTGTACTTCGCCGCCTTCGCCGCGCTGGCGCGCGGCTGGGCGCGCACCCCCGCAGCCGTCGTCGTCGTACCGGCGGCGTGGGTGGCGTGCGAGCTGGCGCGCGCCGAGATCGGCTACGGCTGCCCCTGGGTGTTGCTCGGCCACTCGCAATGGGCGCGCGGCGGGCTCATCCAGGTCGCCGATCTGGCGGGCGTCTTCGGCATCTCGTTCCTGGTGGCGATGGGCAACGTCGCCTTGGCGCTCGCCGTCGCACGCCGGCGGCGCGGATGGCGGTACGCGCTGGCACCCGCCGGGCTGGCGGCGCTGGCGCTGCTCGCGGCGCTCGCCTACGGCGCGGCAGACGCGCTGCCGGCGGATGGCGGCGCTGGAGCGGCACTGCGCGTGGCGCTCATCCAGCCCGATCTCGCCGTGCGCGAGCGCCGCTCGCTGGCCCGTCTGCCGGCGGCGCGCCGCCGCCTGGCGCGCCTGACGGAGGCGACGCGCGGCGAGCAGCCGCAGCTGGTCGTGTGGCCGGAGAACGCGCTCGGCTTCGCGCTGCCGGGCACCCCGGCGCTGCTCGCCGAGGCGGCGGGCGGGCTCACTCCCGGGCAGGCGCTGCTGCTCGGCGCGCCGCGCGCCGTCGAGGTCGCGCCGGGGCGCGCGACCTTCCGCAACGCCGCCTTCCTGCTCGACGACGCCGGCGCGGTGCGCGGCACCTACGACAAGCAGCGCCTGACGCCGTTTGCTGAGACGGCGCCGCTCGGCTGGCTGGCGGCGCGCGGGCCTGGGCACGATGACGCCTATGCGCCGGGCGACGGCCCGGCGACCTTCCGCGTCGCCGAGCAGCCCTTCGCCGTACTGATCTGCTGGGAGGCGATCTTTCCCGATCTGGCGCGTGCCGCGGCGCGCGACGGCGCGACCTTCCTGGTCAACATCTCCAACGATGACTGGTTCGGCGACCGCGCCGCCCTCACCCAGCATCTGCGCGCGACGCTGTTTCGCGCCGTCGAGACGCGCCGCCCGCTGGTTCGCGTCACCAACACCGGCCTGAGCGCCGTCATCGACCCGCGCGGCGCCGTCGTCGCGCTGCTGCCGCCCGGCGAGCCCGCCAGCGCCGTGGTGGCCATCGTCCCGCGCACCGACCTGACGGTCTACACGCGCGTCGGCGACCTCTTCGCCTGGGCCTGCGTCGCCATCACCGCCGCCGCCCTGACGCGCCGCCAGCGCGTGTCGTGACGCACCTGCGCGGTCACTGGATGCCGAACTTCTCCAGGCGGTAGCGCAGCGTGTCGCGGCTCATGCCGAGCAGGCGTGCCGCCGCGCTCTGGCTGCCGCCGGCCTTGCGCAACGCGCTGACCAGCAGGGCGCGCTCGACCTCCTCGAAGCGCACGCCGCCGTCGGGCAAGTCGAACTGCAACCCGTCCGGCGTCACCGCCGCAGTGGCCGGACCGGGCAGGCCGAGCGTCTCGGGGCCGAGGATCTCGGCGTCGCTGAACAGCACGGCGCGATCGAGCGTGTTGCGCAGCTCGCGCACGTTGCCCGGCCAGCGGTGCGCGCGCAGCGCCGCCAGGGCGCCGGCGCTCAGCGTCCGCATCGGCAGGCGGTAGCCGGCGCAGACGTCGCGCAGCAGGGCGGCGGCGAGCAGCACGACGTCGTCGCCGCGCTCGCGCAACGGCGGCACGTGCAGCGGCGCCACCTGCAGGCGGTAGTAGAGGTCGTCGCGGAACTGGCCGGCCTGCACCATGGCGGCGAGGTCGCCGTTGGTGGCGGCGACGATCTGCACGTCGACGCGCCGCTCGGCGCGGCCGCCGACCGGGCGGATGGTCTTCTCCTCAATCGCCTTGAGGATCTTGGCCTGGAAGGGCAGCGGCAGGCAGCCGATCTCGTCGAGGAACAGCGTGCCGCGATCGGCGGCCTGGATGAGGCCGACCTTCGACGCCTTGGCGTCGGTGAAGGCGCCGCGCTCGTAGCCGAACAGCTCGGCCTCGACCAGCGCCTCGGGAATGGCGGCGCAGTTCACCTCGATGAAGGGGCGCTCGGCGCGTGGCCCACCGTAGTGCAGCACGCGCGCCAGCAGGCCCTTGCCGGTACCGGTCTCGCCGGTGATCAGCACCGTCGGCGGCGCGGTGCCCGGCACCGCGGCCAGGCGCCGGACGCGGTCGCGCAGCACCTCGATCGCCGGCGCGACGCCGACCAGGCCGTCGAGCCCGGCGCCGCGTGCCTCGCGGCTGCGGAAGTAGTGCACCTCGTGCTGCAGTTGCGCGGTGTCGAGCAGGCGCGACACCACCTGGCGCAGCTCGTCGAGGTTGAGCGGCTTCTGCAGGTAGTCGGCGGCGCCGAGCTTCATGGCGTGCACGGCGTCCTCGACCGCCGCGTAGGCGGTCATCAGCACCACCACACCATCGGGGTGCGCCGCCTTCAGGCGCGGCAGCAGCTCGAGGCCGCTGGCGTCCGGCAGGCGCAGGTCGAGCAGGGTCAGGTCGGGCAGCAGCTCGCCGTGCAGGCGCTCGCCGTCGGCGCCGGTCGCCGCCACCTCGACGCTGTGGCCGAGCTTCTCCAGCGTGCGGCGGATGTTCTTGCCGAGGACGTGCTCGTCCTCGATCACCAGTAGGGTAGCCATGTGCCAGACCAGCCTAGCGGATGTGGAGCGCGGCGCGTAAGCGCCGCTGGCTCGAGAGGCGGCGCGCGAACGCCGCTGACGCGGCGCACCGGGCCAGCGGCGCTCACGCGCCGCACTCCACAGGCTCAGGGGAAGACGCGGTCGAGGTAGACCGTCCCGCCCTGCACGATCTCGATCAGCTGGCCGCGCGGGTCGAAGGTCAGCGGCAGCTCGCCGAGCTCGTCGGGGTCGTTGTCGAACTCGAGCTCGCCCTCTGGCTCGCCATCGACGAGCGCGACGGTGAGCGTGCCCTGGACGACGCCGCCGACGCGCAGGTCGTAGACGCCGAGCGGAAGATCCTCCGCTTCGACGCGGAAGTCGTCGTCGCAATCGCTCTCCAGGCGGTAACGCGCCTTCCCCTTGGCATCGCCATCGGCGCCGCTGTTGAGCAGCGGCACCTCGGTCTCCTCCGCCGTGCACGCCCCGCCGCCGCCCCCGCCGCCGCCGGTGAAAGCGCTGGAGAAGAACACCGTCGCGCCCTGGCGCACCTCGACGGCGGCGCCGGTGGGATCGAAGTCGAGCAGCAGCTCGCCGGGATCGTCCGGATCAGTGTCGAACTCGAGCTCGCCCTCGATGCCGAAGCCGGTGTCGACGACGGTGAGGACGCCGCGCAGCACGCCGCCGACGTAGACGTCGTAGGCGCCGGTCGGCACGTCCTCGATCTCCACCTGAAAGTCGCGCTCGCAGTCGTCCTTGGTGCGCAGGCGCGCCTGCGCCGAGCCGTCCGGATCGACGCCGGTGGAAGTCACCGTCTCCTCGGACTCGCTGCCGGTGCAGGCGTTGACGCCCGGCGCCTGCGCCGCCATGACGCCGGAGAACACCGTCGTGGCGCCCTGCTGGACGTCGATCACCGCGCCGCGCGGGTCGAAATCGAGCGGCAGCTTGGGCGGGCTGGCGGCCGAGTCGAACTCCACCTCGCCCTCCGCGGCGCCGACCGCGATCGTCGCGCGCAGCACGCCGCCGACGTAGAGGTCGTAGTCGCCCGCGGCGACGTCCTCGAGCTCCACCTTGAACGTGCGGCGCCCGTCGCTCTTCTGGCGGTAGCGCGCCTCGGCCCTGCCGCCCGGCGCGGCGGCGGTCGGCGTCAAGTCGGTGCGCTCGTCGACGACGGTTCCGCTCGGCTCGCCGGCGCCCGAGAAGACCATCTCCAGCACGTCAACGCCGCCGTCCTCCACCGCGATCGCCTCGCCGCGCGGGTCGAAGTCGAGCGGCAGCGAGGAACCCGTCGGCGACGACTGGAAGCGCACCGTCGCGGTGCCGCCGCTGCTGGTCGCGAAGGTCGCCTCGGCGATCCCGCCGACCAGCAGCGTGTGCGCGGTTGACGGGGCGAGGCCGCTGAGCCGCATCTGCAGACGCGACTTTCCGGACGACAGTATCGCCTTGACGCGGCCCGCGGCGCCGGCGACGGCGCCGGTGTTGGCGAGCAGACCGTCGATCTTGGCGCGCTCCTTGGCCGGCGCCGGGCTGCTCAGCAGCAGTGCCACCGCGCAGACGCTCGTCCATGTCATCATCTGGTGCCGTCGGTTCATGCGCATGTCCTCCCTGGAGTTCGCCCGCCGGCGTGGCGGGTCGTCCGTCGCTAAGGCACGCATCGTGCCAGCGGCGGCCGCGTCGCCCGGACCGCGGCGGCGACGGCCCGGAGGTACCGGCTGGGGCATATCCCCCCGCACCCTTGGGGCTTCTCCCCCAGGCGCTGCCGCGGCGCAGTCCGCCGCGCCGTGCGGCCGGCCCGCCGCGGCGGCGGTACGCACCTTGCTTCAGCACTGCACCGTGAGGTCTACTCCACCAAGCCCCATGTTCGTTTGCTTCGACGCCAGCCACCGCGCCACGGCCCGGCAGCGCACCGCGCTGCTAGCACTGGTCGCCGTCCTGCTGACGGCCGGCCATCGAGTGGACGCCGCCGGGACCGACCCGACGTTGGCCCTGAGCAGCGCCGAGGCGGCGGCGAGCGGCGGCGCGGTGCTGGTGCGGCTGCAGGGCAGCCTGCAGTTCGACGACTCGCTGCAGTTCAGCTTCCCCGCCGGCGTCGTCATTTTTCAGGGCACGCAGTTCGTCCGCCTGCCGATCACCGGCGCCGCGGTCAGCGGCAGCGCCGCGCTGCTCGCCGGGGGCCTGGCGCCGGCGGAACTGCCGGCGCTGCTCGGACTGGGAGCGCCGGCGCCGCCGCCGGCACGGCTGGTGACGCTGACGCCGTCGTCGCTCAGCGTCGTGCTGCCGCCGGGCTTCAGCGCGGGGGCCGCGACGGCCGTCGCCTACGCGATCCTCGAGGGCGATGCCTTCCTCAGCAACGCGATCGCGGTGACGCTGCCATGAGGCGCGGCGGGCGGCTGGCGCTGCAGCTCGGCGCCGTGTGCCTGGCGGCGCGGGCGCTGGCGCAGCCGGTGTTCAGCGGCGACCCGATCGATCCGCTCAGCGGCCAGCCATACGTCGTCCTGCCCGGGGCGCCGCTGCTGTACCCGGGCGCGGACGAGCGCTGGGGCGGCGGCGACGACGTCGTCCAGCCCGGCACGCGCGGCGATGTCGACCTCGTCATCCGCAGCGTCGCCTTCGCCGACGCCTTCCCGGCAGCGGCGGCCGGCGTGGCGTCGGCGCCGGTGCTCATCGCCGGCGGCGCGCCGACCGGCGATGGCAGCGACGCGTTCTTTCAGCTGGCGCTGTCCGACGGCGCCGCGACGCCGGCGGCAGGGCATCCGCTCACCGGCCCGGAGCTGAACGGGCGCGGCGCGCTGGTGCTCGCCTACGCCGACCTCGACGGCGACGGCTTCGTCGGTCCGCGCTCGGCCGACGGCGACGCCGACGCCGAACTCGAGCTGCAGGAGGCGCTGACGCCGATCGGCCGCCAGGTCGCCCTGCTCACCGGCGGCGCGGCAAGCGGCGACATCGCCGTCTCGCTCGGCGCGCCGGCCAGCGCCGGCGGCCTCGGCGTCGTCCTGACGGCCGCGGCGCTGACCGGACCGAGCGCGCCGATCTACCTCGACGGTCCGCTGGTGGCGACACTGCTGCCGTTGCTGCCGCCGGTCGACATCACGCGCATCACCGGCAACAACCCGCCGCCGCCCGATCCCGAGTACCTGGTCGACATCGAACTCGAGGTCGATGCGAATCGCTGGTTCGTACCCGCCCCCGGCGACGTGGCGCCCGGCGACCCCTTCGCCATCCCGCTCGACGGCAGCAGCGTCTCGGTCGACCTCCTGCAGGCGCGCGCCGGTGCCGCCGTCGGCGCCGCCTTGGCGCGCCCGCTCGACACCGCCTTCACGGCCAGCCTGACCCGGCGCGTGCTGCCGGCGGTCGGCGCCGGCGGCGCCCGCCTGCCGGTCGAGAGCATCACCGCCCTGCCCCTCGCCGACGACGGTGCCGGCAACGGTGTCACGCTGGCGCTGTTCCCCGCCGACCGCCTCGGCAACCCGACCGATCCCGCCGCCGCGCCGATGGTGGTCGAGTTGCGGGCCGGCCCCGGGCTGGCGCTGCTGGCACCGGACAGCGACGCCGACACCAGCCGCGAAACCGTCACGTTCGACGACGCCGAGGTGGTGCTGCTGACGCTCGACGACGCCGGCGCGGCCGGCGACGGCGGCGGCCTGGCCGATCTCATCGCCAGCACCGGCGGCGCCCCGACCGCGCTGCTGCGCGTCGATCTCGGCGGCGCCGCTCCGGCGCCCGGCCCGTTCACCACGGCCAAGGCCAAGCTGCGATTCAAAGCGGGCGGCGGCGACCGCCTCACCGTGCTCGGCACGGTCGCCGCGACCGGCCTCGATCCGCATGCCGTCGGCGTCCGCGTCCAGCTCAGCAGCGGCGCCCAGTCGCTGTACGACCGCACCCTGGCGCCAGCAGCGATGCTCGCCCGCGGCAGGCGCTTCACCTTCCGCGACCCGGCCGGCATCCCCGGCCGCCTGGCGCTGGTGATCGTGGCGCGCGGCGGCGGTCGCTACTCGATGCGCGCCGCGGTCAGCGACCTGACGCTGCCGGTCGACGCCAGCGCAGATCCCATCACCCTCGCCGTCGACATCGGCAGCAGCCGTTTCGCCGCCCCGCTGGCCTGCGAAGCCAACGCCGCCGGAACCGCTACGCGCTGCCAGTAACCCTGGATGGATCGGCGCTAGCCGCGTTCGCCATGCGCCGCCGGCAGGGCGACGATGAAGGCCGCGCCCGCACCGGGCTGACTGACGACGCTGATGCTGCCGCCGTGGCGATCGACGAGTCGTTTCACCGTCGCCAGGCCGATGCCCGTGCCCGACGCCTTGCTGGTGTAGAAGAGTTCGAAGATGCGGCGTTGCTGCGCGGCGTCCATGCCGGGCCCGGTGTCGCTGACCACCAGCTCGACGCCGCCGGCGCCGTTCGCCGCGCCGCGCGTCGCGATGGTCAGGGCGCCGGCGCCGTTCATCGCCTCCATCGCGTTCACCGCCAGGGCCTCGATCACCTCGGTGAGTTGCACGGCGTCGAACGCCACCGCCGGCAGGACGGCGGCCAGCGCGCACGTGAGGGACACGCCGGGCGGCACGCGGCGGCGCAGCGACGCCGCCGCCTCGGTGACCAGCGCGTTGAGGTCGCCGCGGTGCAGCGTCGGCTCGAAGGGGCGGGCGAAATCGAGCAGGGTGCGGACGCGGTGCTCGAGGCGATCGGTCTCGTTGATGATGTCGTCGAGGCTCTCGCGCACCGTCGCCGCCTCCTCGGGCTCCTCGCGCGCCACCTGGGCGGCGGCGCGGATGCCGGCGAGGGGGTTGCGGATGCCGTGCGCCACCGCCGCCGACAGCTCGCCGACGGCGGCGAGGCGCTCCGAACGCACCAGATCCTGCTGGGCGCGGCGCAGCTCCTCGGTGGCGCGGGCGTTCTGCAGCGCCAGCGCCGCCTGGTTCGCCAGGGTCTGGATCAGGTCGAGGTCGTCGGCGGTGTAGGCCGCACCCGACTTGCGCCCGCCGAGCGCCAGCAGCGCCACCGGGCGCTGCTCGAACCAGGCCGGGACCAACAGGGCGGCGCCGCTCGCCGCCAGCGCCGCCGCGCCGGTGCCGCCGCGGCGTTGGTCGTAGACGGTGTGCAGCCGGCGCGTCGCCAGCGCCGCGGCGAGCAGCGGTGCGGGCAGGGCGGCGGCGGCGCCGCCGGGCGGCCGAGCGAAGTGGCGTGGAGGGGCCGGATCCTCGTCGAGCACGGTCAACGCGCCCCACTCGATCGCCATCACCTCGGTCAGCGTCTCGAGCAGCACCGCGGCGATGCGGTCGGTGTCGAGCATCGCCGCCAGGGCGCGGCTGGTCGCCTCGACGGTGGCGCGATAGCTGTAGCGCTCGCGGAAGAACAGGCGATCGACGAGGCGTTGGATGCGCGCCCGCGCCGGCTCGAAGAGCAGCAGCAGCGCCATCAGGTAGATCGGGATGGCGGCGTCCGGAATGCGGCGCTCGGTGCCGCTCCAGCGCTCGAAGGCGAGCGTCAGTCCGGCATAGGTGGCGAAGACGAGAACGGTCAGGGCGCCGTAGACGACGCCGAGGCGCAGATAGCGATCCACCTCGAACAGATCGTGGCGCGCCACCGCGTAGGCGATCGACAGCGGGTAGACGAGGAAGAACGGCACGACGAAGTTGATCGGGATGTCCATGCCGGCGCCCACCACCGCCAGCAGCACCAGGCTCGGCACCAACGCCGCCAGGACGACACCGCCGCCGACGACCTTGGCGCGCTGGCGCGCCAGCGGACTGGCCGAGGTGCGAAAGGCGTGCGCCAGCGAGGCGATCGAGGCGATACCCGCCAGCGCCATGCCGGCGTACACCCAGTCATTGGCCTGTAGGTGGCGCAGCGGCGCGCCGCTGAGAAAGGCGTTCTGTGCCGCGCCCAGCGCCAGACCGGGAACGTAGGCCAGCCACACCAGCCAGGGGTGGCGCCGCACCACCTGCTTCGGCTCCGGAAAGCAGAGCGCAAAGTGCAGCAGCGCCGACGGCACCATCGATTCGCAGAGGAAGTAGAGGCGCTGCAGCCAGAAGGACGACAGTGTGTCGAGCGCCAGGATCAGCGTCCCGCCGAGCGCCATGCCGAGCGCCAGGCCCGCGTGCGCGGCGGGCAGCTCGGGGCGAAAGTAGAAGACCAGCAGCCCGGTGGCGGTGAAGGCCACTCCGATGAGCAGATACGGGAGCGCCACCGGCAGCATGGCGCTCCAGCGCAGCCGCGTCAGCGGCACTGTCGCCTCGACGGCGTGGCCGTCGTGCACGAAGCCGTAGCGCACCGGCGTGCCCGGCGGCAGCGCGGCGAGGCGGGCGCGCAGCGCCGCGGCATCGCGCACCGGCACCCCGTCGACCTGCGTCAGCACGGCGCGCAGCGGCACGCCGGCGCCGGCGCCCGGCCAGTCGCGGCCGCCGACCGCCGGCACCACCAGGTTGCTCCAGACCAGGAAGCCCGGCGACGGCGCGCCGATCTGCCGGCCGAGCGAGGCCAGCGCCACCACGACCATGGCAACGGAAGCGGCAAGGCAGGCGGTGAAGAGCACCTTCTGCCAGCGGGTGTCGAAGTGCTGCAGCACGGCCGCCGCCGGAGGTAGCACGCGACGTGGCCGCGAAACCATGCCCAGCGGCGCGCCGGCCTGTCGGAGGGCGCCGCCCCCTGGGCGCCGCCCTCCTGGGTTTGCTCAGCGGCCCCAGCCCCAGGCGGTCCAGCCGGACGAGCGCGAACTGCTGCCGGAGGAGCCGGTACGCGTGCGCGCAGGGGTCGCGGTGCGCGTCACGCGCGGCCGCGTTGCGGTGCGGGTGGGGGCGAGGGTGCGGGTGACGGCCGGCGTGCGCAGCGCCGTCGGCGTGGTGCGGATGGTCGGCGCGGCGGTGCGCGTGCGTACGGCGGTGGCGGTCGCCGCCGGCGGCGGCGCGGCGCTGCCGTCGAAGACGTCGGCGAACCAGGTCGCGCCGCCGGCGCGGATCTCGACCACGGCGCCGAGCGCATCGAAGTCCAGCGTCAGCGGGTGCGGAGTGTCGTCGATCGCCTCGAACTCGATCTCGCCGCGCGTGCCGCCGGTCGGGTCGGCGACGACGACGATGAGACCGCGCACGACGCCGCCGACCAGCAGCGCGTAGTCACCCAGCGGCACGTCCTCGAGCTCGACGCCGAAGTCGGCGCGGCAACGCGCATCCTGCCGCCAGCGGGCCCGCGCCGTGCCGTCGGCGTCCAGCCCAGTGGGAGCGACCAACTCGGCGACCGTGCGCACCGCGCACGTCGCCGCCCCACCACCACCGCCGCGGTCGTCGCCGGCCGGATCGTCGCTGCCGCCACGACCCCACACCGGCGCCGCCAGCACTGCGGCCAGCGCCATGGCACCAACCACCTGCCCCAATCCTCTGTTCCTGTTCCTGCGCATGTTCTCTCCTCTGGTGAATTCAGACATGCCCGGCGTAGAGGCACGCGCCGTGCCAGACCGCGGCGGCGGCGGCCGGCTGCCGCCGCCGCCGCGGGCGTCGCACGCATCGCGTCATCCGCCCCAGGCGCCTGCGCCGAATCGCGCACGAAGATGCGGACGATTGCTGCCGATGGACGGCGGAGCCGCCCTGTGCCATCGCTGCGCACCGGGACGGCCGGTCCGTGAGCACACCCGACGACGCGCGCCGCGCGGAGCTGATCCGGCAGGACATGCGCGACCTGCATGCCCTGGGGTACGCGCAGCAACTGTACCGCGAGATGGGCGGCTTCTCGAACTTCGCCATCTCGTTCTCGATCA
>JANNRA010000139.1:0-26423 GCA_031401035.1 bacterium | reverse complement strand
CCGGGCGGGCGCCCCGCGGTGGGCGCCGGCTGCTTCTGGGGGTGGAGGCCCCAACCAACCGGCGCCCACGGCGGGGCGCCCACCATCGGCTAGGGTCCCGGGTTGCGCCGCGTCGCCGTCGGCGCAGGTGGCGATCAGCGCCGCGATGAACGCCTGTCGCATCGGCCCCGGCCAGCGCAGTGGCACCGAGAGTTCCAGTTGGACCGCCTCGATGCACCCCGCGGCCACCCAGCCGACGAGGCGCGGCGACGCCGCCGGATGCGCGGCGCCGCGCCTGAAGAGCTGCAGGACGTTGTTCGGATGGCGGGCCGGGTAGCGCTCGCCGAGTGGCGCGTCGATGCCGGCGACGGCGCAGGCGGCGCGTAGGGCGGCGAGGCGGGTGGCGACGTAGTGCGGCGAGACGGTCAGAGCCGCGGCCTGCGCCGCGGCGTCGTCGGCATCGCTCAGGCGCTGTCCGATGCCCAGGTCGCACTTCGCCGCGGTGGTGTTCCAGCCGTGCACGATGAGCAGTTCGGCGCGGCCGTGGTGCGCGATCGCATCGGCCAGCAGGGCCTCGAGCAGCGCCAGAAACCACGGAGCGCGGGCGCATACCTGGCTGAGCCGGTTGAGGTCGAGGTCGTTGCGATCGATCGTCGGATTGACGATCAGGGCGGCATCCAGCGCCGCCGCCAACTCCACCGCTACGTCGGCCGTGTGCAGGTCGTTGACCTTGTCGGTAGCGGCGCGCTGGCGGGTCGTCCGGCGCGCGCCGCCGTGCGGGGCGACGACGACCAGCGGACCGCGGCCGGCCCGCCAGCGGCACCAGTCCGGTACGTCCACCCGCATGGCCCGACGCTATCCCCGATGCCCGCCTCCGTCCATGTGGTGCGCTTTGCAGCCGCGGGGGGGCATGGCATGATCGCGGCGCGCGATGTGAATCAGAACGGCCTCGCCCCGGGTTGCAGACCACGCGGCGCCGCGAACTTGGGGGGATGCGCGATGCGATCGGATCTCCGCCTCACCGACCTGCGGCGGCTGACTCAACCAGTCAGCAAGCTGATGAACGTCAAGATTCCGGCGCACGTCAGCGACGCCATCCACCGCGTCGCGGACAGCCTCGGGGCGTCGATCACCAACGTGGTGATCGCGCTGCTCAACGAGGGGCTCGACCGCTCCGCCGAGACGCTCAAGGATTGGCGCCCGCTGCGCATCGCCCTGCCGCCGCCGAAGCGCGTCTGCACGTTGAAGGGCTGCAGCCGCGCCTACGTGGCGCGCGGCCTCTGCGCCAACCACTACCAGGCGGCGCGCCGCCGCCCCCGGTCGACCTGACGGCGCCGTCAGGCGTAGTGGCTGCGGCGCTTCAGCGCGCTCGAGCGCTCCAGATAGAAGATCTCGACCTTCTCGGCGGCGCCGTTCTTCGTGGCGAACTTGTGGCCGCGCAGGATGGTGTCGAGGATGCCGAGATCGGGCCGGCCGGGCAGCTCACGCGCGGCCGCAATCTCGGTACTGGCGAAGACGGTGTCGCCGGCGAACAGCGGCGCCGAGTGGCGGCCGGTCCGGTAGACGATGTCGCCGAGCGAGTTGTCGGCCACGTCGGGGCACGACAGGCCGAGGCAGAGCTGGAAGGGGATGCCGCCGAAGATGATCAGCTGGCCGCCGACGAAGCGCTCGGGGTTCTGGTCGATCATGTGCTGGTTGCAGTGCACCTGCGAGGTGTTGTCGAGCGTCGCGGTGAGGGCGATGTGCTCCGCGGTCATGGTGCGGCCACGCGAGTGCTCGAGCACGTCGCCGGCGCTGAAGTCCTCGAAGTAGGTATCGGCGTTGCTCAGGTGCGCCACCGTCCGGTACGGCGTCGCCGGATCGTACGGCGGCAGCAGCAGTTCGCAGGCGACCGCCGGGGCGCTGGTGGACGCCTTCACCACCTCGGCGTCGGGGTCGTGCTTCCACACCTGCACCTTGCGCTCGTAGGTCAGGACCACCTCGTCGTGTTGATTGCGGCCGGTCGTCTGCACGTGCACGACGCCGAGGGTCTTGTCCTTCGACGAGGGCGTGACGCCGAGCACCAGCGACGTGCTCTCGATGGTGTCGCCGACGTGCACCGGCACGCCGAAGCGCATGTCGACGTATTCGAGGTTGGCGCGGGCGTTCTCGGAAATGTCCTCGACGCTCTGGCTGAACACCACCGCCATGACCAGGCCCGGCGGCAGCAGCATGTCGCGATAGCCGAAAAGCTGAGCGTAGCGGCGGTTCTTGTGCAGCGGGTTGGCGGTCATCGAGAACTCAGTGAAGGCGTGCACCAGCCCCTCGGTCACAGTCTTGCCGACTTTGTGCCGCAGGACGCTGCCGATCCTGAAGTCCTCGAGGAAGTTGCCGGTCTTTTTGCGGATGATCGCCACGGGCAGTCCCCCTGCTGAATGAATCCTGATCGTCTAGCAGGCGCTCCCAGGGGCTCCAACAGGGGCCGGCAGAGAGGCCGGCAGCAGGGGCCAGGTAGACGGGCCGGCTGCCGAAAGGCATTGGGTTTCGGCGCCGCGGCTGTTACCTGTTCAGTGGATGCGCCTGCTTCATCTCGCGGCCGCACTGGCGGTGATCATTTCGGCGGTGGTTCCCGGTGCCTCGGCGCAGGGGCGACCCGACTGCGCCACCATCGTGCGGCAGATGCACCGCGTCACCGGCCACGACGGCGCCGGCACGCCCGATTCGTCGGTGCTGGCGCGCAAGCTGGGCACTGACAGCGCCTGGGTGGAGCGCTGCGCGCAGTCCTATGGGCGTCGGGTGAAGAAGCAGCCGCGCAAACACCGCGAGGGCGATGAGGGCCTGACCGCCCCCCAGGAGGCGCGCGAGTACGACGAGGTGGCGCGCGAGGAACGCGATCAACAGGCCAACCGCGTCCGCGGCAATCCCGAAAGCTCCAAGGGGCTCGACCGCGTTCGGGGCGTCGATCCCGACTCGAGCGCCGAGTGGGAGCCGTTCATCACGCATGAGTGGGAGCCCTACGTGACGCACGAGTGGGAGCCGTTCATCCATGACGACGACCATCCCGGCGAAGAGTGATCTGCCCGGCGATGAGTGACCTGCCCGGCGATGAGTGACCTGCCGGGCGTTGAGTGACCTGCCCGGCGAAGCATGACCTGACAGCGAAGGACGGTGGAAGGGGAGGTGGGCATGGCCGTACTCGTGCTCGTTCGGCACGGCGAGTCGCAGTGGAACCTGGAGAACCGCTTCACCGGCTGGGTGGACGTCCCGCTGACCGAGACCGGCCGCCGCGAGGCAGCCCGCGCCGGCGCCCTGCTGCGCGGCACGCCCTTCGACGTCGCCTTCTCGTCGCTGCTGCAGCGCGCCAACGAGACCCTCGAGATCATCCTGCGCGAGCTCGACCGCACCGATCTGCCGGTGCATAAGGACCAGGCCCTGAACGAGCGTCACTACGGCGAGTTGCAGGGGTTGAACAAAGCGGAGACGGCGCAGAAGTTCGGTGCCGAGCAGGTGCACATCTGGCGGCGCAGCTTCGACGTGCCGCCGCCGGGCGGCGAGAGCCTCAAGGACACCGCCGCGCGCACGCTGCCGTATTTCGAGTCGACCATCGCCCCGGCGGTCGCCGCCGGTCGCTCGGCGCTGGTGGTGGCGCATGGGAACTCGCTGCGCTCGATCGTCATGCATCTCGATGAGCTGACCCGCGAACAGGTGCTGGAGCTCAACATTCCGACCGGTGTGCCGATCGTCTACGACGTCGAGCCCAGCCCGGGTCCGCGCCTGACCATTCGCTCCAAGCGGATCCTGGCGCCATGAGCGACGCCAAGGGCGGCGCGAAGGGTAGCGAAATGAGCGACGCCAAGGGCGGCGTAATGAGCGACGGCGACTTCGCCCGCCGCAAGACCGTGCGGCTGACGACGCGCGGCCGCAAGAGCGGTCAGGCTCGTGCCGTCACCATCTGGTTCATCGCCAGCGGACCGCGCGCCATTCGTGTGCAGCACGTCGCCGCGAAGCCGGCCAACTGGTACCGCAATCTGGTCGCCACGTCCGCCGTCGCGATCGATTTCGGCGACGGGCCGATCGAGGCGCGAGGGACGCCGATCACGGACCCGGCCGGGGTTGCGTCCGTCATCGCCGCGGTCCGAAAAAAGTACTGGATGGCATGGCTCATCCAGTGGCTGGGCAAGCCGCAAAACGCGGTGGCGGCCGAAATTACCTGGTGACTCTTGCCGCGGCCCGCACCGCCGCCAACCACCCCCTCCAACGAGGAGAGGGGGAATGGAATGGGCGCTCGGGGGGGCGAGGGGTGCGCAGGGGGGAGTCGGCGCTCCCGGAAGTTACCTTCCCACCCATTCCACTGGAGGACAACGAAGGCTCATTTCCTTCGCTGGCATATCCTCTGGCGAGAGCAACGGACGGGCCAACTTCCCCCGGCACGCGATGTGGCATTATCCACAGCCGCCCGGGGGTCGGTCCGCTAGCACTCCTGCGACACCCGTTGCAGGTCGGTCACAGTCGCGGGATGTAGCCGCGCTTCTCGAGGTGCTGGACGAGCTGGTTGAGGCACTCGTCCTCCGAGTCACGGTCGGTGCGAACGGTCAGCTCTGGGTTGAGAGGTTGCTCGTAAGGAGCCGAAATCCCGGTAAATTCTGGGATCTCACCGGCGCGGGCCTTTTTGTAGAGGCCCTTCACGTCGCGGCGCTCGCAGACCTCGACCGGGCACTCGATGTAGACCTCGAGGAAGTCGCCTTCGGCCATCAGCGCGCGCACCGAGTCGCGATCGTCGCGGTACGGGGAGATGAACGCGGTGACGTTGATCACGGCCGCGTCGGTGAACAGCTTGGCGACCTCGCCGATGCGGCGGATGTTCTCGGTGCGGTCCTTGGGGGAGAAGCCGAGGTCCTTGTTGAGCCCGTGCCGGACGTTGTCCCCGTCGAGGACGTAGGAGCGGACGCCGCGCTCCCACAGCTTCTTCTCGAGGGCCACGGCCAGCGTCGACTTGCCGGAGCCGGAGAGCCCGGTCAGCCAGATGGTACAGCCCTTGTGGGCCGAGATGGTTTCGCGGTCGTTCTTGGTGACCATGCCGGCGTGCCAGGTGATGTTGCGCGACTTCGGTGTGCTCATGGTGTCTGCCCTCCTTACGAGAATGAACGCCAACCCTTATCGGAGGCGTCTGCCGGCCTCAAGCAACCGCTCAGGATTGTGCACCGTCGGGGCCGCGGGCCGGCGCAGCATTCCTGCCGCGTCGGGCATCGACCTTGCTCAGCGCTGCAGCCGTGCAATCGGTGGTCCGGATGGGGGCGCTGCGGATGGAGTGCGCGGAGGCGGTATGAGTGAGCGGGTGCTGATCGTCGATGACAACGAGGACGTGCGGCGTATTCTGGCGCTGCGCCTGGGCCTGGCGGGGTTCGAGGTGCGGGATGCGGCCGACGGACGGGCCGGGCTCGAGGCACTGCGGGGCGGGTCGTGGGACCTGGTGCTGTTGGACCTGGTCATGCCGGAGCTCGACGGCTTCGCCGTCCTGGCCGAGCTGCAGGACCAGCCCACCGCCGCGCCGCCGGTGATCGTCATCACCCAGTACGACGACGCCGAGAACCGCCAACGGGCGCTGGCGCTCGGCGCCGCGCGCTACGTCGGCAAATCCTCGGCGCTGGAGCGCACCTTTCCCGGCACGGTGCGCGCGTTCTTCGACGAGTTCCGCCGCGCCACGACGCTGGCGCGTGCCTGACTGCCGAGGCGCCTACTGGCCCTGCGTGCGCGGGGCGGTGCGGACGGCGCGGTCGAGAGCCCACGAGCGGATGTGCTCGACCTGTTCCTTCATCGTCTTCGACAGCGGCACGATCTTGGCCGTCTGATTGAGCAGGTCGTCGCTGGTCAGGTCGCGGTTCTCGAGTCGGGCGGTGGTCAGGGCGGAGACGACCAGCTGCTCGAGCTCGGCCCCAGTCCACCCCTTGGTGAACTGCTTGAGCCGTTCGACGCCCATCGCGCCGGGGTCGAGGCCGCGCTTCTCGAGGTGGATGCGGCAGATGTCGAGGCGCTCGTCGTCGTTCGGCAGGTCGACGAAGAAGACCTCGTCGAAACGACCCTTGCGGATCATTTCCGCCGGCAGCAGGTCGATCCGGTTGGCGGTGGCGGCGACGAACAGGCCGCGCGTCTTCTCCTGCATCCAGGTGAGGAAGAAGGCGAAGATACGGCCCTGGCTGCCGGCGCTGTCGGTGTTCTGGGCGCTGACGCCCATCTCGATCTCGTCGAACCACAGCACCGCCGGCGCCAGCTCCTCCATGGTGCGGCAGGCGCCGACGAAGACGCCCTCCGGGTTGCCGTGGCGGCCGGAGAAGACCTCGATCATGTCGATGCGATAGAGCGGCAGGCTGAAGCACTGCGCGATCGCCTTGACCGCCAGGCTCTTGCCGCAGCCCGAGATGCCCATCATCAGGACGCCCTTGGGGACGATGTCGCGGCTCAGCTCGTCGCGCATCTCGAAGAGGCGGCGGCGTTCGTTCAGCCACTTCTTTAGGATCGGCGCGCCGCCGACGTTCTCGATGCCGCCCGGGTCGGCGATGTACTCGATGACGCCGGTCTTCTTCTTCACCAGCAGGTGCTTCTCCTCGAGCAGATACCGCGTCGCCGTGGCGTCCAGGCGCGGCGCCGCCGCGAGGGCGCGGCGCAGGGCGTGGCGCGCCTCGTTGAAGGTCAGCCCCTGCAGCGCCGCCGAGAGCTGCGCGATGGTGCCGGGGTCGGAGTCGACGGTGATGCCCTGCGCCGCCAGCGCTTCCCCCTCGCTGACGAGGAAGGCGCGCAGTTCGGTCAGATCGGGCAGCGGCAGGTCGACGAGCGCCAGGTCGCGGCTGAGCTCGTCCGGGACGAAGGCCACCGGCGAGGCGATGATGACGAACTTCTGCTTGTCGAAGCACGCGGTATACAGGTCGCGCAGGCGCCGCCGCACGTCGGCCGAGGCCTGCATCGGGTCGTGGAAGTCGCGCAGGACGAACAGCCCGGGGTGCGCCGACGCGACGATGTGGTCGAGCGCGGCGCGCGCCCCGAGGGTGCCGGCGACGACGCTGCCGTCCGCTCCGCGCATGCCCTCGGTGGCCGACCAGACGTACACCGGCAGCGGCTGGCGGAAGAGGCGCGCGGCGGCCTCGGCGACGAGCAATTCGACGCGGCCCTCCTCGGCGGTGCGGATGTAGATCAGCGGGCGGCCGGCGTCGAGCAGCTCCTTGAGCTGTCCGAGCGCGCGCGAGGTGGGGAGGGCGGTATCGCTCATGCAACACCGAAGTGTACTGATCGCGCTCGTGCCGAACAACCCACGATGCGGCGCCGCCAGTGGCGGGCGCGGCTATACCGCCGCCCGCCACGCCGAGGAGTTGGACGCAGGCGCGGCCCGCCGAATCAGGCGACGGCGCCGGCGTCGATCAGGCGGCCGATCTCGGCGGCGTCGAATCCGTACTCGCCGAGGATGGCCCGCGTGTCGGCGCCAACGTCGGGGAGCGGGCGCGAGCCGTCGCCGGGGGTGCGCGACAGGCGCGGCGCCGGCGCCGGCTCGAGCTTGCCCTGCTGGTCGGGGATGAGCAGGCGGCGCGCCTTGTTGTGCGGGTGGTCGGCCGCCTCGGCGAGGCCGAGGATGGGGGCGACGCAGGCGTCGGTGCCGTCGAACACGGCGCTCCACTCGTCGCGCGTCTTGCTGGCGAAGACCTCGGTGAAGCGCCGCGCCGTCTCGCTCCACGTCGACTGGTCCATCTGTTGCGGCATCGCTGTCGCGTCGAGCCCGAGGCCGTGCAGCAGGGCGGCGTAGAACTGCGGCTCGATGGCACCGACGGAGACGAACAGGCCGTCGCGGGTGCGGTAGGTGTCGTAGAAGGGCGCGCCGGTGTCGAGCATGTTGGTGCCGCGCTCGTCGCGCCACATGCCGGAGTTGCGGAACTTGTAGACGAAGGTGCTCAGGTAGGCGGCCCCGTCGACCATCGCCGCGTCGACGATCTGGCCCTTGGCCGAGTGAGCGCGCTCGAGCAGGGCAAGGCAGATGCCGAGTGCGCACAGCATGCCCCCGCCGGCGAAGTCGCCGAGCAGGTTGACCGGCGGCAGCGGCTTTTCGCCCTTGCGACCGAGCAGCGACAGCGCCCCCGAGATGGCGATGTAGTTGATGTCGTGCCCGGCCATGTTGGCGTAGGGGCCGTCCTGGCCGAAGCCGGTGAGGCGGGCGTAAACCAGGCGCGGGTTGCGCGCCGCCGCCACAGCGGGGCCGAGACCGAGGCGCTCCATCACACCGGGCCGGTAGGGCTCGAGCAGCACGTCGGCCTTCTCGATCAGTCGCAGGACGGTCTCGACGCCGTCGGGGCTTTTGAGATTGACCGCCAGCGAGCGCTTGCCGCGCGCCAGCTGATCCATGGATCCGGCGCCGACGCGGTCGACGCGTACGACATCGGCGCCGAAGTCGGCCAGGATCATGCCGCAGAACGGCGCCGGCGCCAGCCCGGCCATCTCGACGATACGAATCCCCTGCAGTGCGCTCATGCGTGTGCTCCTCTCCCCACGTGACCGCTTCAGTTACGGAGGCGATCCGCCAAACTCAAGCCCGTCGCGTCGGCGCCCTCCAACGGTGATTTCAGCGGCCGCATCCGCTATCGGCTCGCCATGAAGACAACGCTGCAGCCAGGGCTGGATTTCGCGTTTGCGTTCGTGGTGCCAGAGACCAAGACGGTGCCGCACCTCTACCCGGAGTCGCACTGGTACCGCGCCATGCCGGCGGTGTTCGCGACCGGCTTCATGGTCGGCCTGGTGGAGTGGGCCTGCATCGACGCCATCAACCCGCACCTCGACTGGCCGGCGGAGCAGTCGCTCGGCACGCATATCGACCTCAGCCACAGCGCCGCGACGCCGCCGGGGCTGACGGTGACCGTGCGTGGGCGGCTGACGGTCGTCGATGGGCGCCGGCTGACGTTCGAGGTTGCAGCGCACGACGGCGTCGATGAGATCTGCCGCGGCCGCCACGAACGGGTGGTGATCGATGTGGCGCGCTTCGAGGCGAAGGTCGCGGCCAAGCGGCCGACGGGTTGACCGAGGGCGCCTACCAGCCGCGCAGGTCGACCGGCCAGGTGTCGACGACCCGCTCGCCGTCCACGAGATACATCTGCTCGTGGTAGGCCACCGTCGGGTCGACATGCGCCGGCGCGATGCGGACGCGCGCGCCGACGCGCAGCGGCGGCTCGGGCGCGAAGGTCAGGTGCTCGTCGGAGCAGAACCACACGCTGCCGCCCTGCACGGTCGGGTTGCCGTGGTCCATGCCGAACGATTTCAGTCCGCAGTCCGCCACCGCATAGGCCGGCGACACCGAGAGCACCGTCGACCACACCCACAGCGCCTGGCGGAAGGGCAGGTCGAGTTTGCCGTAGGCGGTATCCATCAGCGCGTAGGATCCCGCCTGGATCTCATTCGCCCAGACGTTGATGTCGTAGGTGCCGGTGCCGCCGGCGGAGACGACCTCGCCGCCGACGTCGCGATGCGCGGCGAGCAGCAGCGCCATCGCCTCGGCGCACAGTTGCTGGCGTACGGCGCGGTCGTCCATGCCGACCGCGTGCCCCTCGTAGCCCATGACGCCGCGCACACCGAGCCCGCGGGCGCGGGCGCGGTCGGCGAGCCGCCCAGCGTCGCCCGGGGCGCAGCCGCAGCGCGGCAGGCCGACGTTGACGTCGATCAACACCTCGCGCACGGCGCCGCCCGCCGCCGCCGCCGCGTCGACGGTGGCGTCGGAGTCGACGGCGACGGTGACGCGCGCCGCCAGGCCGGCCAGGCGCTGCGGCTGCAGGGTCTCGTTGGCGAGCAGCAGGTCGTCGCCGAGTCCCGCCGCGGCCATGCCGATCATCTCGCGCACGGTGGCGCAGCAGAAGCCGCGGTGCCCCGCCGCCGCCTGACGTCGCGCCAGGGCGGTGCTCTTGTGCGCCTTGACGTGTGGGCGCAGCCGCGCGCCGGGCTGCGCCGCCGTCATGGTCGTGAGATTGTGGGTGAAGGCGTCGACCTCGACGAGCAGCGCCGGCGTTGTGAGATCGTGAATCGAGGTCATGGTGGGACTCCCCCTGGCATGCCTCCGCCGGGCGCCGCACCCTCCGCCCCTGCGGCGGTCGGGAGCGTGAAGCGGAATACCGCCCCGCCGGTCGAGTTGGCCGCCACCCACAGCCGCCCACCGTGCGCCTCGACGATCGAGCGGCTGATCGCCAGGCCCATGCCGAGACCGCTCGGCTTGGTGGTCAGGAACGGCTCGAAGATGCGCTCGCCGAGGGCCGCGTCGACGCCGCGGCCGTTGTCGGCGACCGCCACCTCGATCAGGTCCGGTCCGGCCGCGCTCAGGCGCACCTCGA
The DNA here is from genome assembly GCA_031401035.1 of bacterium. Classification (GTDB taxonomy): domain Bacteria; phylum Desulfobacterota; class Binatia; order HRBIN30; family CADEER01; genus JANNRA01. The sequence continues at coordinate 16,116 of JANNRA010000139.1, read as the reverse complement.
CCTGCGGCGGCCCGGCGCCTTCGACGCTCGCCTCGGCGGCATTCAGCAACAGATTCAGCAGCACCTGCTCGATCTGGATCGAGTCGGCGAGGACAATCGGCAGCGGCGGCGCCGGCACGCAGCGGAGCGTCACGCCGAGTCGGGTCGCCGTCGCCTGCGCCAGGGCGACGGCGGTCGCGACCAGCACCTGGACGTCGACCGCGTGGCGCCGGGCATCCTCCTTGCGCAGGACTTCACGTACCCGCCGCGTGATCTCGCCGGCGCGCAGCGCTTCGCGCGCGATCGCCACGATCGTCGGCAACAGCGCCTGCACGTCGAGATCGCCGGATTCGATGCGCCGGCGGCAGCCCTGCGCGTAGTTGGCGATGGCCCCGAGCGGCTGGTTCACCTCGTGCGCCAGGCTGGCCGCCATCTCTCCCATGGTGTGCAGTCGTAATGCGTGCGCCAGTTCCGCCTGGTGCTGGCGCGCCTGCTCTTCGGCGCGGCGCAGGGCGGTGATGTCCTTGCTGAAGACGGCCGCGCCGGTGACCTGATCCTCGACCATCGTTGGGTTGAGCGAGACCAGGTAGCGATGCGGGCCGTCGAGGTCCGCGATGGTTTCCTCGACCACGAAGCGCTCGCCGCCGAGGGCGCGCTGCAGATAGCCGAGCCAGCGCTGCAAGACGTCGTTCGGCACCACCCGGCTCGCCTCGTCATCGGCCATGCCGGCACGGTAGAGCCTGTGGAACTGGTGATCGGCGATGGCGTTGAACGCCACCATGTTCATCTCGCGATCGACCGCCCAGATCGGATCGGTGCTGCTCTCGATCACCGCCGACAGGGTCGCCTGCGACGCCTCCAGGGCCGACTCGATGCGCTTGCGTTCGCTGATGTCGGTGGCGATGCCGCCGACGCCGTAGACAAGGCCGGCGCCGTCGCGCAGCGGGAACTTCACCGACAGGTAGGTCCGCACCGCACCCTTCGTCGGAATGAGCTCCTCGATGTGCAGCGGTTCGGGGGCGGCGAGGGCGAGCGCGTCGTTGGCGCGCAACGTCAATGCGATGTCGTGCGACATGATGTCGAAATCCGTGCGGCCGACGACCGCCGCCGCCTCGAGGTCGAACAGGGAGGCGAACTCGCGGTTGACGAGCAGGTAGCGTCCTTCGAGGTCCTTGAGGAAGATCGCCGTGTCGGTGTGGTCGGTGATGTCGATCAGCAGTTGCCGGTTGCGCGCCAGTGCCTCGGTGGCTTCGCGGGCGGCGTCGCTGGCGCGCTCGAGTTCGGCGGTGCGCTCGGCGACGCGCTGCTCGAGGGCGCTGTTGAGATGGCGGATCTCTTCCTCGGCCCGCTTGCGGTCGTTGATGTCGATGGTGGTGCAGACGGCGGCGATGATGACACCGCTGGCGTCGCGCACCGGCCAGGCGCCCATCAGCAGATAGTGGCGCTGGCCGTCGGCGGTGCGCTTGTACATCTCGCACCCCTGCACGAACTCCCCGCGCAGGGCGCGCGCCATCGGCCAGTCCTCGACCGCGACGACGTCTTCGTCCATGCACCAGTCGCCCCAGGCAGCGCTACCGTCGGCGAGGGTGCTTTCGGTGCCGTGATGTCCCTCCTCGGCCCAGCGGCGTGCCGCGGCGTTGGTGAAGACGAAGGTGCCGGCGGCGTCGCAGATGGCGATGCCTTCATTCGCCGCCTCGAGGATGGCGGCAAACAGCGTCGCCGGCGCCTGCGTCAACATAATCTCGGGCGTGACTGGGGACGGCGGGCTCGGCTGGGCATCGCGCCGGAGTGTGATCCCGCCGCCGACGCTCACCTTTCGTGCCATGATGGCGCGTCTAGCGCGTCCGTACAGCCGATGCGAGCCGGCGGCGCCGCTCAGAAGAAGACGATCTCGAACGGCGGCAGCGCCAGATCGATCACCCGCTCGGTCAGCGCCGCGCCGTCGGCGGCGCCGAACAGCCGCAGGCCGGGGCTGCGGCGCGAACGGTCGGCGAGGAAGAGCTCGCCGCGGTCGTTGAGCTCGATGTCGAAGAGATTGTAGCCGCTGCTCTCGTGGTGGGTGGCGAGAACGCGCCGCTCGAGGGGGTCGAAGGACACCAGGGCATTGCTGAAGCCGGGGCGGTTGACGATGGCGTAGGCGAGCCGGTCCGAGACGAAGACGAAGTCGGTCACGTCGCCGCCGAGGTCGGCCTCACTGACGACGAGTCTGCCGGCGGCGACCTCGCCGCCCGCCAGATCGATGCGTTCGATGCCGCCATCGAAGACGCCGAACTCGCCCGCCTGCGCGATCCACAGGGCGCCCTCGCGCACCGTCAGTCCCTTGGTGGCGGCGAAGGGGTTCGCCGCCGCGAGTTCGATGCCGCCGAGCAGGCGGTCGGTGGCGGTGTCGATCACCGCCACGCCGCCGTTGCCGGCTGGCAGGCGCAGGATGGAGTTGATGTCGAGGCGCTGTAGGGCGACGTAGAGGCGGTCGCCGACGACCACCATTTGATCCATGTCGGGGATGCCGTCGGCGTCGGCGAGCGGGGAGAGGTCGATGCGGCCGCGCACGAAGCCGTCGCAGGCGCCGCCGACCGAGGGGTCGACGATGAGCAGCGCCGCCTCCTCAAAGAGCGAGATGTAGGCCTTGTGGCGCGAGACGAAGGCGATGTCGTGCGGATTGCTGCCGTTGCCGGTCGAACACTGCGAGCGGGTGCGGAAGCCGTCGGCGGGGTCGAGCACCTGCAGGTTGTCGGCGAAGAGGCGGTTGAGCACGTACACCAGCCCGTCGAAGGTACGCACGACGGCGTCGCGGTAGATGCGCCGCTGCGGGCTCGACGGCGTCACCGCGCGCGGCGGGTCGAGCCCGACGATAGCGAAGGATCCCTCGGCGAAACTGGAGGTGGCGACAAAGGCGCGGGTCTGCGCCGGACATCCCTGCAGGGCGCTGCCGACGCCGCCGACCAGCTCGCCGACGGCGACCTGCTGGTCGCGGTCGCGATCGAACGGCTCGCAGCTCGCCAGCTCGGCGCCGCCGAGCGCGATCGCGACGCCGCGCACCAGCTCGCCGATCGCCACGGCGCGGTTGCGATCGCAGTCGCCGACGCACTGCGCCGCCGCCGCCGCCGGCAGTGCGACGACGAGGACCGCGAGCAGCCGCGGCCAGTTCACAGGGTCACCCGGATGCCGCCGAAGAAGGACAGGCCGGGCAGCGGGAAGTCGCCGAGGTCGCGCACGTCGGCGTCGGTGATGTTCGCCGCCTCGAAGCGGACCTCCAACCATGTCAGCGGCTGCACGGCGGCGCCGACGGTGTGGATGGACCGGCTCGGGACGACGACGAAGTTGCCCGGCGTCGTCGGGTTGGCGCTGACGTAGGTGAACTCGTAGTAGGCGCGGCCCCAGTCGTTGAAGGTCTCGGCGCGGACGAACAGCTCGTCGGCCGGGCGCAGCGGCAGTTGCTTGCCGTCGGCGAAGCCGCCGCTGAGATCCTCCGAATCCTGGTAGGTGTAGTTGAGTTGCAGCTCGGCGTGCTGCAGCGCCGCGACGGTGGTGCCGAACTCGACGCCGCGGACGCGCGCGTCGGCGATGTTGAGCGGCCGGAACTGCTTCGGCGAGGTCTGCTCGAAGGCGATCAGGTCGCTGTAGTCGGTGTTGAACAGCGCCAGCTCGAGCAGGGCGCGGTCGAGCCATGCCCAGGTGCGCCAGGCGGCGACGAAGCCGAGGTCGCCGTTCAGACCCGACTCCGCCTTCAGGTCGGCGTTGCCGAGGACGCTGCCGGTGTTGCCGAACAGCTCGGCGAAGCTCGGCGCGCGCTGGAAGTAGCCGACGTTGCCGCGCAGCGAGAGCGGGCCGGCGACGCGCACCTGGACGCCCAGCGAGGGCGTCCACAGATCGCGGTTGACCGTCATCGCGGCGCTGTCGGGTTGATTGGCGAGGTCGGCAGCGCTGAGGTCGTCGAGCAGATGTTCGTAGCGCAGGCTCGGCACGATCGTCGCGCGCTCGTCCCACAACGTCAGCTCATCTTGCACGGCCAGCGTCAGCCGCAGCCGCGTCTGCGTCGCGCCGGCGGGCGGCGCGGCGAACTCGTTGAAGGGGAAGAACAGCTCGTAGGCCAGCTCATCGAACCACGACAGCGATTGGCTCCAAGGAGTGAACCAGGTGCCGGTGTTGCTGGCGCCGACCAACGCCGTCTGGTTGTCGGTGGCGCTGCGGAAGCCGAAGTCGCCCTGCGGATCGTCGAAGCGCTGCTGGTTGTAGACGCCGTACAGCGTTCCGGAGGTGTCGACCATGCCGTCCGCCAGGCCGGTCTGCGACAGGCGCAGCGAGGTGAGCGAGCGCAGCTCCTCGAGCGACGGGTGGGCGAACTGGACGCTGGCCGGACCGGGCACGCCCTGGGTCTTGTAGAAGAACTCCTGCATGCCGTCCGCGCTCAGGCCGCCGCCGAGATCGCGGCTGACGCGCAGCAGCGCGCCGACCGCGTCGAAGGTGTTGTTGATGCGCGTCACCGCCTCGTCGTCGGCGGGGTTCTCGGGGGTGCCGTTGTCGTCGTCGTAGGTGAAGTCGCCCTTGCTGCCGAGATAGGTGAGGTGGGCGAGGACGTCGACGCCGCCGAGCGACTGGGTGCGCGAGGCGGTGACCTTGCGCGTCTCGAACGAGCCGTAGCCGACCGAGACCTCGCTCGCCGGTGTGGCCGAGGGCGCCTTGGTGACCAGGTTGACGACGCCGCCGATGCCGCCGCCGCCGAAGCCGACCGGCACGGTGCCGCGGTAGACGTCGATGCGCTCGAGGCTGTCGAGCGGCAGGTTGGCGAGGTTGACGGTGGGATCCGCCGCCGAGGCGAGCGGAATGCCGTCGAGGTAGACCGGCACCTGGTTGGGCGTCGAGCCGCGGATGGAAATGGTGCTGAAGGCGCCGAGGCCGCCGAAGCGCTGCACCTGCACGCCGGCCGCTTCGGCGAGGGCGTCGGCGGCGGTGTCGAGCGCCTGGTCGCGGCTGCCGACATCGATCGCGGAGACGAACGAGGTCGGCGCCCGCCGCTCCGCCTCGCTGATGCGGTCGGCGGTGACCTCGATCTCGGGCAGCGGCACGGCGTCCTGCGGCGGTGGTTCGTCGCCGCGCGCCGGTCGGCCGGCGAGCAGCAGCGCCAGCACCATGCCGAGACGCCACCAGTCCCCTGGAGGGCGCCCCTCCGTGGGCGCCTGTTGGATGGGGGTCGGATGTTGCATGCCACAGGCGCCGACGGAGCGGCGCCCTCCCAGGGATCGTGGCGCCATCAACGCACGGCCATTGCGGGCAGGTCGGAGGCGCTGACGCGGCCGTCGCCGTTCAGGTCGACGGCCGGCGGCGACACCACCTCGCCGCCGGCCGCCGCCATGGCGTCGTCGCCGTCGCCGTCGAAGAGTTCGCGCACCAGCCAGCGGCGGTCGGCTTCGGTGACGGCGCCGTCGCCGTCGAGGTCACCGCGCACCGGCAGCGACGTCGCGGTCGGCAGCGGCGTGGCTGTCGGCGTCGGGGTTGCCGCGCCTGCCGGCTCGCAGGCGTGCAGGGCGGCGACGGCGTCGAGGTCGAAGCCGCCCTTGTCGCCGGGCGGGATGCGGTTACCCGGATCCGGGATGGTGGCGCCGGGGTCGGTGATGCGCACGTAGGCGACCCAGGTCAGGCCAACGGTGGAGAGGTCGAAGGCATCGCCGCCCGACTCGGCGGGTTGCAGCGGGTCGATGCCGTTGTCGGGATCGCTCAGCACCGGGACGCGCCCGGCCAGGCCGTCGTGACTGATGGCATCGTAGGGCAGCTCGACGAAGTCGACGCCGTCCTGGCTGACGGCAATGATGCCGTACTCCTCGAACACCGGACCGCTCGGCGTGGTGACGTGGAAGGCGTTCTCGAAGACGGTGAAGTCGAAGCCGGGGCCGTCGCAGATGACCGGCTGGTCGAAGCGCACGGTGATGGCGCCGTCGTTGCCGAGCGAGACGACGTCGAGCGACTGCTGGACCGGCCCGCCGCCGCGCGGCGGCCCGAGGACGACGTCGGGCAGCAGATCGGCGCCGAAGCCGCTGCCGCTGCCGGGGGCGAAGTCGACGACGGCGTCGGCGAAGGGGTCCTGCGCGACGGCGGCGCTGGCGAGAAGCAGCAGCAGGGCGAGAGTCCGCGGAGGGCGCGGCGGAGCCGCACCGGACTGGATGCGGCGCGGCGGCGCCGCGCCCTCCGCGTTTCTCACGGCTGGCAGACCAGCTTGACGACGTCGGTGTCCTTACGGCCGTCGAGCGTCTCGGCCTGCACCTTCACCGTCGCCTTGTTCGCCTTCGGGCCGCTGCCGGTGCTCTTCAGCGGCAGCGCGTAGCCGTCGCTGAACAGGCACCGAGGGGCACCGCTGAGTGGCAGCGGCGCGGCGGCGGCCTGCGCGGCTTGCAGCGCGCTGCTGAATGGCTTGCCCTCGATGCGCAGCGCAACAATCGAGTCGCCGGCGCAGGCAGGCAGATCGGGGTCGTCGACGTTGAGGCAGAAGCCGATCGGGAAGACGCAGATGCCGTTCGCCTCGCCGTCGTCGTCACAGGCGGCGCCGTCGACGCAGACGGCTTCCTTGCCGACCAGGTCGATGCCGTAGAACTCGTGCACGCAGTCGCTGGCCGGCGAGCCGCCGCCCTCGACGAGCCCGTCGATGCGCGTGAAGCGGTGCAGCGACTTGTCCTCGGCGGCGGCAGTGAAGGTCGACGAGAGGATCTCGACGCGGCCGGTGAAGGCGTCGACGGTCAGGCCGCTGGCGAAGGTCAGGCCGCTGGCGAACGGCGTCGAGGTACTGTCGGCGAGGTTGAACGACACCACGTCGGCGCCGAAGTTGCCCGAGGCGAGCAGGCGGCCGTCGCTGTTCATCGCCAGGTCGACCGAGCCGAAGGCGAAGCTCGGCCCGGCGAAGGGCACCGGCGCGACCGGCGCGCCGAGGGCGGTGAACTGGCGGATCTCATTGTCGAAGTTCGGCAGGCCGAGGTTCTGGCCGACGAGCAGGTTGCTGCTCGGCGCGACGGCCAGGCCGCCGGCGAACTGCAGGCCGCTCAGCAGCGTGCTGGTCGAGGGGCCCGGGGCGATCTTGAGTACCGTGCCCAGCCCGCCACCAACGGAGTTGGCCACCAGCACGTTGCCGGCGCCGTCCACCGCCACGCCGGCGGCGAACTCGATGGAATCGGCCGGCAACAGTTCGAGGCCGGCGGCGCTGAGGCCGCTGGCGGTCGATGCGGCCGGGATGCGGAAGACGGTGTCGCCGCTCTGTGCGCCGGTGTTGCCGAAGCCGACGGTGATGCCGAGGTCGGCGTTGTCGGCGTTGTCGGTGACGTACAGTGCGTCGTTGACGGCGTCGTAGGCGCAGTCGGCGATCGAGCTGAAGCCCGACGCCACCAGGCGCAGGTCGCCCGATTCGCGTGCCAGGACGATCGACTGGGCGTTGGCGGTGAAGCCCGGCCCGACGCCGACGAAGGTGCCGCCCGGTCCGGCAGCGACACAGCCCTGGGTCAGATTCGACAACAGCTGCGTATCATAGATATAGCCCGGCGCCGGTGTGACGACGGCGCCGGCCGTTCCCCCAGTCAGCGCCAGCGCGGCGATGACGACGATGAATCCAGATCTCATGGTTCCCCTCCAGCGAAGCCCGATGGCGAATTGACCCTGCATGGTTCCGTTGCGTCGCGTCCTGCACGCGGCCGGGCGGCGCGCGGGCTCGCCGGCGAAGGTTCGGGGCGCGGCTGGAGGAGTGCCGCTTGGCCTGTGCGGCCAATAAAAAACCCGGCGACGCCTGCGCGTCCCGGGCATGATTGGGAGAACCGTCCAGCATGATTCCCGTCCCCACACCCCGGAGGACTTTGAAACAGCGCTGGTGGGCCAGGTTTCCTGACTCCCGGCTTTCTACTGGCGGCGCCTTCCCATCCCTTTTCGGACAGTGGCGAACGTGCCGCGGTCGTTACCGGTTACAGTGGCGGGGGCCGCGCCGGATTTTCACCGGCTTCCCTTCAACTCATCAGCGTTGGCGTGCAGGTACCACGGCTGACGCGCGATGGTCAACGTGGCCGGCGGCGCCTGGCCGGCGGCCACGGCGCGTTGAAATCGCCGCCGGGCGCGCGCCAGGATGCGCGATGGTGCCGCTCCGCGTCGTGCTCATACTTCTCGCCCTCGGCGCGCCGGCCTCGGCGGCACAGCGCATCATCTCGCTGGCGCCGTCGGTGACCGAGACCCTCTTCGCGCTCGGACTCGGCGATCGCGTCGTCGGCGTGTCGACCTACTGCGACTATCCGCCCGAGGCGCTGAAGATCGATCGCGTCGGCACCTTCCTGCAGCCCAACGTCGAACGCATCCTGGCGCGGCGGCCGGATCTGGTCATCGCCGTGCCGAGCCCCGGCAATCGCGCCGGCGTCGAGCGCCTGCGCGAGTTCGGCGTGCGCGTGCTGGTGGTGAACCCGGAGCGCATCGCCGAGATCCTGGTGGCGATCCGCGCCATCGCCGACGCGGCCGGCGTCAGCGCGGCTGGCGCGGCGTTGGTGGCGCGCATCGAGGGCGAAGTGGCGGCGGTCGAGGCGCGCGTCGCCGGCGCCGCGCCGCCGCGCACCCTGCTGCTGGTCGGGCGGACGCCGTTCATCGCCGCCGGAGCGGGGACCTACCAGGACGAGCTGATCAGGCGCGCGCGCGGCGTCAACCTCGCCGCCGCCAGCGGCCAGGCCTGGCCGAACGTCAGCCTCGAGTTCATCGTCGCGCAGGCGCCGGCGGTCATCATCGACGCCAGCATGGGCAGCGAGGAAGCCGCCGACCGCGCCGCCGCGGTGGCGTTCTGGCGTGACTTCCCGACCATTCCGGCGGTCCGCGACGGCCGCATCCACGGCTACCGCGCCTACGAGTTGCTGCGCCCGGGGCCGCGCGTCGCGGCGACGCTGGCGGCGGTGGCGCGCTTCCTCCACCCCGAGCGCTGGTAGGCGGCGTCGCGCACCGGCGCTGCCCGTCCGGGCAGCATGCGCGCGGGCAGGCTGGATGCCGCTTGCGGCGATGACGCGCGCACGGGTAGCGTCCGGCCGTGGCGGAGTTCTCCAGGTCGCGACCCGACGCGACGCGCGCGGTGCTGTTCGACTTCGGCGGCACTCTCTACGACTACGCGGTGCTGGCGCCGGGCGACGCCGAGAGCATCCTGGCGCTGGCGCAATGGGCCGGCATCGACGCCGACCTGGCGGCGATCCGGCGCGCCCAGCGCCAGGCGATGCGGGCGGTCTTCCGCGACTACCTGCCGCGACCGTTCTACCTGCACCGCGACCTCTTCCGCGACGCCGCCGCCGGCATGCTGCGCGCCCTCGGCGCCGAGCCCGACGCCCGCCATCTCGAGCGCTTCCGCGCCATGCAGTGGGCGCTGCACCGGCGCGACTTCCAGCTCCGGCCGGGGGTCGTCGAGACGCTGCAGCAGTTGCGCGCGCGCGGCCTGCATGTCGGCATGGTGAGCAACATCGACGACGACCAGCTCGCGCACCTGCTCGATGTCGCCGGCGTGCGCGCCCAGTTCGACTCGCTGCTGTCGAGCGAGGCCGTCGGTGCCTGTAAACCGGCGCCGGCGATTTTCGCCGAAGCGCTGCGCCGCGCCGCCTGCGCGCCGCACGAGGCGCTGTTCGTCGGCGACACGCTGGCGCAGGACATCGCCGGCGCCCAGCGCGCGGGCATGCGCACGGCGCTGATCTGGCACCGCGCCGACACCGCGCCGCCGACCGACGGCGTGCGGCCCGACCACGTCATCGGCGCCATCCCCGAGCTGCTCGACCTCGTCTGACGCGGCCCCGATCCAGGCATGGCACCCGTCCGCTTCGATCCCACCGATCTCGCCGGCGTCGACGATCCCTACCCGCTGCTCGCCGCCGTGCGGGACGCCGCGCCCGTGGCGCGCCTGGAGAGCGGCTTCTGGGCGGTGACCGGCTACGAGGCGGCGCTGGAGGTGTTCCGCCAGCCCGCCATGGCCTCGGGTCCGATCGCCGGCCGCTACGTCAGCTCCCTGCCGCCCGGCGCGGCGCGCGACGAGATGAGCCATCGCATCAATTTCCTCGACCCGCCTGACCACACGCGCGTCCGCGGCCTGATCTCGAAGGCCTTCACGCCGCGCCGCGTCGCCGACCTGGCGCCATGGATGGCGGCGACCGCGGATCACCTGCTCGACGATATCGGCGGCGCGCCGCAGGTCGACCTGCTGCGCCGCTTCGCGCACCAGCTGCCGTCGCTGGTCATCTCCGAGCTGCTCGGCGTCCCCAGCGCCGACCGCGATCGCCTCACCGGCTGGAGCGACGATGTCGCGCCGCTGCTCGGTCTGACGATGTCGGACGCCGATCGCGAGCGGGCACTCGTGGCGGCCGAGGCGTTTCACGCCTACCTCAGCACGCTGCTCGACGCGCGTCGCCGCGCGCCCGGCGACGATCTGCTCTCGGCGTTGCTCGCCGCCGAAGAGGACGGCGAACGGCTGCAACGCGTCGAGCTGCTGTCGCTGGCGGCGACGTTGTACTCCGCCGGCCATCGCACCACCCGCGACCTCTTCAGCAACGGGTTGTCGGTGCTGCTGCGCCAGCCCGGCGCCTGGGAGCACGTCGTCGCCGGCCGCTGGCCCGTCGCCGCGGTGGTGGCGGAGTTCCTCCGCTACGAGACGCCGACGCTGTTCGTCGTCCGCATCCCGCTCGAGGCCACGCGCGTCTGCGGCATCGCCATCGGCGCCCTGGAGCCGGTACTGATCTTCCTCGCCGCCGCCAATCGCGACCCGGCGGTGTTCGACGCCCCGGACGAGTTTCGCCCCGGGCGCGGCGGGCCGACGGCGCTGTCCTTCGCCCACGGCGCCCACTTCTGCCTCGGCGCCTCGCTGGCGCGCGCCGAGGCGGAGACCATGCTGACGGCGCTACGCCGACGCTGGCCGCGGCTGGCGCTCGCCGCCGACCATCCGCTGCGTTGGCATCAACGCGGCCCGTTCCGCGGCCTGGATGAGTTGCGCGTGGTTCCCGGCGCGGCGGCGGTGCACTAGCGCACCGTCGTCGCGAGGCGCTCATTCCCACCACCCGCGGGGCGCGGGCGCTGGAGGGCGCCGCCCCGTCGGCGCCTGTTGCAGGGGAGGCGCGCGCCGCATCCAACAGGCGCCGACGCGGCGGCGCCCTCCAGAGGCCTGCCATCCAGTGTCGTGAATGAACCGATTCTGGCCACTGCCACGTCACGTGCGCCGCTTCGCAGACGTGCGCGTAGCTTTTCTGGCGCCGCCCTTGCGCGGGCGCGGGCGACGCGGTTCGGCGGCGCTCTCCGCCGGCCCATCGTAAGCGATGCGCCGCACCAGTCCGAAGTCGATCTGGCGGCGCTGCAGCGAGACGTTGGTGGCCTCGACGACGACCCGGTCGCCGAGGCGATAGCGTTGCCGCGTCCGCGCTCCCTTGAGGGCGCGTTCTGCCTCCAGGTAAACGTAGCGGTCGTCGTGCAGATCGTCGGCGCGCAGCAGGCCCTCGACGGGGTAGGCGTCGAGCTCGATGAAGAGCCCGGCGCTGATCACCGACACCACGGTGCCCGGCTCGGGCTCGAGCAGGTGCGCGAGCATGAAGTCGGCCTTGCGCAGATCGAGCATGGAGCGCTCGGCCTCCATCGCCGCGCGTTCGGCCTGCGAGCTGGCGACGCAGGCGGCCTCGATCACCTCGGCCTGGCTGCGCGCCAGGTCGGCGGCGCCGTCGAGGAGCCGCCCGATCTGCCGGTGCACCAGCAGATCGGGATAGCGGCGGATCGGCGAGGTGAAGTGGCAGTAGATCGGGAAGGCGAGCCCGAAGTGACCGACGTTGCGCGTGCTGTACTGCGCCTGGCGCAGAGCCCGCAGCACCTGGCGTGACAGGACGCGGCCGAGCCGGCGGCCCTCCAACTGGTCGAGCAGGCGCTGCACGTCGGCCGGCTGGACGACGCCGTCGTAGTCGACGTGCAGGCCGAAGACGCCGAGCAGTTGGTTCAGCTCGTCGATGTCGTCGGGCGCCGGCGGCTCGTGGACGCGGTAGGGGATCGGCAGGGTCTCGTCGCGCAGCCAAGCGGCGACGGCGCGGTTGGCCTCGAGCATGAACTCCTCGATCAGGCGGTGCGCGTCGTTGCGCGGCGCGACGCGCAGGCCGGCCGTGCGGCCGGACTCGGAGAGGTCGACCAGCGCCTCCGGCAGATCCAGGTCGAGCGATCCGGCGCGCAGGCGCTGCGTGTACAGGGTCTGCATCAGGGCGCGCATGTGTTGCAGCTGCGGCACCAGGCCGCCGAGCTGGTCGCGCCAGGCACGGATCTCGGCCGTGTCGGTGTCGGAGAGCACCGCCGCGACCTGGGTGTACGTGAGGCGGGCGCGGCTGCGGATGACGCCGCGGCTGCAGCGCACCGCGCGGCGCTGGCCGGAGCGGTCGTAGTGCAGCTCGGCGACCAGGACCAGGCGGTCGCAGTCCGGCTTCAGCGAGCAGAGGTGGTTCGACAGCCGCTCCGGCAGCATCGGAATGGCGCGGTCCGGGAAGTAGACGCTGGTGCCGCGCGCCGCCGCCTCCGCATCGAGGGCGGAGCCGGGGCGGACGTAGTGCGCGACGTCGGCGATGGCGACCCACAGGCAGGCGCCGCCGTCGGGGCGCGCGGCGAGGCAGACGGCGTCGTCGAAGTCGCGCGCCGTCTCGCCGTCGATGGTGACGAACGGCAGGTGGCGCAGGTCGTCGCGGCCGGCGAAGTCGGTCTCGGCCGGGTCGGCGGGAAGAGCATCGGCCTGCGCTTGGCTGGCGGGGGAGAACTGCAGGCGCAGGCCGTGCTCGCCGGCGATGGCGAGGAACTGCACCTCGGGGTCATCGGCGGCGCCGAGTATCGCGTCGAGCGTGCCGCGCAGGCCGGTCGCCGCCGCCGCCGCCGTGCGGATCAGGCGCACGCGCGCCACCAGCCCGGCCGCGTCGTCGGCCGGTGGCGTCGCGCCGATCAGCTCGACGGCCGGCAGGCGCTCGTCGAAGGGGATGGCGAACCAGCGCCGACCGTGCCGCTCGAGCGTGCCGATGACTTCCTCGTGCGCGCTGTGCGTGACGGCGACGACGCGGCCGACGCTGCGCTGGCTGCGTGGATCGCGGCGGGTGATCTCCAGGCGCACGCCGTCGCCGTGCAGCGCGCCGCTCTCCATCCCGGCCGGCACCAGAATGTCGCGCGGAAAGCGCGCCGCGGCGCGCCCGAGCACCTCGACGAATCCGTAGCCGGCGCGCACGCGCGAGTAGCGCCCCTCGAGTTCGGACCCGGACCGGCGTGCCGTCGCCCGGCGATCCGTGCGCGCCCGGCCGCCGCCAGCCGCCGCCTCGCGCGGCCACTGATAGCGCGTCTTGCCGATGCGGCGCAGGCGATCGGCCGCCACGGCGGCGTCGAGGGCCGCGCCGATCGCCTTGCGATCGTAGTGATCCAGCCCGAGCATGCGCGCCATGTCGAGCAGCGTCAGCGGCCGCGGCGAGCGCTGCTCGAGCAACGCCAGGCAGGCGGTGACGTCATCCTGTGCCTCGCGCCGCTTTCGCATGGTGGAGGCGCCTTGCTGCGCGGAATTGCCACCCAACGCAAGGGCGATGACCGGTTGAGACCGCCAGGAGAAACAATACCCTTGATTTTAGAAGCGATGCTTCTAATCTGCGGGGTATGTGGAATCGCGTTCATGCCCCCCGTCTCGCGGAGCTGGCGCGGCAGTTTCCGGCGGTGCTCATCCTCGGGCCGCGCCAGGTGGGCAAGACCACGCTGGCCCGCGCGGCCTTCCCCAAGGCTCCCTACCTCGATCTGGAGCAGCCCGGCACGCGGCAGTTGTTCGCGTCCGACCCGCTGTTTCAGATCGAGAGCCGCCTGCCGGGCAGGAGCGGCGCGCTGGTGCTCGATGAAGTGCAGTGCGTCCCGGAGATCTTTGCAGCCCTGCGTGGACTCATCGACGGCGACCGTCGCCGCCGCGGGCGCTTCATCCTCCTCGGCTCGGCGCAGCCGACGCTCATCCGGCAGGTCTCCGAATCGCTCGCGGGCCGCGTCGGCATCCTCGAACTCGATCCGCTCACCGTCGCCGAAGTCGCGCCCGGCACGCCGAAGAAACGATGGACCGACGTCTGGCTGCGCGGCGGATTCCCCGATGCGTTGCGCGGAAAGTTCCGCGACTGGTGGGACGCCTATCTCCGCACCTACCTCGAACGCGACCTGCCGCAGCTCGGCGTCCAGGCCGACCCGCTGTTCCTGCGCCGCCTCCTCACCATGCTCGCGCACGCGCAGGGCGGGATGCTCAACGCCTCCGCGCTCGGCGCCTCCCTCGGCGTGTCGTACCACACCATTGCGCGGCATCTCGACATCCTGGAGCAGACGTTCCTCATCCGCCGTCTGCCGCCGTATTTCCGCAACGTCGGCAAGCGGCTGGTCAAAGCGCCCAAGGTCTATCTGCGCGACTCTGGCCTGCTGCATCACCTGCTGAACCTCGGCACGCTCGACGACGTGCGCAACCATCCGGTGCATGGCGCGAGCTGGGAGACCTTCGTGCTGGAGGACATCATCCGCCGGGAAAAGGTGCGGCATCCGCACGCGCAGTTCTTTTTCTGGCGCACGGCGGATGGTGCCGAGATCGACCTCGTCATCGAGCGCGGCGCGCAGCGTATCGCCGTGGAAATCAAAGCCGGGCGCGGCGACAGTATTCACGCCGCCCGCGTGTTGGAGCGCGCGATGACCGACGTGGGCGCGCAGGCCGGATGGATTCTCGACCAAGCCGACGGCGCCGACGTCCTGCGCTCCGCCCTCTCCCGCCGCAGCTTCACCGCCGACCCGGAGTGGTTGCCGTGACGGATGCCGTCCGACGCGGGGGTGAAGACCGGCGGCATCGGCCTATCTCACGCCACGGGAGTTCCGAGAGCAATTAGCCGCCAGAGGTGTATGAAAGCGACGGGAACAGCACGGGTTTTCCGAATTGACTTCCTAGTGACCAAGGCACCAGTGCTGCTTCCACGCGGGCATAGTGCTCGATCGCGGCCCGAGAGCTGGCGGAAAACCTGATGGGGGAGACGATGCGCAAGACGATGATCGGGACGGCGCTGGCGGCGTCGGCGCTGCTGGCGATGCCGGCACTGGGGCTGACGGCGGCGAAGAAGTGCGAGGCGGGCAAGCTGAAGGAGGCGGGCAACCACACCTTCTGCCGCATGAAGGCGGAGGCCAAGGCGGTGAAGACGGGGCAGGGGCCCGACTACAGCAAGTGCGGCTCGAAATTCAGCACCAAGTGGGCCAGCCTCGAGACCAAGGCGGGCGGCATGTGCCCGACCAGCGGCGACCTGAGCGCGCAGACGGCGGACCTGACGCGCAACACGCTGGGCACCGCCTGGCAACTGTCGGGTGAGCCGCGCTTCGCGGACAACGGCGATGGGACCATCCGCGACAACAAGTTGGGGTTGACGTGGGAGAAGAAGGTCGAGCGCGATGGTGAGACGAACTTGTCCAACCCACACGACGCAGACAATAGATACTTCTGGTCGGGCCAGTGTACGCTCAACCCCAGCAAGCTCTGCCAGCCGACCAGCGCCGCGGCGACGCTGTGCGCGGCCAACGCCGAGGGCGGCACCACCGGCTGCGACGAGTGCGCCGGTGGCGAGGGCACGTGCGACGTGGGGGGGACGGCCTGGACATGGGCAGCCGATCTGAACACGGCGAGCTTCGGTGGCCACACCGACTGGCGCGTGCCGACGTGGCAGGAGCTGCATGGCATCTTCGACTTCGCGGATCCCACTTATCCGGCCGTAGATGTCGCCTTCGAGGGTCCGAGCTGCGGCGATGCCTGCACGGACATTTCGGATCCGGCGTGCTCATGCACGGAGGGCATCGTCGACCATTGGTCTGCTACTTCCTTCGCGGGTTCGCAGGGCGCGTGGGTCGTCTACTTCGGCCCTGGTGGCTTCCCGCAAGGGCGCGACCGCACCGCCGACTACAGCGTGGTTCGCGCGGTACGTACCGGCTCGTGATCGGCGCTTTGATTATTTGCGTAGTTTGAAACTTTGATCCGGGGGTGGGGGGGGGGGGGGGCCCCCCCCCCCCCCCAAAAATGGGCGCCGCCGGCAACGGGCGCGGTTAAAAAACCCCCACCCCCCCAAAAGCCGGCGGGCGGCAACGGGGCAAACGAGTGAGAGCCCCCCCCCCCCCCCCCCCCCC
>JANNRA010000138.1:0-23030 GCA_031401035.1 bacterium | reverse complement strand
GCCGCGGCGCGCGGCAGCGGCGCGGCGGAAGGCGCCGTCGGCGCCGGCACCGGTGCCAGCGTCGGCAAAGCCGCCGGCAGCGAGCGCAGTACGCCCGGCGGAGTCGGCATCGCGCGCGCCGCCGCCGGCGCGCTGCGCGTCGAGGCCGTCGTCGCCGTCAACGCGTTCGGCGAGGTCGTCGATCCCTCTACCGGCCGGATCGTCGCCGGCGTCCGCGCCGAGCGCGGGCGCGGCTTCACCCCCATCGAGATCCTGCTCGCCGGGGCCGGTTCGACGCCCTTCGGCAACACCACCATCGGCGTCATCGTCACCGACGCCGCCCTGAGCCGCGAGGACGCCGCCGAACTCGCCGCCGCCGCCCACGATGGCCTGGCGCGCTGCATTCGACCGGTTCACACGCGCGTCGACGGCGATACCCTCTTCGTCCTCGCCACCGGCGACCCGAGCCGCGCCGAGGCGTTGTCGATGCTCGACCGCATCGCCCTGCAGCACGCCGCCTGCACCGCCGTCGTCGCCGCCGTGCTACGCGCCTGCACCCCGCGCCGCGGCCGCAGTGCGTCCCCCGAAAGACGATAACTGCTTGACAATGATAAGTTATCGCAGGTATGCGCATTTGTATGCGCACGACGATGATTATCGATGATGATCTATTCCGAAAGGCTAAGAAGCGGGCAGCCGAAACGGGTATCAGCGTCAGCGAGGTAGTGAATCGCGCCCTGCGCGAGGCGTTCTCGCAGACGATCTCGGCGGCCAAGTTGCCGCCGTTTAGGATGGTCACGTTCGGCCGCGGGCAGTCGCGGGTGGATCACCTTCCTGCCGATCTGGCCCGCCTCGTGGATGACGAGGACGCGACCGCCGTGCGGGGCTGACCGTGCTGATGCCGGACGTGCATATATTGCTCTACGCGCATCGTGAGGATGAGGCCGCGCACCAGGCGGCGCGCGCGTGGATGGAGGCCAACGTCAACGGCAGCGAACCCTTCGCGTTGTCGGTGCTGGTCATGGTCGGGTTCGTGCGCATCGCGACGAATGCACGCGTCTACAAGGAGCCGACGCCCGGCCCGGTGGCGTTGGCGGCGATCGAGTCGCTGCTGGCGCGACCCAACTGCCGACCGTGCCTGCCGGGTTCGCGCCACTGGAACCTGGTCAGCGAACTCTGCCGCCAGGTGCCTGCCGGCGGCAAGCTCGTTGCGGATGCCCAGCATGCCGCCGTCGCCATCGAGCACGGCTGCGAGTGGGTCTCGCGCGATGCCGACTTCGCGCGCTTCGCCGGCTGCGGACTGCGGTGGCGACGCTTCGAGGTGTGAGCTGGACGTCCGCCTATCGTCGGCTGACGGCGAGGCCGATGGCGACCACCAGCACGGCGGCGCCGAGCAGGGTATGGGGACTGAGGCGTTCGCCGAGGAAGGCGGCCTCGAGCAGCACCGCTGAGACCACGCTGGTGGCGGCGGCGAGGCTGGCCTGGCTGGCCGGGGCGAAGCCGAGACCCTGGTGCAGCATCACCTGTCCTGCCACCGAGGTGAGGACGACGCCGGCCAGGGCCACTGCCAGCGCCAGGCCGATCGGCGGCAGGCCGGTGAGGAGAGCGGGGGCGGTGAGGACGGTGCCAACGGCCATGAACCAGGTGGTGATCAGCCAGGCGGTTTCGGTTTGGCGCAGTTGTCGCGCCGTCGCCACGGCGGCGCCGGCCAGCAGCGAGGCGGCGAGCGTAAAGAGGGTGCCGGTGCTGGCGGCGCGCGACAGCTCGGCGCCTGGGCCGACGACGACGCCGATGCCGACGAGGAACAGCGCCAGCGCCGCGCCGAGACGGGCGTTGAAACGCTCGCGCAGCAGGGTCGTGGCGATCAGCGTCGTCCAGATCGGATAGGTGCAGTGCAGCAGCGTCGCCAGGCCCGCCCCGGCGCCGGCGATGCCGCGGTAGTAGAGAATGATCGAGGTGCCGCCGAGCAGGCCGCGCAGCAGCACCGGCGGCAGCGCCCCGCGCGGCCGCAGCGGCCGCCCACCGCGCAGCGCCAAGAGCACCGTGAGGGAGCCGAGGAAGCGGCAGAAGGCGATCTGGTCGGCCGCCATGTTGCGCGCCGCCAGCCGCACGCACACCGCCATGGCCCCGAACATCAGCGAGCTGCAGAGGATGACGGCGATACCGCGCACCAAGACGCTGCGTCGGTGCGGGTCGAGCGAAGAAAAAGGACTCAACACGGAGGCACGGAGACACGGAGGTCCGAGGATGGCTTGCGAATCGCCAGTAGCAATCCGTAGGTCATCTTTCTTGTCCGTGAGACTCCGTGTCTCCGTGCCTCCGTGTTGAGGAGTTCTGGCACTTGAAGACCAGGACGACGGCGAGGCCGGCGAAGGGCAGGAGGGTCAGGCCGGCTTCGAGCCAGCCGCCGTCGGCTGGAGTGCGCAGCGCCAGTGTGCCGCCGAGGCCGGCGACGATGAGGCCGGCGAAGACGATGCCGAGGAGGGCGTCGCCGGCGATGAGGCCGGAGGCGAACAGTGTCGCCGGGTCGTCGTCGGACTGGGCGCGCTTCCAGCCGGCGGCGATGAGGCCGCCGAAGATGAGCGAGGCGGTGGTGGTGATCGGCAGGTAGAGACCGATGGCGAAGGGCAGGCTCGAGATGCCGGCGAGTTCGACGCAGGCGGCGAGGGCGAAGCCGAGCCCGAGTAGGGCCCACGGCAGCTCGCCGTGCATGACGCCCTCGGCGAGCGTCGCCATCAGCCGCGCCTGCGGCGCCGGCAGGTCGGGCGAGCCGAGGGTGTAGGCGGCGTGCAGCAGGGCCAGCAACCAGCCGGCACGCAGCGCGGCGGCGAGGACGCCGATGACCTGGCCGATCTCGAGCGCCCGCGGCGTGGCGCCGACCAGGGCGCCGCATTTGAAGTCCTGGATGGTGTCACCGGCCAGGGCGGCGGCGCTGCAGACGATGGCGGCGACCGCCAATGTCGCCGCCACGCCGGCGCGGCCGTCGTAGCCGAGCGCCGCCAGCACCGCGGCGGTGACCAGCAGCGCGGTGATGGTCATGCCGGAGATCGGCTGCGCGGTGGTGCCGACCAGTCCGACGATCTGACCCGAGACGACGACGAAGAAGAAGCTGAACAGCAGCGCCAGCAGCACCTCCGGCAGGTCCATCTCGAAGGCCGGCACCAGCCACATGGCGAGGCCGAGCGCGACGACGGTGCCGACGATGATCGCCGGCGACAGATCGCGTTCGGTGCGGATCGCCGTCGGATTGCCACCGCGGCCGGCGGCGGCGAGTGACGCCACCGCCCGGCCCATCACCGGCAGCGCGCGGGCGATCGACCAGACGCCGCCGCAGGCGACGGCGCCGGCGCCGACGAAGCGCACCTGGCCGCTCCAGATCTGCCGCGCACTCTGCGCCGAGAGGTCGGCCGGCAGGCCGAGCAGCGCCCCGGCGCCGCTGCCGGCGATGGCGTCGAAGAGCGGGATGAGCACCATCCAGGCCAGGACGCCGCCGGCGAGCATGATGGCGGCGATACGCAGGCCGACCAGGAAGCCGACGCCGAGGAAGAGCGGCGTCAGTTCGGCGCCGAAGGCGGCTTTGTGCAGGGCGGGGAGACTGAAGAAGACGGTCGAGCTCCACAGTTGCAGGCCGCGCGAGGCGACCTGGTAGAGCGCTCCGAGGGCGATGCCGAGGAACACCGGGCGCGCCGCCGCGGCGCCGCGGTCGCCGGCGATCAGCACCGCCGCGCAGGCGGTGCCCTCGGGGAACGGCAGCCGACCGTGCTCGCGCACGGTCAGTTCGTGCCGTAGCGGCACCAGCATGACGACGCCGAGCAGCCCGGCGGTGGCGGCGAGCAGGAAGATGCGGAAGGCGCTCGGATCGTAGCCGAGGAAGATCAGCGCCGGGATGGTGAAGGCGACGCCGGCGGCGAGCGAGTCGCCGGCCGAGGCGGTCGTCTGCACGACGTTGTTCTCGAGGATCGTGCCGCGCCGCAGGATGCCGCGCAGCACGGCCATCGAGAGCACGGCGGCGGGGATCGAGGCGGAGACCGTGAGGCCGACCTTCAGCGCCAGGTAGGCGTTGACCATGCCGAAGGCGACCGACATCAGCGTGCCGAGCACCACCGCGCGGGCGGTGAGCTCGGCCGGCGCCTCGCTGGCCGGCACGTAGGGAACGAGGCGCGGGGGAAGATCCGGCGGCGCCATCGCTGCGTGCAGGCCCTTCAGTTCCGGTGGAGGGCGCCGCTCCGGCGGCGCCAGTTGCCTTGAAGCCCCGTCGCGCCAACCAAAAGGCGCCGACGGAGCGGCGCCCAGCCGGCGCGGCGACTCGTGTCCCCCGGAACCGTCATCGTCAGGCGAGCGGTTCGAAGCACTCGGCGCGGGTGATGTCGGCGAGCGTCTCGCGCCGCGACGCCAGATGCGCGCGGCCATTCTCGATCCAGACCTGCGGGGCGCGTCCGATTGAGTTGTAGTGCGAGCTCATCTGCACGCCGTAGGCGCCGGCGTCGTGCAGGACGAGCAGGTCGCCTCGGCGCGGCATCGGCAGCGGGCGCGGGACGAGCAACTCACGATCGTCGCGCGTGAAGACGTCGCCCGATTCGCACAGCGGCCCGGCGACCACCAGCGGCAGGCGCGGCGCGTCGGCGGCGGCGCCATGCACGGTGATGTGGTGATAGGAGCCATACATCGCCGGACGCACCAGGTCGTTGAAGCCGGCATCGACCATGACGAACGTATGGCCGGCACCCTTCTCGTTGGTGCGCGTCGCCTTGACGTCGGTGACGCGCGCGACCAGCACGGCGCTCGGGGCGACGAAGTAGCGTCCGGGCTCGATCTCGATGCGCAGCGGCCGGCCGGCGCGCGCGCTCAGGCGCTCCTGGGCGGCGGCGAGGGCGCGGCCGACCGGCGCCAGATCGATGGCCGGCACGTCCGGCCGGTAGGGGTGCGGGATACCGCCACCCATGTTGATCGCCTCGAGGGCGGGAAAGTCGACCAGGCGTTCGCTGAAGAACTGCTCGAGGCGGCCCATGTTGGCGGTGAACTCGTCGAGCTGCGGGCCGCTGCCGACATGCGCGTGCAGCAGCACGACGGCCAACCCGGCGCGCTCGGCGGCGCCGCGCACGGCATCGAGGTCGTCGGCCCAGACGCCGTGCTTGGAGCTCGGACCGCCGGTGTCGCAGGCCTGTACGTGACCGTGCCCGAAGCCGGGATTGACGCGAATGCCGATCGGCCCGCGGTAGCCGGCAGCGGCGAGCGTCTCGATCATCGCCGGCGAGCCGATGTTGGGCAGGACGCCGTGGCGCAGGACGACCTCGAGGGCGTTATCCCGGAAGACGTCGGCGGTGAGCAGCAGAGTAGGCGGCGTGTGCCCGGTGGCGAAGCCGGCGGCGGCGGCGCGCAGCACCTCGTTGCCGGAGACGGCGTCGATCCAGATGTCGGCCTGGTGCACGGCCGCAAGGACGCGATGCAGCGAGCAGGCCTTCATCGCGAAGCGGGCCTGCACGGCGCCGCCCGGCGCGATGGCGCGGATCTCGTCGATGCGGCGCTGCAGCGTGCCGGCGTCGTAGAGATAGAAGGGGGTGCCGACCTGATCGGCGAGGCGATCGAGGTCGATGGCGTCGAGAAAAGTGGCCGGCATGCGGGATCCTTGGCGTCCGGGCGGTGTCAGAGTGCGGACGCGAACATGGGCTGGGGGTAACAGGGTGGATTGGGCAGGGCAAGACGCGCCTGCTCACGACCGTGCAAGACTGCGGTCCGCGGCGACGGCGACGATGCCGCCGCCCGCGCCGCTCGACCGGGGCTGCCTGAAAGGGGACCTCCGGCCCGGCTCATAGGGCAGAATCCCGGCAATCTGCTACGGACCCGGGCGTGCTGCCCTGGTTCCGATGATGAGCGCGAGCGCCGAATGTCCGACCTGCCAGGCGCCGACCCCGGCGGCGGCGCGCTTCTGCATGCAGTGCGGGGCGCCGCTCGGCGACGCGCCGCCCCCCGGCGAACGACGCCAGCTCACCGTCGTCTTCTGCGATCTCGTCGGCTCGACCGAGTTGTCGAACCGCCTCGACGTCGAGCGTCTGCGCGAAGTCATCACCGACTACCAACAGGCGTGCGTCGAGAGCATCGAACGCATGGGCGGTCACGTCGCCCAGTATCTCGGCGACGGCATCCTGGCCTACTTCGGCTACCCGTCGGCGGCCGAGGACGATGTCGAGCGGGCGCTACGCGCGGCCCTCGACATTCAGGCGGGCCTGCAGCGCGTCTCGCCGACCAGACTCGGGGCGCGGCCGAGCGCCCGCATCGGCGTCGACACCGGCCCCGTCGTCGTCGCGGAGATCGGCAGTGGGGCGCGGCGCGAGCGGGCCGCGCTCGGCGCGACGCTGAACATCGCCGCCCGCCTGCAGTCGATCGCCACCCCGGGTACGATCGTCGCAAGCGACCAGACCCTGGCGCACGTCCCCGGACTCTTCGTCACGTCCGATCTCGGGCGTCATGCGCTCAAGGGCATCGACGAGCCTGTTCACGTGCACCGCATCGATCGCGTCGCCGGTGTCCGCCACCGCCTCGACGTGACGGCTCTGACCCCACTGGTCGGACGGGGGCACGAGATCGATGACCTGTGCGCGCGTTGGACCCGCACCGCCGGCGGCGAGGGGCAGCTGGTGCTCGTCTCCGGCGACGCCGGGATCGGCAAGTCGCGGCTCGTCCGCGCTTTTCGCGATCGCCTGGCGACCGCGCCCCACACCTGGCTCGACGGCTACTGCGCCCCGCGCACGGCCGGCAGCGCGTTTCATCCGGTCATCGAACTGATCAGCCGCGGCTTCGGGTTCGCGGAAGGGGACAGCCCGACGCAACGCCTCGACCGCCTCGAGCGCAGTCTCGATCTCCCCGACCTCGATCTGCCGCGCATCGTACCGCGCCTCGCCAGGCTGCTGTCGTTGCCGCCCTCGCGACGGTTCCCGCTCGACGACGGCTCGCCCGAGCACGAACGCGAACAGATGCTGACGGCCCTGGCCGACATGTTTCTCGCCCTCGCGACCCTGCAGCCCGTCTTGCTGACGCTCGAGGACCTGCACTGGTGCGACCCCTCGACGCTCGAACTGCTGCAGCGACTCACCGCGCGTCTCGGCGCGACTCGCGTGATGATCGTGACCACCGCCCGTCCGACGTTTCGCCCCGCCTGGGTGGCGTCGGCGTGCACCATCGCCCTGGCGCCGCTGACGGGCGCGGAAACCCGCGCGCTGGCCATCGCCGCCACCGCGGGGGCGGCGCTGCCCGCCGAGGTCGTCGAACAGATCGTCGCGCGCGCCGACGGCATCCCGTTGTTCGCTGAAGAGCTGTCGCGCGCCGTCGAATGGCGGCGCCGCGATCGGGTCGACCGGGTGGTGGGGGATGACGAGCCCCTGGCCGTCCCCGCGACGCTCCAGGACTCGCTGATGGCTCGGCTCGACCGCCTCGGCGACGGCAAACGCGTCGCCCAGCTCTGTGCGACGCTCGGCAGGGATTTCGCCTACGATGTCGTCGCCGCGGTGAGCAACGATGAGCCGGAGGTGCTCCGTCACGCCCTCGACCGCCTCGTCGCCGCCGACATCCTCTCCCAGCGCGGCACCCCCCCGCGCGCGACCTATACCTTCAAGCACGCGCTCCTGCAGGACATCGCCTATCAGTCGCAGCTCGACGCGGAGCGCGAGAAGATTCATGCGCGCATCGCGCGGCTCCTCGAAAGCCAACTCGCGGGCACCACTCCGGAGACCCTGGCCGAGCATTACCTGCAGGGCGGGCTCGTCCGCGAGGCGGTGCGCTACTACCGGCGCGCCGGCGAGGAGGCCTTCGCGCGCTGGGCGAACGCGGAAGCGGTCGAGTGGTTTCGCCGCGCCAGCGAACTCGAGGCCCAGACGGGTGCGGCGACGCCGCGACGCCTGCAGACCCGCATGCGCCTCGCCGAAGCCCTGGCGCGCACCGGCCGCCGCCTTGAAGCCGCCGCCACGTACCTCGAGGGCGTCGGCATCGACCCGGCGGCCGACTTCGAGTTGCGACGCGGTGCCGGCTATAATCTGCTCCGCGCCGGGCGCGTCGAGGACGGTCTGCGGGAGGTCGAGGCGCTCTGTCGCGAAGTCGGCCTCGGATGGCCCAGGGGCAAGATCGCCTCGTTCGTCGCCGTCGCCGTGTTGCGGGCCCAGGTGGCGCGCCAGGGCTACCGTTGCGCGCCGTCGACGACCCTGCCCGTGCCGGCGAGCGTGGCCCGCCGCATGGACCTGTGCATCGACCTGGCGCTCGGCCTGCGACTGGTCGCACCACTGCACTCGACCATCTTCGCGTCGCGCTACACGCTGCTGGCGCTCGCCAGCGGCGAACCGAGCCGGGTGGCACGCGCCCTGGCGCTCGAGGCGGGAACCAACGCCGTGGCCGGCAGCCGGCGCGGCCCCATGGCCGACACGCTCCTGGCGCGAGCGGATGAGATCGCTGGCGACGTCGGCGACCCGACCCTGGTCGCGTTCATCCGCATCCTGGCCGCCAACGTGGCGTTCCAGGCCGGTGCCTGGGGACGGACGCGCGCCCTCTGCGAGGAGGCCGAGGCGCTGCTGCGCGCCCACGGCAGTGCCGCCGCCGAGTTCGACATCCTCTCCCTCCAGTTGCACCAGGCGCTGTACTGTCTGGGCGACCTGCCGGCGCTCGGGCGCCGGTTTGCCGACGGCCAGCGCGATGCGAGTCGCGGCGACTCGCCGACGGTGCACCTGGACGTCGGCTTCAGCGCCGTCGCCCGCTTGCTGATGGCAGACGATCCCGCCGCGGCGCGGCAACGCGCCGCGGACGCCCGCACCCATCTCGCCAGCCGCCGCTTTGGTCTGTCTGACTACATGGCGACGCTCGCCGAGGCGGAAAGCCTCGTCTACGAGCGGCGCGGCCGCGATGCGGCGCGGATCATGCGCGAGCGCTGGCGCGACATCCGCGGCACCTTCGTCCTGTTCTCGCAAATGGGCGCCGTCTCCGCGTTGGCGATCGCCGGACGCTGCGAGCTGGCGGCAGCGGCCGAAGGTGAGGTGCGGGGCTGCGCCGGCACGCGCCGGGCGATCCGCCGACTGCGGCGCACCGCCTCCACCTGGGGGGATGCGCAGGCGACGCTTCTCGATGCCGGACTGCAGAGCGTCAGCGGACGACCCGACGCGGCGCGCGCCTTGCTCACCGATGCCGCGCAGCAACTCGATGCCGCGGAGCTCCCCGCCTATGCCGACGCGGCGCGCTACCGCCTGTTCGGGCTCACCCCGGACGCCGACGGCGAGGCCGCGGCGATCGCCCAGCGCTGGACCGCGCGCGGGGTCGTCGCGCCGCGACGGATGTTTGACATGTTGGCGCCCGGCGCCTGGGACCGAAGCGATGGAGGGGCCACCCGATGACGTACCGTTTCGACCCAGAGGCCATCGGCCGCATCGTGCACGAGTGTCTGCAGACGTATGGCAACCATCCCCTCGAGCGCCTCCTGCGCAAGATCACAACCGCGCTGGCCCTCGCCTATCCCGGTCAGATCGAGGAGACCTGGGATTGGGTGTTCTCGGTCGACGGCGGCGGCAACCAGCAGGTGACGATGCTGCACGTCTCGCCGTGGGAGTACCTCACCATCGTCAGCTCGCCGGTCGGCACCGGCGGCTTCACCGGCCGCTACCTAACAACGATTCACGACTTCCTCGTTGCCGGCAAGCTCCTCTACTACGCCGAGGGCGAACTCGAGCCGACGGCGTACGGCCCCGGCGACGACATCGTCCTGCAGCCGGACGAGGGCCACTGCTTCGCGGTGCCGGATCACCTGTGCATGGTCGAGTACACGCGCGGGCCGATCCCCACCATGTTCGCGCTGCCGGTCATCAATACGCTGTTCGGCACGCTCGACTTCCGCTCGCTGTGGAAGCTGGTGCGCAACGCCTCGCGCCTCATGTGGCGCAGCCTCACCCAGCGGCCGGCGTGGCGGAACTGGATGGGCAATCTCT
This sequence comes from bacterium, assembly GCA_031401035.1. Classification (GTDB taxonomy): domain Bacteria; phylum Desulfobacterota; class Binatia; order HRBIN30; family CADEER01; genus JANNRA01. The sequence continues at coordinate 13,095 of JANNRA010000138.1, read as the reverse complement.
CCAGCAACGGCCGGGTGCGACGGCCCACCGATCTGGCGGCGCTGCAGGCGATCGTCGGTGAGGCGGCCCGCCAGGACATCCCCGTCCGCTGCTACGGCAACTCGCACTCATGGACGCCGCTCGTGCCGACCGACGGCATCCTGCTCGACATGAATGCCCTGCGCCGCCCCCTGCCGCTGCGCGACGGCGACCCCGCGTCGGGATGCGTGCGCGTCGAGGCGGGCATGTCGCTGCGCAGCCTGAGCGACTTCGCGCTGACCAGAAACCTGGCCGTCGTCAGCCCGACCGTGGCGACGCAGTTCACGGTCGGCGGCATGGTCGCAACCGGATCGCACGGCACTGGCCTGACCTCCAGGACCTTCTCGGATCAGGTGGTCGGACTCACTCTCGTCACCCACGACGGCTCGCTGCGCGAGATCTACGCCGATGACCCTGACCTGGCGGCGGCGCGCGTCAGTCTCGGCGCCCTCGGCGTGATCTACGCGGTCACCCTCAGTTGCCGCCCGGCCCGCAACGTCCGCTGCATCGACCGCTACGTCCCGATCGAGCAGGCGCTCGACGAAGTGATCGACCTCGCCAAGGCGAATCTCGGCGTCATGCTCTTCTGGTGGCCGCATACCGACACCGGGTGGCTCAAAATCTGGCAGGAGACCGACGACCCGGTGACCTACACCTGGTTCCACAAGCTCGCAGAGCGGATCGGACAGTTCCTCACCGAGGGGCCGGGTCCGGGGCTGGCGCTGCGGTTCATCAGTCGCCACCTGCGCAGCCTCACGCCGTGGTTCATGCGCCTGATGGTGGCGACGTCGCGGGCCCGCACGGTGGTGAAGAGCGCCGCCGACGGCTTCCACTTCCAGTACGAGTACCCGCTGTGCATGGACTCCTCGCACGCCATTCCGATCGAACGCACCCGCGAGGCCTGGGCCGTCTATCGCGATCTGATCCGGGAGTGCGCGCAGCGCGGCGTCTATCCGCTCAACATGGTGGCGTGCTGTCGCTTCGCGAAAGCCGGCGACTCGCTCCTGGCGCTCGACTACGGTCGCGACACCTGCATCATCGAGGCGGTCACGTCCAAGGACACGCCCGGAGCCCTGGAGTTCTACCACGCCGTCCAGGACCGCCTGACCGCGCCCGCCTTCGACGGGCGGCCGCATTGGGCCAAGCTCCTCGCCACACCCGACGTCATGCGCCGCCAGTTCGGCGATCGGCTCGCCCAGTTCGAGGCCGTCCGGGCGCGCTGGGACCCCCCGGGACGCTTCCTGAATCCGTACCTCCGGGAGGTCCTCCGACCAGCGGCGTTGGGGCCGTGATGCGCCGGCGCCACGCGGCGGCTGGATCGCATCGCGGGGCTGGGGTAGGGCACGCGCCATGGCGCGGCGGGTGGAACGCATCGGACTGATCGGCTTCGGGAAACACGGTCAGCGCTACGCGCGTCATATCGCGCAGGATCTGCCCGATCTGCGCCTGGCGGCGGTGGCGCGCCGCGATGCGGCCCAGTTCGCGGCGGTGCGCGGCGCCGGCGCCGAGCCTTACGACGACTATCGCGTCATGCTGGCGGGCGCCGGGCTCGACGCCGTCGTCGCCGTCGTGCCGCCGACCCTGCACCGCGACATCGTCGCCGCCGCGGCCGCGGCCGGTGTGCCGCTGTTGCTCGAGAAGCCGGCGGCGCCGACGCTGGCCGACGGGGCGGCGCTGCGCGCGACGCTGCGCGCACAGCCGCTGCCGGTGATGGTGGCGCACACCCTGCGCTACAACAGCGTCGTGCGGGCGCTGTGTGGGGCCCTGCCGCGCATCGGTGCGGTGCGCTCGCTCACGTTCACGCAACGCTTTGAGCCGTCGCCGCTCGACTGGCTCGACGATCCGGCGCGCTCCGGCGGCGGTATGATCCTGCACACCGGTGTGCACGGCTTCGATCTGCTGCGCCTGCTGAGCGGACTCGAGGCGGACACGGTGACCTGCCAGCTCGGCGCCGTCCATACGCGCCGCACCGAGGACCATTTCGTCGCCACCGTCGCCCTCGGCGGCGGCGCGGCGCTGGCGACGGTGTCCTGCTGCCGCGCCGTCGGCGGGCGCAACGGCACGATCGAGATCGCCGGCGAGCGCGGCACGCTGCTCGCCGATCACGTCCTCGGTCGCGCCAGCCTGGTGATAGGCACGCAGGCCGAGACATTGCCCGTCGCCGCGCCGGCGGCGACCGTGCGCGACGTGCTGCGCGCCTTCGTCGACGCGCTGCGCGCAGACGTGCCGATGCCGATCCCGCTCGACGAGGGCCTGCGTGCGGTGGCGCTGGTGGAGGCCTGCTACGCCGCTGCGCGCAGCGGTCAGGTCGTTCCCGTGGAGTGCGGCGCGTGAGCGCCGCTGTGCTGTTGCGGCGCGTCAGCGCCGCTGACGCGTCGCACTCCACATAGCCGCTTGCCTCCACTGCCGCCCGCGGGAGACAGTCCTGCATGGCCGGAACGCTCTACGTGGTCGCGACGCCGATCGGTAACCTCGAGGACATCACCCTGCGGGCGCTGCGCGTGTTGAAGGAGGTGGCGGTGATCGCCGCCGAGGACACCCGCCACAGCCGCGGCCTGCTGACGCACTTCGGTATCACGACGCCGTTGACCAGTTACTTCGATCACGTCGAGCGCGAGCGGGCGCCGAAGCTGGTCGAGCGCCTGCGCGCCGGCGACGACGTGGCCTTGATCTCCGATGCCGGCACGCCGGCGATCGCCGATCCCGGCTACCGTCTGGTGCGGGCGGCGATCGAAGCCGGCATCCGCGTCGTGCCGGTGCCCGGGGCGTCGGTCGTCATCGCCGGGCTGAGCGTCGCCGGCGTACCCACCGACCGCTTCGCCTTCGAGGGGTTCATCCCGGCGAAGTCCGTCGCACGGCGCGCGTTCTTCGCCCAGCTCGCCGGCGAGTCGCGCACCATCGTCTGCTTCGAGGCCGGGCGCCGCCTGGCGGAGTCGCTGGTCGACCTGGCGGCGGCGATGCCACAGCGCGCGGTCGTCATCGGGCGCGAGGTGACGAAGTTCTACGAGGACTTCGTGCGCGGTCGCGCCGCCGATCTCGCGGCGGGCGCGGCTGATCTGGTGGCGCGCGGCGAGGTGACATTGTTCATCGCTCCGGCCGAGGCGGTGCCACCGGCGATGAGCGAGGACGACGTGCGGGCTGAAGTAGCGCGCCGCCGCGCCGCCGGCGAACACCTGAAGGCGATTGCGCGCGCCGTGGCGCAGACGAGCGGATGGTCGGCGCGCGATGTCTATCGCCTCGGCATCGAGCCCGACTGAGTCGCCGTTTCTACGTGGACAAAGATGGGGGGCGCTGATAGCGCTGCCGTCGGATGAGCCGCTCGCAGCCGATCAAGACGCGGCCGGGAAAGAAGCCCGGCGAGATGATCGTCACCGTGCCGCCGGGCTGGGAGTTGCGGCTGCGCCGCGTCCTACGCGAGATTCTCGGCGAGACGCTGCCCGATCCGCGCGAGGAGGGGCTGACACCGGCGCAGCGCGAGGCGCGCCGCCAGCTGCGCCAGCGCCGCATGCGCGAGGCGATGTGCCACTTCGTCAGCGAGCTGATCACCGCCGACCTGGTGGGCAAGGAAGTGGCGTTGTCCTCGCGCAATCGCTACGGACGCCGCAGCGGTTCGCTGCGCGAGCAGGTGCAGGCGATCCTGCGTCTGGGTTGAGCGCTCTCTGTCAGCCGCGAAACGTGCGCTCCGGCCACCACGGGTAGAAGGGCGGCATGTCGGTGGTCGGGCTCAGCGTGAACTGCGGCGGCCGCTTCTCGAGGAAGGACGACACCCCCTCACGCGCATCGGGGTTGCGCCCGGTCCAGTAGACGCCTTGCGAATCGACCTCGTGCGCGTCCATCGGATGGGCGGCGCCGAGCATGCGCCACATCATCGCGCGCGTCAGGGCGATCGAGACAGCCGAAGTGTTGGCGGCGATTTCCGTCGCCAGCGCATAGGCGGTCGGCAGCAGCGCCTCGGGCTCGACGACGCGGCTGACCAGTCGCCCGGCCAGCGCCTCGTCGGCGGCAAAGACGCGACCGCTGTAGGTCCACTCGAGCGCCTGGCTGATGCCGACGACGCGCGGCAGGAACCAGCTCGAGCAGGCTTCTGGGACGATGCCGCGGCGGGCGAAGACGAAGCCGAAGCGCGCCGTCGAGGCGGCGATGCGCACGTCCATGGGCAGGGTCATGGTGGCGCCGACGCCGACCGCCGGCCCGTTGATCGCGGCGATGAGCGGCTTGCGGCAGGCGAAGAGGCGCAGCGCCACCAGTCCGCCGGTGTCGCGGTGCTCGTCGCTGCGCTGTTGTTGGGCCTCGTAGTTGAATGTCGCGTCGCCGCCGCCGAGGTCGGCGCCAGCGCAGAAGCCGCGCCCCGCGCCGGTGACGACGATGGCCCGCACCGCATCGTCGGCATCGGCGGCGTCGACGGCGGCGATCAGCTCGCGCGCCATACGCTCGGTGAAGGCGTTGAGCCGCTCGGGGCGGTGCAACGTCAGGGTGAGAATGCGGTCGGCGATCTCGTAGCGAATGTCCTGGAAGTCCATGCGTTGCAGGAGAGCACACCGCGGCGTGCACGACCATTGCCGCCATGTGGAGTGCGGCGCCGCCGCGTGAGCGGCGCTGACGCGCCGCCGCGATCCAGCGGCGCTGACGCGCCGCACTCCACAATCAGACGCGTGCCGCCGCGCGCAGCTTGGCGCTGGCGGCGCGCGGGTTGGCGCCGATCTCCTCGTCGCTGGGCAGGATCGGCTTGCGCTGGATCAGGCGCAGGCGGCCGGCGGCGACCTCGGCGCGCAGGAAGTGCTTCACCAGGCGGTCCTCGAGGGAATGGAAGCTGATCGCCACCAGGCGCCCGCCCGGGGCCAGGGCGGCGACCGCCTGAGGCAGCGCCGCGGCGACGGCGTCGAGTTCGCCGTTGGCGGCGATGCGCAGGGCCTGGAAGATGCGCGCCGCATCGCGGCGGGCGCGCCAGCGCGCGCCCGCCGGCAGCGATTGCTCGATGGCCGCGAGCAGGGCGTGCGTAGTGGCGATCGGTGTGGTGCGGCGCCGGGCGACGATGGTGCGGGCGATGCGCGAGGCGAAGCGCTCCTCGCCGTAGGTGCGGAAGATCTCCGCCAACTCGTCGGCATCGCGGTCGGCGAGGATGTCGGTGGCGCTCTCGCAGGCCTCGTCGGTGGGGTCGAAGCGCATGTCGAGCGGCTCATCGTCGGCGAACGAGAAGCCGCGGCCGCTGCGGTCGAGATGGTGCGAACTGAGGCCGAGATCGAAGAGGATCCCGTCGAGCGGGCCGACGCCGTGTGCGGCGAGGCCGTCGGCGAGGGTTGCGAACGAGGCGTTGACGAGCGTCAGGCGGCCGCCGGCGATCGCGTCGGCGCTGCGCGCCTGCAGGGCGGCGAGGATCTGCGGATCGCGATCGAAGCCGATGACGCGGCTGTCAGGGGCGCTGGCCGTGAGCACGGCATGGGCGTGCCCGCCGCCGTTGATCGTGGCGTCGACGTAGGTGCCGCCAGGCCGCGGCGCGAGGTGGGCGAGCACCTCGCGCAGGAGCACGGGGATGTGCCCCGCCGCGGTCATGCCCCGATGCTTTCGGGCGCGACCGCGGCGGGACGCCGCAGTTCCCGATAGAGGTCCAGGTAGGCGCGCGCGCTGCGCGTCCACGAGTGGTCGAGGCGCATGCAGGCGGCGGCGAGGCCGCGCCAGGCGTCGGGCGCGCCATCGTACAGGCGCCAGGCGCGCAGCGTCGCCTCGGCGAGGTGGGCACTGTCGAAGACATCGAAGCGGAACCCCGAGGCCGTCCCGGCGGCGAGGTGCTCGGCGGTGGCGTCGACGACGGTGTCTTGCAGGCCGCCGGTGGCGTGCACGATCGGCACCGTACCGTAGCGTTGACTGTACATCTGATTCAGACCGCAGGGTTCGTAGGCGCTGGGCATCAGAAAAGCATCGGCGCCGGCCTCGATCTGGTGCGCCAGTGCCTCGTCGAAGCCGACGGTGAGCGACACCTGGGCGGGGAAGGCGGCGGCCAGGGCCCGCGCCTGCGCCTCGATGCCGGCGTCGCCGGAGCCGAGGATGACGAGTTGCGGACCGAGCGGCGCCAGCAGGCGAAAGGCGTCGCAGACCAGCGGCAGCCCCTTCTGCCGGTCGAAGCGGCCGATTGCGGCGAGCAGGAAGGTTCCCGGCGCGATCGGCAGGCCGCTGCGTTCCTGTAGGGCGCGCTTGCAGTGGGCCTTGCCGGTCAGATCGCGCGCGCTGAACGGCGCCGCGATATGCGCGTCGTCGGCGGGGTTCCAACTGGCCACGTCGATGCCGTTGAGGATGCCGCGCAGTTTCTCGCGCTGGGCGCGCAGGACGCCGTCGAGGCCGCACCCGGCCGCGGGGGTCTGGATCTCCTCGGCGTAGGACGGCGAGACGGTGGTCAGGGCATCGGCAAAGATCAGGCCCCCCTTCATCAGGTTCACGCCGCCCCAGTATTCGAGCGCGCCGGGGTGGAACCAACTCGCGTCCAGGCCGGCGGTGCGCAGGTCGGCGGCCGTGGCATGGCCCTGGTAGGCGAGGTTGTGGACGGTGAACACGCTGGGCGCGGCCGGCGCGGCGCCGGGCGGACCGGCGGCGCGCAGATAGACCGGCAGCAGCGCGGTCTGCCAGTCGTTGCAGTGGAAGATGTCCGCCCAGCTCTGCGTGCCGGCGAGGCGCAGCGCGGCGGCGCAGAGGTGCCCGAAGCGCGCGACGTGATCGGGATAGTCGTCGCCGCCGGGGGCGCCATAGAGCCCCGGCCGATCGTAGAAGGCGTCGTGCGCGACGAAGGCGAGGCGGCAGCCATCGCGCCTCGTCACACGCGCGCGGACCGGCTGATCGATGCCGGCGATGCGCACCGGCGGCGCCGCCAGTTCCTCGAGCGGCACGCCAGCGGCGGCGAGCGCCGCGGCGGTGCTGCGGTACAGCGGGCTGATCACCGTCATGTCGCAGCCGAGCGCGGCGAGCGCAGCGGGCAGCGCGGCGGAGACGTCGGCGAGTCCGCCGGTCTGGCTGAACGGGCGCACCTCCGAGGTGACGAAGGTGACGCGCACCCGCTCAGCTCTCGAGGGTCTCGGGGGTGATCTTCACCGAACCGGGCTCGTGGATACGCGGCTGGATGCTGCCCGGCGGCGGCAGGGAGGTGCGCTGCTGCAGCGGCCCCTCGCGCGGCACGACGGCGCCCTTGGGGATGACCACGACGCCGCCCGGGCTGACGAGGAAGCGCGCCGCGTCGGCCTGCGCATCCTCGCCGATGACCGTGCCGTCCTCGATGGTGACGTACTTGTCGCAGATGACGCGCCGCAGGCGGACGCTGCGGCCGATGTTGCCGCCCTGCATGAGGATCGACTCGTCGATGTCGCAGAAGCTGTGCACGAAGACGTTGTTGAAGACGACCGAGTCGCAGACGCGCCCGCCGGAGATGATGGCGCCGTTGGCGATGATGCTGTTGACGGCATGGCCGCAGCGCCCATCGGTGTCGAAGACGAACTTCACCGGCGGGTACTGCAGCATCGCCGAACGCACCGGCCAGGCGTGATTGTACAGGTTGAGCATCGGCGAGACGCTGCGCAGGTCCATGTTGGCGGCGAAGAAGGTGTCGATGGTGCCGACGTCGCGCCAGTAGCCGCGTTCGCGCTCGCCCTCGCCGGGGACGACGTTGTCGAGGAAGTTGTAGGCGTACAGGGGGTAGCGATCGATCATCGCCGGGATCACGTCCTTGCCGAAGTCGTGCGAGGAGTTGGCGTCGGCGTGGTCGCGGCCGAGGACATCCTCGAGCACTTCGGTGTTGAACACGTAGTTGCCCATCGAGACCAGCGCCTTGCTGGGGTCGCCGGGGATCGGCTTGGGGTCGGCCGGCTTCTCCTCGAAGCCGACGATGCGCCATTGCTCGTCGACCTCGATGATGCCGAACTGCCCCGCCGCCTCGCGCCGGTCGAAGGGCAGGGCGGCGACGGTGCAGCCGGCGTGCCGCTCGCGATGGAAGTCCATCATCTGCCGCACGTCCATCTTGTAGATGTGGTCGCCGCCGAACACCGCGACGTCCTGCGGCAGCTCGTCCTGGACGATGCTGAGGTTCTGGTGGATCGCATCGGCGGTGCCGGCGTACCAGCCCATCTCGCCGACGCCCTGGTGGGCGGGGATGGGGTCCACATAGTGCTCGGCCAGCGAGCCGAAGTTGTAGCCGCGCGCCAGGTGGATCAGGAGCGAATTGCTGCGGTATTGCGAGAGCACCTTGATGCGGAAGAAACCGCTGTTGATGAAGTTGCTGAGGGCGAAGTCGATGATGCGGTAGCGACCGCCGAAGGGGACCGCCGGCTTGGCGCGATCGCGCGTCAGCGGGTAGAGCCGTTCGCCCCTCCCGCCGGCCAGGATCATCACCAGGACGTCGATCACGCCTGCGATCTTGCAGGAGGGCGTGGCCTTTTCAAGCCACGCTTACGCGGCACGGCGGTCGCGCCGTGCCGCGTCCTGCACCTGATGGCGACCGGGGCCGGCCTGCAGGCGCGGTCGCCGGAAGGCGCGTCGGCGGGTTCGCCAGGCGGCGACCGTTTCGCGCACCCGCGTCGGGTCGATGTCGAGGACGTCGCAGATCGAGGCGAAGGCGAACGGCCCGGCATGCTCGTCGCTGGCGAACCAGCGCTCGGCCTCGCGCGCGACGGCGCGCCGCTCGGCCGTCACCTCGCCGCTACCGGCGAGCACGCTGCCGATCGCTTCCTCGAGCACTGCCACCAGCAGGCGCCGCTCGGGTTCACTGCGGGGGTCGGCCGGGGCGGCGAAGAACTGCGCCGGGAGGATGACGTCGGTATCGGCCTGCCGCGCCTGGCCGGTATGCGCCGTGTGCGCGGCGCCGCGGTTACTGTCGGTTTGTTCGGATTCCTGGACCATGTCCACGATGCACCTCTCACCCCAGGGATGAACGCAATCGGCAAAAAGTTCCGCCGCTTGCTGTACGCAGACGCCGGCCGGCCGGATTTCTTCCCGAATCGGCTTCTGGGCAGTCCGAACGGCAATGCCGGGAAGCAGCAGATGGCGCCGGTCAGCGTGATTTCTGGCCATCGGCGATGGCGCGCAGCGCCGTCGGCGGCAGGAACCATTCCAGGCTGCCGAGCGCGGTCGGCGGCAGGTCGCCGACCGCGATGGCCGCCACGGCGGCCTTCTTGAACGGCAGCTGGGCCCGCTCGGCGGTGCCGGTGAGGAGGTAGGAGGCGAGGGCGCCGAGGTCGGGTTGGTGACCGACCAGCAGCAGCTGCTCGCTGCGCCGCCATGGGCGCAGGCCGTCGAGGATGGCTTCTGGCGTCGCCCCGGCGGCGAGCGCGGGGTAGTTGGTTACCGGCGCCAGTCCGAGGACCTCGGCGACGATGCGCGCCGTCTCGGCGGCGCGTCGCAGCGGGCTGGCGAGGACGACGTCCGGACGCACGCCGAGTCCGGCCAGACCCTGCGCGACGCGTCTGGTCTTGGCGACGCCCTCGGCGGTCAGCGCACGCTGCGCGTCGGACAGCCCCGGTCCGGGATCCTCGGCGATGCCGTGGCGCATCAGGTAGAGCGTGTGCGGCATGGCATCAGGCGCTCCGGACTGGCGCGGCCTGGTCCGCGTCGGCCGCCGATTTCAGGGCCGCCAGCAGGGCGCGCCGGCGGCGCCGCGTCGCCTTGCCGGCGAAGCGATCCCAGGCGCGGTGGAATTGCGCCTGCGCGGCGCCGGCGCGCCGCAACTCGGCGTCGCCGACGGCGCTCAGGGCCGCACGTACCTCGCGCTCGAGTCGGTCGCCGTGCGCCTCGACATAGCCACGGACGACGCCGGCGGCGACCATGGCGTCGTTGAAGCGGCCGAGAACGTCCTGCAGGCGCGCCAGCTGTCGCGCCAGGCGGCGGCCGGGTGCCCCGGTGATCGGCTTCAGCGCCTCGAGGACGTAGCGCAGGCGCTTGGCGCGGATGCGCAGCGCGTGCAGGTCGGCGGCGGCGGGCAGCTCGTCGATCGCCGCGCCGCGCGCCAAGAGGCGGCGCATCGCACGCTTGATGGCGCGCCGGCCGGCGCGCGCGATCGGTTCGGCCGCGGCGCCGGCAGACGGGCGCCGCGGCTCGACGCCGGTACGCTCGAGCGCCAGCAACAGGGCGGTATAGCGGCGCGTATCGAGCGCCACCACCAGCGCGGCGCGGGCGGCGATGCGGGCGCGGCCGAGGTGGCGGCGGAACCCGTCGAGCGGCCGCCGTGCCGCCGGCGCCAGGCGCAGGCGGTGCCAGTCGAGTTGGGCGAGCTGGACGTCGAGGTCGCGCACACGGCCGAGTTCACCGCCGAGCCAACCGAGCTCGCTGGCGAGGCGGGCGCGCGGACCGGCCGGCAGGGCGTCGCCGCCGAGACGCAGGGCGGTGCGCAGGCGGCGCAGCGCGACGCGCATGGCGTGCAGCGCTTCGGGATCGCGCCCGGCGCGGGCGCCGGGTTCGGCGGCGCGCAGCGCCGCCAGATGCGCCGCCAGCGTCGCGCGCGTCGCGCTGGCGAGGGTGTCGGCGAGGCCGATGGCGCGTGGACCGGCGCCGCTCGGCGCCGCCTCGCCGTGCGCTGCGGCGAGGCCGCGCGCATACTTGGTGGCGCGCGACGTGACCAGGCCGAAGCGGCCCCGCAGCGCGCGCGCGACGGCGAGGCAGTCGCGCGCAGTGCCGCCGCGCTGTTCGATCTCGACTTCCCAGTACACCGCCGCCACCGGGGCGCCGTCGGCCTGCGCCAATTGCACCGTGTCGAGCGCGATCTCGGCCAGCGGCGCGGCGGGGCCGTCCGCCGGCAGGACGTCGACGAGGCGGCGCGTGATGATGGTCTGCAGGATCGGCTGCAACGGGCGCCCGAGAACGTACGGTGTCAGGTGCTCGTGCAGTGGGCCCGCCGGCAGCACGAACGGCGCCGCCGGTGGCGCCGCGAGAGGGACGGTGAGCTCCGGACGTTCGTGCAAGGCGCCGACGACGCGGCCGGGCCACTTCGCGGTCGCCTCCCAGCGCCGCCCGACGCGGCGCGCGCGCAGCGCGACGCCGGCGCGGGCGAGCGCGAAGCCCGGCGTGTCGAGGTACAGGGTCTCGAGATGCTGCGTGCGCCGCGGCCGCAGCCGGTAGGGGCCGAGGGCGCGCAGGGCGGCGATGTCGACCAGGGTGTCGGCGGCGGCCGCTTCGAGCTTGACCTCGACCTCGTCGGGGATGGCGTCGTCGATCATGGTCAGGGGCTGACGCGCACGTCGACGGCGAGCCCGAGCACGTCCTGCAGGAGGCCAGCGCGCTGCTTGGCGTCCCACAGCTCCAGCTGGGCATCGCCCGCCGTGGTGAGTTGCAGGGTGACGCGCTCGCCGCGGCGCGCCACCGCGACGTCGCGGACGACGCCGTAGTGCGTGCGGTCGAGGGCATCGGCGATGCGCAGCAGCGCGCTCAACGCCCGCACCGTGTGCTTCGCCTTCTGCGGCAGGCGCCGGAACTCGGCGTCGGTGGCCTTCGGCGCCGCCTTGCGGTGGTAGCGGGCGGCGAGGCCGATGATCTCGAGTTCCTCGCGGTCGAAGCCGAACAACTCGCCGTTGGTGATCAGGTAGTACGAGTGCCGATGGTGGTTGGCATGGTCGATGTGGTGGCCGACGTCGTGCAGGAGGGCGGCGTACTCGAGCAGTTCGCGGGCGCCGGCGTCGACGCGCAGCAGCGGCGCCAGCTGGTCGAACAGGCGCAGCGCCAACCGGGCGATGCGCGGACCGTGCTCGCCGGTTTCGCCGAGATGGCGCGCCAGGCGTGCGACGCTGCGGCCGCGCGGCGTGCCGAAGCGCTCGTTCTCCTCGATGTGCTTGCGATGGCGGCTGATGAAGTCGAGCAGCACGCCCTCGCGCAGGGCCCAGGTGCAGGCGACGAGCTGCTTGGCGCCGAGGCGTTGCAGGACGAAATCGGTCAGGACGGCGCCGGCGGTGATGAGGTCGACGCGCTTGGCGTCGAGGCCGCGCAGCTTCAGGCGTTCGTCGCGGTCGGCGCGCGTCAGCAGGCGGCGCAGCTTGGCGATCTCCACACCGGTGACGGTGAAATTGTTCAGGTGCAACTCGGGCGGCTCGCCGCGCTGGTGGCCGGCGAGGGCGATGAGGTTGAGCATCGTGCCCGAGGTGCCGACGACGCGGCGCACGCGGTGCGAGCGGAAGTCGCTCAGCATCGGGTCGAGCTGGTCGGCGAGGAAGGCATCGAGAGCGGAGATCTCGCGCGCCTCGGGTGGGTCGCCGACCAGGAAGCGCTCGCTCAGCCGGGCGACGCCGATCTTGTGGCTCTCCAGCGCGACGGCCTCGCCCTTCTCGGTGAGGATGAACTCGACGCTGCCGCCGCCGATGTCGACGATCAGCGTCGGCTTGCCCGACAGGTCGATGGCGTGGCGGACGCCGAGGTAGATGAGGCGAGCCTCCTCGCGGCCCGGGATGACCTTGACGCGCAGGCCGACGTCCGCCTCGACCCGCTCGATGAAATCGCCGCCGTTGGATGCCTCGCGCACGGCGCTGGTGGCGACGGCGGTGATGCGCGACACCCCCTGCCGCTCGGCAAGTGTGCGGAAGGCGGCGAGGGTGCGGACGCCGGCGTCGATCGCCTCGGCCGACAGCTTGCCCTTGTTCAGGGTCTTGCGGCCGAGGCGGACCATGTCCTTGGCGCGATCGAGGACGCGGAAACGGCCGTCGGCCTCGACCTGGGCGACGACCATGTGGATCGAATTACTACCGACGTCGACCGCCGCGATGCGCATGTCCGCTCTGGCTACCGCCTCTACCGCGCCCCCGCAATCCCTGCGCCCCGGCGCTCGCAGCCGGGCCAGGCGAATCAAGGCTCGGACAGACTGTGCGGCGCGGGGGCGACCGCTGCGGCCGCCCCCCGTCGTCCCGAACGGCTCGCGCCGCGCTGCGAGCGGCGTCGTCCTCGCTCGCAGCGCGGCGTTCCGTGCCGTCCTAGGGCAGGCGCACCGTGCAGGAGCAGCCGTCGAAGGGGTTGCCGCCCAGGCCGGTGCAGCCTTCAATCGTGCAGGCGAGGTCGTTGAGGGTTGGCGCCGGCTGGCCGCTGCACAGGTCGAAGGTGATCGTCGCCAGCAGCGAGGTGGGCGGGTTC
>JANNRA010000137.1:0-26234 GCA_031401035.1 bacterium | reverse complement strand
TGCCGCAGAAGTGTCCGTTTCGCCCCAACGTCCCCCTTCCTTTCTCAGGTCGACAGGCGCTCGAGGTCCGGGCGCAGCATCGAGGTCTGCAGGCGTCGGCGTTCGTACGGCGTGCAGCGGACGATGCGGGCGTGGATGCCGGCGGCGCGCAGCGCATCCTCCCAGCCGGCCTTCTGGTCGTGCCCGAGGACGATCAGGTCGGGGTCGGCGCGGCGCACCGAGGCGATGAAGTCGTTCGGCGCGCCGACGAACGCCTCGTCGACCGGTCGCAGCGCCGCGATCAGGTTGCGCCGCTCGCGCTGCGTGTGGTGCGGGGCGCGGTGCTTGATGCGGCGCACACTGTCGTCGCGTGCCACTACGACGATGAGCCACACGCCGGGGCGACCGAGCCGCGTCGCCAGGGCCTCGCCGCGACGGCGCGCGCGCTCGAGCAGGAACAGGTGGCCGCGGTGGACGCCGTCGAAGGTGCCGCCGACGAAGACGCGCACCGGACCGGAACGGGTTGCAATCGCGCGCGAAGGAGACGGACGGGACACGACGATCATTTACCAGACCGCGACCATGGAGCAAGCGCAGCACCGCGGCCGACCTTGCCGCAGACGAACGCGTCTGTTCTTATGGGGCTATCGCGGCCGTTCGGCCGGCGTTTCCCCTGGTTGATGAGAGGATGTGACGATGGCGAAGAAGCCGGCTGCGAAGAAGAGCAAAGCCCCTGCGGCCAAGAAGGCCCCTGCGGCCAAGAGGGCCACTGCCAAGAAGGCCGCGGCCAAGAAGACCACCGCCAAAAAGGCGGTCGTGAAAAAGGTCGGCGTGAAGAAGAAGACCACGCGGGCCGCCCTGGCGGCGAAGTACGCGGAGACCGGAGCACCGTGGTGGAAGCAGTTCCTGCCGCGTTGACGGCGGCGGCGTGAACCCGACACGCTCCATCGCGCTGGCGTTGACGGTGCTGGCCTGCCTGGCCAGTGCCGCGCCGGTGCGCGCCACGACCGTGCTGGCGAAGGACTTCGCCGCGCTGTGCGGCGAAGCCGACCTGGTGTTCGTCGGCACCGTCGAGACGGTGCGGTCGCGCTGGCGCGATCGCACTCGCCAGGCCATCGAGACCGTCGTCACGTTCGGCGCCCTCACCTGGTTGCGCGGCGCCCCGCGCGCCACCATCGAGTTGACCTTCGGCGGCGGCGAGATGGACGGCCTGCGCGAGGAGATCGCCGGGGTGCCGCGCTTCGCCCCTGGCGAGCGGCGGGTCGTCTTCGCCCACGCCGGCGACTTCGTCAGTCCGCTGGTCGGCTTCAGCCAGGGCTACTTCCGCGTCGTCGACGGTCCCGACGGCCCGACCGTGCTCGACGCCGAGGGCCGGGCCGTCACCGGGCTCGCCGGCGCCGCACTGCGGCGCGGCGCCGCCAACGACGCCGCGGCGGCCCTGCCGCTGGCCACGTTCCTCGAGCGCGTGCGCGCCCAGCTCGCGGCCGACGGCCAGGCGCCGTGAGGGGGGCACTGCCGCGCCTGGCGGCGCTGCTCGGCACCCTCGCGGCGGCGGCGCCGGCGCCGGCCTTCGAACTGCTGCGTCTCAACAACGACCCCTGCGCGCGCCAGGATCGCAACCTGGCCTGGGTTGCCGGCGGCGTGCCGGTGAACATCGGTCTGCTGCCCGAGCCGCTGCGCGGCTTCGCCGACGAGGCGCGCCAACGCTGGAACCTGAGTCTCAGCCGATTCCGCTTCGGGCTCGGCGGCGGCGCCGCGTGCCTGCGCGACGGCGTCGCCGCCCTGGCCGTCGCCGACACACCGTGTGGCGCCGCGCAGTTCGGCGACGCGCTGGCGATCACGCGCAGCTTCTGGAACGGCTCCGGCGAACTGCTCGATGCCGACGTCACCTTCAACGCCAATGGTTTCATCATCGATAACGAGGTGGCGTTCCTCGAGGTCGCGATGCACGAACTGGGGCACGTCCTCGGTCTCGATCATTCCAATGCCTGCGGCGCCAGCGGCGCCGGGACGCTGATGGAATCGCGCCTGACGCCGCCACGGCTGGAGGCGCCGCAGGCCGACGACGTCGCCGGGGCGGAAGCGATCTACCCGAGTTCGGGCGGCGACGGCACCGTGCCCGAGGGCGCCAACGCCTGCGCCGTGACGCCGCCACGCGACGGCAGCCGCGCCGCCTGGCCGCTGCTCGGTCTGCTGGTCCTGGTGGCGTGGCGTCGGCGACGAGTCGATTGACGGGCCGCAGCGCATCCTCTACATAACAGGCAGGCAACCGGACGCGATGTCGCACACTGCGAGTCGCGTCCGCAGCCCCGACCCACTGATTCTCTTGGCGGCCGCCGCCGGGCAGCGTGTCGGACAACAACGGACGGCGACCTGCTCCGGCAGAGCCACGACGTGGACGGCGACATGGACGAGAGCGTATCTCCACCGAGCGGCAGCCCTCCGGCGTCGCGACCGGATGGCGCGCGAGCGCCGGGACAGGGCGGTCGGCGCCGCCGCCGGCGCCGGCGCGGCGGCGGTGTCGCACCGCGCGGCGGCGGCGAGGCGCGCGAGGCGCTGAGCCCGCTCGAGCAGGCGGCGCGTCGCCTCGGCATCACCCGGTTGTACCCCGAGCAGGTGGAGGTCATCGCCAACGCCATGGCGGGCACCGACACACTGGTGGTGCTGCCGACCGGATTCGGCAAGTCGGCCTGCTTCCAGGTTCCGTCGATGCTGCTGCCGAAGCCGGTGGTGGTGATTTCGCCGTTGTTGGCGCTGCTGCGCGACCAGCACGAGAAGCTGCTCAAGCGCCGCATTCCGTGCGTGCGGCTCGACGGCACGGTGCGCGGCAAGGCGCGCCGCGAGGCGCTCGAGACCATCGCCCGGGGCGGCTCGCTGTTGGTCATGACGACGCCCGAGACGCTCGGCTCCGAGGCGGGGCAGGCGGCCCTGCGCCAGTCGGGGATCGGTCTCGCGGCGGTGGACGAAGCGCACTGCATCTCCGAGTGGGGCCACGACTTCCGCCCCGCCTATCTGCAGATCGGCGAGCGCCTGCGTCGCCTCGGCGCGCCGCCGATCCTCGCCCTGACCGCCACCGCGACGAGCAACGTGCGCGCCGACGTGGTGCGCTTTCTCGGCCTGCGCAACCATGCCGTCGTCGCCGGGTCGCCGCACCGCGCCAACCTCGCCTTCGAGGTGCTGCACAGCCAAGGCGACGCGCGCCTGCGCGCCCTGATCCGCTTCGCGCGCCGCCTGCGGCGGCCCGGCATCATCTACTGCACGACGACGCGCGAGGTCGACAACGTCTACACCGCCTTGCAGATGCTGCGCATCCCGGCGCACCGCTATCACGGCAAGATGGCCGGCGCGGAGCGCAACAACCAGCAGGAACTCTACATGAAGGGCGGCCGCCGCACGGTGATGGTGGCGACCAGCGCCTTCGGCCTCGGCATCGACAAGCCCGACATCCGCTACATCATCCACTATCAGTCGCCTGCCTCGCTCGAGCAGTACGTGCAGGAGGCCGGCCGCGCCGGCCGCGACGGCCAGCGCGCCAACTGCATCCTGCTCTACGACGAGGCCGACCGCGCCATCCACGAGGCGTTGCTGCAGAAGAGTCGCGTCCGACCGGACCAACTCTACAAGCTCGGCCGCGCCCTCGCCGCCTGGGCGGCCGAGGGGCGCACGCCGCAGCTCGAGGCGCTGGCGCTCTCGGCCGGGCAGGGGCCGCGCATCACCGGTGCGCTGCTCGCCGTGCTCGAAGAAGCCGGCATGGTGGGCCTCGACGACGACGGCACGATCCGCATCCTCGAACCCGCCGAGTCGATCGAGGAGAGCGCCCGCAGCCTGGCCGGCCAGTTCGAGACCCTGCGCACGCAGGACGGGCGGCGCATGGAGTCGATTGCCGAGTATGCGCTCACCAGCGAGTGCCGGGCGGTGCTGTTGCGCCGCTACTTCGGCGAGCAGGACGGCACGCCGTGCGGCGTCTGCGACACGTGTCGCGGTCGCCCGGAGCGGCCGTCGAGCTTCTGGGAGCCGATCGCCCAGCCCGAGCGCAAGAAGAAGAAGCGCAAGCGCACGGCGCGCAAGCGCGGCAAGAAAAAGGGGCCGGCGCCGGTCGTGCAGGAGGTTCTCACCGCGCCGCTGGAGCACGTCGACCTGGGAGTCGAGGCCCTGCTGCCGATCGACGATGACTGAGCGCGGCGCCGGCGCGGCGCCGTTCCTGGCCCTGGCAATCCTGCTGGCAGCCCTGGCGGCGCTGAACGCGTGCGGTGGTGCGCCGGCGGCGCCGGCGCGCTCGGGGCCGCCGCCGGTGGTGGTCGAGGTGGTGCTGGTGGGGCGCGAGACCATGGTCGACATCGTCGATCTGGTCGGCCAGCTCGAGGCCGAGGAGTCGGTCGAGCTGCGTGCCGAGACCTCCGGCGTGCTCGAGCACGTGGCCTTCGAGGACGGCGACCAGGTGGCCAAAGGCACGCTGTTGCTCGAGCTGCGCGACGACGAGCAGCGGGCCCGCCTGCGCGAGACCGAGGCGCGGTTGACGCTGGCCGAGGAGGAGCTGCGCCGCGCCCGCGCGCTGGCGGCGCAGAAAACCGTCTCGCTGTCGGAGCTCGAACGCGCCGTCGCCAGCGCCGAGGCGGCGCGCGCCCAGCGCGACCTCGCCCAGGTGGCGCTCGAGCGCATGCACATCCGCGCTCCCTTCGACGGCGTCGTCGGCGCCCGTCAGGTGTCGCCTGGCGACCGCGTCAGCAAGACGACGCCGCTGGTGCGTATCGACGCCGTGGCGCGCCTGCGCCTGCTGTTCACGGTACCCGAGGCGGCGCTGGCGCTGGCGCGCGACGGCAGCGAGGTGGGCATCGCCGTGGCGCCGTACCCGAACGAGACCTTTCCCGGGCAGGTCTACTATGTGTCCCCGACCCTCGATGCGTTGAATCGCCGTCTGTCGCTGAAGGCCTTCGTGCCGAATGCCGAGCATCGATTGAAGCCCGGGATGTTCGCCAACATCCGCCTCGAGATCGCCACCCACGCCGACGCGCTGGTGGTGCCCGAGTCGGCGGTCGCCTACGACGTCGACGGCGTCTTCGTCTGGCGCGTCGGCGCCGACCAGCAGGCGGAGCGCGTGCCGGTGGCGCTCGGCATCCGCCAGGCGGGGCGCGTCGAGGTGAGGCGCGGGCTGAGCGCCGGCGACCGCGTCGTCTCGGCGGGGACGCACAAAGTGGTGGCTGGGGCGACGGTGCAGGAGGCGGCGCCGCTGCAGGCGAGTTCGCCCACCGCGCGGGCGCCGGCGGCGGCCGCGCCGGGCGGCACGGCCGGATCGGGGCAGTGAAGCTCTCGCAGGTCTGCATCGAGCGGCCGGTCCTCTCGACCGTCATGTCGCTCGTCATCATGCTCCTCGGCGTCATCGCCGTCGGCCGCCTGCCGAACCGCGAGTACCCCGACGTCGATCCACCGGTGGTGGCGGTGACGACGGTGCTGCCGGGTGCCGCGCCGGAGGTCATCGAGACCTCCGTGACACAGCCGCTCGAGGACCAGCTCATCGCCATCGAGGGCGTGCGGCACATCACCTCGCTCAGTCGCGAGCAGGTGTCGCAGATCACCGTCGAGTTCGACCTCGGGCGCAACGTCGACGAGGCCGCCAACGACGTGCGCGACCGCGTCGCGCGGGCGCGCAACAAGCTGCCGCAGGAGGCGGACGAGCCGGTCGTCGCCAAGCGCGACGCCGACGCGAGCCCGATCATGTGGCTGGCGCTGTCGGGCGCCGGCGCCTCGCAACTCGAGCTCTCGACCCTCGCCGAACGGCAGATCCAGGACCGTCTCGCCAAGCTGCCGGGCGTCTCCGAGGTGATCATCGCCGGCGAGCGGCGCTACTCGATGCGGGTGTGGATCGACAACTCGCGCCTCGCCGCCCACAACCTCACCATCGACGATATCTCCGCCGCGTTGCAGCGTGAGAACGTCGACATCCCGTCCGGTCGCGTCGAGGGGCAGGACAGGGAGTTCACCGTCCGCACCCTCGGCGAGCTGTCGACGGCGCCGGATTACGGTGCCCTGACGATCGCCGTCATCGACGGCACGGCGGTGCGCCTGCGCGACGTCGCACAGGTCGAGGTCGGCCCGGAGGACGAGCGCAAGCTGGTGCGCTTCAACGGCAAGCCAGCCATCGGGCTCGGCATCGTCAAGCAGTCGACCGCCAACACGCTCGATGTGGCGGCGGCGATCCAGGCCGAAGCCGAGGCCATCCGCGCCGCCCTGCCGGCCGGCTTGCGCATCGACACCGCCTTCGACACCTCGATTTTCATCGAACGCTCGCTCGGCGACGTCCGCGCGTCCATCCTCGAGGCGATCGCCCTCGTCGTCGTCGTCATCTTCCTCTTCCTGCGGTCGTTTCGGGCGACGCTGATCCCCACCGTCGCCATCCCGATCTCGCTCATCGGCACCTTCGCGGTGCTCTACTTCCTCGGCTTCTCGATCAACACCCTGACGCTGATGGGGCTGACGCTGGCCATCGGCCTGGTCGTCGACGACGCCATCGTCGTGCTCGAGAACATCATGCGCTGGGTGGAAATGGGGACGCCGCCGATGGAAGCGGCGCAGCGTGGCATGGCGGAGATCTCGTTCGCCGTCATCGCCTCGACGGTATCGACCATCGCCGTCTTCCTGCCCCTCGCCTTCCTGAGCGACAAGACCGGCCTGCTGTTCCGCGAGTTCGGCATCACCGTCGCCGCCGCGGTGGCGATCTCGGGGTTCGTCGCCCTGACGCTGTCGCCGATGATGTGCGCGCGCATCCTGCGCCACGGCGGCGAGGAGCGCGGGCTGCGCCGGGTCCTCGGCCGGGCCGTCGACGGGCTGGTGTCGGGCTATGGGCGCGTGCTGCGGCCGCTCCTGACGCACGCCACCTGGCCGATTCTCGCCGGCATCGTCTGGGTGGCGGCGGGCGTGCTGCTGCTGCGCGTCATCGAGCGCGAGTTCATCCCCCAGGCCGACCGCGCCGGACTGCGCATCCTCTCGCGCGCGCCCGAGGGCAGCACCATCGACTACACCGACCGCTATCAGCGCGCCGTCGAGGCGATCGTCCTCGAGTACCCCGAGATCGACCGCGCCTTCTCGGTCGTCGCGCTCGGCGTCGGCACGCCGGGCCTCGTCAACGAGGCAGGCCTGTTCGCCAACATGACGCCGTGGGAGGAGCGCACGCGCACGCAGATGGAGGTCGTCGACGAGCTGCGCCAGCGCCTGAGCGCCATCGGCGGCATGACGGTCTTCCCGGCCAATCTGCCGGCGCTCAGCAACGATGCCAGTCTGGCGCCGATCTCGCTCGTCGTGCAGGGCCCCGACGTCGCCCGGCTGGCGCAGTACGCCAACGAGATCATCCGTCGCGCCCGCGCCATTCCCGGCCTGGTGAACCTGCAGACCGACCTGCTGCTCAACAAGCCGCAGATCGAGGTCCGCATCGACCGCGACCGCGCCAGCGACCTCGGCGTCTCGGTGCGCGAGATCGCCCGCACGCTGCAGATCCTCTTCGGCGGCCTCGATCTGACGACCTTCAAACTCGGCGGCGAAACCTACGACGTCATCGCCCAGCTCGCCCGCCCCGGGCGCTCCAACCCGCGCGATCTGTACGGCGTCTACGTGCGCGGCGGGTCCGGGGGACTGATCCCGCTGGCCTCGGTGGTCACCGCCACCGAGACGGTCGCACCGCGCGGGCTGCCGCACTTCGACCGCCTGCGCTCGGCGACCGTCAGCGCCTCTCTCGCCCAGGGTGTACCGCTCGGCGGCGCCATCGAACAGCTGCGCGCCATCGCCGACGAGGTGCTGCCGCCGGGCGAGGGCTACCGCTACACCTTCGCCGGTGAGTCGGAGGACTTCTTCGAATCAGGCAACGCGCTGCTCTTCGCCTACGTGCTGGCCGTGGTGGTGATCTACCTGGTGCTGGCGGCGCAGTTCGAGAGCTTCATCCACCCGGTCACCATCCTGGTGGCGGTGGCGCTGTCGTTCACCGGCGCCCTGGTGACCCTGTTGCTCGCCGGCGCCACCTTGAACCTGTTCAGTCAGATCGGCCTGGTCATGCTCGTCGGGCTGGTGACGAAGAACTCGATCCTCATCGTCGAGTTCGCCAACCAGCTGCGCGAGCAGGGGGTGGAGCTGGTGGAGGCGACCTGGGAGGCGTCGCGGACGCGCTTCCGACCGATCCTGATGACCGCGCTGGCGACCATCGTCGGCATCCTGCCGATCGCCCTCGGCTCCGGCGCCGGCGGCGAGGCGCGCGCGCCGCTCGGTATCGCGGTGGCCGGCGGCATGGCGTTCTCGACGGTGCTGACCTTCCTCGTCGTGCCGCCGACGTACGTGGCGATCGAGCGCCTGCGGGCGCGCCGCCGAGTTCCCTCTCCCGCCGCCCTTGCGGGCGAAGGGTAGCAGCGGGCTTTGCCCACGAGTGCAAGCCGAAGGCCCCGAGTAGCCGCCGCAGGCGGCGTATCGAGGGGCAGGCCCTCGATACGGGCGCTGCGCGCCCTACTCGGGCATCTCGGCACGGGAGGCAGTGACCGGGGCGACGCCGCGTAGGCTTCACCGCACGGCTCTCCCGCAATCCATGCGGGGGAACCACTCGCCGCGCCGATTGCCCGTTGCCGCGGGCGGTTCTACCACCGCCTCCATGCACACGGTCCTCGCCGTCGACGACGAGCCCGCCAATCAGCGCGCCATGCGCCGGGCGCTGGCGGAGGACTGGCGCGTCCTCACCGCCGGATCTGGCGCCGAGGCGCTGGCGGTGATGGCGACCGAGCCGGTGGCGCTGGTGGTCACCGACCACCGCATGCCGGGCATGACCGGCGCCGCCTTCCTCGCCGAGACGATCACGCGCCATCCGGCCGTCATCCGCATCGTCCTGACCGGGTTCGCCGAGACCGAGGTCCTGCTCGATGCGATCAACCGCGGTCACGTCTACCACGTGCTCTGCAAGCCCTGGGAGGCGCAGGCGCTGCGCCAGCTGGTGCGGCGCGGGCTCGAGCGCTGGGAGGCGGCAGCCGAACGCGCGCGCCTGCTGGCGGCGGTGCAGGCCGCCTGCGCGCGCGCCGAGCGCGAGGCGGCGCAGAAGACGCGCCTGCTGACGCTGGCGGCGCACGAACTCGGCACACCCCTGCACTTGCTGCTGAACGCCCTGGCGCTGCTGCGCGACGGCATGCCCGACGCCGCGGCGCCATGGCTCGATCTCGCCGAGCGCGCCGCCGAGTGGCTGGCGCGCGGCGCCGCGCAGCTGCACACCGGGGCGCGCGTCGGGGCGCGGGCCCTGACGCTGCGGCCGGCGCCGACCGATCTCCAGCAGCTGGCGGCGGCGGCGGTGGCGGCGGTGCGCGCCGCGGCGCGCGAGCGCCGCCTGACCATCGCCCTCGCGGCGGGCGCGGTGACGGCGCCGGGCGACGCCCATTGGCTCGCGCAGGCGCTGGCGGCGCTGCTCAGCAACGCCGTGCGCGCCACGCCCGACGGCGGTCGCATCACCGTGGCGGCGCGTCGCGACGGCGCCTGGGCCGAGCTCGCCGTCGGCGACAGCGGCGTCGGCATGACCGCGGCCCAACTCGCCGGGGCGTTCGAGCCGTTCTCGGGCGCCGGCGGCGAGCTGCTCTGGCACGGCTCCGGCCGCTTCGCCTTCGGCGCCCGCGGCCTCGGTCTCGGCCTCGCCACCGTGCGCGGCATCGCCGCGGCGCATGCTGGCACGGTGAGCATCGAGAGCACGCCGGGGCAGGGTTCGACGGTGCGGCTGCGCCTGCCGGCGTAGTCCGCCGCCCGCGCTCACTGCGCGCGCGCCCGCGCCGCCGCCGCCGCCGCCGGGTGGCCGCCGCGCCCCGCGCCACGTAGACTCCAGCCGTGCGCAGCGACGAACCCCTGCCAGCGCCGGCTCCGGCCGGTGTCGGTCCGGCCCGCGCCTGAGGAGAGCGACCGATGAGCGAGGCGGGTCCGCTGCAGCCGTTTCCCGGCGAGTACACGTTCAAGATCTTCGGGCGTGCCTCGCCGACGCTGGTCGGACGCATCACGGCGATCCTCGCGGCGACGCTCGGGCCGGTGCCGGCGCAGGCCGTGTCGGTGCGCGCCTCCCACCAGGGCGGCTATCTGAGCGTCACCATCGTCCTGTGGGTCGAGGCGCAGGGGCAGCTGGAGACCGTCTACGCGCAGCTCAAGGCGGAGCCGGAAGTCCTGCTCTACATTTGACGAAGCATCATTGTTGCCGTCGGCGGCCTCGGCTATACCCTTGCCGGCAATCGACCCCACCATGGTACGCGCTCTCACCGAGGCGGCGCGGGCGGGCCGGCCCGACGAGAACGGGCGCGGCCGCGGCCGTGGCCTGCTGCTGCTCGAGGCGATCGGCACGCTGATCGGCGAGTCGGGCGACCTGCGCGGCACGCTCGAGCGCATCGTCGATCTGGTCGCCCAGCGCCTCGACATGGAGGTGTGCTCGGTCTACCGCTACGACGCGGAGGCCAAGCGCCTGCACATGGTGGTCACGCGCGGCCTCGACCCGACCGCCGTCAGCGCCGTCAGCATGGGCGTCGAGGAGGGCCTGACCGGCTTCGCCATCGAGAAGGGCGAGCCGGTGATGGCGATCGATGCGCTCGCCCACCCGCGCTACAAGTACTTCCCCGAGACCGGCGAGGAGCGCTACCACTCCTTCCTCGGCGTTCCCATCATCGACCGCCGCGAGGCGCTCGGCGTGCTGGTCGTGCAGACCTCGCGGCGCCGGCGCTTCACGCGCGACGAGGTGCGCCTGATGAAGGCCGTCGCCGTGCCGGTCGGCGGCCTCATCGTCCAGCTGCGTCTGCTCGCCAGCCTCGAGCACAAGGAGGAAGAACGGCGCGGCTACCAGCAGCGCATGCTCGACGCGATCAAGAAGCTGCAGGCCTATGAGCGCGCGCAGCCGTCGGCACAGCAGGAGGCGGAGGTCACGGCGGTGCGGCTGGTCGGCGTCCCGGCGGCGCCGGGCTTTGGCATCGGCCGCGCCCACCGCCTCGAACCCGCCGTCAGCTTCGCCACCATCCCGCCGCGCAAGCCGCGCGCGACGCGCAAGGAACTGACGCGCTTTCACGCCGCGGTGGAGGCCTCGGTGCAGGAGGTCGGACGCTTGAAGGCGCGCGTGCAGCGCTCGTTTCCGGAGATCGATGCGGCGCTGTTCGATGCGCAGCAGCTGATGCTCACCGATCGCAGTTTCCTCGACCGCGTCGAGGGTGAGATCGCCGACGGCGCCAGCGCCGAGGTGGGGCTCGAACGCGTCGTCTCGGCGATGGTGGCGGAGTTCCGGCAACTCGCCGACCCATACCTGCAGGAGCGCGCCGTCGACATCAAGGACATCGGCCAGCGCGCCCTGCGCAACCTGCTCGGCGTCGCCGAACGCGACCGCTCGTTCGCCACCGCCGTGGTCCTGGTGGCCGACGAGCTGACGCTGTCCGAGATCCTGCTGATCGAGCCCGAGCAGTTGAAGGGTATCGTCATGGGCGCCGGTGGGGCGACATCGCACGCCTCGATTCTCGCCAAGTCGCTCGAGATTCCCACCGTCGTCGGCGTCGAGCGCCTGGAAGAGATCCACGAGGGCGTGCACCTCATCGTCGACGGCAATTCCGGCACCGTCTACGTTCATCCGAGCGGCGATGTGCTGCGCGAGTACAGCCGGCTGAAGGACGAGTACGCCGCCTTCAACCGCGAGCTCGACAGCTTGCGCGAGCTGCCGGCGGCAACGCGCGACGGCTGCCGCATCATGCTCGGCGCCAACATCGGCCTGCTCGGCGACCTACCGCTGGCACTGCGGCACGGCGCCGACCGGGTCGGACTGTACCGCACCGAGATCGCCTTCCTCAGCCACCGCGACTTTCTCACCGAAGCCGAGCAGGTGATGCTGTACGAGCGCGTCGTCGAGGCCGCGTGCGGGCTGCCGCTGACCGTCCGCACCCTCGACCTCGGCGCCGACAAGTATCCGCCCTACCTGCACATCCCCGAGGAGCAGAACCCGTTCCTCGGCTGGCGCTCGATCCGCGTCTCGCTCGAGCTGTCGGGCGTCTTCAAGACCCAGTTGCGCTCCATCCTGCGCGCCAGCGCGGGCGGCGGCCTGCGCATCATGCTGCCGATGATCTCCAGCCTCGAAGAGGTGCGGCGCAGCAAGGAGCTGGTCGAGGAGGCGAAGGAGGAGTTGCGCCGCGAGGGGCTACCCTTCGACGACGCCATCCCGATCGGCATGATGGTCGAGGTGCCCTCGGCGGTGCAGCTCGCCGACCGTTTCATCGAAGAAGTCGATTTCTTCAGCCTCGGCACCAACGACCTGATCCAGTACCTGCTCGCCGTCGACCGCAACAACCGCAAGGTCGCCTCGCTCTACGAGCCGCTGCACCCGGCGGTGCTGCGCGCCCTCGCCGCGGTGGTGCGGGTGGCCGACGCCGCCGGCAAGCCGGTGTCGCTGTGCGGCGAAATGGCCGCCGATCCCGCCTGTACCCTGGTCCTCATCGGCATGGGCCTGCGCGACCTGAGCATGAGCGGCTTCTTCGTCCCGGTCATCAAGCGCCTGATCCGCTCGATCGACATCACGGAGGCGGCGACCGTCGCCGCCGAGGCGCTTGCCTGCGACACCGTCAAAGAGGTCAAACGCTGCGTCTTCGAGCGGATGCGGGCCCTCGATGTGATCGACCTGATGGAGACCTACCACTAACCAACGCCGGGCGAGCGATCACATTCTTCGCCTTGCCTCTGCGTGGCGACTTGGGTAGCGCTGGGGGTATCCACTCTCTGCGGGGGTTTATGCGAGGCCACACCACGGGCATGGGGGCCGCCATGCTTTTCTGCGTAGTTCTGGCGCCGGCGCGCCTGCTGGCGACCGTGGCGAGCGATCTGTGCGCGGCCGCAGCGGATCCGTGCGTGGTCAGTACGCCCGTCCCGGTCACGACCGGTTCCCTCATCGACCTCGGTGGGCGCGAGTTGCGCGTCGTCGCCGGCGGCGCCCTCGACGTCGGCGGCGGCACCATGACGATCAGCGCCGGACGCCTCACGGTGGCCAACGGTGGCTTCATTCGCGCCCGCGGCAGCGGCGCCATCAGCGGCGGCACGATCACCATCAACGCCGGCGACGTCAGCCTCGCCGCCGGCGGCAGCAGCGCGGCGCTCGACGCCAACGGCGCCCCCGGCGGCACCATTGCCGTCACCGCCACTGGTGACCTGACGGTCAGTGGCCCGGTCGCCGTCGACGCCCGCGCCCTGGCGCTGGGCGACGTCGGCGGCACGATCAATCTGTTTGCCCGCAGCGCCACCCTGGCCGGCCAGGTGCGGACGCTCGGCGGCACCGAATCACTCGGCGGCGACATCACCGTCACGGTGACCGGCTCGCTGACGGTCAGTGCGTTGCTCGACGCCGCCGGCGGCGACGGCGGCAGCATCGACATCGAGAGCGGCGCCGGCGGCGGCGCCGGCGACCTGGTGCTGGCGGCGAGCGGCATCCTGCGCGCCGACGCGACGCTCGCCGGCGGCTTCGGCGGCACGGTCGACCTGGCGGCGGTCGGCGACGGCGTCGCGTCCGGCCGGGTGACGCTGGACGGGGTCATCAGCGCGATCGGCAAGACCGGCGGCGAGGACGTCGGCGGCGGCTCCGGCGGCTGCATTGCCGTCACCGCCAGCGGCCCGATCCTCGGCACGCGGGCGGCAGGAGAACTGACCGTCGAGGGCGGCGGGCCGGACGGCGACGGCGGCGAGATCGAGCTGTCGAACCACCTCGGTGCGATCGAGATTCGCGGCAGCCTCGACGCCTCGTCGGCCGGCGATCAGAGCAACGGCGGCACGGTGGCGGTCGACGCCGACGGCGACGCCATCCTGTCTGGCGTCGTGCTGGCCACCGGCGGCGACGGCGGCGGCGGCGAGGTGACCGCGAGCAGCGCCACCGGCGGCGTGCAAGTGCCCGCTGGCGGGCGCATCGACGTCGGCGGCCTGTCCGGTGGCGCCGGCGGCTCGATCTGCCTGGAGACCGGCGGCACCGTCGCCGGCGCCCGTGCGGTAGTCGTCGAGGGGGGCCTCGCGGCCGCCGGCGGCGTCAACGGCGGCAGCGGCGGTGCGATCGAGTTGCTCGGCGGCGACGCGGTGCGCATCGCCGCGACTGGCAGCGTGCGCGCCGGCGGCGCGCTCGGCGGCGGCCGCGGCGGCACGGTCAGCGTCGTCGTCGACGACGGCCCGGCGCTGATCGACGGTCCATTGGTGGTCGCCGGCGGCAGCCCGAGCGGCGCCGGCGGTGTCATCGCCGTCGATGCCGGACAGCGCGTCGTCGCCAATGCCCTGCTCGACGCGCGCGGCTTCGGCCTCGGCGGCGAGATCGGCCTCGCCGCCACCGGCGGCGTCGACGTGCGCCGCGGCGCCATCGCCAGCTCGACCACCGCCAGCGGCGGGGCGATTGCAATCGTCTCGCAGGGCGAGGTGACCCTCAGCGACACCCTGTCGACCGACGGCGTCGCCCAGCCGGGCGGCCGCATCGACGTCGAGGGCTGCCTGGTCACCGTCTGCGGCCTCGATTCGCCGATGTGCCCGGCCGGCGGCACCGGGGTGCTGAGCAGCCGCGGCCCGCAGGGCCGCAACCGCATCACCGGCCGCGACGCGACCGCCGTGCTCGGCAGCATGCGGGCGACGGAGAACAACGGCGGCCGCAACGAGTTGATCTACGCCGGCGATCCCGCGCCGCTGGTGCTCGGCAGCGTCGTGCCGGCCGCGGCGTTGATCATTTCCGACAGCGTCCGCCCGTGCCCGGCCTGCGGCAACGAGGTCATCGATCCACCCGAGACCTGCGACGACGGCAATCAGCTCGACGGCGACGGCTGCTCGGCGGGCTGCCAGGTCGAGGCGCCGATTCCCGGCGATGCCAACGGCGACTTCGTGCTGGCGCTCGACGATGCCGGCTTCCTGATCAGTGAGGTGTTCGACGGCGACGGCGACTCGATCGGCACCGTCAGCGGCGGCGCCTTTGCCGGCGGACCGGGCGCCGACGCCAACGGCGACGGCCACGTCACCGCCGCCGACCTCTCTTCCATCCTGCGTCTGCTGGGCGCGCCGTGAGCGGCCTGCCGCGGGCGCACATAACCCGATCCGTGAGGAGTTCCATGAAGCGAGTCATCGTCTCAGTCTGCGCCGTCGTCTTCACCCTGATCCCCGGCGTCGTCCGTGCTGACGCCCCGTTGGCCGACGCGCCGGCGGCCGCCGTCAAGCCGGTGGTCATCGAGGAGTTCACGGGCTACGCCGGCATTCCCTGGGGTACGCGCTGGGAGGAAGTCAAGAAGCGCCTGCCCAAGGCGGTCGATATTCCCGATGGGAAGAACCTCGGCGCGACGCCGCTCGGCCTTCCGTTCGTCCACCGCCTCGAACTCGAGCAACAGCAGTTTCCCGGTCTCAAGGAGCCGGTGACGGTCGAGTTGCGCTTCTGGAAGAAGAAGCTGTGGGGCGTGATCGTGTACTTCGGCAACAACAAGGACGAGGACGTCACGGCGTTGCTCCTCAAGCGCCTCGGGCCGCAGGACGGGACCGATGCGACGTACCCGAGCTGGAAGACGGACAAGACGCAGACCAGCGCCGATATGCGCGTGCGCTGGTTCGGCGCCACCGATACGCCCCTGTCCCTGCAGGCACAGGCCTGGTTCGCGTTGCTGCTGACCGGTCAATTTACAGGCGCCTCGCAGGCCGAGATGGACGAGGTCGAGAACCGCACCCCGGCGCCGGCGCCGCCGGCGGCGCCGGCGGCCAAGTAAGTCCTTTCTGCTTGCCTTTGTATCGGGGGCTGTGGTGAGGAAGCAGTACGGGATTCCGCGAAGGGGGATTTGGTGATGACGCGCCTTGTGACGCGCCGCGCCTGGGTGGGCGCCGCCGCGATGCTGTGGCTCGTTGCCGGATGCGGCGGCGAGGCGTCGGTGTCGGTCGGCGTGCCGACCGAGAATAACGGGCCGGTGCTCACCGGGCTGGTCTCGATGCCGAACGGCCAGGTGGCCGCCGGCCCCTCGACGTTCTCCTCCACCGTCACCCGGCTGGCCGCCCTGGCGGTCGCCCCGGTGGACGCGTTGCAGGCCGCCAGCGTGCGTCCGGTCGGTGCCGGCGTGACGGTGCGGCTGCGGCGCATCGATGCGAGCGACATCCGCGACGGTCGCATCGTCGGCGGCGAGATCGTCACCGAGACGACCACCGGCGCCGATGGGCAGTACGGTCTGCGCATGCCGACCGGCACCGATCCCGGCACCTGCCGCTTCGTCATGGAGGTCGGCCGCGACGGCTCGCTGACGCGCGCGTTCGTCGCCGCCGATCGCGTCGACGTCAGCTTCGAGAGCGAGGCGACCGTGCGCCTGGTGCTCGACGAGATCAAGGCCGGCCGCACCACCCTGTGCGCGCTCGACGCCGGCGAGTTGCGCTCGATCGACGAGGCCGTCGCCGCCTCGGACAATGAAGTGTTCGGCGATACCGCCGCGGTCGTCAACGCCGCCGCCGTGGTCGCCGCGGCGAGCGACCCCAACGTCCGCGCCGCCCTCGCCGCCGCCACCGGTCAGCCGACGCCGCGGCCTTCCGCCACCGACACCGCGCCGCCGACGCTGACCGCCACCGCACCGCCGCCCACGGCGACCGCGACGGCGCCGCTGCCGCCGACGCGTACCAACACCCCCGCGGCGACGCGCACGGCGACCAGTACCGGTGTGCCGACCAACACCGGCGCGCCGACCCGCACCGACACGGCCGCGCCGACTCTTACCAATACGGCGGCGCCCACCAATACGGCGGCGCCCACCAACACGGCGGTGCCGACCAACACGGCGGTGCCTACCAACACCGCCGTCGCCACCGCGACGACCATGCCGACCAACACGGCAGTGGCCACCGCGACCGCGATCGCCACCAACACCGTCGCCCCGAGCGCCACCGCGACGCTGGCGCCGAGCGCCACCCCGGCACCGCCGACGGCGACGTTCACGGCCACCGCCACCCTGGCGGTGCCGCAGGTGGATCTCGGCGTCGTCGCGGCGACCGCCGGGTTCCCGGTCGACGTCCCCGTGACGTTGACAAGCGGTGGGGCGGCGATCGCCGCGGTGTCGACCGACATCGAATTCGACGCCGACATCCTCTCCGTCGAAGCCGGCACGGGGGCGTGCACCGTCGACGCGCGCCTCGCCGGGGTCAAGGAGGTCGTCTCGCGCGTCGCGGCCGCCGGCGCCGGGCGCCAGGTTCTCCGCGTCGGCCTGATCGGCCTGGACAACAACGAGATGATCTCGAGCGGCCCCATCTTCACCTGCCGCTTCACGGTCGCCGCCGATGCGAGCGGCAGCACGGCGCTGCTCAACGCCCCGGAAGCCGCCGGCCAGCAGGCGCAACCGATTGCGGTCGGCGGGACGGACGGGCGCGTCGACGTCGCCGCCGCCGCCGCGACGTTGGGCCTGGTCACGGGCACCACCGCGGCGGTCGGCGATACCGTCGCGGTCACCGGCGCCCTGTCGAGCCGCGAACTCGCCATTGCCGCCGTCGCCACCGACATTCGCTTCCCCGCCGACCGCCTGCGCGCGGCCAGCGGCGCCGGCGGCGCGCCCGACTGCAGCCTCGATCCCGACATCGCGGCGCTCGGCAAGACGCTCGTCGCCGCCGCGCTGCCGGAGGCCGGCGGCCTCGCCGGCGTGCGTGTCGGCGTCGTCGGCCTGACCACCAATACCGCCCTACCGGACGACGAGGCGACGCCGGTCTTCGCCTGCCGCTTCGTCGTCCTGAGCGGCGGCGGCGCCATCGCGCTGGCGCAGGGTGCCGAGGCGGCCAGCCCGGCGGCCCAGCCGGTTGGACTCTCCAGCCCGCCCGGAATGATCCCGGTTCCGTGACGGGGACGAACGAGGATATGCGTATGACCAGCTTTTCCCCCTGGCGACTTCCGCTCCTGTCCGCCGCCGCTCTGGCGACGGCGCTGTGCCTCGGCATGCCGCGCCGCGCCGCCGCTGTCTGTGTCGGCGACTGCAACGGCGACGGCCGCGTCAGCATCGCCGACGTGCAGGCGTGCGTGAACCTCGGCTCCGGCCTGCCGGGGCCGGCCTGCGCCGCGGCGGATCAGGACGGCGACGGTACCGTCGAGCCGAACGACGTCGATGCCTGCCTGCAGTCGTTCCTCGACGCCAGCACCTGCCCGATGGTCTTCACGCCGGTGCCGACGCGCACCGCCACGGCGCCGCCGCCGGCGACCGCCACCGCCACCCGGCCACCAGCGACGCCGACCAACACCGTCCCGCCGCCGCCGACCTTCACCAATACGCCGGTCTCGACCAATACGCCGATCCCGACCAGTACGCCGGTGCCGACAGCGACCCCGGCGCCGATCCTCGAACACGTCTGCGCGCTCGATACGTCCCCGCCCAGCGACAGCCAACTGTTCCTGTACATCGCCGCCCTGCCGGTGGCTCTCACCGCCGACCTGAGCGGTTCGGTGAAGTTCTCAGCCGTTCCGGGCGGCGGTAGCGCCAGTTGCGAGATCACCGCGCTGACACCGATCAACCTGCCGTCGATCGGCTTCATCTGCATCACGCCGGGGGCGCCCTGCGCCGACGGCATGCGCACGTGCGCGGGCGGTCCGCCGCTCGGCATCAACGTCACCTCGGACGGCCTGGGGGGCACCTGCATCAGCAACGATAGTTGCGCCGCCATCGCGGCGACCGCCTGCGGCGGCGCCGCCAATGTGCAGAGTTCGGCCTGCGTCGGTTTCTGCTCGCTCGGTACCGAGGCGGCCTGCACCTCGGACGCCGCCTGCCTGCCGTCGAACGGCGCCTGCAACGGCCCCAACCCGGTCGCAGCGGCGCAGAAGAACACCTGCCAGTACAGCTGCCTCAACACGGCCGCGCACGGACCCAGCGCCGCCGGCGAGCTGCAGTGCAACCTCGGCGCGAGACTGGTGGTGGAAAATGCGCCGCCCTGCGACGGCACCGACATCAGGATCAACGTCGGCAACTCCTGCGTGCCGTTCTCGACGCAGCGCGCCTCGAGCGCGGTCGTCGATGCGAACTTCTCGCCGGGCGCCACCGTGCCGCTGGCGCCGGCTGTAAACAGCCTCGACGGCAGCGAGATCGCCTGCAGCGCGCTCGACGCCAGCACCACCACCGGCATGGTGGCGGTGGGCGCGGTCAACTTCTTCGGGTCGACGCTCGGCGACATCGCCTCGGGACTGCGGGTCACATGTCAGTGAGGGGGGGCGCTCCGCGGTGCCGGCGCCCGTCGTTTCGCTCTCGCTGCTGAGGCGGCGGCGGAACGGCGTGCGCGGCGCCGCGCTGCTCAGCCTGGTCCTGGCGGTCGCGGCCTGTGAGCGCGCCGTGGAGCCGCCGCCCGCCGCGACGCCGAGTGCGGCCGCGACGGCGCGACGGACGGCACTGGAGCGCGGTCTCGCGGCGTTGACCGCCGCTCCGGCGCTGGGCAACGTCGGCACCGCGTGGTTTCTGCAACAGTTGCAGGTGCGCAGCCCGGATGAGCGCCTGGCGGCGCTGCTGGCGCGCTCCGTGCCGGCGCTGCGCGCCGACCCGTCGATTCGCCTGATCGATCCGAGCGCGCCGCCGGCGGTGCTGCAGGCCGATCCGCCGCGCGGCCTGCTGCGCTTCGCCAACTACGTGCTGGCGCCGGTCGGCGCCCCGCCGCAACGGGCGGCGGAGTTCGTGGCCGCCCTGCTGGCGCCGGACGAGCAGGGGTTCGTGCTGACGCATCAGCTGCTGGTGTTGATCTGGGCCGAGCAGTTCGGGGTTGCCGTGCCGCCCGATGCCCCGGCGCTGCGCGCGCGCCTGCTGGCGCGTATCGCCGCGGAACAGGCAGCGGCGCGGCAGCCGTGTTCCGACCTCAACGCCGAGCGCCTGGCCGTGCTGTATGCCTTCGGCACGCCGCTGCCGGCGGAGGCGGTGGGCTGGCTCGATGCCCTGGTCGCCTGCCAGCAAGCGGACGGCCGCTGGGTGGACGCGACGCCGTCGCAGCTCACCTACGACGGACAGACCGCGCTGGCCTACCACGAGTGGACGCATACGACCGGGCTGGCCGTCGTGGCACTGTCCTTTGCGCCAGGGGCGGCGACACGCGGGACCAGTCCTACGATCCCCTCACCCTGACCCTCTCCCTGCGGGAGAGGGGACCCTGCAAGTAGCGCGATGCTTGCAAGATCCCCTCTCCCGCAGGGAGAGGGTCAGGGTGAGGGGATTCTGACGCTCCCGAATCAGCGCGTGCTGAGCCGCTCGACGGACTGCGCGTCCGGCGAGCTGTAGATGATGTCGCCGTTGGCGGCGATGGCGAGACCCAGGGCGCCGCTCGGGCCGGGGAGGGTTGCCAGGACGCTGGCGCGCCCGTCGGGAGCCAGGCGCGTCAGGCCGCCGCGCACCGCGACGACGAGGCCGCCGTCGCGCTCGGCTGCCACCGCCGTCGGCGCCTCGAGTCCGGCGGCGAGGGTGTGAATGATGCCGTCGCGGTCGACGACGCGGACGCATCCGTTGAGCTGATCGGCGATGAGCAGGCGGCCCCCGGCGTCGGCGGCGATGCTGAGCACCGGGCCGAGTGCGGCGGCGGTGGCCGGGCCGCCGTCGCCGCCGCTGCCGATCGCGCCGCGGCCGGCGACGGTGTCGATGCGGCCCTCGGGATCGATGCGGCGCACGCGGCCGGTCAGCGACTCGGCGACGTAGAGGGTGTCGCCGGCGCCGCGTCCGGCGCCCGGCGGACGCGGCGCCGGCGCCAGGGCGAGAGACCACGGAAAGGTGAGCTGGGCGGCGACGGCTGGCCCGCCGTCGCCGGCGCCGCCGGTCTCGCCGGTACCGGCCTCGCCGGTGCCAGCGATGGTGGTGATGGCGCCGCGCGCATCGACGCGGCGCACGCGGTGGTTGTCGAAGTCGGCGATGTAGATCGACCCGTCGGCGGCGGCGGCGACGGCGAACGGGGCGGAAAATTGCGCGGCGGCGGCGGGGCCGCCGTCGCCGCTGAAGCCGGCGACGCCGGTGCCGGCGATCGTAGGCGGCGGCCCGCCGTCGGCGGGGACGAGGGCGACGCGATGCTGACGCGGAGCGGCGACGAGCACCGCGCCGTCGGCAGTCAGCGCCACGCCGGCTGGGCCGTCGAGGCCGGTGAACTCGCGACTGCGCGCCGCCAGCGGCGGGCCGACCTCCTCGCCGCCGGCGGCGCCGCCGCGGCCCTGGTTGAAGAGGAGGGTGACGCTGTCGGACTTCATGTTGGTGACGGCGATATCGAGGCGGCCGTCGCCGTCGAGGTCG
This sequence comes from bacterium, assembly GCA_031401035.1. GTDB lineage: Bacteria > Desulfobacterota > Binatia > HRBIN30 > CADEER01 > JANNRA01. The sequence continues at coordinate 5,049 of JANNRA010000137.1, read as the reverse complement.
GCGACGCGCGCGACGCGCGGGTTGACGCCGACCGGCACCTGCTGCGGCGCGGCGAAGCCGCCGCGCCCGTCCGCCAGGGCCACCGAGACGCAGCCGGCGGCGGTGTCGGCGCCGACCAGGTCGAGCCAGCCGTCGCCGTCGAGATCCGCCGCCTGCACCGAGCGCACGCCGGGCCCGGCCGGCACCAGCAGGCGGCGCGCGACGCCGCCGTGCCCGTCGCCGTAGAGCACCTGGAAGGCGTTGCGTTCGATGTCGTTGACGGCCAGGTCGGGGCTGCCGTCGCGGTCGAGGTCGGCGACGCCGATGCCGAACAGACCGCTGCCGTCGGCGCTGAGTTGGCGCGGCGCCGCAAATGCCCCCGCCGGTCCGGCCGCCTGGAGCAACGTCACCGTCTGGCTCGCCCAGTTGGTGACCGCGAGGTCGATGCGGCCGTCGCGGTTCCAATCGACGGCGGCGGCGTTCGAGGGACGCTCGCCGGTGTCGTAGGTGGTCGCACCAAAGTCGCCGCGGCCGTCGTTGGTGAGCACGGTGGTCAGGCGCGCTTCGTTGGCGACGGCGAGGTCGGCGTCGCCGTCGCCGTCGAGGTCGGCGGCGGTGAGATGAAACGGCCGGCCGCCGGCGGGCACCAGGCGCGCGGGGGCGAAGCGGCCGCCGCCGAGACCGGCATGGATCGCCACCGCATTGGCGGCGGTGGCCGAGACGGCGAGATCGACGCGGCCGTCGCCGTCGAGATCGGCGGCGGCGATGCCGCGCGGGAAGCGGCCGCTGGCGAGGACGGCGCGCGCGGCGAAGGTGCCGGCGCCGTCGTTGCGGAAGATCGACACGCTGTCGGCCATCGAATCGGTGACGGCCAGATCGACGTCGCCGTCGGCGTCGAGGTCGACGGCGACGACATCGAACGGCTGGTCGCCGGCCGGCAACGACGCTGCCCGCCAGGCGAGCTGCGCGCTCGCCGGGGCGGCGACCAGGATCAGCAGCAGGGCGACGAGCGCGAGAGGCATCCCTCACGCCCTTGCCGCGCCCAGCCCAGCGAAGTCAAGCGCGCGGCAGCTGGCGGTCGGCAAAGAAAAAGGCCCCTGGGTCAGACGACCCAGGGGCCTCGGTGTTACCGCGCCAGATCAGGCGCTCGCGCGAGCGCTTACTGGCATTTGACCTTCAGGCTGGTGGAGAGGTCGCCGATGGCCGAGCCGAAGAAGTTGGCTGCGCCCACCGCGACCATACCGGTCGTGGTGCTGGCGTTGAGTGCCCCGCAGGAGACCTCCGCGCCAGTCAGGTTGTTGACGTTCGGAGCAACCGGAATCATCCCCCCCGGCGGCGTGTTGAAGTTCGCATTGCTGATGCTGCCTGAGGCCTGCTGCGTCGACAACGGCAGGCAGTTGTTGGGGAGGTTAATCAGGGTGTCGCCGTCGCCGCAGGGCGCCCCGAATTCAACCGTCAGGCTCGCGCCGAGGTTGCACTGCAGATCGCCGGCGGCGCTGGGCCCGTGCGCGGCCGTGTTGAGGCAGCTGAACTGGCAGATGTTGCTTGCCAGACCGACCGGGTCCGGGCCACTGCAGGAGCCGTTTGACGGCAGGCAGGCGGCGTCCGAGGTGCAGGCCGCCTCGGTGCCGGCCGAGCAGAAGCCGGTACAGGTCGAGGACCCGACGTTGGCCACGCCACCGCAGGCCCCCGCCGCGATCGTGTCGCACTGGGTGTTGCTGGTACAGACGCCGCCCACGCCGGCCGAGGCGACGCTGATGCCGAGGGCCGGGCCGCCGGCGTCGCAGGAGCGCTCACCCACTGGGCAGCCGCTGCCCGGCGCGATGCAGATCAAGCCGATAGCCGCAATGGGGACCGGGTTCAGGCTGACGACGTTACAGTCGGCGCTGCCGCCGTCCACGTCCACGTCCGCAGAGATACTGACCGAACCACTGAGCGCCGCAGTGATCGGGAACCCCCCAAAGAGCGCGGTATAAATTTTCAGCTCGCTGTCGGTCGCCGGGGTGCTATCGAGCACGCAGGTGTGGCTCACAACGCCGCAGGAGCCGTCGATAGCGCCGTTGTCGACCTGGTCGCAGTTGGAGGCGATGTTGTCGGCGGCATTGAGGCCTTCGCACATGCTGCACTTGGCCCTCGCCGCGAGGCAGGAGGCCAACGCCGCCGGATTGAGCGACGCCGAACACGTACCCGGGAAGGCGGACGCGATCGTCACGGCCGCGCAGGCCTTGCCGGCGTCCGAAGCGAGCTTGGTGACGGTCTTGCCGATCTTGCCCTTCGGGTCGACGCCCTGCAGGCCGGCAATTAAGGCACCGGTCGCCGCGCCGAGCTTCAGGGCGCCCTTCTTCTCGCCGTTGAACACCTTCACGAAGGTCGCCGCGACCTTCTCGGTGTCCTTCATCATGGTCGCCTGGCACTTGCCGATGACCTTGTCGGTCGAGATGATCGTCGTCAGGTCGGTGCCGCCGAAGACCTCGCTCAGCAGGTCGAGCTCGGCCGCTTGCATCGCGGCGCTGGCCGCCGCCCCGCTGGTGTAAGCGAATTCGGGCGTCACGGTGCACTTGGCGGTGTCGTCGGACACGGCCTTCATGGTCGCCTTTGCAACCTTGCCCTTAGGGTCGTCGCCCGGGCAGGTGGCCGCGACCGGGCCCTTGGTGCCGGCCTTCACGCAGGCATTGTTCTCCTTGCCCTGCGTCGCGCCGACCTTGCCGCTGTCCTTGTTGATCGTGTTGATACAGCCCTGCTGATCCTTGTCCTGCGCTATGCCGAACGCAGAACTGCCGACCGCAAGCACCATCGCAAAGGCGCTCGCCATCGACGCGAATTTACTCATCGTGCGCATCACTACCCCCCTGTAAGTTTGCGGTGGCGACAATCACCACCGACCGTTGGAAGAAGTGCTGACAGGAAAACCCATCAGCAGTCCGTCAATCAAGCCCTGTATAATTCGTATTGATAGCCCAGCCCGAAACGATACGTCAAGAAGATTCTGTCGGCGCGAATCACCGAATTCGCTGCGCAGTTGAACGGCCGTTTGCCGACCGCCGGGCGGCGCGCTAGAGGCCCCGGCCGGGGGGCATCCGTGCGCATTCTGCACGTCACACCAAGCTTCTATCCGGCCTGGGCCTACGGGGGGATCCCGCGCTGCGCGTACGAGGTCTGCCGCAGCCTGGCGGCGCGGGGCGACGAGGTGACGGTGTGGACCACCGACGCCTTCGACGCCGGTCGTCGCTGTGGGCCGGCCGAGGAGACGGTCGACGGGATCTTCATCCGCCGCTTCCGCAACCTGCACAACGGCCTCGCCTACCACCGCCAGCTCTACCTGCCGCTCGGCATCCTCAAGGCGCCGTGGCGCGACCTGCGCGCCTTCGACGTCGTGCACGTGCATTCGCACCGCCACCTGCTCGAGGCCCTGGTCGGCGCCGCGGCGGTGCGGCGCGGCATCCCCTACGTCTTCACCGGCAACGGCACGGTGCCGCCGATCGAGCGCTACGTGCTGCTCAAGCGGCTGCTCGACCGGCTCGGCGCCGACGAACTGCTGGCGCAGGCGGCGGCTTGCGTCGCGGTATCGCAGGCCGAGGTGCCGCACTACGTCTCGGTGGGGGTGGCAGCGAGCCGGGTGCACGTCATCCCCAACGGCGTGCGGCTGGATGAGTTCCGCGACCTGCCGCCGCGCGGCAGCTTCCGCCGCGCCTTCGGTCTCGGCGACGGGCCGCTGATCGTCTTCGTCGGCAAGATCACGCCGCGCAAGGGCGTCGACGTGTTGCTACGCGCCCTGGCGCGGCTACCGGCGGGGGTGCGGCTGGTGGTGGCGGGGAACTTCATGATGCCGGAGGCGCCGCTGCGGGCGATCGTCGAGCAACTGCACCTGGGCGATCGGGTGCTGTTTCCGGGCCTGCTCCTCGGCGACGACCGCAACGCGGCGTATGTCGACGCCGACGTGGTCGCCTACCCGTCCACCGACGAGATCTTCGGCCTGATCGCCGCCGAGGCCCTGATGTGCGGCAGCCCGGTGGTGGTGTGCGACGATTCCGGCTGCGGCGAAGTCGTGCGCGCGGCGGACGGTGGACGTCTGGTGCCCTATGGCGACGACGCCGCCCTGGCGGCCGCCCTGCAGGCGCTGCTCGACGATCCCGTCGAGCGGGCGCGCTGCGCGGCGGCGGGCAAGCGCTACGTCGTCGACAACTTCGGCTGGGACCAGATCGCGGCGCAGACGCGCGCGCTGTACGGGTCGCTGCTGTGAGGCGGCCCCGGCGCGGGGCGACCCCCATGACCGCGCCGCGGGTGGTGCTGCTCATCCTCACCTGGAACCGGTGCGACGATGTGCTGCGCTGCGTCGCCAGCCTGCCGCGGCTCGACTATCCCAATCTTGAGGCGGTGGTGATCGACAACGCCTCCGCCGACGACAGCGTGGCGGCGCTGCGTGCCGCCCACCCGGGTCTGACGATCATCGAGAACGCCGCCAACCTCGGCTACGCCGGCGGCAACAACGTCGGCATCCGCTGGGCGCTGGCGCGCGGCGCCGACTATGTCCAGCTGATCAACAGCGACACCGAGGTCACCGCGACGCTGACCAGCGCCCTGGTGCGGGCGGCCGAGGCCGCGCCGCGCCTCGCCGTGGTCGGCTGCCGCAATCTGCTGCTCGAGGACCCGAGCCGCTTGTGGGGGGCGTGGGGCACGCTGACCTGGGGGCCGTTCCTGGTGCGCAGCGACGGCGCCGGGGCGCCCGACGGACCGGCCTGGCAGGTGACGCGCGACGTCGACGTGGCGATCGGCAACGGCTACCTGTGGCGGTGCGCGGCGCTGCAGCAGGTCGGACTGCTCGACGAGTCGCTGTTCGGCTACCACGAGGACGTCGACTGGTGCCTGCGCGCCCGCCGCGCCGGCTGGCGCGTCGCCTACGCCGGCGACGCCGCCATCCTCCACCGCGGCGGCTCGAGCTCGGCGCCGGGCGCCCAGCGGGTCTTTCCGCAGGCCTACTTCCTCGGCCGCAACGGCGCCCGGGTCGCCGCGCGCTACGGCGGCTCGGGGCAGCGCCTGCGCCACGCCGGCGCCGCCCTCGGCGCCGCGGCG
>JANNRA010000136.1:0-3494 GCA_031401035.1 bacterium | reverse complement strand
CGCGCCGACGGGAGACGCTCGGAAGCCCGGGGTGCGTGAGTGGACCGTGGAACCCGCCTGTGGAGGGCGCCCCCCCCGTGGGCGCCTGTTGCATCAGGCCGCGGGCGCTCGATCCAACAGGCGCGCACGGGGGGGCGCCCTCCATTGGCCCGGCGCTGATGGTTCCTCGGTAGCGGCGCGAAACGGCCCTCACCCGAAGGCGCCGAGGGCCACCAGGTTCGCTTCCACCTCCTCGACCGAGACCTTGGTCAGGCACTCGTAGTGCCCGTAGCGGCAGGTGCGCGCCAGGCACGGGCTGCAGGCGATCTGGTGGTAGACGACGCGGGTGCGCGGCCCGAGTGGCGCGGTACGCCGCGGATTGGTCGAGCCGAAGATGCCCACCGTGGGCACGCCGAGCGCGCCGGCGGCGTGCATCGAGCCGGAGTCGTTGCCGGCAAAGGCGGCGCAGCGCGACAGCAGCGCAATCGCCTCGCCGACCGTCGTCTCGCCGGCGGCGACCAGCGCGCCGTGGCGCGTGCCGGCGGCGATCTGCTCGCCGCGCGCGCGCTCGCTCGGCGCCCCGACCAGGACGCACTCGGCCCCGTGGCGCGCGGCGAGGCGGTCGATCAACGCCGTCCAGCGCGCTGCCGGCCATTCCTTCGCCGGCCCGTACGCCGCGGCCGGAGCGAGGGCGACGAGCGGGCCGCGGCGTCGCCGACGTGCCGCCAGCCAGGCGTCGACGGTGGCGCGGTGCCGCGGTTCGACGTCCAGCCCGACGTCGGCCGCATCGCCGGCGATGCCGAGCGTGGCGCGCAGCAGCTGCAGATAGTCCTGCACCTGGTGCTGGCGCAGCAACGCCGCGTCGCGGCGGGCGCGGTGCGTGAGCAGGAGGCCGCGGCCGTCAGCGACGTAGCCGACGCGGCGCGGAATGCGCGCCAGCGCCACCCACAGGGCCGATTCGAAGCTGCGCGGGAAGAGGATCGCGAGGTCGAAGCGGCGCGCCCGCAGGGTGCCGACCAGGCGGCGCCGGTCGCCGAGCCCGGCGAGGGCGCCGCCGATGCGGTACGGGATGACCTCATCGAGCCAGCGCACCCCGTCGAGGGCGCTGGCCAGGTCCTGTTTCACCAAGACACTCAGACGGGCGTGCGGAAAGGCGCGCCGCACGGCGCGCAACGCCGGCAGCGTCATGACCAGGTCGCCGAGCCAGTTGACCTCCTTGACGAGGATGCGCCTCGGCGCCGGTGCCAGCGGGGGCAGGGTCGGGCGCGCGGCGGGCGGCGTCGTCACGGCGCGACGGCGCGGTAGGCGAGTTGGCCGCTGGCGGTGCGCTTGCCGTGCATCTCGCAGGCGATCGGCACCGTCGCGACGCCGCCCGCGACCGTTGCCGGTCCGGTGCGCAACACCAGCAGCTGGCCCGGTTCGGCGAAGGCGCGGACTTTCAGATCATGCAGCGCGATCGTGCGCACCTGCGCCGCCGCAACGCCGAGCGCCTCGGCAGCGCCCGCGGCGGCGAGTTCGCTGAGCGCGTCGGCCAGCAGGGAGGCCGGAAACACTGGCCGCAGTGGAAAGTGGTCGGCGAAGTATTCCGCCGACGCCGGCACCGCCAGCTGCGCGCTGCGCGCGCCGTCGGCGGCGACGACGACGTCGGTCAGGGCCGGGCGCGGCAGGGGCCCGCGCGCCACGCCGCTGCCGCCGGATCGCAGCATGGCGAGGCGGCGGCGCACCAGGTCCGGGTCGTCGAAGGCGGCCAGCGGCAGCAGCGGCCCGACGCAGCGGGCCAGGTTGGCGATCAGCCGGGGGCCGCAGCGCGCCGTGCCGGAGTACAGGATGGCGCGCGCGTCGATGCGCTCGATGCGGGCGGTCATCTCGACCGGACCGTCGGCGCGGTCGCACCAGGCGGCGTCGTCGAGCTGCGCCTCACCGATCAGAGCCGCCACCGGGCGGCGCTCGAAATCGGTGCGTGCCATGGCGATCCAGGCGGCGAGCTGGCCGACCGCCTCGAGGATCAGCCACGGCGGCAGGGCCGGGTCGCCGGCGGCGAGATCGAGTTGGCCGTGCGCCGACTCGGCGTCCAGCGCGGTGATGCGATCGACGAAAACAAAACCCATGCGCGCCGCCCCGCACTCGTGTAACCGCGCCGGCGGCGCGCCGCAACCCGCGTGCCCGGGTGGCTTGCACCTGGCGCCGACGCCGACACACAGTCGCGCATGCTGCGCCACCTCCTGCCGCTTCTCGCCGCGCTCGCCGTCGGTACGCCCGCCGCGGCGGAGCCGGTGCGCGTCGTCGTCGGGAGCGGCGCGGCGACAGCGGGCGGCGCGGTGTCGATCACGGTGTCGGTCGACCCGTCAGGCAACACCGTCATCGGCGCCGGCAACGACATCGAGCTGGCGCCGCCGCTGGCCTTCGCGCTGCGTCCGGATGGCGCCTTCGACTGCGCCGCCAATCCCGCCCTGGCGCCGTTGCAGCCACCGCGCTTCGCCTGCGTCTCGCCGCCGCCGGAACCGTGCACGCGCCTGCGCGGCTTGGTGTTCCGCGTCCTCGGCGGCGGCACGCTGCCGGCCGGCCCGCTGTATACCTGCGTGGTGACGGTCAGCGCCGCGGCGGCACCCGGGGCGACGCTGCCGCTGCGCCTGTTGGCGCCGCGCGCCACCGGCGCCGCCGGCCGCGCCCTGGCCGCCGCCGGCGCCAGCGGCGCGGTGACCGTGTTGGCGCCGACGCCGACGCCCACCGCGAGCGCGACGCCGGTGCCGTCGTCGACGCCCAGCGCGACGCCGAGCCCGACGCCGAGCCTCACCGCGACGCGCACCGCGACCGTCACCCGTACTCCGACGCGTACCCCGCGCACGCCGCTGCCGACGCCGACGAGCACGCGCAGCGCGACCGCGACGCCGGTGGTCGGCTTGCGCGTGCTTGCCGGCGTCGCGGCGCCGGGCGGCAGCGCGCGCCTGGCGGTCGAGTTGGTCGACCGCGCCGGCCGCGTCACCGGTCTGACCGCCGACCTGCTGCTGCCCGACGCCGTCTTCGACGCGCGCGCCGTCGCCGCCTCCTGCGGGATCGCCGCACGCCTCAGCGCGCACTCGCTGAGCGCTACGCAGGTCGGCGATCCGCCGACGCCGCCGGAGCTGCGCCGCATCCGCCTGGTCGTCTCGGAACGGACGGTGCCGGCGCGCGAACTCGGCGACGGCCCACTCTTCGCCTGCGCCGCGCCGCTGCGCGCCGAGGCGCCAGCCGGTCCGTATGCGATCGGGCTCGAGCGCATCTTCGCTGCCGACGCCGACGGCACGCTGCTGCTCGGAGTCGGTGCCGCGCCCGGAGTCCTCGTCGTTGACGCCGCGGCCGCGTCGGCGACACCGACCGATTCACGCACGGCGACGCCGACGGCAACGGCCGCGGCGTCGTCCACGGTGGCGGGGGGGGGGCGGGCGGCGGGCGGGCGGGGCCCCCCCCCCCCCCCCCCCCGCCCGCCCCGCCCCCCCGGGCGCCCCCCGGCCGCCGGGGGGGGGGCGGCGGGGGGG
>JANNRA010000135.1:0-12213 GCA_031401035.1 bacterium | reverse complement strand
GGGGGCGCACCACACCCTCCGCTCCGATCGTACCGCTCCCCCCCAACGTCCCCTTTCAGGCGCGCCGCCAGGGTGCGCACTTCGGCCGGACCGAACTCCTCGGCGAAGACGAAGGGCAACTCGATCAGCGGCAGATCGACGGCCGCGACCAGCCGCGCCCGGTGGCGCGCGTTGAGCTCGCTCCAGCCGATCTCCTCGCGCGCCCGCGCCGCGACGGCGGCGAGGAGCGGTTGCGCGGTGCGCCCGCTCGCCGCGCCGGCGCGCTCGAGCGCCGCCGCGTCGGCGGCGGCGAGGCCGCCGGCATGGACGCGGTTGAGGAACAGCAGGCCGGTGGGCATGCCGAGCTCGTCGCGCAGCGTCCGCGCCATGGCGATGGTTTCGTTGACCGGCATCTCCTCGGCCGTCGCCACCAGGCTGACCGCGGTGCGCGCCGGGTCGGTGAGCAGGTCGACCAGGCGCTGCGCCTCGCGGTGCACGAGGCCGCTCTCGAAGGTGTCGCGCGCCGCGGCCGGCATGCGCAGGTACTGCAGGCCGTGCCCGGTGGCCGGCGCATCGACGATGACGTGATCCCAGATCGGGACCCCGTCGGCGCCGGTACGCTCGGCCTCGTACCAGATCTTGCCGATCGTCATCAGCTCCTTCAGGCCCGGCGCCGCGGCGACGAAGTACTGGTAGAGCTGGCTCTTGAAGACGCTCTGCAGGAGGCGCTGCACCGGAATGATCATCCCCAGGTATTCCGCCAGCGCCGCCCTGCCCTCGATCGCCATCAGCCACGGCCCCGCCGCCGTCGCCACCGCCTCGCCGAGCGGCCCCGGCCGGGCGCCGAGCAGTTGCGGCGCCCGCGCCACGCCGTCAACCTCGCAGAGCAGCACCTTGCGGCCGCGCCGCGCCGCCTCCAGCGCCAGAGCGCAGGCGACGGTGGTCTTGCCGACGCCGCCCTTGCCGACAACGACCAGCAGGCGGCGCGTGAACAGGGCGTCGAGCGTCACGGGGGAAGGATACACGGCCTGGACGGCGCGGCTACCCCGCGCCGCCGGCGATCCGGCGCCGCGCGGGCGCCATCAGTCGTCGCTCCAGCGCCGCAGTGCGATGCACGCGTTGGCGCCGCCGAAGCCGAAGGAATTCGACAGCGCGACGCGCAGCGCGGCCTGGCGGGCGCTGTTGGCGACGTAGTCGAGGTCGCACTCCGGATCGGGCTCATCGAGGTTGATCGTCGGCGGCATCCAGCCGTGGTGCAGCGCCAGCGCCGTGTAGACTGCTTCGACCGCACCGGCGCCGCCGAACAGGTGTCCGGTCATCGACTTGGTCGAGCTCACCGCCAGGCGCCTCGCGTGGGCGCCGAAGACGCGCTTGATCGCCTGCGTCTCGTTCGCGTCGTTGTACGGCGTCGACGTGCCGTGCGCGTTGATGTAGTCCACCTCGCCCGCCTCGATGCCGCCGCTCGCCAGCGCCAGCTGCATGCAGGCGGCGGCGCCGCGGCCGTCCGGCGCCGGTGCGGTGATGTGGAAGGCATCGCAGTTGGCGCCGTAGCCGATGAGTTCGGCGTAGATGCGGGCGCCGCGGGCGCGCGCGTGCGGCAGCGATTCGAGCACCAGCACCCCGGCCCCCTCGGCGATCACGAAGCCGTCACGATCGCGGTCGAAGGGGCGGCTGGCGCGCGTCGGCTCGGCGTTGCGCGTCGACATCGCGCGCATCGCGGCGAAGCCGCCGACACCGAGCGGCGTGATCGCCGCCTCGGCCCCGCCGGCGATGATCACGTCCTGTTCACCGTCGCGGATCCAGCGCCAGGCCTCTCCCACCGCCTGCCCACCCGAGGCGCAGGCGCTGGTCGGGGTGTAGTTGACGCCGGTGCAGCCGTGGCGAATGGCGACCAGGCCCGGCGCCATGTTGGCGATGACGCGCGGGATGATGAACGGCGAGATGCGCTTGAGGCGGGACTCCAGATACAGGCCGTGCGCCTCCTCGAGCGACGCCAGGCCGCCCATACCGACGCCAACGACGACGCCGACGCGATGCGCGTTGTCGGGCGTGACGACCAACGCCGCGTCGGCGACCGCCATCTGCGCCGCCGCCAGCGCGAACTGGGCGAAGCGATCGACCTTCTTCAACTCCTTGCGGTCGACGTAGGGACTGGGATCGAAGCCGCGCACCTCGCCGGCGATGCGGACGGGGAAGTCGTCGGCCGGGAAGGCGGTGAGCGGACCGATGCCCGAGCGCCCGGCCAACAACGCCTCCCAGTTCGCGTCGACACCGACGCCGAGCGGACTGACCGCGCCCAGGCCGGTGATGACGACGCGCTGTCGCTCAGCGGCCATCGGCATCGCTTTCACATAGGCGCGCTCGCGCGCGCGGGTCAAGGCGGCAACCCGCGGCGGCGACTGCGCGCGGGGCCGCACCCGTCAGTCGGGCGACACCAGGCGCTGCGACTTCTTCAGCCAGCGCGCCGTCGCCCACAGCGAGGCGATGGCGAGCCAGACCAGAGCCAGGCGGGCGAGCGCCGGCTGGGCGGCGGCGAGGCCGAGGCGGTCGACGCGCTGCAGCCCGAGCAGCAGCAGCACCGCGCTGGTCCACGAGAACGTCGTGCCGTACTCCTTGCGCAGGACGCGCTTCCAGTCGAAGTCGAAGCGCGCCAGCGTCGCCCGCAGGCCGCGCGGGTTGGGCAGGAAGCGTGGCACGCGCGCGCAGTAGGCGTCGAACTCGCGGCCGAACTTGCCGCGCAGGAAGGTTTCCTCGGCGCGCGTCATGGCGAGCAGCGTGACGGCGACGGCGATGATCAGCGCGTAGCCGGCGGGCGAGTTCCAGATCAGCATCAGGCCGGACATGAGCAGGAAGTTGCCGACGTAGAGCGGGTTGCGGCTGTGGGCGAAGATGCCGTCCACCACCAGGCGGTCGGCGGCGATGGTCTTCTGCTTGCCGCCGCGCTGGATGTAGGCGAGCCCGATGACCAGCACCCGCAACGCCTGGCCGGTGCACGCCACCAGCACGCCGACGAGGTCGAGCCACGGATCGGCGTCGGGGCGTGGCGTGCTGGTCAAGACAACCGCCGCGATGCACGCCGGGACCACCCAGTCGCGGTAGCGGAAGACGAAGGTTCCGAAGCGGATCAGTGGCGCCGCGGGCGCCGCCGGCGGCGCGTCACTTGACGGCGATGATCCCACAGAAATTGTACCACTTGAAGAACACGTCGACGGCGCGGAAGCCGGCCCGGCGCAGCATCTCCTCGTTCTCCTCGAGGCGATACGGGATCAGCACGTTCTCCAGCGCCTCGCGCTTGCGGGCGATCTCCAGCTGGCTGTAGCCGTTGCGCTCTTTGAACTCGTAATAGTGCTGAATGTACAGGCGGTTGAGCAGCGACTCCTGCGCCACCACCTTCTCGATCAGCAGCAGGCAGCCGTCGGCGTTGATGCCGGCGCACACCTCGCGGAGCAGGCGCTCGCGCTCGATCGGGCGGACGAACTGCAGTGTCAGACTGAGCACCACCACCGAGGCATTACGCACCGCCAGGCCCTGGTTGAGGTCGGCGCAGTGCAGTTCGAAGGGGTGGCGCAGGCGCCCGCGCAGCTCCGTCTCGGCGCGCGCCAGCATGGCGGGCGAGTTGTCGAGGCCGATCAGCGTCACCGCCTGCGGCAGCCCGTCGAGCATCCGCAGCGTCGTCCCGGTCGAGCAGCCGATGTCGTAGATCGCCGAGCCGTCGGCGGCGAAATCGCCTGCCAGCTCGGCCAGCATGCGCTGCATGGCGTCGTAGAACGGCACCGAACGCTCGAGCATGTCCTCGAAGACCGACGCCGTCTCTTCATTGAAAACGAAATCGGCAATCGGCTGGGCATCGTCGCGGAAGATCTCGTCCTTGGCGGCGTCCCGGCTCCCCACCCACCCCACTTACGCCGCGCCGCCACGGCGGCGCAAACGCATCGGCGCAACCGCATCGGTTGCCGGGGCGGCGCCGACGCGGTAGGTTGCTGACCCGTGGATCCTGAACCCGCGCCGCTTCCGGCGCCCCTGCCGACGTCCTGATGGAGTCGGTCACCTACCTCGTCATCGTCCTGGTCTGCCTGGTCGGATCGGCCTTCTTCTCGGGCAGCGAGACGGCGCTGCTGCGTATCCGCGGCGCCGACCTGGAGGAGGACATCAAGCGTCCCAAGGGGCCGAGCGTGCTCGCCGCGCGCGAGCTGCTGCGCTCGACGCAACGCCTGCTGGTCACCGTCCTGCTCGGCAACAACATCGCCAACACTCTCGGCGCGTCGGTCGCCTCGGTGCTGTTCGTCCGTTACCTGGGCGACTCCTGGGGCATCGTCGCCTCGACCGCGGTGATGACCGTCGTCGTCTTTCTCTTCGGCGAGGTGATGCCGAAGGCCTTCGCGGCCAGTCACCCGAAGCGGGTCGCCTACCTCGTCGCCCTGCCCCTCTACCTGCTGCACCAGCTGCTGCGGCCGCTGCACATCCTCTACGACCGCGTCATCGACCCGATCATCGAGCGCCTCGCCGGCGGCGTCGACACGGCGCCACAGATGAGCTCGGTCGAGGAGCTGATGCGCCTGGCGCGCGGCGCCGAGGCGCAGACCAGCACCGGCGATCGGCCGATCGGCATCATCGCCGCGGCGGCGCGGGCGGTGGATATGACCGTCGGCGACATCATGGTGCCGCGCACCGAGGCGGTCGCGTACTCGGTCGACACGCCGCCCCCCGACCTGCTCAAGGGCGTCCTCGAAGAGGGCTACACCCGGGTGCCCATTTACGAGGCCTCGATCGACCGCGTGCTCGGTGTCGCGCACCTCAAGGACCTGGTCGAGTTGGTGCGCGACAACAAGGCCGATCTGCGCCGCATCCTGCGCCCGGTGCTGCAGGTGCCCGAGCGCAAGCGCATCCTCGAGTTGCTCACCGACATGCAGAACGCTTTCGTGCACTTCGCCATAGTCAAGGACGAGTTCGGCGTCACCCTCGGCATCGTCACGCAGGAGGACATCCTCGAGGAGCTGGTGGGAGAGATCCGCGACGAGTTCGACCGCGACGAGCTGCTCACCATCCGCGAGGTGGCGCCGGGCCGCTACCAGGCGCTCGGCCGCGTCAGCGTGCGGGACTTCAACCGCCAGACCGGCTGGAAGGTGCCCGCCGAGACCAGCGACACCCTCGCCGGCCTGGTCTTCAACACCCTCGGCCGGACGCCGCGGCGCGGCGAGTCGATCCACGTCCCCGGCTTCGAGATCGTCGTCTCCGACCTGTCGCGTAACCGGGTCACCCAGGTGCAGGTGATCGCCAAGCCCGCGTCGGCGGGTTTGGACGACGACGCGACGTCCGCCTGACGCGGCCTCAGCCGAGCCGGGCGCGGGCGGCGACGACGACGGCGCCCTTCGCCAGCACCGCGATCGGGTCGAGGTGCAGCTCCTGCAACTCGGGCACCAGCTCCACCAGCGCCGAAACGCGGCGGATCACGTCGAGCAGCGCGGCGCGGTCGCCGCCGGCGAGCCGCGGCGCCAGACGCAGCGCGGCGAGCATGGCGTCGGCGTCGACGTCGCTCACCGGTGGCAGGCGGGTGACGGTGTCGTGCGGCGACGCGTCCTCGCCGCCGAGGCCGCAGGTCACCAGCGCCCCGAAGGTCGGGTCGCAGCGCACGGCGACGAACGCCCGCACGGCGCCAAGTCGCTGCACGGCACCGTCGGCGTCGCCCGGCGCGACGGCGGCGGCCGCCACCGTCGTGATGCCGGCGCTGCCGAGCAGAGCGGCGACGTCCGCCGGCGCCAGCCAGCCGCCGCCACCACCCGGCGGCGCACAGCGATCCACCAGCGCGCGCAGCGCCGTCTCGGCGAAAGCGTCGAGCTCGAGGACGGCGCCGACCGGCCGCTGGCGCCAGGCGGCATAGCGCGCCGCCGCCGCCAGCGCCCGCGCCGCGCCCTCGGGAAACTCGTACACCGGCAGACGGCCGCGGCCGCCGCCGTGCAGCACCTCCGGTGCCGCGCCGCGGGCGAGGAAGACCACCAGCACCGGCTTGTGCGCCGGCACGGCGGCGGCGCCGGCGGCGATGGCGGCGGCGAACGCCTCGGCCTCGCCGCGGCGCGGCGAGACATAGATCGCCACCACCGCATCGACCGCCGCCGCGGCGCCGAGCTGGGTCAGCGCCCCGACGTACTGCGCCGGGGTAGCGGCATCGAGCAGGTCGATCGGGTTCGCCGCGCCGCCGGCCAGCGCCGGCAGCGCCAGGCCCGCCGCCGCGCCGGCGTCGGCGAACAGCGTCGCCAGCGCGCCGGTATTCGACACCGCGCCGACGCGCGGCCCGGCCGGCACGGGTTGCGTCGCCAGCAACGCCGCCACCTCGAGCAGCTCGCCGAGCGTGTCGGCGCGGATCACCCCGGCCTGGGCGAACAGGGCGTCGACGGCGACATCGCCCGCCGCCGCCGCGCGCCCGGCCGTCACCGCGACGACCGGCTTCGCCCGCCCGACCACCGGCGCCAGGCGCGCGAAGCGGCGCGGGTTGCCGAAGTGCTCGAGGTAGAGCAGCACGACGCGCGTGCGCGCGTCCTCGTTCCAGTAGGCGAGCAGGTCGTTGCCCGACACGTCGGCCCTGTTGCCGACGGCGACGAAACCCGACAGGCCGATGCCGCGCCCGGCGCAGCGGTCGAGCAGCGCCAGCCCCAACGCGCCGCTCTGCGACAGCAGCCCGACCGTCCCGGGCAGCAGCGGCCCGGCTGCCAGGCTGGCGTTGAGCGAGAAGGCCGGGTCGGTGTTCACGACGCCGACGCTGTTCGGCCCGACCAGGCGCATGCCGGAGGCCCGCACCAGGCGCGCCAATCGCTCCTGGGCGGCGCGGCCCGCCGCGCCGGTCTCGGCGAAGCCGCCTGAGACGACCAGCACGGCGCGCACGCCGGCGGCGGCGCAGTCAGCGACGACGGCCTCGACCGCCGCCGCCGGCACGGCGATCAGCGCCAGATCGACCGGCTGGCCGATTGCCGCCACGCTCGCCCAGGCGGGGTGGCCGGCGACCGGCTCGGCCGACGGATGCACGGCGTACACCGGCCCGGTGAAACCGCCGCCGCGCAGGTGCTCGAGCAACACCGCGCCGAGCGCCGCGCGGCGGTTCGAGGCGCCGACGACGGCGACGGCGCGCGGCTGCATGAAGCCGCGCACGCTCTCCGCCGCCGCGACGCGCTCGCGACGCGCCTGCAGGGCGAGCGATTCCGGCGTCGTGTCGGTGGGAAAGGTGAGGTGGAAGACGCCGTCGGCGAGGGCGCGCGTGACGCGGTAGCCGCTGCGCCCGAAGACCACCAGCATGGCGCTGTTGTCGCCCAACACGTCGGCCTCGAACTCGGCGATATCCTGGGCGCGGGCGATGCCGGCGAGGTGCTCGAGCAACAGGCCGGCGACGCCGCGGCCCTGCTGGGCATCGACGACGGCGAAGGCGACCTCGGCGCGCCGCGGCGCGCCCGGTGGGGTGGCGACGACGGCATAGCGGCCGACGCCGATGATCTCCTCCTCACCATCGACGCGCAGCGTCGCCACCAGCGCGACGCGGTCGCGGAAGTCGAGCTCGGTGAACTGGCGCAGCTCGTCCTCGCTGAGGCGCTTCTTGACGCGGAAGAAACGGAAGTACACCGATTGGGCGCTGAGCTTGGCAAAGTGCTCGACCAGGCGCGCTTTGTCCGCGGCACGGATGGCGCGCACATGGATCGAGCCGCCGTCGCGCAAGACGTGGTCGACTGACAGGGTGGCCGCCCGGTCGGCCGCGACGGAGGCAGAATCGGCCCGCATCCCCGCCGTCTAGCATCCCGGCGCGCGGCGGCCCATGCCGGTGCCGGGCGCCGGCACTGGCGGCCGGCGACGAGCCTGCTAGACAGTCGCGCATGGCGACATCGCACGAGGAGTATCAGCGCAAGCTGCGCACCCCGCGGCAGGCGATCGATCTGCTGCGGCCCGACGACGTGCTGGCGGCGCCCATCGGCCCCGGCCAACCGGCGGCGCTGCTCAGCGCCCTCGCCGAGCGCGACGACTGGAACGGCTTCACCCTCTTCAGCGGCCTGCTGATCGAGCCCTATCCGATCCTGCTGCGCCCCGGCGTCCGCTACATCAGCGGCTTCTACGGCCCGATCGAGCGCATGCTGGCGGCGAGCGGCGCGGCGGTCGACTACCTGCCGGCGGACTTCATCGGCTGGGAACGCTACGCGCGGGCGTCGCGGCCGCGCGCCCTCGCCGCGACGGTGGCGCCGATGGACGAGCGCGGCTTCTTCAGCTTCGGCCTGCACGCCGGCGCGACCTTCGAATCGTTCATGGCCGCGGCGCGCGACCCCGAGCGCGTCGCCATCGCCGAGGTGGTGCAGGACATGCCGCACGTCTACGGCCTCGGCCAGTACGGCGGCCACCGCGTGCATATCGCCGAGGTCGATGCCGTGGTCGAGTCCGACCGCGGCGCCTTCACCCTGCCCGACCAGCCGGTGAGCGACGCCGACCGCGCCATCGCCGCGCACGTCGAGGCGCTGATCCCCGACGGCGCGACGCTGCAGTTCGGCATCGGCGCCATCCCCAACATCGTCGCCGGGCTGCTCGCCGACGGCGGCAAGGGCGACTTCGGCATCCACACCGAGATGTTCGTCGACGGCATCATGCGCCTGCACGCGGCCGGCAAGGTGACCAACCACAAGGGCATCTTCGACGGCTTCTCGATCTCCACCTTCGGCGCCGGCAGCCCCGAACTGTACCGGTGGATGCACCGCAACCCCGAGGTGCGTATGCTGCCCGTGATGCAGGTCAACGACCCGGCCGTGATCCGCCAGAACCGCCGCATGGTCAGCATCAACGGCGCCATCGCCATCGACCTGACCGGGCAGGTCATGGCCGATACCATCGGGCCGCGACAATACTCGGGCGTCGGCGGACACGAACTGTTCGTCGTCGGCGCGCACGACAGCCTCGACGGGCGCAGCATCATCTGCCTGCACTCCACCGCGACCGTCAACGGCGAGACCGTCTCGAGCGTCGTCCCAACCCTGCCGGCCGGCACGCCGACGACGACGCCGCGCCATCACGTCCAGTACGTCGTCACCGAGCACGGCGTCGCCAACCTCGGCATGCTCACCGCCGGCGAGCGCCGCGCCGCCCTCCTCGCCATCGCCCACCCCGATCTGCGCGCCAGCCTCGGCTGAGGGCGGACCGAGCCAGCCTACCCCCGGTGTCCGATCTGCTCCGCCACCTGACCGAGAACGGCGATCTCTACGCCGCGCTCGGGCTGCTGTCCGTCGTCTCCCTGGTCGGCACCGTGTTGGTGCTGCCGCTGCTCGTCGTCCGCATCCCGCCCGACTACTTCCTGCACCGCCGCCGCGAGGCCTCCGCCACCGCCGACCGCCACCCGCTGGTCCATCATGCGCTGGTCATCGGCAAGAACTTCGTCGGCCTCCTGCTCGTCGCCGCCGGCCTCGCCATGCTGATCCTGCCCGGCCAGGGGTTGCTGACGCTGCTGGTCGGCCTGCTGCTCACCGACTTTCCCGGCAAGTACGCGGTCGAGAAGCGCGTCGTCCGGCAGCCCGGCGTGCTGGCGGCGATGAACTGGCTGCGCGCCCGCGCCGGCCATCCGCCGGTCGAGCCTCCCCCTTGATCTGCAACGCCGATCGGAGTGGATTGGCGCGATGCGACGCCTCGCGCTTGTCCTCCTCCTGATCTGGATGCCCGCGACTCCGGCCGCGGCGCAGTGTTGTGGCGACTGCGCCGGCGACGGCGCGGTGAGCATCGCCGACCTGATCGTCGCCGTCGGCAACGCCCTCGAGGGCTGTGCGGAGGTGACGCCGACGGTCGGGCCGTCGGAGACGCCGACGCGGGCGCCGACGCCGACGCGCACGCCGGTGCGTTGCCCGCGCAACTTCACCGACAGCAGCAATCAGTGCGTCTTCAGCGGCCGCTACAACCTCGGCTGCGGGACGGTGGTGAACGCCGGCTTCTCGGTCAGCGGCACGACAGTGGTGGTGGCGATCACCACCGGCCTGGCCAACCCGGCCGTCGTGCGCTTCGCGGCGCAGCGCGCCACCGCCAACCGCGCCGACCTCACCGGCTGGTCGGCGGACAACTTCCAGACCGTCAAACCGGTCGCCGGACAAGTCGAACTCAACGGCAGCGGCGCCGAGTTGGAAGTCTTCCCCAACGACTCGCCGTTCATGATCCAGGGATGCAGCTTCGTCCAGTACCTCGGCGCCTACCTGCCGCCGCGCGCCGCCCGCGCCGACGCCGCCCCGGACGCCGCCCCGGACGCCGCCCTCGACCTCGAGGCGCTCGAGGCCTGGCAGGCGCGGCCGTTGCCGGATCTGGCGGCCCCGTAGTCGGCGGCATGCGGCGCCACGACTTCGACCGCCTGATCCTGCACGGCGGCCGGGTGCACACCGGCGACGACGCCGGCCGGGTCGTCGACGCCGTCGGCTTCGCCGGCGGGCGGGTCGCCGCCGCCGGCGGGCGGGTCGCCGCCGCCGGCGGCACGCTCGGCGCCGACCAGGCCGTCTCCGGCGCCGAGCTGCTGCGCATGTACACCCGCGGCGCCGCCGCCACGCTCGGCCTCGCCGGCGAGATCGGCCAACTCAGCGCCGGCGCGCGCGCCGACGCCGTGCTGCTGAGCGACGACCTGGCGGGCGTGCCGGTGGCGCGCATCCAGGACGTCGGCGTTCTCGCCACCCTGGCCGGGCGGGTGGAACTGCGCCCGTGAGGCGCGACGGCGCGCGGCTTCAGGGCAGGGTGTTCTTGTAGATCTGCCCGTCCTTCATGATCACGACGAAGCTCCGCGCCGGATCGGCGACCAGGTCGATGTTCGCCAGCGGGTCGCCGTCGACCAGCAGCAGATCGGCCAGGGCGCCTTCCTGGACGACGCCGAGCTTGCCGGCGTAGGGGCTGCGCGGGCCGGACAGAGCCAGCAGATCGGCGTTGTCGGCGGTCGCCATGCGCAGCGCCTGGGCCGGCGTGTACCAGCGAACCATCTTCGCCAGTTGCGCGCCCTGCGTCGCCGCGACCGTGGCGTCGAACAGCGTGTCGGTGCCCCACGCCGTGCGGATCTTGTACTTCTTCGCCAACGCGTAGGCGGTATCGGTGCCCTGGAACATCTCGAGTTGCTTGAACCGGTTCGGCGACCCCTCCGCGAACGACGACGGCCGGTCGTCGACGAACGGCTGCAGGCTCCACCAGATGCCCTTGTCGGCCATCAGTTTGGCGGTGGCGTCGTCGAGGAGGTGCCCGTGGTCGATGCAGCGAACGCCGGCCTCGATCGCCTGCCGCACCGCGCGCGGCGTGTAGGCGTGCACCGTCACGTAGGTGCCCCAGTTCTCCGCCGCCTCGACGGCGGCACGCAGCTCCGCGGTGGTGTACTGGGCCACGTCGAGCGGGTCGTAGTTCGACGAGACGCCGCCGCCGGCCATCATCTTGATCTGCGCGGCCCCCAGCGCCAGCTGTTCGCGCGCCCGCTGCCGCACCAGGTCCGGACTGTCCGCGATCGCCGCGGCGCCGATGCGCTCGCTGTAGGTGAACTGGCCCGGCGACGCCGGCATGTCGGTGGGCAGACGAAAGTCGCCGTGACCGCCGCTCTGCGAGATGAAGGCGCCCGCCGGCCAGATGCGCGGCCCGCGCACCAATCCCGCGTCGATGCCGCGCTTCAGCCCGAAGACCGGCCCACCCAGATCGCGGATGCTGGTGAAACCGCGCAGCAACGTATCCTCCGCCGCCTTGACGGCGGCCACGTTGAGGAAACCGACGTCGCTGGTCAGCACCACCGCCTGCGGTACCGTGGCGAACATGATGTGGGTGTGCGCGTCGATCAGGCCGGGCATGAGGGTGCGACCGCCGCCCGCGATGCGCGTCACCGCGGCCCCCGGCGGGTCGGCGATCGGCGCGGCGGAGATGGTGCGAATGACGTTGCCCTGCACCAGCACGTTCGACGGCGTGGAGAGCCGCTCGGCGGTGCCGTCGAAGACGCGCACGTTCTCGAAGAGTACGGCCGGCGGCGGCGCCGCCGCCGTCTGGCCCTGCGCCGGCGCAGCCGGCAACGCGGCACCGCAGACCAGGAGTGCGGCGATGAGATGTCTGGTGTGGATCCGCATGGTCTTCCCCCGTCGACGCCCTGCATGACACGAGTTCCCGATGAGGAACAGTCGGGCGCGCCACGATCAGAAGCCGGCGCTCATCTGTTGGGGAGGCGAGCAATGATCCACCAACTGACGGATCGAGCGCGGGTTCCGTGGAGGGCGCCGCCCCGTCGGCGCC
>JANNRA010000134.1:0-25936 GCA_031401035.1 bacterium | reverse complement strand
CCCGCCCCGCCGCCGGCGCGCCCGCCCCCCCCCCGCCCCCGCGGCGGGGGCGCCTCCCCCCCGCTCCCCCGGGCGGCGGCACCGCGCGCCCCCCGCGCCCCACTCCACACGGGCGTGGACTGGGCTTGCCTTCTGCGTGCGGCGCGGCGAGCCTGCCGGCGTGTCGGTCGCCACCGAATATCTGGGCCGCATCCTGCGCGCGCGCGTCGCCGATGTCGCCATCGAGTCACCCCTCGAGCGCGCCCCGCGCCTGTCGGCGCGCCTCGACGCCACCGTACTGCTCAAGCGCGAGGGCCTGCAGCCGGCGTTCTCGTTCAAGATCCGCGGCGCCTATAACCGCATGCGCCAGCTCGACGACGGCGAGCGCCGCCGCGGCGTCATCGCCGCCTCGGCCGGTAATCACGCGCAGGGCGTCGCCCTGGCCGGGCGCACGCTCGACATCGACGCGCTGATCGTCATGCCGACGACGACGCCGGCGATCAAGGTCGAGGCCGTGCGCGCCTTCGGCGCGCGCATCGAGCTGCGCGGCGACACGTTCGACGACGCCTTCGCGCACGCCCAGGCGGTCGCCGCCGAGGCCGGGCGCGTCTTCGTTCACCCCTACGACGACCCCGAGGTCATCGCCGGCCAGGGCACCATCGCCGCCGAGCTGCTGCGCCAGAGCGCCGGCCCGATCGACGCCGTCTTCGTGCCGGTCGGCGGCGGCGGCCTGATCGGCGGCGTCGCGGCCTATCTCAAGGCGGTGGCGCCGGAGATCCGCGTCATCGGCGTCGAGCCCGACGACAGCAACTGCATGCAGGCCGCCCTCGCCGCCGACGCGCGCGTCGTCCTCGACAGCGTCTCGCTGTTCGCCGACGGCGTCGCCGTGCGCCAGGTCGGCGCCGAGCCGTTCCGCATCGCGCGCGCGTGCGTCGACGAGATGGTGCTGGTCGGCACCGACGAGATCTGCGCCGCGATCAAGGACATATACGAGGACACGCGCTCGATCGCCGAGCCCGCCGGCGCCCTCGGCGTCGCCGGCCTGACGCGTTGGGCGGCCCGCCACGGCGCCCGCGGCCGCACCCTGGTGGCGATCGAGAGCGGCGCCAATCTCAACTTCGACCGCCTGCGCTACATCAGCGAACGCACCGAGACCGGCGCCCATGCCGAGGCGCTGCTGGCGGTGCGCATTGCCGAGGAGAAGGGCAGCTTCCGCCGCTTCTGCGGCGCCCTCGGCGACCGTTCGATCTCCGAGTTCAACTACCGCTACTCGGACCCGCACCGCGCCGACCTCTTCGTCGGCCTGACGCTGCGCGGCGGCGATGGCGAGCGCGCGGCGCTGATCGCCGACCTGCGCGAACGCGACTATCCGGTCACCGACCTGACCGACAACGAGCTCGCCAAGCTGCACATTCGCCACCTCGTCGGCGGCCGCGCCGCCGTGCCGGACGAGGTGCTGACCCGCTTCGAGTTCCCGGAACGCCCCGGCGCCCTGCTGCGCTTCCTGACCCAGATGGGTGAGCGCTGGAACATCAGCCTCTTCCACTACCGCAACCACGGCGCGGCGACCGGCCGCGTCCTCGCCGGCGTGCAGGTGCCGCCCGCCGAGCGCGACTGCTTCCGCCAGTTCCTCGCCGATCTCGGCTACCCGTGGGCGGATGAGACCGATAACCCGGTGGTGCCGCTGTACCTGACGGGCACCCCGGGCGCGTAGCCGCATCGACGCGGTGGCGGCGCGCGCCGGCGCGCGCCTACTTCCACAGCGCCGCGTCGGCGGCCTGCGAGAGGCGGGCGGGATCGAACAGGTCGTCCGGCAGGGCGACGTCGTAGGCGATGCGCGTGGCGCGGTACTCGGTGCCGAAGCCGGTCTGCACATCCTCGATGCGCAGGCGCTGGGCGGTGGGGACGCCGTGGATCGGCGCAACGTCCTCGTAGGTCTCGACCTTCCAGGCGCGGTCGGCGGCGTCGAAGATCTCCCGCTTGAGCGGCTGGCCGCTGGCGGCGATCAGCCAGGTGACGACGCGGGCGACACGGGCGCGGTCGGCAGGTGTCGCCTGCAGCTTCACCACGTCGATGCCGTTCAGCGTGTCGGCGCCGAGGAGCGTCAGCTTCTCGTCGCCCGGCGCCGCCAGGCCGAGATCGGCGTAGGTGAGTTCGGTGTCGGCGAAGGACGCCAGCGCCTCCGACGGCCGCACCTCGCGCTGGCGGCGCAGCGGCGCGATCCAGCGCCACGCCTTGGGCGGCTGGCCGGCCGCGGCGCGGACGAGCAGCGCCGTGCCGCGCACCTCGGGCGGAGCGAGCACGACGGTCAGCGTCTCGGTGCCGCCGTCGCGCACACGGCGCGCCTGGCCGGCGCTCCAGTGCGTCGTCACGCCGGCCGAGCGGATGCTCAGTTCGAGCTGCCGCGTACTCGATTTCGGCGGCGCCAGCCAGGCCTGCAGGCGCTGCTGCAGCTGTTGCGGCGAATCGGCGGCGGCGAGGGTGAGGAGCGAGGCGAGCAGCAGGCGTGTCATGCCGCGCAGCTAGACCACCGCGCCGGTGCGGACAAGCGGACGGCGGCGGGCTCGCGGTTGCGAGATGGACGCGAATCCAGCATCTGCAACGGCGATGATCAGGTTTCTGTGGCGGCAGTTGGTGTGGCTGCTGGCGGCCGCGGCGAGTGGCGGCGGGGCGTTGTGGTTCATTTACGCCGAGCGCTGGTCGCTGCAGACCACCGCGCGTCTCGAGGCCATCTCGCCGGCGCTGCCGGCGTTGGCGGTGGGCCTCGGCATGGTGGTCATCATGCGCCTGCGCGACCTGCTCTTCCCGGGCACAAACGGCACCGGCATCCCGCAGGCGATCGCGGCGCTGCAGCTGGGCGAGGGGCCGGACCGCGCCCGCGTCCTGTCGCTGCGCATCCTCGTCGGCAAGGTGCTGCTGCTCACCCTGGCGCTGTTTGCCGGCGCGACGGTCGGCCGCGAGGGGCCGTCGGTGCACGTCGCCGCCTGCTGCCTCTACCTCGCCCACCGCCTGGCCGCCTTTTCGACTCCGCACGTCGAGCGCGGCCTCATCCTCGCCGGCGGCGCCGCCGGCATCGCGGCGGCCTTCAACGCGCCGGTCGCCGGCGTCGTATTCGCGTTCGAGGAGATCGGCCGCTCCTTCGAGAAGGCCAACGTCAGCCTGATCGTGCGCACCGTGCTGGTCGCCTGCCTGCTCTGCCTGGCGCTGCTCGGGCCGTACCTCTTCTACGGCCAGGTCGACGTCGGCCTGCGCAGCCTGCGCGAGTGGCTGTGGGTGCCGGTCATCGGCGGCGGCGGCGGTCTGCTCGGCGGCCTCTTCGCGCGCCTGGTGATCGAGGTGATGCCGCGCGTGACGCGCCTCGGACGGCGCCGGCCGTACGTCGTCGCCGGCTCGCTCGGGCTGGCGTTGGCGGTGCTCGGACTGCTCAGCGGCGGACAGAGCTACGGCGCCGGCGACGCGCAGGCGCGCGTCGCGCTGCTCGGCGGCGAGGCGCTGCCGTGGACCTACCCGCTGGTCAAGGCGGCGGCGAGCCTGATCAGCCTGGTCAGCGCCATCCCCGGCGGCCTGTTCACACCCAGCTTGTCGATCGGCGCCGCCCTCGGCGCCCTGTGCGCGCCGTTCGCCGACGGCGTGGCGCGCGAGGCGATCGTGCTGCTGGCCATGGCGGCGTATTTCTGCGGCGTCGTGCAGAGCCCGATCACCGCGGCGGTCATCGTCGTCGAGATGACCGGCGGACGCGGCCTGGTGCTGCCGCTGCTGGCGACGACGATCATCGCCTACCACGCCTCGCGGCTACTCTGCCCGACACCCCTCTACGAGGCGCTGGCGCGCGCGTTCATGAAGCGGACGACCTGAGGCGCGCCTGCCGCGGCGATGGAGGGCGCGGCGAATCAGGCCAACAGTAGGTTCAGCGCCAGGCCGAGGACGAACCAGCCGCCGGCGGTGCGGATGAACGTCATCGCGAAGGCGACGTACCACAGCGGCCACACCGGATAGCCGGCGGGTGGCGTCGTCGGGCGCTCGTTGGCGTAGGCGACGTGCAGGTAGCGCAGGCGCGGCAGCGCCAGGAGAGTCAGCAGCACCCACGGCCCGGTGGCGCCGCTGATGACCAGCGCGGCGACCGAGATCAGGAACAGGTGCACCAGCTGCACCACCAGCTTGCGCGAGCGCTCGGCGCCGAGGCGCACCGGCAGCGTGCCGACACCCTTCGGACCATCCTGCGGCAGCTTGTCGAGATGCTTGCCGACCAGCACCGCGCCGACGAGGATCCCATACGGCAGCGACAACAGCCACACCGCCGCCGGCGCCTCGCCGCGCAGCGCGTAGTAGGCGCCGACGGTCATCAGCGGCCCCCAGACGACGGCGGCGGTGAGCTCGCCGAGCCCGCGGCGTTTGAAGGAGAACGGCGGCATGACGTAGGCGATGGAGAGGAACAGGCCGGCGAAGGCGAACCAGGCGACGCCCCAGCCGGCCGCCCAGACGAGCAACGCCAGCACGATCGCGTCGACCGCGTGGACGATGGCGGCGCCGGTCAGCACCTGATTGGCGGTGAGCTGGCCGGAGAGAATCGGGTGCGGCGCGTACTCGGTGCGGAAGTAGCCCTCCTGGTCGATGCCCTCGTGCACGTCGATGTAGTCGTTGAGCAGGTTGTTGCCGGCGTGCGCGGCGACAGCGCCGATCAGCACCAGCGCCGTCAGGGCCACTTCGCGCGCCCCGAACGGTCCGGCCGGCGCCGCCAGCAGGACGCCGATCAGCACCGACATCAGGCTCATCGGGAAGACGCACGGCCGCACCGCCATCCACCACAGCGCCGTGCCGGTCAGGCGGTCGGAGCCGGCGCAGTCGCAGGTCTGCAGCAGCGCCAGATACGGGTTGCGGGCCAGCCGCACGGTGGCGGTCTCGACGGAAGCGCTCATGGAAGCCGTCTTAGCCCCACCGGCCGCCGCGGGCTACCCGCCCTGGAGACTTGCGCGACAGATGCCCGGAGGGCGGCGCCCTCCACAGGGGCAGTCGATTATCGTACCCTGCCGCCATGCACATCACGATGGTGAAGAAGGAGCTGCGCGACGGGCGGCCGTGCCGCAAGTGCGAGCAGGCGATGGATCTGCTGATGGGCCGCGGCCTGTGGGCGCAGGTGAACGAGGTGGTGATCGCCAAGGAGGGCGACGCCGGCAGCCCGGGCGTGCAGCTGGCCAAGCAGCACGGCGTCGAGGTGGCGCCGTTCTTCGTCGTCCGCGACGACGCCGGCGAGCAGATCTACACCAGCGTCATGCAACTCATTCGCGAGCGCCTGGCGCCGTCGCCGCCGGCGTGAGCGGCGCCGGCAGGCGCAACAGGAAGTCGTGCAGCGCGGCACGGTAGGCGTCGGCGGCGACCATGAAGGCATCGTTGTGGCCACCGCCGAGACGCACCAGCCGCTTCGGCCCCGGCGCCGCGGCGAGCAGCGCCTCCGCCATCGCGAAGGGCACGATCTCGTCACTCGGGCTGTGCAGGATGAGCAGCGGCGCGCGCACGCCGGGCAGGCGCGCCAGCGCGTCGTAGCGCACCGACAGGAACCACTCGACCGGCAGCAGCGGGTAGTGGTGCTTGGCGACGCCGACGATGCTGCTCGGCGCGCTCTCGAGAATCAGGCCGCCGAGCGGCTGGCTGGCGGCGAGGTCGACGGCGATCGGCCCGCCGAGCGACTCGCCGTAGGCGACGATCGCCTCCGCCGGCAGGCCGCGGCCGCGCAACCAGGCGTATGCCGCGGCGGCGTCCTGATAGGTCCCGGCCTCGCTCGGCGCGCCCTCGCTGCGGCCGTAGCCGCGGTAGTCGAGCAGCAGCACCGAGACGTCGAGACCGTGCAGCACCGCCAGCTTGTCGAGCCGGTGGCTGATGTTGCCGGCGTTGCCGTGCAGCAGCAGCACCGCCCGGCGCGCCCCCGGCGCCGGCACCCACCAGGCGTGCAGGCGCGTGCCGTCGGCGGCGCTGAGGGTGACGTCCTCGTACGCGAGGCCGAGGGCGGCGGGCGTCCCGCCGTCATGGGCGCGGCTGGGAAAGTAGACCAGACGGTCGGCGAAGCGCGGCACCGGCGTCACGGCTAGCAGGGCGGCGGCCAGCGCGGCCAGCGGCAGGGACACGCGCGCCCTGTACGCGGCGCGGGGTAACGCGACAAGCGCTTGCCGCGGCGCGCCGCGCGTGCCAGGAGCGCCGCCATGCGCCGCCTCCCGCCGCTCGCTCTCGCCGCCGTCGTCGCCCTCGCCGCCTGCGCCGCGCAGCCGCCGGCGCAAACGCAGCAGACACTGCTCGCCGGGCAGGCGGTGAACATGCAGGCGCTGACGGCGGACGAGGTCGCGCGCGCGGTGCAGATCACGCCGCGCGGCCAGCAGGTGTTCTTTCAAGCGCCGCCGCTGCAAGCCAGCAAACTGATCGACCTGCGCGCCGCCGGCAAGGAGATGGGGCTCAGCCTCGGCACGGTGGAGCGGGTGCGCCTCGGCTACCTGTTCGGCGTCCTCGATCGCCCGAGCGGCGCGGTGCGACACCACGTGCTCTTCCAGTCCAACTTCGTCGAGGGCTCGCAGCGCTACGCCAGCGTGACGCTGGCCGATGGCACGGCACTGGCGTTCACGGTCTCGCGCGCCGCCGATCCGTGCGTGCCGCCCTGCTACCCGGTGGTCGAGGCGCTGATCGCGGAGATCCCCGACGCCACCCTGCGCGCCCAGGCGGCGACCGGCCTGCCGCTGTTCATCACCCTCGACACCGGCCAGGTGATCAGCACCCCCGGCAGCCCGGCATACGTCGAGGGATATCTGCAGGCGCTGGACGCGTATCGGCGAACGGCACCAGCCTCGCCGTAGGGCAGCGCCTGGGGGTGCGGTTGCCAGTCCACGGCCCGTCCTCACCGCCCGCCGAGGTGGCGCGTCAGGACGGCGCGCAAGGCGGCGGCGTCGACCGGCTTCGCCAGGTAGTCGTCCATCCCCGCCTCCAGGCAGTGGTCGCGATCACCGGCCACCGCGTTGGCGGTCATGGCGATGATCGGCGTGCGGCGCGCCGCCCCCTCGGCGCGACGAATCGCCGCGGTGGCGGCGTAGCCGTCCATCTCCGGCATCATGCAGTCCATCAGCACCGCGTCGTACGACTGCCGCTGCGCCGCCTCCGTCGCCTCGCGGCCATTCGCCACCACGTCGGCGGTGCAGCCCAGCCGCTGCAGCAGGCGCACCGCGACCTTCTGATTGATCGGATTGTCCTCCGCGACCAGCAGGTGCCCCTGCAACGGCGCCGTCGTCGCCGGCCGCGGCGCCGGCAGCGCGGCGTGGGCGCGCGGCACGGTGGCGGTGAACCAGAACGTACTGCCGACGCCGGGCGCGCTGCTGACGCCGATCTCGCCGCCCATCAGCGTCACCAGACGCCGCGCTACCGCCAGCCCGAGGCCGGCGCCGCCCTGGCGTCGCGTCGTCGACCCATCCGCCTGCGTGAAGGGTTCGAACAGACTCGCCTGCTGCGCGACCGGGATGCCGGTGCCGGTGTCGGCGACCTCGATCTCGAGCCCCACCACGCCCGCGGCGGCGCCGTCGCGCCGCGCGACGCGCAGCTCGACTCCGCCGCGCTCGGTGAACTTCACCGCGTTGCCGACCAGATGGTCGAGTACCTGCTGCAGCCGGCGCGCGTCGCCGTGCAACCCCCACTCGCCCGGCGCCAGGTGGACGGCGAGGGTCAGCCCCTTGCGCGCCGCCGCGTCGGCGGCGCGCGTGCACACCGCCGCGCAGAGCGCCGCGAGATCGAAGTCGACAGGCTCGAGCGCCAGCGTCCCGGCATCGAGCGTGGTGACGTCGAGAATCTGCGCGACGAGGTCCAGAAACACATCGGCGGAACTGCGCGCGATGCGCAGATGGTCCCGCTGCACCGCATCGAGCGGACTTCCGTCGAGCAGGTCGATGGAGCCGATGACGCCGTGCAGCGGCGTACGCAGCTCGTGCGACATGGTGGCAAGGAACTCCGACTTGGCGCGCGAGGCGACCAGCGCCGCATCGCGCGCCGCCGCCAGGTCGATCTCGCCGCGCTTGCGGGCGGTGATGTCCTCGAACAGATACAGGCGGCCGATCTGGCCGCCGCGCCCATCCCCGACCGGTGCCGCCAGGCGGCGCAGCACCCGGCCGTCGCGCAGCGCCACCTCGTCGGCGATGACGCCGCGCCCGTCCGCCGCCGCGCCCGCCAGCAGGGCGCCGCCGCCCTCGACCGCGGCCGCGCAGTGCGCGGTGATATCGCGCAGGCCGATCTCCCCCTTGCCCAGTGCCGCGGCGCGCGCCTCGAGGCCCCACATGACGGCAAAGGCCCCGTTGACGTGCAGCACCGCGCCGGTGTGCTCGTCGGCGACCAGCGTGGCGAGCGGCGAGGCCTCGCTCATGGCGCGCAGCAGCGCCTCGCGCGAGCGGATGACGCGGCCCTGGCGCTGCAGCGCGTCGGCGCGGTCGGCGGCGGTGCGCTCGAGCGACGCGGCGACCGGCGAGCGCGCGGCGCGCGCGATCCAGGCGGCGCCGAGGGTGCCGGCGAGCAACAGCGCGACGCCGGCCAGTGCCGGCCACGGGAGTACCGCCAGCGCCGCGGCGTGCGCGTTGGGGGCGGCGAACTCGAGCTGCAGCGCCCCGAGGACGCGGCCCTGCGGCGGCAGCGCGATGGTGGCGAGGAGACGGTCGCCGGCGGCGAAGCGCACCTGGGCGCGCGGCGGCGGCGGGTAGGCGTCGAGCATCAGCTCGCCGACCTGCGCCAGCGCGGTGTGGGCAACCGCCTTGCCGCGCTGGCCGCTGACGTAGGCGGCGCCGAGGGTCGGCGCCTCGCGCTGCAGCGCCGCGAGCCGGCGCTGCAGCGCGACGCTGTCGCCGCGCGCCAGTTCGGCGCCCGCCCCCGGCGCCGTCGCCTCGAGCAGGGCGGCGGCCTGCGCCGCGGCACGCTCGCGCTGGCGTGCCAGCTCGACGCGCACGGCGACCAGCGCCGGCACCGCGAAGGCCAGGCCGATCAGGCACCAGACGAGCCCGGCGCTGCCCCAGAAGAGGCGACTCGACAGCGGCGAGGTCATCCCCTCACCCCGCCGTCGCCGCGCGCCGCGCCGGTGCGGCCGCCAGCGCGGCCGCCGCCTGCTCGAGGGCCGCCTGCAGTTGCTGCGGACGCATCGGCTTGCTGAGGTAGTCGTCCATGCCGGCGGCGAGACAGGCTTCGCGGTCTCCCTCCATCGCGTTGGCGGTCATGGCGATCAGCCACGGCCGCGCCGTCGGCCAGCGCGCACACAAGGCGCGCGCCGCGGCGAGGCCGTCCATCTCGGGCATCTGCACGTCGAGCAGCACGACGTCGTAGGGCTGCCGGGCAACGGCTTCGAGAACCTCGAGGCCGTTGCCGGCGACATCCGCCCGGTAGCCGAGGCGTGCCAGCACGCGCAGGGCGACCTTCTGATTGATCGCGTTGTCCTCGGCGAGCAGCAGGCGTAGGGGCAGTCGCCGACCGAGGTCGGTGTCGAGGTGCGCCTCGGCCGGCGGCGGCGGGCGCTGCTCGAGTTGCGGGGCGAGGACGCCGAGGACGACGTCGAAGAGCTGCGACGGCTTGACCGGTTTGGTGAGGGTGGCGGCGAACACCGCCTCGCCGCCGGCGCCGGTTGGAGCGGAGCTGAGCAGCACCAGCGGCAGCGTCAGCCCGCGGCGGCGGATCTCGCGCGCCAGCGTCAGCCCGTCCATGCGCGGCATGTGCATGTCGAGGATGGCGAGGTCGAAGCGGGCGCCGCCGTCGATCCAGGCGAGCGCCTCCGCGGCGGACACGGCGGCATGCGGGCGCATGTCCCACGCTTCCGTCTGCAGGCTCAGGATGCGTCGATTGGTGGCGTTGTCGTCGACCAGCAGCAACCGCCGTCCGGCGAGCAGCGACGGCGCGCCGGCGAGGAACTCGCGCGGCCGCCCGGCCGCCGGCGGCGCGACGACGGTGAACCTGAAGCACGAGCCGCGCCCGACGGTGCTGCTGACCGTCATCCCGTCGCCCATCATGTCCGCCAGGCGCTTGCTGATGGCGAGCCCGAGACCGGTGCCCCCGTACTGCCGCGTCGTCGAGGCATCGACCTGTGTGAAGGACTGGAAGAGGCGGTGCATGCGGTCGGCGGGAATGCCGATGCCGCTGTCGGAGACGGCGAACTCGACCGCGACGAGGTCCGGCGCGCCCGCTACCCGCGGCGGCGCCGGCCGCGCGTGCAGGCTGACCGTGACCTCCCCTTCGGCGGTGAACTTGACGGCGTTGCTGAGCAGGTTGACGAGGACCTGGCGCAGGCGGGTGACGTCGCCGACCACCCCCGCCGGCACGGCGTCGTCGATGGTGTAGGCGAGATCGAGGCCCTTCTCGTTGGCGCGCGGGGCGATCAGGTCGAGGGCGCCCTCGACGCATTCGCGCAGATCGAGCGGATGCGCATCGAGATCCAGTTTGCCGGACTCGATCTTGGAGAAGTCGAGGATGTCGTTGATGACCGTCAGCAGCGCGTCGGCGCTGGTGCGGATGGTCTCTGTGAACTCGCGCTGATCGGCGCTGAGCGGCGTGTCGAGCAGCAGGCCGGTCATGCCGATGACGCCGTTCATCGGCGTGCGGATCTCGTGGCTCATGTTGGCCAGGAAGAGCGACTTGGCGCGCGTTGCCGCCTCGGCGACGTCCTTGGCGGCGGACAATTCCGCCGCCACCCGCCGGCGCACCGCCAGGTCGTCGCGCAGACACGCCTCGGCGGCGCGCAACTCGGTGATCGCCGCCTCGCGTTCCATCGTCGTGCGCCGCAGCCGACGGCTGATGAGGCCGCCGTAGCCGATCACGGCCGCGAGAAAGAACAGACTGGCGCCGGCGCCGGCATACTCGATGTGGGCGAGCCGCTGCGCCAGGGCGACGCCGTCGGCGAAGCGGCGCTCCTGGATCTCGCGCACGGTGTAGCCCATGCCGGCCACCTGATCGGCCAGGACGGCATAGTGGCGGTCCATCACCGCCATGCGCGCCCCCGCCCCTTCCGTCTGCCCGGTGCGGAAGAACGAGAAGATGCGCTGCGCCTCCTCGCTCATCGCCGCGGCTTCGTCGTTGATGGCGTCGAGGTGCGAGCGCAGGCGGCGCAGGCGAACGCGATAGGCGATCTCCTGGTTCTCCGCCGCGCCGCTCTCCGCTTCGACCGACTGGCGCGCGGCCTCGACGGCGGCACCGAAGGGGACCAGCGCCGCCTCCATGCGCCGCTGCTCGCCGACCGGGTCATGCGTCTCGAAGACGTCGTTGGCCGGCGTGTTCAGGCGCGAGGCCAGGCGGCCGATCTCGGAGAAGTCGGCCTGGCGGCGGGCCCACTGCCGGTTGACCACCAGCGCTTCGCTCTGGATGTTGCGCAGGCGGGTGTGCAGATAGAGGCTGACGCCGAGGACGGCGAGGAAACAGGCGGCGAGGATGAAGTAGCCGCGCATCAGTCGCGGCGGGTGCGGCGCCCGCCACGGCGACGGCAGCGCCGCCCCCGGCGCCCGGGTGCCGCGTCCGGCAGCCGCCGGGGTGATGTGGGTCGGGGCCATACGGGTCCGGCCGAACCCGAAGCAGGAGACGTGCCAGACGGAATCCGCGTTCGCCTGGTCAGGTCTCGCGCGAAGCTCCCGCTCCGGGCGTCGATGCAATGTCCGTTCGCGGCTGCGCGGCGTCTGGCGTCGCGGCGCGGTTGCCAACCCGGACGCTGTGCGATCAGCCACAGCGCCTGCCTGGCCGCGCGGTGGGCCGGCCCTTCTCCACTCCGCGCACCATGCTAGAACCCGTCCATGCCGCTGAGCGACACCGGGCTGGCCGACCGGTACCGGGCGGTGCGCGCCCTCACCGAGCAGCTGCGCGAGCCGCTCTCCGCCGAGGATTGTCAGGCGCAGTCGATGCCCGACTGCAGTCCGGTGAAGTGGCATCTGGCCCACACCACCTGGTTCTTCGAGACCTTCGCGCTGGCGACCGGCGCCGGCTCCTACCGCCCCTTCAACGCCGCCTTCGCGGTGCTCTTCAACTCGTACTACCAGCAGGTCGGGGCGCAGCACCCGCGCGCCGCACGCGGCCTGCTGACGCGGCCGTCGCTGAGCGAGGTGCTCGCCTACCGCGCCCACGTCGACGCGGCGCTGCTCGACCGCCTCGCCGCCGGCGACGGCGCGCGCCTTGCGGAGGTCGTCGGGCTCGGCCTGCAGCACGAGCAACAGCACCAGGAGCTGCTGCTCACCGACGCCAAGCACCTGCTCGGAGCGAATCCGTTGCGCCCCGCCTACCGCGCCGCGGGGCTGGCACCGGCGGCGCCGGCAGCGGCGGCGCCGGTCGCGACCGGATGGTGCACCTACGGCGGCGGCGTGCACGAGATCGGCGCGGCCGGCGACGGCTTCGCCTTCGACAACGAAGGGCCGCGCCACGCCGTGCTGCTGCAGCCGTTCGCGCTCGCCCGCCGGCCGGTGACCAACGCCGAGTTCGCCGCCTTCATCGACGACGGCGGCTATCGACGGCCGGAGCTGTGGCTCTCCGACGGCTGGGCGACGGTCACGGCGCGCGGCTGGGCGGCGCCGCTGTACTGGCAGGGCGCCGTCGATGGCTGGCACGAGTTCACCCTCGCCGGCGTGCACCCGCTCGCGCCGCAGGCGCCGGTCTGCCACGTCTCTTTCTACGAAGCCGACGCCTACGCCACCTGGGCGCAGGCGCGCCTGCCGACCGAAGCGGAGTGGGAGGTGGCGGCGGCGGCCGCGCCGGTCGAGGGCAACCTGCTCGACAGCGGCCGCCTGCATCCGGCCGCCGCCGCATGCCAGGGCGAGGGGAATGCCGTCGGGCAGCTCTTCGGCGATGTATGGGAGTGGACGCGCAGCGCCTACGCTGCCTACCCGGGCTACCACCCGCCCAGCGGCGCGCTCGGCGAGTACAACGGCAAGTTCATGTGCAACCAGTTCGTCCTGCGCGGCGGCTCGTGCGCGACGCCGCGCGACCACGTGCGCGCCAGCTACCGCAACTTTTTTCCGCCCGACGCGCGCTGGCAGTTCAGTGGCCTGCGCCTGGCGCGTGACGACGCGAGCATTTGATCCCGCCGGCGTGGTACGTCGGCTTCAACGAGGCAGAGTCGCGCCGGCGACAAGTGAGGAGCCAAGAATGCGTCAGGGACAGATCATCGGGCGGATGTGCGTACTCATGCTGGCCGTTGCGCTGCACGCGGCGACGGCCGGCAGCGCCAGGGCAGACGTCGGGGCACCGGCGGGCCTGGGCGCTGCCTGTACCGGCGACTGCGGCGGCGACGGCATGGTGAGCATCGCCGACCTCATCGTCGGCGTGAACATCGCCCTCGGCAGCGCCGACACCGACACCTGCGCGGCGTTCGACGCGGACGGCGACGGCAGCGTCGTCGTCAGTGAACTGGTCCAGGCCGTCAACCACGCCCTCTCCGGCTGCCCGGCCGCGGCCGGGCCCTGCGAGGCGGCGGCCGACGCCGCCCTGCTCACCTGCGTCGATGCGGTCAACGCCGCGCAGCGGCGCTGCTACGACGACGGCGGCGCCGCCTGTGCGCCGAACGACGCACAGATCGCGACGGCGCTCGACACGCTGGCGAGCACGATCGCCGCCGGCTGCCCGGACACCGCCAGCGTGCGCGCCGCCGGGTACGGCGCCGCCGCGACGCCCGAGGGGCTGGCACGCCGCCTCGCCGCCGCCTGTCAGGCCGAACCCGCAGCCCTGGCGGCGCGCACCTTCGGCGGGCCGCAGGGGGCGGCGCTCGCCGCCGGCACCGCCGCGGCAGTCGCCTGCCTGGAGGCGACGCACGACGACGCCGCCGCCTTCATGCGCGACGCCGCAGCGCGCTACGGCGCCTGCACCACCAACCCGGCCTGCGACGCCGCCGCGGTCGAGGCGCAGGTGGCGGCCCTGCAGGACGACCTCGCCGGCGCCGCCGCCAACGCCTGCGGCGCCCTGCAGGAGCGCATCGCCGTCGACGCGACGACCTATGCGGCCCGCGCCGCCGCGCAGGTGCGCTGCCTGACCGCCACGGCGCACCCCGACTCGGCGCCGCTGGCGCTCGACTGCGGACCGCGCGACGGCATCGCCGCCGCGCCGCGCGGCGAGTACGTGCAGGTGGTGCTCGACGAAGCGGTCTGGGGCACGCGCTGTGGCGACGGCAGCCCATATGCGTTCTGGGTCCGCCTGGCGCCCGCCGGTCAGCCGGTCGAGAACGTCGTGGTCGGCCTGGAGGGCGGCGGCGTCTGCATCTTCGGCGCCGACTGCGCCACCCGCGACCCGGACCTCTTCGAGGCGCGCTCCGACCTGCCGGAGACCGGTGGTCCGCTGTCCAATGATCCCGCCGTCAGTCCGTTCGCCGATTGGACCAAGGTGTATCTGCCCTACTGCAATCAGGACGTCTTCATCGGCGGCGGCGCGACCAGCAGTTTCGACGAGGTCACCGTGCACCGCTTCGGCGCCGTCAACGTCCGCGCCTCGCTGCGCTACGTGCGCGACCTGTTGTGGGGCGAGCTCGCCGCCACCGCAGCGGACGGCTACCGCCCCGACGCGCTGCGGGTGCTGTTCGGCGGCTTCTCGGCCGGCGCCTTCGGCACCATCTACAACTACCACTACCTGCTCGACGACCTGCAGTGGGCGCACACCGCCGCCTATCCGGACGCCGGCCTGGCGCTCGACAACGGCGAGGCCCTCGGCGTCGCGACGCTCGGCGCGCTGCTGATCAGCGACGTGCCGCCGCTCGGCTGGGGCGCCGGCGACTACCTGCCGCCGTACTGCTTCGCGACCAACTGCGGTGTCGGTCCGCTGCTCCTCGCCGCCACCGCGCCGCGCCTGCTGGCGGTGCCCGAACAACAGATCCTGGTCCTCTCGAATCAGGTCGACGACACGCAGGTGGCGACGACGTTCTTCTCCTCGGTGGTGCCGTGGATCAACGCCCTGCGCACGTCCTACTGCGCGACGCGGACCTTGCCGGGCGTGCAGTACTTCCTGCCTGCCATCACCGACAGCGTGCACGTCATCAGCCCGCGCGAAGAGCTGTACACGAACTACCCGGTCGACGGGGTGCTGATGCGCGACTGGCTGGCCGACGCCTTCGCGAACCCCGCATCGGTCACCGATCAGGTCGAAGAGGGCACGCTGGTCGCCGATTACCCGGGTGTGCTGCCCTTCGCCTGTATCGAGTGACCCACCGGTGACATTCGGCAACGGACCTTGGGCGAACCGGACCTTGGGCCCCCCCGTTGTGTTCACGGGGTCAATCGGTTCTGTTCCAGGCCACAAGGGAGGCATGGGCATGCTCGACACGCAGACGAAGGGACGCATCGAAGCGACGATCACCGGCAATCCGATCGTCGTCTTCCTGAAGGGCAACCGGGCGATGCCGCAGTGCGGCTTCTCCGGCAAGGTGGTGCAGATCCTCGACAGCCTGGTCGACGAATACGCCACCGTCGACGTGCTGGCCGACGCCGACATTCGCGAGGGCATCAAGGAGTTCTCGAACTGGCCGACCATTCCGCAGCTCTATCTGAAGGGCGAGTTCGTCGGCGGCTGCGACATCATCACCGAACTCTACGCCACCGGCGAGCTGCATGAGATGCTCGGGCTGCCGGCGCCGCAGCGCACGGTGCCGAGCATCACGATCACGCCGACAGCGGCGGCGCGCATCCGCGAGTACATCGAGCGGGCGCCGGGCAAGGAACTCAAACTGTCGATCGACGCGCGCTTCAACGGCTCGATGGGCCTCGCCGAGCGCGGCCCACACGACGTCGTCGCCGACGCGGGCGGCATCGCCGTATGCATGGATGTCCCGACGGCCGAGCGCGCCAACGGCATTACCATCGACCTGGTCGAGTCGCCGGGTGGCGCCGCCTTCAAGATCGACAACCCCAACACCCCGGGCGAGGTACACGCCATCAGCCCGAGCGAGGTGAAGCGCCTCCTCGATGCCGGCACGCGCTTCGAGTTCCTCGACGTGCGCACACCGGAGGAACGCGCGACGGCTGCCATCCCCGGCACCCGCCTGGTCGACCAGGCGACCGCCGCGACCATCGAGCAGCTCGCGAAGGACACCATGCTGGTCCTGCACTGCCATCACGGCAGCCGCAGCCAGGCCGCGGCGGAGCACTTCCGCAGCCGCGGCTTCACCAACGTGCACAACATGACCGGCGGCATCGACGCGTGGTCGCAGGAAGTCGATGCGAGCGTCCCGCGCTACTGACGGCGGCCTCGGCCGGCGCGGCGATTTCGGGAGGCAGCGATGTCGCTGACGATTCTGGGTCCGGGTGACGATCTCTGCGCGGCCCTGCGCGCGGCGGTGCTGGCGGTGATTCCGGACGCGCTGGTGACGGCGACCGCGAACAGTCCTGGGCACTTCGGGCTCGACGTCGTGTCGCCGGTCTTCGCCGGCAAATCGCGCCTGCAACAGCAGCAACTGGTGTACGGGGCGATCAGGCAGCTGATGGCCGGCGATCATGCGCCGGTGCACGCAATCGACTCGCTGACGACGCGCCTGCCGTAATCGCGCCAGCCGCGCAGCGGCCCTTGGAGGGCGCCGCTGCCCCGCCCGAGATCTCCGAGGGCTGGCTGGCGTCGCAGTCGCCGGCGCAGAAGTTCTCCACCTGGCCGTCCGGCTGCAGGAACGCCGCCAGCTGTCGGATGGAGTCGGGGATCGCCGGACGGGCGCCGTGCGGATCGCAGACCGGGCTCGGGATGAGATTCGACAGCGGCGGGATGAACGGCTGGTGCGCCTCGTTGAAGATGTCGAAGGCCCCCGTGTCGTACATGACATAAGCCGAATCGAGCGGGCCGGTGGCATCCGGGATGCCGACCAGGCCGCGCTGCAGTGAGCCCGGCGTGAGGTTCGTCAGGCCGAGCGTGCGAGCGGCGATCTCGGTGCACTGGTTGGAGACCTGCTTGTCGAGCCAGGCCGGCGTCATGAGGATGCGCTTGGCGCCGCCCGATCCGGGCAGCGGATCGCTGGTGATGTGGCGCGCGAAGCCGGCCGGCTCGGCGCTCACCCACACCTCGTGCAGCAGGTGGATGTCGAGAATGGCCTCGAGCGGATCGGTGATGCCGATGCCGGCGAGCAGCTGATCGAAGGAGGCGAACTGCGTCGAGCGCTGCAGCAGGCACGAGAAGTTGATCGCCGGCACGTCCACACCGAAGCGCTCGATGTCCGGCGTCAGGGCGGAGAACCAGGTGCCCATGATGCCGCCGAGACTGATGCCGTAGTAGTACATCTCGGTTTCAGGGCCGGGGAACGCCGCCCGGCCGTCGGGGGTGCGGAAGACGTCGGTGTCGCGATTGAACAGGCCGCGCTTCATCATTCTCGTCAGCACCAGCGTGTTGAGCATGCCCTGGCGCAGGCGATCGGGCAGGGCCGGGAAGTTGTTGAGCTGGCTCATGCCGATGCCGATGACGTTGTTGACGACGAAGCTGAGGTCGTTGCCCGACAGACCGCGCCAGTCGGTGGCGCCGGCGATGTAGGTCCACGGCACCACCGCGCCGGCGAGCCCCGGTACCCCCTCCACCATGCTCGCACCGCTGCCGAACAGGCCGTGGCCGAGGACGATCGGGTGCGCCACCGGGGCATCGACCGGCAGCAGCGAGCAGGGAATCGAGATGGAGAACTTGGCGTCGAGCAGACCGTTCTGCACCGGCACGTCGTCGGCGTCGACGTTGAGCTGCGGCGCACCGGCGATGTCCGGGCTGGCGGTGAGGAAGAGCGGGCTCTTGTAGGTGCCCTCGACCAGGCGCCAGGTGACGGTGCCGGCGACGCCGCAGTCGTTCTCGACGACACGGCTGACGGTGAACGGCCGCGCCGCGGGATCGGCTTCGACGTCCGTCAGGTAGGCGTACGCCTGGTCGCGCATCGACAGCATCTGGCGCGTCAGCTGGTCCTCGCTCTGCACGGTGAAATCGAAGGCCAGCACCAGCTCGGCACGGGCGATACCGTTCTCGGCCAGGGTGGCGAAGGTCGCTTCGAGCGAGGCGCGACGCGCCTCGACCGCGGCGATGGTCGTCGGGCGGTCGTCGCGCAGCGCGGCGAAAGCCGCCTCGGCGACGACGTCGGCGCCGCCCGGCGCCTTCAGGTTACGCAGCGCGACGATGTAGCGATGGCCCGGCGTCAGGCTGACGCCGGGGCGCATGACCAGCGCCTGGCGGGCCGGGTTGCCCTCGGCGCGGCCCTCGCGCTCGAGCCAGTGCAGGACGCGCTCACCGGTGTCGACGTCGAGCAGCAGCGAGGGACTGGCGGCGGCGAGCGAGCGCTCGTCGTAGGTGCGCGTGTCGACCCACGGCGGTCCGGCCGGCTGGTCGCAGCAGCCCGGCTCGAGCAGGCGCGACGCGTCGCTGGCGACGAGGTCGACCCCCTGCGGGAAGTGCATGAGGATCTGCACGGTCGGACTGTAGCCGTCGACCTGGTTGAGCCAGGCAGTCGTCAGCGGCTCACCGATGACCGCGGGCAGGCCGCTGGTCGGCAGCTGCAGACGCAGGCCTGTGCCGGTGGAGGCATCGGCGACGAGGAAGCGCGACGACGGATACGGCAACAGGCACTCGGCGTCGTTGAGGACCTCGCACTCGTCGGCATTGGTGAGCGTGACCGCCTCGAACGACGCGGCACTGGCCTGCGCGGCGCCGTCGACCTCGAGCGCCGCCACCAGCGTGTGCTGACCGACCGCGACGCCGCCGAGCGCGCCGGTCACCTCATCGGCGCCGAGCGTCAGCTGATCGGTGACGTCGGTGTCGTCGAGCGTCACCACCACCGTGCCGGCGTCGAAGGTCGCCGGCAGCGCGATGCGCACCGCGACGGTGCCGGCCGCCACCAGTAGGCCGTCGGCGGGGTCGATGATCGAGAGGACGTCGGGACAGCCGAGCAGCGCACTGTTGACCGCGGCGACGATCTCGTTGATCGCCACCTCGCCGTCGCCGTTGCTGTCGAACGCCGCGCACTCGCCGCTGCCGGTGAGCGCCAGGTTGACGCCGGTGATGAGTTCGTTGATCGTCACCTCGCCGTCGCCGTTGCAGTCGCCGGCGCAGCTCTGCGCGCGCGCCGGCGCGCCGAGCGCGATCATCGTCAGCGCCGCGACCAAGGCCGCGCGGCGGGTCCAGTACGAAGTCATTCCGAGCATTGGTCAGTCCCCCTGTGGATCTCGTCGTGAACTCGCGCGCCGGAGGGCGGCGAGTCCCGCAACCCTATGCAAGCGCTTCGGTTAATGGAAACAGAAGGCGTTGTCGGCCGTCACCAGTTCGGGGGGATCATGTTCGCAGCCAAACTCTCAATTCGTTGCGCCGCCGCCGCATTACTGTTCGCCGCGCCGGCCGGCGCCTTCGAGGGCACCGTCACCCAGCGCGTCGTGACCGTGTCGCCGGACGCCCTCAAGGCCCTGCTCGGTGATAAGGACGGCGCCGCGGCCGCCTTCGAGTTGTCGGAGCCGGCGCTGGCACAGGCGCTGAAGAGCCGCGCTCCCGGGGTGCAGCAGGCGATCTCGACGATCCAGGTCAAGGGGCGCAAGTTCCGCGTCGAGATGACGGTGAACGACCAGCCGGCGACATTGGTGACCGATGCAGCCGCGGGGACATCCATGCTGCTGCTGCCGCAGGCCAGGCAGTACGTCGACCTGAGCGCCGCCGAGCGCGCGGCGCGGGCCAAGGCTGCGACGGCCGCGGCGGACACGGCGGCGGTGAAGCCGACGCCGTTCGCGGCGGCCGCGGTCAAGGCCCTCAACCGCAAGGGGCGCATCAACGGCGAATTGTCCGAGGAGTACGAAGCGCGCGAGGGCGACCGGACCAGCCTCGGCTGGGTCTCGGCGGCGTACCCGGACCTGCTGCAGGCGCTGCGCGACGCCGCCCAGGCGCAGCAGACCGCCCCGCCGCGCCGCCCGTCGCCGATGGAGATCTTCTCCGCGCACGGTCTGCCGATGCTGGTGCGAACCGTCGAGAACGGCGCCTACGAGCAGACCGACCTGGCCCGCATCGTCCCGGCAACGCTCTCCGACGCGCTCTTTGCCGTCCCGGAGGGCTACACCAAGGCCGAGGTGGGGACGCCGACGCCGGCCTCGACACCAGCGCCGTAGCGGGTGATCGCGTCGTTCACCCGCGCTGCCACTTGGCGGGGCGTTTGGCGAGAAAGGCGCCGATCCCTTCCTGGGCGTCGGCGGCGAGGGCGTTCATCGCCATGACCTCTTTGGCGTAGGCGTAGGCCTTGGGCTGATCGAGATCGACCTGCGCGTAGAACGCCTGCTTGCCGATACCGACGGTGACGGCGCTGGCGGCGGCGATGTGCTCGGCGAGGGCGCGCGTCTCGTCGGCCAGGCGCTCGGCGGGCACGACGCGGTTGACGAGCCCCCAGTCCGCCGCCGTCGCGGCGTCGATGGGGGCGCCGGAGAGCAGCATCTCCATGGCGCGCTTGCGGCCGATGGCGCGGCTCAGCGCCACCATCGGCGTCGTGCAGAAGAGACCGATGTTGACGCCCGGCGTCGCGAAGCGCGCCGCCGGCGCGGCCAGCGCCAGGTCGCAGGTGGCGACCAACTGGCAGCCCGCCGCCGTCGCGATGCCGTGCACCTGCGCCAGCACCGGCTGCGGAATCGCCTGCACGGCGGTCATCAACTCGACGCAGCGGTCGAAGACGCGGCGATAATCCGGCAGCTGCCGATCGAGCAGCTCAGCAAGGTCGTGCCCGGCGCAGAAGGCCGGCCCGGCGGCGGCGAGAATCACCGCCCGCAGCCCACGCTCGGTGCCGATGGCGCGCAACGCGTCGATCAGCTCTTCCATGTGTGCCTCGGACAGCGCATTGCGCTTCTCCGGCCGGTTCATGGTGATGGTCGCGACCGCACCGTCGCGGACGAGAAGGATGTGCTCGTAAGCCATGCCGCCCCTTGTAGCGCGATTTGCCGCGCGCTCCATCGGCTGCCCCCTGCGGTTGACGCCGCCACTCCGGCTTCAGTACTGACCGGTCAGTTCCGCACCATGACAACCCCGCCCAGCCCCCGCTCCCTGCCGCCGCGCTCCCTGCCGCCGAATGAAAAACGCCAGCTCATCTTCACCGCTGCCCGCGCGGCGATCAACGAACGCGGCTTCGACGCCGCGAAAATGGAGGACATCGCCGCCCGCGCCGGTGTCGGCAAGGGGACGCTGTACAACTTCTTCGCCTCGAAAGAGGACCTCTTCCTGGCCCTGGTACTCGATCACTTCGAGCGTGTACGCGACCTCGTCGATCGCCGGCGGCAGGGTCCGGCCGACCCCTGGGCCGAGATGGAGAGCGCCTGGCGGGTGATGCTGCTGGAGGTGTTCCCCGAGCTCGCCGGGCAGTGGAACCTCACCTATCACCTGTGGGGCATCCTCGCCCACGACGCGGCGGCGCGCGAGCGCATGTTCGCCGCCTGGCGCAAGATGTATCGCGAGCGCGAGCAGCGCATCGTCGAGAGCATCCACGCCGGGCAGGCGAGCGGGCATTTTCGCGCCGACGTCGATGCCGCCCTGCTGGCGCCGTTGCTGCTGGCCATGTTCGACGGTCTCGTCGACCGGTCGATGTTCGATCGCGAACGCGTCGCCCCGGAGACCGCCCTGCACGGCGTCCTCGACCTGTGCCGGCGCGTACTGCAGCCGTGACCGTCCGTCCGCCGCGGCAATCGCCTGTCCGCGCGGCACCATCTCGCCACCCGACAGCGTCCGACAAGAGTCCTGTCCTCAGCCCTGCCTGGGGTCCGGCGCTTGCATCATCTCAATGCCGGGGGAGAGAGTGGCCAAGCCGACGAGGCGTGCAGCAACCGCACAACGGATCTCAACGCTATTGCCGCGCCCACCCTCTTGGCGAGGATTTCATCTGAACAAAGCCTGTTTCTTGTTGACCGCGAGATCGGCCGCGGCCTATTTTCGCTCCGTTTCGCTTCGGCGGGCCGCGGGCAGCGTGCCGGTCGACGGATTGGGCGAGAGCGGGGGAGGACTGGCATGACTACGGCGAGGGTGGGCCGGCTCGCGACGCTGTGTGCGTTGCTGGCCGGGGCGACGCCGGCGACGGCGATCGTCATCGGCGGCGGCGGCTCGAAGTCGTCCGACTGCCTGCTGGCGCTCTCGGTCGATGCCAACTTCCCGGTCACCAACCCGAAGCAGGTGCGCTGCGTCGACGGCGACCCGACCTGCGACGACGACGGCGTCGTCAACGGCGGCTGCGATATCCCGGTCGTCGTCTGCGCCAACAGCAGCTTCGATCCGAGCTGCACCCTGTCCGGACTGGCCAGCGTTGCGGTCGAGGACGCCATCGACAACGGCGACCCGAAGTTTGATCCGTATTTCCAGGCGCTGCAGGCAAACATCGACGCCGACTTCACCTTCCCGGTGCTCGGCGCCGACTCGTGTACCAGCGCCAGCATCGTGCGCGTGCCGATCAAGGGCCCGATCGGCAACAACGCCTGCAGCCGCCAGAAGAAGAAGGTGAAGCTGCGCTCGTTGTCGACCAGCGGCCCGGCCGGCATCAAGGAGGACAAGGACACGCTGAGGCTGTATTGCGATCCGGCGCCGGTGAACGGTTGCGATCCGCAAACGCTCTTCAGCAGCACGTTCGACCGCATCCAGACGCAGGTGTTCAACCAGAGCTGCGCGCTGAGCGGCTGTCACGACTCGCAATCGGTCGCCGGCGGCCTGCTGCTCGAGGTCGGCGCGTCGTACGGCAACCTGGTCGCCCAGCCGCCGTCGAACTTCGCCGCCTTCAGCGCCGGCTGGCAGCGCGTCGACGCAGTGCCGAACGTCAGCGGCGACCCGACCACCAGCTACCTCATCCACAAGATCGAGGGCGACCTGCCCGACGGCTCGTATGGCGAGCGCATGCCGCTCGACCGTGCGAAGCTGAACGGCACGTTGCGCGACATCATCGCCAAATGGATCCAG
Source organism: bacterium (assembly GCA_031401035.1). Classification (GTDB taxonomy): domain Bacteria; phylum Desulfobacterota; class Binatia; order HRBIN30; family CADEER01; genus JANNRA01. The sequence goes on along the minus strand of JANNRA010000134.1, from coordinate 3,106 downwards.
GCCGGCGCGCCGCCGACCGGCTGGGTCCCCGACACCTTCTGATCCACCGTCCGACCGCCCGAGGAGGATTTGCATGCCGGTCTGGAACCTGACCACCGCCCGCCACCTGCTCCGCCGCACCGGCTTCGGCGCCACGCGCGCCGCCGCCCAGGATCTGTTCGACGGCCACGCCACCCTCGACGCCGCCATCGACGCGCTGCTGGAGTTCAAGCCGTCGAAGTTCAAGCCCGGTGGCCGCTACGTCGAGGACATCCACAACAAGTGGCTCAAATACATGATCAAGACGCGCCAGCCGCTGCAGGAGCGCCTGGTGCTGTTCTGGCACGACCACTTCGCCACCAGTTACGACAAGGTCGGCGACGTGGACCTGATGGCGCTGCAGAACCGCCTGCTGCGCATCAACTGCAAAGGCGACTTCAAGGCGCTCGTCAAGGCGATCAACAAGGACGCCGCGATGATGGAGTTCCTCGATACGGTGCGCAACCGCCGCAACAACCCGAACGAGAACTACGCCCGCGAGCTCGAGGAGCTGTTCACCCTCGGCGTCAAGGATCCGCTCGGCAACGACAACTACGACCAGGAGGACGTCGTCCAGATCGCCCGCGCCTTCAGCGGCTGGGATTACGACAACAAGGGCGCCGCCGAGTTCAACGACGGACAGCACGACTATGAAGCCGACTACCCCGAGCGCGGTCCGAAGCGCATCTTCAAGGTCCGTGGCGGCTTCGGCAATGCCGCCGGCCAGGACTACACCAGCGCCGGCGAGGGCGCGCAGGAGATCGACACCGTCATCGACATCATCTTCCAGCACCGCTACGGGCCGGGGCTGCGCAACACGGTGGCCGACTACGTCGCGCGCCGGCTGATCACCTACTTCGCCTTCTCGGATCCCAGCGCGAGCTTCGTCGAGGGCGTCGTCGATGCCTCCAACTTCGCCGGCACCTGGGACATCGCCGCCCTGTTGAAGCAGATTTTCCTGCACGACGACTTCTATCTCGCCGCCGCCGCGCCCGGCGCGGGGACGAAGAAGTCGGTGAAGTGGCCGATCGACTACGTCGTCACCACCGTCCGCCTGCTCGACATGAAGCTGAAGGGGAAGTACCAGGCCGTGCAGGGCGGCGACTATCGCGACGCGCGCAGCGCCCTGATCAACATGGGCCAGTCGCTGTTCGAGCCGCCGAGCGTCTTCGGCTGGGACTGGGAGCTCGCCTGGTTGAGCAGCTCGACGCTGTTGGCGCGCTACTCGTTCGCGCGCGACATCAGCAGCGCGCGCGACGGCGGCGCGATGTCCCTGCGCCCCGAACGACTGATGGACCTCGCGCTCACCGATCCGGGCCAGATCGTCGATGCGGTCACCGACGTGCTCGGCGTCGACGACCAGCTGTCGGCCGGTGAACGCACCGCCCTGATCAACTACCTCACCGACGGCAGCGGGGTCGGCCCGGTGGACCTGCTCGACGACAACACCCGGTTCGAGAAGCTGCACGGGCTGTTCGCCGTCGTGCTGCAGTCCCCGGCCTACCAGCTCCAGTAAGCGCCCGCGGCGAAGGAGACCTCCCATGGCGATTTCCAGACGGCAATTCATCTCCCGCACCGGCCTCGCCAGCGCCGGCGCGCTGCTCGGCCCGAACCTGTTCCGCAATCCGTGGATGCAGCAGGCGATGGCGGCCACCATCGGCGACCGCTATTTCATCGTGCTGTTCCTCGACGGCGGCAACGACGGCCAGAACACGATCATCCCGGTCACCAGCAGCCTGCGCACGGCCTACGAGAGCAATCGCGGCACGGGACCCGGCGGCATCCGCATCGTCAACCCGCTGGTGCCGGCAACCCCGATGCTCGACCAGACCGGGCAGATCGGCTTCCACCCCGGCCTGCACAGCCTCGCCGACATGTACGACGACGGCATGGTGGCGGTGGTCCAGGGCTGCGGCTACGGCGATTACAACCTCTCGCACGAGGTGTCGCGCTCGATCTGGGAGCGCGGCAATGCCTTCAGCTCCGTCGGCACCGGCTGGATGGGCCGCTACCTGGCCAATTCCGGCTACCTCGGCAGCGACATCCCCGCCGTCAACATCGGCGGCTCGGTCTCGGGCGACTTCGTGCAGACGGCGACCAGCGTGCTGGTCTTCGACCGCCTGAACGACTTCGGTTTTCCGTACGACTACAGCTACGGCGGCGACAGCGGCGCCAAGGACGCGGTGTTCACCGCGCTGCACGACGCCGCCCTGGCGAACGGCAACGCCGCCATGCAGTACCTCGGCGGCACCGGCAACTCGACGCTGACCGCCACCATCCAGTACCCCACCCTGCACGACCTCTACGAGGCCGACCGCAGCGCCTGGGGCGATTTGTACCAGAACGACGATCCGGACGGCTTGAACACTTCGACGGCGCGCGGCTTCCGCGAGATCGCCAAGGTGATCTACGGCGTCGCCCAGGGCGCCATCCCGTCGAGCCTGAGCGCGCGCTTCTTCGAGCTCGCCAACGGCGGGTACGACACGCACTCGAATCAGGGCGCCGCGGAGACCGACGGCGACCACTACCGGCTGCACGCCGAGGTGGCAGACGCGGTCAAGCTCTTCTTCCAGGATCTCGCCGACATGTCGTCCGGTGCGCCCATGGGCTCTGGCCTCGAGAACCTCGACAGCAAGGTCACCGTCATGGTGTTCAGCGAGTTCGCGCGACGCATCGAGCAGAACGACAACGGCACCGACCACGGCTCGCAGGGGCCAATGTTCGTCATCGGCGGCGCCGTCAACGGCGGCGTCTACGGCAACCACCCGAACATCGACGACATCGACGACAACGGCAACACCCGCTATTCGCAGGACAACGGCAACGCCTTCCGCTCGACCGACTTTCGTGACGTCTACGGAACCATTCTCAAGCACTGGCTCGGCATCGCCAACCCGCAGCCGCTGCTGCCGCTCGACAGCAACTTCGGCTACGCGGGCGTCGACTACTGGACGGCGCCGAACTTCAACATGGGCTTCCTGCCGTAGAATCGCGGTGCGCCTGGAGGGCGGCCCGGCCGCGGGGCCGGGGGCGCACGGGGGCGGGGGTTGAAAAGCGCACCGGCCCCCCGCGGGGGGCCCGGCCGGGG
>JANNRA010000133.1:0-22166 GCA_031401035.1 bacterium | reverse complement strand
CGCGCGTAGCAGTACCATGTGCCCCCGCCGCGACGCTATGTGGGTGCAGGTCCGTGGGAACGGGAGGGCAGCAGGCCGGGAGCGCCGGCGTCTCGCCCGCAGCGCAGCGCGCCGCACGGCGTCGTTGCCACGCAGCGCGGTGCGCTGCGGGCGAGACGCCCGCGCTCCCGGCCTGCTGCCCTCCCGTTCCCACGGACCTGCACCCACATAGCGTCGCGGCGGGGGCAAATGGTACTGCTACGCGCGATGAGCGAGTACACCGCCTGGTTCGAGTGCCTGAACGGTTGCCCGACGCGTTTCGGGCTGTTCGAGGTCATCTACCGCTGCCCGACCTGCGGCGACCTGCTCGACGTCGTGCACGACGTCGAGGCCCTGCGCCGCCGCTCCGCCGCCGCCTGGATGCAGCTCTTCGACGAGCGCTACCGGCGCAACGACTTCCCCTACGGCTCCGGCGTCTGGGGCAAGAAGGAGTGGGTGGTCCCCTTCCTCGACAACGCCAACATCGTCTCGACCTACGAGGGCGGCACCAACCTGCTGTGGGCCGAGCGCTACGGCAAGCTGATCGGCGTCGAGGACCTGTGGGTCAAGCAGTGCGGCAACTCGCACACCGGCTCCTTCAAGGACCTCGGCATGACGGTGCTGGTCTCGGTGGTGAAACAGATGATCGCGCAGGGTCAGGACATCGCGGCCATCGCCTGCGCCTCGACCGGCGACACCTCCGCCGCGCTGGCCAACTACTGTGCGGCGGCCGGCATCCCTGCCGTCGTCCTGCTGCCGCGCAACAAGGTCTCGCCCGCCCAACTCGTGCAACCGATCGCCAACGGCGCGCTGGTCCTGAGCCTCGACACCGACTTCGACGGCTGCATGGCGCTGGTGCAGGAGATCACCAAGGAGCGCACCGTCTACCTCGCCAACTCGATGAACAGCCTGCGCATCGAGGGCCAGAAGACCGTCGCCATCGAGCTGGTGCAGCAGTTCGACTGGGAGGTGCCGGACTGGGTGATCATCCCCGGCGGCAACCTCGGCAACGTCAGCGCCCTCGGCAAGGGCTTCCTGCTCATGCGCGAGCTGGGCCTGATCCAGAAGCTGCCGCGCATCGCCGTGGCGCAGGCCGCCAACGCCAACCCGCTGTACCGTTCATACCTGAAGCACTTCGAGGGGTTCGCGCCGGTGGAGGCCAAGAAGACCCTCGCCAGCGCCATCCAGATCGGCAATCCGGTCAGCGTCAACCGCGCCATCCGCGTCCTCAAGCAGTTCGGCGGCGTCGTCGAACAGGCGACCGAAGCGGAACTGGCCGACGAGGCGGCGCTGGCCGACCGCACCGGCATGTTCAACGACCCGCACACCGGCGTCGCCCTCGCCGTGCTGCGCAAGCTGGTGGCGCAGCAGCTCATCACCGCCAAGCAGCGCGTCGTCGTCATCTCGACCGCGCACGGCCTCAAGTTCGCCGAGCAGAAGACCGCCTACCACCTCGGCCAGCTCGAGGGCATCACCTCGCGCCACGCCAATCGCCCGCTGGAGGTCGACGCCGACCTCGGCGCGGTCATCGCCTCGATCCGCCGCTTCGCCGCCGACGTCAAGTCGCACGTCTGACGGCGCGACCCGGGCTCATCTGCGCAAGCCGCGGCGCCCGCGCGCAGACCGGCCCCGATCATGTCCGACCGCTCGCCCTCCCCCGCCGCCAGCAGCGATCCGGTCGTGCACGACGAGGACGGCGAGCGGTCGCTGCGCTTCGACGACGCTAGCGTGCAGAGCCGCATGCGGCGCGCCGACCCCGCCTACCTGGTGCTGGAATACACGCGGCTCATGATGGGGTTTCTGCTGTTCCAGCCGACGCCGGCGCGCATCGCCATGATCGGTCTCGGCGGCGGCTCGCTGGCCCGGTACTGCGGCCTGCACCTCCCGGACGCCGACGTGACGGCGGTCGAGATCTCGCCGGCGGTGATCGCCCTGCGCGAGGTGTTCGGTATCGCGCCCGACGGGCCGCGCTTTCGCGTCCTCTGCGAGGACGGCGCCGCCTTCGTCCGGTGCGACGGCGAGCCGCTCGACGCGCTGCTGGTGGACGGCTTCGATCGCGGCGGACAGCCCGCGCAACTGTGCTCCGCCGCGTTCTACGACGCCTGCCGCGCGCGGCTGGCGGCGGGCGGCGTCCTGGGGGTCAACCTGCATTCAGACGAGCCCGACTGCGACACCTGCCTCGAGCGGATCGGCGCTGCCTTCGCCGGTCGGATGGTCGCCGTGACGGCGGACGGCAGCGAGAACACCGTCGTCTTCGCCAGCCCGGACCCCGCCTTTCCGCCGCCCTTCCGCCAGCTCGTGGATCGCCTGCGCGGACTCGCGACCGCCCATCCGGTCGACCTCGACGCGACCCTGCGCAAGCTCCTGCAGGCCGGCCCGCCCCGCGGCATGCCGGCCCGGCGGCGGTCGCGCAAACGATCCTGATCGCTTTTCGCGTCCGACGAGCGCCTACGGTATCTGTTTTCAAGTTCGCCACTGGCGGTCTACAAGCCGGGATCCCGCGGAGCACTGAGGACGACCATGACCCCCACGGAACGGTTGCAGTTGGGCGCGCTCGAGCTGGCCGGGCTCGGCCGTATGTTGCGTCACGTCGCCAAGCTGACGCCGAGCAGTCGGTGGAACGCGGCGCGCCTGATCGCCGAGCTGGCGCAGCGCGACCCGAGGGGCATCGGCCTGCTGTTCGAGGACCGCCGCTACACCTGGCGCGAGGTCGACGAGCACGCCAGCCGCTGGGCCGCCTTCCTCGCTGCCGAGGGCGTCGGTCGCGGCGATGTCGTGGCACTGGTGATGGACAACCGACCCGAGTTCATCTTCGCCCTGGCGGGCGTCAACCGCCTGCGCGCCGTGGCGGCGCTGGTCAACCATCACAGCGTCGGCAAGCCGCTGGCACACGCCATTCGCGTCGCCCAGCCGCGCGGCATTGTCGTCGGCAGCGAGCACCTGTCCGCGCTGCTCGACGTGCTGCCGGAACTGACGGACATCGACGGCCCCTCGCAGGTCTGGATGCAGACCGACGGCGGCGACGGGGCAGCCACCGACACCGCACCGGCCGACGGCCCGTACCGCTGCATCGACGCGGCACTCGCCGCCGCGCCGCCACTGGCGCCGGGCAGCGTGCCGCTGCCGAGCGGCGCCGAACCGATGTGCCTGATCTACACCTCTGGCACCACCGGGTTGCCGAAGGCGGCGCTGATCACCAACCAGCGCTGGCTCGTCGCCGCGGCCCTGTTCGGCGGCACCATATGCGCCGCGACACCGCGCGACGTGATCTACATGACGCTGCCGCTGTACCACTCGACCGGCATGTTCGCCGGCTGGGGCGCATCGTTGATCAGCGGCGCGACCCTCGCCCTGCGGCGCCGTTTCTCCGCCTCGCAGTGCTGGAGCGACGTGCGGCGCGTCCGGGCGACGATCTTCGTGTACATCGGCGAGCTCTGCCGCTATCTGCTGGCGCAGCCCGAACACCCCGACGAGCGCGCCCACCAGCTGCGCCTGTGCACCGGCAACGGCCTGCGACCGGACATCTGGGGCCGCTTTCAGGCGCGCTTCGGCGTTCCTCTCGTGCGCGAGTTCTACGGCGCCACGGAGGGCAACGCGCCGCTCGTCAACCTGGCCGGCAAGCCGGGCATGATCGGCCGCCTGCGACCGGGCCAGCTCGTCGTGCGCTGCAGTCCGGCCAGCGGCGCGGTGACGCGCGACGGGCACGGCCTCTGCCAGCCCGCGAGCCCGGGCGAGAGCGGACTGCTGGTCGGCAGGATCACCCGCGTCATGCGCTTCGACGGCTACGTCGACCGCGAGGCGACGGAGGCGAAGATCCTGCACGACGTCCGCACGATCGGCGACAGCTGGTTCAACAGCGGCGACCTGGTGCGCGTCGACGCCGACGGCTGGGTGGCCTTCGCCGACCGCGTCGGTGACACCTTCCGCTGGAAGGGTGAGAACGTCTCGACCAACGAGGTGGCCGAACAGCTCAACGGTTGCCCGGGGGTGCTGGAGAGCAACGTCTATGGCGTCGTCGTGACGGGTGCCGACGGGCGCGCCGGTATGGCCAGCCTGCGCGTCGCGGAAGCCTTCGACCTCGATCGCCTCGCCGCACACGTGGGAACCTCGTTGGCGGACTACCAGCGGCCGTACTTCGTCCGCCTGCAGCGCGACATGCGCATCACCGCGACGTTCAAACACCAGAAGGTGGACTATCGCGAGGAGGGATTCGACCCGCAGCGCGTCGCCGACCCGCTCTACGTGCTCGAGGGCGATCGCTATGTGGCCCTGACGCCCGAGCTGTACCACCGCATCTGCGCCGGCGAGGCCGGACCGGCATGCCGCCTGCCGCCGCCAGCCGGGTCGCCCGCCGCTGGGTGAGGCGGCGGCCCCGCCGCAGCGGCGCCACCGCGGGGCGGCCGCCTCACCCAGCCGAAATGGTCTGCGGCGCCCACCCCGACCGTTCGCGGCGGTAGGCGACCAGGCCCGCCCACCCCGTCGCCAGGCTGACGGCGAGGAGGGTTGCGAAGAAGAAGGCGCCGAAGCCGTCGATCGGGACGCTGGTGAGGTTAACCGCCAGCTTGTAGGCGGCCTGGACGGCCATCAGGGCGACGAGGCCGGCCGCGCCCCGCCGCGCCGCGGCGCCCTCCGACCGGGCGAGCAGCGCGATCGCCACGCCGAAGGCGACGCCGATGAAGGCCGTTGGAGCGCCGGTGACGAGAAAGCCCATGGCGCTCCAGGCGATGGTGACGGCGCCGTAGGCGACGAGAACGTGGCGGGTGGTCATGGCTGCTGCTCCTTCGTTTGTGATGCAGACGCTAGCGGCGCGGGCACCCGGTGGGAAATAGATAATAGATCCCGCTGGTGGTCGAAATCTCTATGCCTCTCGGGCCGGCCCGCGTCGACGTGGCGGCCGGCGCGCGCTAGGGTGATCACGTGGCGGAAGCGGTGTTCCAGGCGCGTGGGCTGTCGAAGGTCTACCGCATGGGCGAGGTCGAGGTGTACGCTCTGCGCGACGTCGATCTCGACCTCTGCCGTGGCGAGTTCGTCGTCATGCTCGGCCCCTCCGGCAGCGGCAAGTCGACGCTGCTCAACATCCTCGGCGGCCTCGACGTGCCGACGCACGGCACGGTGCGCTTTCTCGAGCACGATCTGACCGTCGACGACGAGGCGCACCTGACGCGCTACCGGCGTGAACACGTCGGCTTCGTCTTCCAGTTCTACAATCTGATCCCCAGCCTCACGGCGCGCGAGAACGTCGCGCTGGTGACCGAGATCTCGCCGGCGCCGATGGCGCCCGAGGAGGCGTTGCATCTGGTCGGTCTGGACGCGCGCCTCGATCACTTCCCGGCCCAGCTCTCGGGCGGCGAGCAGCAGCGCGTCGCCATCGCCCGCGCCGTCGCCAAGCGCCCCGAGGTACTGCTCTGCGACGAGCCGACCGGCGCCCTCGACTCCGAGACGGGCGTGCTGGTGCTGAGCGTACTCGAACGGGTCAACCGCGAGGTTGGCACCACCACGGCGGTGATCACTCACAACGCCGCCATCGCCGCCATGGGCGACCGCGTCATCCGCATGCGCAGCGGCCGCATCGTCGAGCAGGTGCGCAACGCGGTGCGGGCGCGGCCGGAGGATCTGCAGTGGTGAGGCGGTCGGTGCCATGCGGGCGCTGACCCGCAAGCTGTACCGCGACCTCTGGCATCTGCGCGGCCAGATGGTGGCGATCGCGCTGGTGGTCGCCTGCGGCGTGGCGGTCTTCGTCAGCACCCGCTCCGCGTACACCTCCCTGCTCGTGTCACAGGCGGCCTACTACGCCGAGTACCGCTTCGCCGACGTCTTCGCCCACCTCAAGCGCGCCCCGGATGCGATCGCCGCGCGCCTGGCGGCGATCCCCGGCGTCGCGACGGTGCAGACGCGCATCGTCTTCGACGTCACGCTCGATGTCCCGGGCCTGGCCGAGCCCGCCACCGGCCGCCTGCAGTCGATCCCCGAGCGACGCGTGCCGATCCTCAACGACCTGCACCTGCGCCGCGGCCGCTGGGTCGAGCCGGGGCGGCGCGACGAGGTGATCGTCAGCGAGGCCTTCGCCAAGGCCAACCACCTCGGCATCGGCGCCACCCTCGGCGCCATCCTCAACGGCCGCTGGCAGACGCTGCGCATCGTCGGCATCGCCCTGTCGCCGGAGTACGTCTACGAGATCCGCGGCTCCGACATCTTCCCCGACAATCGCCGCTTCGGCGTCCTGTGGATGAGCCGCGACGCGATCGGGCCGGCCTTCGACATGGACGGCGCCTTCAACGACGTCAGCCTGGCGCTCACCCCCGGCGCCAGCGAGGCGGAGGTTCTGGCGCGCGTCGACCGCCTGCTGGCGCGCTACGGCGGCCTCGGCGCCGTCGGCCGCGGCGACTGGATCTCGCACCGTTTCCTGTCCGACGAGATCGCCCAGAACCAGATCTTCGGCACCGTGCTGCCGGCCATCTTCCTCTCCGTCGCCGCCTTCCTCCTCAACATCGTCCTGTCGCGCCTGATCGCGACCCAGCGCGACCAGATCGCCGTGCTGAAGGCGTTCGGCTACCCGCATCGCCAGGTCGCCTGGCACTACGTGCAGTTCGCCCTCGCGGCGGTGGGGCTCGGCAGCATCGTCGGCACCACCGGCGGGCTGTGGCTCGGCGCGGCGGTGAACCGCATGTACGTCGATTTCTACCGCTTCCCGGTGCTGCGTTTCGAGGCCGGGCCGGAGATCATCGTCCCGGCCATCGCCATCGCCGGCGGCGCCGCGCTGCTCGGCGCCCTCGGCGCGGCGCGCCGCGCCCTCGCCCTGCCGCCGGCCGAGGCGATGCGCCCCGAGGCGCCGCCCAACTACCATGCCGGCCTGCTCGAGCGCGCCGGTCTGCGCGATCGGCTGCCGGCGCCGGCGCGCATGATCCTGCGCAATCTGCTGCGCCGGCCGGCGCGTGCCGCGGCGGCCATCGTCGGCATGGCGCTGGCCGTCGCCATCCTCATCGTCGGCCGCTACTTCGTCGACGCCATCGACCACCTCGCCGACGTGCAGTTCCGTCTCGTGCAGCGCGACGACGTGACGCTCGCCTTTCACGACCCACTGCCGGCACGCGTGCGCCACGAGCTCGGGCACCTCCCCGGGGTCTTGCGCGTCGAGCCCTTCCGCGCCGTGCCGGCGCGGCTGCGCTTCGGCCACCGGACGCGCCGCGTCGGCCTCACCGGGCTCGATCCCGGCAGCGAGCTGCACCGCCTGATCGATGCCGACCTGCGCCCGGTGGCGCTGCCGCCCGACGGCGTGCTGCTGACCACCGTGCTCGCCGACCTGCTCGACGTCGCCCCCGGCGACCTGCTCACCGTCGAGGTCCTCGAGGGACGGCGAGCGGTACGCCGCGTGCGCGTCGCCGGCCTGGTCGACGAACTGATCGGCGTCAACGCGTACATGGACCGCCGCGCCCTGCAGCGCCTGCTGCGCGAGGGCGACGCCATCTCCGGCGCCTTCCTCGCCATTGAAGCGAGCCGCGCCGAGGCGCTCTACGGCGAACTGAAGCGCATGCCGGCGGTCGGCGGCGTCGCCATCCGGCTGGTGGCGCTGCAGAGCTTCGAGGAGACGCTGGCGAAGAGCATGGGCATCTTCATCTGGGTGCTGGTCGGCTTCGCCTGCGTCGTCGCCGTGGCGATCGTCTACAACGCCGCCCGCATCGCCCTCTCCGAGCGCGGCCGCGAGCTGGCCAGCCTGCGCGTCCTCGGTTTCACCCGCCGCGAGGTGGCGGTGCTGCTGCTCGGCGAACAGGCCATCCTCACCCTGCTCGCCATCCCGCTCGGCTTCGCCATCGGCTATCAGCTCGCCATGGCGATCGGCAGCCGCTACCAGTGGGAGCTGTTCCGCATGCCGCTCTTCGTCAGTACCCGCACCTATGCCTTCGCCGTCGTCGTGCTGATCGGCGCGGCGATTTTCTCCGCGGTGTTGGTGCGGCGGCGGCTCGACCGCCTCGACCTGGTCGAGGTGCTGAAAACACGCGAGTGAGGCGACGGCAGTGACACGACAGCGACTGATGGCGGTGGCGGCGGCTCTCGGACTGGGGGCGCTGCTGTTTCTCGTCTTCCGCACCGCGCCGGTGCGCATCGAGAGCGCCGCCATCGCGCGCGGCCGCCTGCTGGTGACGATCGACGAGGAGGGCGAGACGCGCGTGCGCGACCGCTTCGTCGTCGCGGCGCCGATCGCCGGGCGCGTCTCGCGCCTGACGGTGGAACCCGGTGACGCCGTGCGCCAGGGCGACGTGGTGGCGCGCATGCACCCGCTGCCGCTCGACCCGCGCACCCAGGCCGAGGCGCAGGCGCGGCTGGAGGCGGCGCAGGCGGCCGTACGCGAAGCCGACGCCCGCGTCGCGCAGGCGCGGGCGGCGCGCGAGCAGGCGGTGCGCAGCGCCTCCCGGGCTCGCCAACTGGGCCGCTCCGGCACCATCGGCCAGGAGGAGCGCGAGTTGGTGGAACTCAACGAGACCGCCCGCACGCAGGAGCTCGAGGCGGCCGAGTTCGCGGCCCGCGCCGCCGCCTTCAACCTCGAAGCGGCCGGCGCGGCGCTAATGGCGCCGGGAGCCGAGGGCGGCGCGGCGCTGGCCGTCGCCTGCGATTCGGGCGAGCCCGACTGCCTCGAACTGCGCGCCCCGGTCGACGGGCGGGTCCTGCGCGTCCCCGAGGAGAGCGAGCGCGTCGTCGTCGCCGGCACCCCGCTGCTCGAACTCGGCGACCCGGAGGCGATCGAGATCGTCGTCGACGTGCTGTCGACCGACGCCGTGCAGGTGCGCGCCGGCGCCGCCATGCTGATCGAGGACTGGGGCGGCGCCGAGCCGCTGCGCGCGCGCGTGCGGCGCGTCGAACCGTCCGGCTTCACCAAGCTCTCCGCCCTCGGCGTCGAGGAACAGCGGGTCAACGTCGTCGGCGACTTCGACGGCGACCGCGGCGGCCTCGGCGACGCCTACCGCGTCGAGGCGCGCATCGTCGTCGCCGAGGTCGCCGAGGCGCTGCTGGTGCCGTCCAGCGCCCTCTTCCGCCGCCAGGATGCGTGGCACGTGTTCACCGTCATCGGCGGCCGCGCCGCGCTGCGCGCGGTGGAGATCGGGCGCGTCAACGCCGAGCAGGCCGAGGTGCGCGCCGGCCTGGCGGTCGGCGACGTCGTCGTCCTGCACCCCAGCGATCAGGTCACCGACGGCGCGCGGGTGACGGGGCCCTGAGAGGGCCCCGCCACCGCGCGCGGTAGTGCTTTTGTACCTCCTGAAACCCCCTCACCCTAACCCTCTCCCGGCGCGAGAGGGGACCCGGACAAGCAGCGCCTTGCCCCAATGGGTCCCCTCTCCCAGCGGGAGCTGGGTCAGCGCAATGGGGGCGGCGTCCGCAGCAGTTCCGCCAGGACGCCGGGCTCGTCGGTGATGATCGCGTCGGCGGCCTTGGCGAGCGACTGCTCGAGGTAACGGCGGGTATTGACCGTCCACAGGTTGACCTGCAGGCCGAGGGCGTGTGCCGCGGCGATCTCCTCGGCGGTGGTGCCCGACCAGATGGGGTGGATGGCGGCGAGGTCGAGGGCGGCGACGCGCTCCAGCAGCGCCGTATCGGCTCCGCCGGTGAGCAACGCGGCGTACAGCGGCGGCGCGGCGCGGGCGATTTCTACCGCCGCCACTCCATCGAACGATGAGAACAGCGTGCGCCCGGCGACGCCGAGGCGGCGCACCTCGGCGGCGGCGGCGCGCGCCAGGGCGACGGCATCGGTGGCCGGCGTCGCGCAGGCCGCGTCGAACACCTTCAGCTCGACATTGACCAGCGCGCCGGCGGGCAATGCCGCGTACACGTCGGCGAGGGTCGGCGGCGGCTCCTCAGTCGGCGCGCCGCGGCCGGTGATCAACCGGCAGGCGCGGGCGGCGGCGAGGGTGACGGCGTTGACGCAGCCGCTGCAGGTGGTGGTGCGATCGAGTGTATCGTCGTGCATCACCAGCAGCGCCCCGTCGGCAGTCAGCTCGACGTCGAGCTCGACGCCGTCGGCGCCCTGCGCCATCGCCGCGCGAAAGGCCGCGAGCGAGTTCTCCGGCAGCGGATTGCCTGGTCGGGTCGGGCCGAGACCGCGGTGCGCCAGGTTGGCAGCCGGCGCCAGCGCCGCGAGGCGCGCCTGCACCGCCGCGCGCGGTGACGCGCTACTGCCGGCGCCGTCGTCGCCGCAGGCGGCGGCGAGCAGGGCCACCGCGAGCAGGACCGCGGAGATCTGGGGCGCCAGCCGCCTGCGTCCGGGTCGCCGGTCGCCGCGCTCAGAAGGAATCGTCGCTGCAGCGCTCATCCATGCTGAGGCGCACGTCGATCGGCAGCGCCAGATCGAAGTTGCCGGCGCCGCTGACGGCGGAGCCGACGACGACGACCTTCCACGTGCCGGCCTGCGCCGAGCGATCGACGACCTTGACGCGCGTGATGCCGCCGACGTTGCCGGTCCACGTGTAGCGTCCCTTGTCCGGCTTCGACTTGCTCCAGCCCGGGTCGTTGGCGGGGATGACCATGCTCAGCGTCGTGCCCGCCTGAAAGAGGCTGAGGCGGAACCCGTCGCGCGGATCGACGCCGTCCCAGCTGCCGTTGAAGTTCAAGACGCGCGCCCGCAGCTTCAGGCGGGCCGCGTCGAGGCGAGCGCTGACGTCGTAGAGGTCGCCGATCGAGCACGGCGCCGGGCAGGCGCAGGCGGTGTCGCACTGCCCCGGGCACAGGGCGGCGGCGGCGCCGTCGCACTGCTCGCCCTGTTCGCGCACGCCGTTGCCGCAGACTGGCGCGGGGCAGGTGCAGTCGGGCTGGCAGAGGCCGGCGCAGAGATCGGCATCGGCGCCGTCGCAGGTCTCGTCGAAGGCGCGCGCGCCGTCGCCGCAGAGCGGCGCCGCGCCGCCGAATACCGTCGCGGTGAGCTGGTACTCGCCGCCGCCCTGGGTACGCACGGCGGCCATCGACCACGTCCCGGCGGCGGGATGGTCGATGACGCAGGCGCCGAAGACCGAGGCGCCGTCGGCCTTGCAGTCGAAGTTGGCGGGAGCGGCGCCGCTCCCCTGCTTGACGTAGAGATCGACCGCGAAGGCGCCGTTGTCCTCGCCGTTGAGGGCGACGCGCAGCGCATTGGCGCCAACCGGAACGGCGACGCTCCAGGCATCGCTGGTGTTGCCCTGATCGAGGGTGCCGGCGTGCCCGGCGACCGTCGTCTGCGCGGTGCCGACCGCCGGCAGGCCGCCGCACGTCGCCGTGTCGTCGCCGGCCAGGCGGGCGAGGACGAAGGCGGCGTAGGTCGCGACGTTGGCGTCGTAGCTAACGTCCTCGGCCAGGCAGTTGAGGCTCGAGCCGCCGGAGGTGACGCCGGCGACAACGCGGCCGGCGCCGAGATCGAGAAAGAGCGGGCCGCCGGAATCGCCATTGCAGGTGTTGGAATCGGTGCCGGGCGCGCCGAGCGGCGTCTCGAAGGCCCAGCACACCACCTCAGAGTCGGTGGCGCCCGCCGGCAGACCGGCTGGGCATGGCGCCGTCTGCACCGTGCCGGCGCGCTTGATGCCGTAGTCGTTGCCGCCGCCCTGCGTCTGGCCGAATCCGACGATGGTACCGACGGCGGGAATGAACGGCGCCGGATCGGTCTGGTTGATCGCCGTCGGGGCGATGCCCGTGGCCCAATCGGCTAACGTCAGCACCGCCACGTCGGCGATCGGGAACGTCGCGTCGTCGTAGGCGGGATGGCGCATCACCGAGGTCACCGCGAAGAGGCCGGCGTGCTGCAGATAGACGCGGTAGCGGCTGGGAGTCGGGTCGTCGACGCAATGCGAGGCGACCAGGAAAGTCCGGCAGCCGATCAGGGTCCCGGAACAGGACAAGCCGGCGTTGTCATCGCTGATCGGCCCGCCCGGACTGGCGAGCAGCGCGCCGGTGCTCGGATAGGCGTGCGTGTTGACGCCGTTGACGATGCGCGGCCGCGCCGCTGGGTCGAGGCGCACGCGTTCGGCCGCCGCGGCGCCTGCCGCAGCGACGCCGCCGAGGACCAGCGCCCCGACCAGGCCGACCGCCCAGCGCCCCGCCCGAGCGTTCCCCCCGATCACCGTCCCTGCCCCCACCCTGATCACGGATCCGAATGTGGCCAATCACCTGGGCGGACACAAGGGGAAATCCGCTGTCGCGATCGAAAGTGTCCATGCCGCCGGGGCGGTGCCGGCGCCACCACGCAGCGCTTCAGCGCCAGACGAGCCAGCGCCCGGGGCGGCCGGCGATGCGCGCCTCGGCATCGATGACCCCGGCGCGCGCCAGCGCCGCCAGCGCCGGCGTGGCGCGTGCGGCGCCGCCGACCAGCAGCGCCGCAGCGCGCGCCGGCGCGGCGATGACGGCGGCGAGGACGCGGCGCAACACCGCCTGCGCCGCCGGCCCATCGCGCCAGCGCAGCGCCGCGCGCACGTGCGCCGCATGGCGTGCCTCGACGAGATCCCACACGTAGGTGAACGCCGGGTCGTAGCGCGCCTCGACCATGCAAACGCGCAGCGTCTGCTGCAGCTCGGCCATGGCGCTGTCGAAGAGGCGCCGCTGGGACGGCCTCGCCAGGTTGGTGGCGAGCTTCAAGGCCAACGTCTCCTGCGGCCGGCGGCGGTGCAGGGCATCGAGGATCGCCCGCGCCGCCGGCGAGAGGACGCCGGCCCGGTAGGCGGTGCGATAGTCGCTGCGCGGTCCGAACAGGCGGTAGACGGCCGGAAACAACTCCCAGGACACGAAGGTCGGCTTGCCGCGCAGCAGCTTGGCATAGAAGACCCGCCCCGCCGCCGGCAGCGCGTCCTTGAGTCGCCAGGCGAGCGCCAGTTCCGGATCCCCGTGCGAGTGGACCGGGAAGTGCGGATCGCGCCGCCCACATACGGCCACCCACAGGCACGGCAGATTGAGCTGGCGGTAGGCGAACAGCGAGGCGAGGCCGGCGTCGTCGAGGAACTGCAGGGCGCGGCGCGGACCGGCGACGCGCAGCGCCGGCAGGCGCCGCAACGTCCGGTCGCGCCGCGCCTCGATCTGCTCGCTGTCGTACTCCGCCATGCCGCTGCGCCGATAGCACACCGACCTGGCGGGCGCCGCCGGGCGCTTGCGCCGCCTCGCCTGCCCGCTATCGTCCTGGCCATGCGCGTCGTGCACTGGTTCCGCAACGACCTGCGCCTGCGCGACAATACCGCCCTCGCCGCCGCCGCGGCGGCCGCCGACGAGCTGATCCCGGTGTTCGTGCTCGACGACACCCTCCTCGCCGCCGCGCACACCAGCCTGGCGCGGCGCCGCTTCCTCGCCGACTGCCTTGCCAGCCTGGCGGCCAACCTGGCGCATAAGGGGTCGCGCCTCATCGTCCGGCACGGCGACCCGGTCGACGCCATCGCGCGCCTGCTCGCCGACACGCGCGCCGAGCGGCTGACGTTCACACGCGACTACTCGCCCTATGCCCGCCGCCGCGATGCGGCCGTGCGGGCGCGCGCCGAGGGGCTCGGCGTGCATGTCAGCGAGCACAAGGACCGGGTCGTCTTCGAAGCCGACGAGCTGCGCACCAAGAGCGGCGGCGGCTTCGTCGTCTTCACGCCGTACCGCAATGCCTGGTTGCTGCGGCACGGCGCCAGCGCGCAGGCGCCGCGGCCGGCGCCGACGCTGCCGCCCGTCCCGGCCGGCCTGGCGAGCGCGCCGCTGCCGAGCGCCGCCGATCTCGACGCCGCCGACGACCGCACCGCGATTCCCGCCGGCGGCGAAGCGGCCGCGCATACCCGGCTGCGCGCCTTCCTCGCCGGTCCGCTGCGCGACTACCGGCGCGACCGCGACCGGCCGGCGCTCGACGGCACGTCGCGGTTGTCGCCCTACCTGCGTTTCGGCGCCATCTCGGTACGCCGCTGCGTGCACGACGCGCTGGCGCTGTCGGCGGCCGACCCCGCCGCCGCCGACGGCGCCCGCAAGTGGGTCGAGGAGCTCATCTGGCGCGACTTCTACCTCGGCCTGCTGTCGGCGCACCCGCGCGTGCTGCGCGGCGCGTTCAAGCCGGAGTTCGCGCGCGTCGCCTGGAACGACGACGCCGCCGGCTTTGCCGCCTGGCGGGACGGCCGCACCGGCTATCCCATCGTCGACGCCGCCATGCGCCAGCTCGTCGCCACCGGCTGGATGCACAACCGCGCCCGCATGATCGTCGCCAGCTTCCTCAGCAAGGATCTGCTGATCGACTGGCGCCAGGGCGAGCGCGTCTTCATGCAGCACCTGGTCGATGGTGAGCCGGCCTCGAACAACGGCGGCTGGCAATGGGCGGCCTCGACCGGCACCGACGCACAGCCGTACTTCCGTATCTTCAACCCGACCCTGCAGGGCGAGAAGTTCGATCCCGACGGCGCCTACGTGCGCCAGTGGGTTCCCGAGCTGCGTGCCGTGCCGGCCACCGTGATCCACAAGCCGTGGCTGGCGGCGACGCCACCGCGCGACTATCCGCCGCCGATCGTCGACCACGCCGAGCGCCGGGTCGCCGCCGTCGTCCGCTACGAGGCGGCACGCAGGGGAGCGCAACGATGAAGGCAGTCATTCTCGTCGGCCACGGCGGCGTGCCGAAGGATTTTCCGCGACAGGAGGTGCGCCGCCTGAAGGCGCTCGAGGGCCAACGCGAGGCGCGTGGCGGCGCACCCGACGACGAGGAGCGCGCCCTCGACACGCGCCTCCGCACCTGGCCGCGCACGCCCGTCAACGACCCCTACCAGGCCGGCATCGCCGCGCTCGCCGACGCCCTGCGCGCGCGCCTCGGCGACACCCCGCTGGTGGTCGCCTACAACGAGTTCTGCGCCCCCTCGCTCGACGATGCGGTCGCCGCGCTCGCCGGGCGCGGCGCCACCAGCATCACCGTCGTCCCCACCATGCTCACCCCCGGCGGCTCGCACTCCGAGATCGACATTCCGCAGGCCCTCGCCGCCCTGCGCACCCGTCACCCGACGCTCGAGCTGCGCTACGCCTGGCCGGTGGACATGGACCTGCTTGCCGGCATGCTGGCGACGCACCTGGCGCGATGACGCCCGGCGCCACCGCGGCGCGCCGGCACGGCGCCGGGCCGCCGTCGCGGCCGCTCTGCGCCGGCGCAGCGCCGTGGTAGAGGGCGTCCCGCATGGCACGACAGCTCGACCTGTTCGGCGCGCCTCTGCCCCTGGGACGCGGCGTCGGCGCGGCGGCCGTGCCCGAGGATCTCGTCGCCCTGGCAGCGGCGCTGCCGGGCAGGACGCGCCTCGGTACCTCGTCGTGGTCCTTCCCCGGCTGGTCGGGCATCGTCTACGACCGCGCCGCGACGCCGACGACGCTGGCGCGCGACGGGCTCGCCGCCTACGGCCGCCATCCGATCCTGCGCGCCGTCGGCGTCGATCGCACCTTCTACGCGCCGCTGCCGGCCGAGACCTTCGCCGCCTATGCGGTGGCGGTCCCGGATGACTTTCGCTTCGTCGTCAAGGCGCCGGAACTGTGCACCCTCGCCGTCTTCTCGCGCCATGAGCGCCACGGCGCCCAGCGCGGGGCCCGCAACGGCGCCTTCCTCGATGCCGCCTACGCCGCCGACGCGGTATGCGCGCCGATGGCGCTCGGCCTCGGCGCCAAGGCCGGCGTGCTGATCTTCCAGTTCCCGCCGCAGCCCGCCGCGCTGCTCGGCGGCGCCGAGCGCTTCGCCGCACGCCTGCACGACTTCCTCGTCCGTCTGCCGCGCGGCCTGCAGTACGCCGTCGAGCTGCGTACGCAGGCGCTGCTCACGTTGGACTACGGCGACGCCCTCGCCGCGGCGCGCGCCGCGCACGTGGTCAACGTCCACCCGAGCATGCCGCCGCCGCCGGTGCAGGCCGGCCTGCTCGACCAGCCCAACGCGCCCGCCCTGGTGGTGCGCTGGATGCTCGGCCACGGCCAGCGCTATGAGGCGGCGCGCGAACGCTATCGCCCGTTCGACCGCCTGGTCGACGAGGACCCCGCCAGCCGGCGCGAAATCGCCCAGCTCTGCCGCGTCGCCGCCGCGCGCGGCCGCGACACCTATGTGATCATCAACAACAAGGCCGAGGGCTCGGCGCCGCTGTCGGCGATCAAGCTGGCGCGCGAGATCGCCGCGGCGTGAGGAAATCCGCTCCGTGGAGGGCGCCGCCCCGTCGGCGCCGGCCGCCTCGGGGCGCTCGGGCACCACCCAACAGGCGCCGACGGGGCGGCGCCCTCCAACCGCATACCCGCCACGCCACATCCCTGGTTGAGTCATACTCCCCCACCATGTAGGCGTCGTTGATCCAACCAGAGGTCGAACGCCATGACGTGGAAAGAAGCGCTGACGGGCGAGATGCCCGCCGACTGGGCTCGTGAGATCGATGTCTTCGAGACCCAGATCGAGCTGAAGAAGCAGGGCAAACTCACCGACCAGCTGTTCGCCGAGACGCGCCTGCGCCGCGGTGCCTACGGACAGCGCTACGACAACGGCCAGCGCAGCGACGGCAGCGCGACGCGCACGCTGGCCTTTCCGTCGACGCTGACCAAGGGGCCGGAGACGATGTGGGATGCGCCGGGCATGCTGCGCATCAAGATCCCCTTCGGCGGCATGACGCCCCCGCAGATGGAGGTCCTCGCCGATCTCTGCGAGGAATACTCGGACAACATCTGCCACGTGACGACGCGGCAGGACATCCAGCTGCACTACATCCACATCGACGACACGCCCGACATCATGCGCCGCCTGGCGGCCGTCGGCATCACGACGCGCGAAGCGTGCGGCAACTCGGTCCGCAACGTCACCGGCTGCCCGCTCGCCGGCGTCTGCCGCGACGAGACCTTCGACATCTCGCCCTACGCCCAGGCGATGATGCGCTTCCTGCTCGGCCATCCCGACACGATGGACTTCGGGCGCAAGTTCAAGATCGCCTTCTCCGGCTGCAAGCAGCACGCCTGCGGCCTCACCAACATGCACGACCTCGGCCTGCTGGCGGTGACCCGCACCATCGACGGCGTCGAACGGCGCGGCTTCACTATGTACGTCGGCGGCGGCCTCGGCGCCGTGCCGCACCACGCCAAGGTGCTCGAGGAGTTCGTCTCCGAAGAGGAATTGCTGCCGATCTCGCAGGCGATTGCGCGTGTCTTCGCGCGCCTCGGCGAAAAGCGCAACCGCGCCCGTGCGCGCATCAAGTTCCTCATCAAGTCGCTCGGCATCGACGAGTTCCGCCGCCTGGTGCACGAAGAGCGCGCGACGCTGCCGCACGACGATCGCTGGACGGCCTACGTGCCGAGCGTCGGCGCCTGGGGCGAGACGCCGCTGAAGAGCGGCGCGGCGCTGAACGGCGCCGCGCAGTCCGAGGGCTTCGCGCGCTGGCGCGAGACCAACGTCCGGCCGCAGCGCCAGGACGGCTATGGCGTGGTCATCATCGCGCTGCCGCTCGGCGACGCGACGGCGGCGCAGATGCGCGCCCTGGCCGACCTGGCGCGCGCCTACGTCGGCGAGAGCGTGCGCACCACGGTGGACCAGAACATCATGCTGCGCTGGGTGCGCGAGGCCGACCTGCCGGCGCTGCACGCCGACCTCGTCGCCGCCGGGCTCGGCGCGCCGGGCGCGGAGTCGATCGTCGACGTCACCTCCTGCCCCGGCACCGACACCTGCAAGCTCGGCATCGCCTCCTCGCGCGGCCTCGCCGGCGAGCTGCGTCAGCGCCTGATCGAGAAGGGCTACGAACTCGACACCGCGGTGCGCGGCCTGCACCTCAAGATCAGCGGCTGTTTCAACTCCTGCGGCCAGCATCACGTCGCCGACCTCGGCTTCTACGGCGTCTCGCGCCAGGTCGGCGGCTATCAGGTGCCGCACTTCCAGGTCGTGCTCGGCGGCCAGTGGCACGAGAACGGCGGCGCCTACGGCCTGCCGATCGGCGCCATTCCGTCGAAGAACATCCCGGCGGTGGTCGACCGCCTCACCGAGCGCTACGCGCGCGACCGGCAGGGCGACGAGCGCTTCCAGGCCTTCTGCCAGCGCATCGGCAAGAAGGCGCTCAAGGAGCTGCTCAACGAGTTCGTCAAGGTGCCGGCGCACGACGTCGACCCGAGCTACTACTCCGACTGGGGCGACCCGCGCGAGTTCACCACCGGCGACATGGGCACCGGCGAGTGCGCAGGCGAGGTGGTCTCCCTGGTCGAGTTCGGCCTCGCCGACGCCGAGCGCGAGGTCTTCGAGGCGCAGTTGGCGCTCGAAGCCGGCGACGCCGGCAAGGCCGATGCGCTCGCCTACGGCGCCATGCTGCAGGCGGCGAGGGCGCTGGTGAAAACCCAGCTCGCCGCTGTCGGCGACGACCCCGCGCGCGTCGTCGCCGAATTCAAGAGCCGCTTCGTCGACACCGAGCTGTTCTTCGACCGCTTCGCCAAGGGCATGGTCGCCGGCTATCTCTTCCGCCGCCACGACGACGGCGCCGGCAGCGTCACGCCGGAGTCGGCGCACCAGACCGTCGAGGAGGCCAGCCTGTTCGTCGAGGCCGGCCACGCCTGCCAGTTGCGCATGGCGCAACAGAAGACGCCGGTCACCGGGGCCGCGACCCAGGTGGTGACGCTGGAAGGGCTCAACTGATGCTCGCCGCGCTGCAGCGCATCGGGATCAAAGTCGACTGCGCTGAGGGCGGAGCCGTGCCGCCGCGCGACCTGGTGCCGGTCTTCCACCAGTGGATCAAGGACGGGCTGGTGCCCGAGCACGTGCTGATCGACGTCGCCGACTACGATCACGTCCCCGACGGCCCCGGCATCATGCTGGTGGCGCACGAAGGCAACTTCGCCATGGACCTCGGCGGCGGCCGCCTCGGCCTCATGTACTACCGCAAGCAACCGCTGGCCGGCGACCTGCCGGCGCGCCTGCGCGCCTGTGCGCACATCGTCCTCGCCGCCTGCCGTCGCCTCGAGCAGACGCCGGCGCTCGCCGGCCGGCTGCGCTTCGACGCCGGGTCGTTGGAGCTCTTCGCCAACGATCGCCTGCGTGCGCCCAATGCGCCGGCCACCTACACCGCCTTCCAGCCGCTGCTCGACGGCTTCCTGCGCTCCGCCTACGGCGACGCGGCGTGCACCACCGAGCGCCCGCCGGACCGGCGTGACCGCTTCGGCCTGCGCATCCGCGGCCCCCAGGTCGACGTGGCGCAGACCATCGCGCGCGTCGCCTGAGCGGGGGCAGACGGCCATCTCCCCTGGAGGGCGCCCCCCCGTGGGCGCCTGTTGGACCAGGTCGCCGTGACCCCCATCCAACCGGCGCCCACGGGGGGGCGCCCTCCAACGGTTCAGTTGGCGGCGCCGTCCCGGGGTTGCGCTGCCAGCGCGCAGCGGCGATCCTCTCCGGATGCCCGTGCCCGAAGTCCCGCGCGCCGTCCTCGTCGGTGTGCAGCTCCCCGGTGTCGACGATGCCGCGCATGCGTCCTCGCTGACCGAACTCGGCCGCCTCGCCAAGACGCTCGGCCTCGACGTCGTTGCGCGCATCAGCCAGAAGCGCACGACGCTCGCCGCCGGCGCCGTGATCGGCGAGGGCAAGCTGCGCGAGTTGGCGGACCTGACCGGCGGCAGCGGTGTCATCCCGTCCGGCGTGCCGGCGCACCGCATGCGGCGCGGCGGCGTGCGCGTCGAGGACGCGGACCCGCCGGACGCGTCGGACGACGCCGCGGCGGACGCCGAGACCGACGCCGACGACGCGCCCGCCGCGGCGCCGCGCGCCACGGTGGTGCTCATCGACCATGACGTCAGCCCCTCGCAGGCGCGCAACCTCGAGCGCGCCACCGGCGCCGAGGTGCTCGACCGCAGCGCCGTCATCCTGGCCATCTTCCAGCGCCACGCGCGCAGCCGCGAGGCGCGCCTGCAGGTGGAGATCGCGCGCCTTGCCTACATGGCGCCGCGCCTGCGCGAGAGCGGCGGCGCCGACCGCCAGAGCGGCGGCATCGGCGGCAAGGGCGCCGGCGAATCGCAGATCGAGCTCGACCGCCGCAAGGTGCGCGATCGCATCGCGCACCTGCGCCGCGACCTGGCGGCGATCGAGAAGGACGCCGCGACGCGCCGCCGGCGGCGCGCCGACCAGGCGACGGTGGCTATCGTCGGCTACACCAATGCCGGCAAATCCTCGCTGATGCGCGCCCTGACGGCGACCGACCTGCTGGTCGCCGACCAGCTCTTCGCCACCCTCGACACGACGGTGCGCGCCCTGCAGCCCGAAACCGTGCCGCGCATCCTCGTCAGCGACACCGTCGGCTTCATCAAGAAGCTGCCGCACGATCTCGTCGCCTCCTTCCGCTCGACGCTCGACGAGGCGCGCGAGGCGTCCCTGTTGCTGCACGTCGTCGACGCCGCCGACCCCGACTTCCCGGCCCAGATCCAGGTCACCACCGACGTGCTGGCCGACATCGACGCCGCCGCGTTGCCGCGCCTGCTGCTGCTCAACAAGGCCGACCGGCTCGACGAGGCGCGCCGCGCCGAGTTGGCCGACGCCTACCCCGACGCCCTGCTCCTCTCGTCCCGCTCGCGCCCGGACGTCACCGCGCTGCACGCCCGCATCGTCGCCTTCTTCGAGCGCGACATGGTCGAGGCCGAGCTGCTCGTCCCATACGCCCAGCAGCGCCTGGTCGGCGAGATCCACGCCGCCTGCCGCGTCATCGCCGAGCGCTGCGACGACGCCGGTCGCCACCTGCGCGTGCGCGCCCACCCCGCCGTCGTCGCCCGCCTGCGCGCCGCGCGCTGAGCGTCGGACCGCGGGTGGGCGGCGCCCTCTGCCCGCCCCGGGGGCGTGGCTTCCCCCTGCTCGCCTTTGACCCTTCTCTGTGCCATGCAGAGTCGTCACCCCCACGCTCTGCCGCGCGCGGCCGCTGTCGCAGCGGACGCCGCCGAAGGCGTGATCGTGAACATCACGCATGGGACGGCCAAGGGTCGTCCATAGACCCGGAGTACCATGACGATATCAATGCAAGAGTTCGGCTTCAGCCCGGCCCTGGCCGATGCCGTGGCCGACATGGGGTACACCACCCCGACGCCGATCCAGGCCAAGGCCATCCCGATCATCCTCACCGGACGCGACCTGATCGGCTGCGCCTCAACCGGCACCGGCAAGACCGCCGCTTTCCTGCTGCCCATCCTGGAGCGCCTCGCCGGCCCGAAGACGGTGGGCTGCCGGGCCCTGATCCTCTCGCCGACACGTGAACTGGCGATGCAGATCGACGAGCAGGCGCTGGCCCTCGGCTACCACCTCGGCCTCAGCGCCGTGTCGGTGGTCGGCGGCGTCGACATGGGGCCGCAGGAGCACGCGCTCAAGCAGGGCAGCGACATGATCGTCGCCACGCCCGGCCGCCTGCTCGACCATATGCGCTTCAACTCCGCCAACCTGAGCAACGTCGAGGTGCTGGTCCTCGACGAAGCCGACCGCATGCTCGACATGGGTTTCCTGCCCGATGTGCAGCGCATCCTCGCGGCACTGCCGGCAACGCGCCAGACGCTGCTCTTCTCCGCCACGCTGTCGCCGCGCATCCTCGAGCTCGCCGGCTCGATCATGCGCGACCCGGAGACCGTCGTCGTCGATCGCCAGCGCCCCGCCGGCGGCATCGAGCACCTCACCTACCGCGCCGGACACGACCGCAAGGCGGCCCTGCTGACCTCGCTGCTGCGGCCCGGCGAGATGCGCTCCGTCCTCGTCTTCGTGAAGCGCAAGATCGACGCCGACCGCCTGGCACGCACCATCTCGCGCAGCGGCGTCGAGAGCACCAGCATCCACTCCGACCGCACCCAGCCCGAACGCACCGCGGCGCTGGAAGCCTTCCGACGCGGCGACTTCGCGGTGCTGGTCGCCACCGACGTCGCCGGCCGCGGCCTCGACATCAGCGGCATCTCGCACGTCGTCAATTTCGACGTGCCGCGCTCGCCCGAGGACTACATCCACCGCGCCGGCCGCACCGCCCGCGCTGGAGCCACCGGGCACGTCTTCACCTTCGTCGCCCCCGACGAGGAAGATCTCATCGCCGACATCCAGGCCGAACTGCGTATGGAGCTGCCGCGCGCCGAGCAGCCCGACCTGCCGGCGCCGTGCGGCAACGGCGCCCACCCGGCGCGCCACGGGGCCGACCGCCGCCACCCGCGCCGTGGCGGCGACACCGCCGCGGCAACCGCACCTCCCGGGGCGGCCGGGCGCGGCCGCGGAC
>JANNRA010000132.1:0-2389 GCA_031401035.1 bacterium | reverse complement strand
CGCGCGCCTGCAGGCGGACGCGCCACGCCGCGCCCGCCGAGACGCATTGGCAGCCGAGCTGCGCGATCGCGCCGCCCGGCTGGCCGCTGCCAGCGCCGCGCAGACGCGGGCCGAGGCCGCGGTCGCCGCCGCGCTGGCGCGTGCCGGCGTCCGTGACGGCGAGGAACTGGCGACGCGGCGCGACGCGGCGACGCGCCGCCAGGCACTGGCGCGGGTCGTCGAGGAACGCGCTGCCCTGCTCGCCGAGCGCGCCGGCTGGGAGGGCGCGGCGGAGGAGATCGCTGGCGCCGATCCCGACCTCCTGCGCGGGCGGCTGACGGCGCTGGCGAGCGAGGTCGAGGCGCTCGAGGGCGACGCCGACGCCGCCGACAACGCGGCACGCGGCGACGCCGCAGCGGTGGTGGCGCTCGAGGCCGCGGACGAGGTGCCGACGCTGGCGGGCGAGTGGAGCGCCCTGACCGCCGAACTCGAGGACGCGGTGCGCGACTGGCGCCTGCTCGCGGCCGCCGCCGGCTTCGTCGCCGAAGCGGTGCAGGAGTTCGAGCGCACCCGCCAGCCGGCCGTCCTGCGCGAGGCGTCGCGCGCCTTCGCCGGCGTCACCGCCGGGCGCTACGAGCGCATCACCCAGGACGCCGGCGGCGCGGCGCTGACCGTCGTCGAGCGCGGCGGCCTGCGCAAGCAGGCCGCCGGCGAGCTCAGCCGCGGTACCACCGAGCAACTGTACCTGGCGGTCCGCCTCGGCCTGGCCGGCGAGTTGGCGCGGCGCGGCACGGCGCTGCCGCTGATCATGGACGACGTCCTGGTCAACTTCGATCCCGAGCGCGCCGCCGCCATGGCGGCGGTGCTCGGCGAAGCGGCGGCCCAGCACCAGGTCCTGTTCTTCACCTGTCATCCGGGGATGCGCGACCTGCTCGTCGCCGGCGGTCAGGCGGCGCGCGTCGTGGAGCTGTAGCCGCCGTGCAGCCGGGGACGGCGACGCTGCTGTCCAAGACGCGGCGCGCCCTGGCGGCGGCCGAGGCGGGGCTCGCCACCGGCGCGGCGGAGATCGCCGCCGGCCGCGCCTTCTACGCCATGCTCTACGCCGCCAAGGCGCGCCTGAACGAAGCCGGGCTGCGGCCGCGGGCGCACGCGCGGGTCACCGAGGCCTACGCGGCGCTGCCGGTGCTCGCGGGCGCACCGGTGGTGTGGCTCACCGACGCCCTGGCGCTGCGCGCCAAGGGCGACGAGTTGGCCTGGGACGCGGCGGAGACGCTCGTCGAGCAGGCGCGCGCCTTCGTCGCGGCGCAGGGCGAGCAGCGGCAGACA
The DNA here is from genome assembly GCA_031401035.1 of bacterium. Taxonomy (GTDB): domain Bacteria; phylum Desulfobacterota; class Binatia; order HRBIN30; family CADEER01; genus JANNRA01. Next base: position 1,084 of record JANNRA010000132.1, on the reverse strand, counting down.
TAGAGGCAGTGGCTGGGACCGCGGGCGTCTCGCCCGCAGTCCCAGCCGGGAGACTCTCGCCGAGGCGTGGCCTCAGGACGGCTTGCGGCACGCGACGAGCGTCGGTACGTTCCGCCGCTCAACGAGGAGGATGGCGATGCGATTGAAAGGACGGGCCGCGGTCGTGACGGGCGCCGGGCGCGGGCTCGGCGAAGCGATCGCGCTGCGATTGGCCGCCGAGGGCGCGGCGGTGTTGGTGAACGACATGGATCCGGCGACGGCCGCCGCGACGGTTGAGCGCATCGAGCGCGCCGGCAGCCGCGCCGTCGCGGTCATCGGCAGCGTTACCGACGAAGCCGTCGTGCGCGACCTGATGGCGCGCGCTCTCGATGCCTTCGGCTCGCTCGACATCCTGGTGAACAATGCCGGCATCACGCGCGACAAGCTGCTGCGGGACATGAGCGCCGAGGACTGGGACGCGGTCGTCAACCTGAACCTCCGCGCCACCTTCCTGTGCTGCAAGTACGCCACGCCGCAGATGGTGGCGAAAGGCTGGGGGCGGGTGATCTCGATGAGTTCGCGTGCCCATTTCGGCAACAAGGGGCAGGTGAACTACTCGGCATCGAAGGCCGGCGTCATCGGCCTCACCCGCGCGCTGTCGATGGAAGTGGGCAAGTTCGGCGTCACCGCCAACTGCATCGCGCCGGGCATCATCGCGACGCCGGGCGTGACGTCGCTGCCGCACTACGACCGCCTGGTCGAGCGCGTCGCCCCGACCCTGCCGATCCCGCGCCTCGGCACGCCGGAGGACGTTGCCGGCGTCGCCGCGTTCCTGGCCAGCGACGACGCGGCCTACATCACCGGCGAGACCATCCACGTCTCGGGCGGCCGCTACGGCTGACGTTTTCCCGCGCCGGAAACGCACCGACGTGCCGGGCGCCGCTCTTGAGGGCCGGCAACCGCCTGGCCCCTGGAGGGCGCCCCCCCCGGGGCGCCCGGTGGAGGGGTCGGTGGGGTGCCCGTCAAAAGGCGCCCCCCGGGGGGCGCCCCCCGCCGCGCAGCCGCCCGGCCCCCCGGGGGGGGGCGAGGGCCACCACCCCCCCAC
>JANNRA010000131.1:0-40065 GCA_031401035.1 bacterium | reverse complement strand
GCCTCCCTTCGTCCATTCGCTTTGCGACCGCCCCCATGGCGGCTCGCGTCGACAAGGTGGGGCTCCCGTCTTCCTTCCTTCAACCCCGCTGCCGTCTCCCCCCTTCGGCCATGCACTCATCGAGTACATGGTAACTCCCTGTGGGAGAGGGGACCCTGCAAGCAACGCGCTGCTGGGCAAGGTCCCCTCTCCCACAGGGAGAGGGTCAGGGTGAGGGGAACACACCCTACGACCGATCTCGCCGACACAGGCCGCTAGTCGATTGGTGGGAGGTTGGGCGTGCGGGTTGGCGTCCGCGTCGCGGTCGCGGTGGCGGGGCGGGTGGGCGTCGAGGCGGCGTCCTGGATGTTGCCGAACTCGACGTTGACGAGCTGCCCGCACTGCGTCGGGAAGATGTGCGACTCCGGTGGCGGCGGGTGGGTCTGCGTCCAGCCGGGCTGCGGCACCTCGGAGACGGTGTAGGTGAGCGGTGCCGGGATGCCGATGCAGAAGGCTCCCTGCGCGCCGGTGCTCATGCTGAGCAGGTTCATGTTGGAATCGACGATGTGGATCGTCCAGCCGGCGAGGCCGGGCTCGCTGGGATCGCGAACGCCGTCGCCGTCCAGATCGTTGAACTTGAACACGCAGAGCTCGGCGAAGCACGGCGGCGGCGGCGTGACCGAGGCCGTGGCCGTCGCCGTGCGAGTGCGCGTGATGGTCGGCGTCCGGGTGATGGTCGGGGTCAGGGTGCGGGTGGGGCTGAGGGTGACGGTCGCCGTCGACCTGGGGGTCGGGGTGATCGTCGCGGTGGGCGACGGCGGCGGCGTGTTGGTCGTGGTCCGGGTCGGCGTCGCGGTGCGCGTGCTCGTCGGCGTCGCGGTGCGCGTCGGCACCGGAGTCTTGCACTTGCCCGACGATCCCGCCTGGTAGACGGCCTGGATCTCCTGCGGCAGCAGGACGCGATCGAAGAGCTCGACCTCGTCGATCGCGCCCTGGAAGCCTATCGCGCTGACCCATTGCTGGCCGATGCGCAGGGAGAAGCCGTTGGCGATGCTGCCCGGTCGGGTCGTCGGGTCGAAGGTGTGCACCAGCGCGCCGTCGACGAAGAGCTTGCCGCCCGTCGTCGAGGTGCGGTCGATGGTCGCCGCAACGTGATGCCAGGCGCCGTCGCTGATGAACGGCCCCGGCGACACGTGGTACTGGGTCGGTTGGCCGTCGCCGAGCTCGAAGGCCAGGGCACCGCCGAAGACGAACAGGTAGTAGCCGACCGGATTGCCGCCGGCGTTCAGGCGCTTGTCGATCACCGGCGCTTGCGCGGCGTTTGTCGTCCGGATCCAGGCATCGAGCGAGAAGTTGCCGGGGAAGTTGAGGCTCGGGCTGGCCTGCACGAAGTTCGGGATGCCGGGCATGGAGAAGGCCGCGCCGACCATGCCCGTGGTGTAGGTCGCCGGCGGCTGGAAGAAGGTGCCGTGGTAGCCGTTGCCGGAGAAGTCCGCGGTGGTGTTGTCGCCCGTCCACCAGGCGATCATGTTCGGCGGCGGCGCGACGCACGGTGGGGTGTGCGTCGGCGTGGCCGTCGCCGTCCGGCTGGCGGTGGATGTCGCGACGGGGGTGCGGGTGGCCGTCGCCGTGCGCGTCACACTGTGCGTCGCCGTCGCCGTGCGTGTGCGCGTCGGCGTCGCACTGCTCGTCGACGTGCGCGTCGGCGTGGCGGTCGGCGTCGCGGTCGGCGGCGGCTTGCACTTGCCGCCGGACGCCGCCGCAATCGCCTGGATGTCCGCTTGCGCGACCACGGCCTTGAAGACCTCGATCTCGTTGAGCGTGAACTCGGAGAAATTGGGGGCCTGCGAGGTGCCGTACAGTCGCGAGCCGCCGATCCACAGCGGACTGGTGTTGTTGAGGCCGGCGACGGGGGTGAAGTTGCTGCCGAGGAGGCTGCCGTTGAGATGGAACTGGCCGACGTTCGGACCGCGATCGACCGTCACGGCGACGTGGGTCCAGCCCGGCGGCTGCGGCGTGAGTGCGGAGGGCGGAGTCGGCGAGGGGAAGACGAGCCCGCTGCCCGAGTAGATGGGGGCGCTGAGATAGATCGTCACGGCGGAGCCGTTGCCGACCGCGAACGCCAGACGGAACTCGGTGGTCGAGGCGGCCCCGCTCGCCGGTGGCTGTTGCGGCGGCGGTGGACAGGTCGGGCAACTGGTCCGCACCCGCAGGAAGAAGGCGTAGCCGCTGCCCGCCGCCAGGTTGAGCTTGTCGATGATGGGATACACGTGCAGGCTGTCGCGGCCCGCCGTCCACGGCCCCGGTAGCGGCTTCACCGACGCGTCGATGGTGAGATCGACGTTGGCGAGGTTCAGGTCGGCGCCGTGCGGGACCTCGACGTAGGTGGTCTGCGTGTAGAAATACAACGCGCCATCGGCCGGATTGGTGATCAGGTTGCCGGCGACGGCCGCCGGGCCCGTGGCGGCCGGCGGAAAGGGCTGGACCGGTCCCGGCTTGGGCACGCCGTTGTTGGTGGGCGGCGGGGCGACGTCGACCACCGCGGTGGCGCCGGCCACGTCGTCGAGCGGCCACCACGCCACCAGGTCCGGCGGCGGCGCGACGCACGTGATGGTGCCGACCGGCGTTGCGGTGGGCGTCTGGCTTGCCGTGGGCGTCTGGGTCGCGGTGTTGGTGGGGATGGGCGTGTCGGTCCGCGTCGCGGTACTCGGCGGGGTCGCTGTGGCGGATGCCGTCCGCGTCCGGGTCGCCGTCGGCTTGGGCGTCGGCGTGCTGGTCGGCGGAGCGGTGGGCGTGACCGTCGCGGTGGGCGTCGGATAGAGCAGGTTGGTAAAGATGCACTGCAGCGCGCCACCGGGGTTGAGCGCGAAGAGGATCTGGTTGTCGCCGGGCTCGAAGCCGCCGGTGGGGCCGACGGTGGCGCCGATGATACTGAAGGTGCCGGGGCCAGGGCTGAGGGTGCAGGCGATGTGCGACAGCGTCGCGGTGGACTGGAGCACCTCGAACACGTTGAAAGTCGGCCCGCAGGCGATGGGCTTCTGCACGCACTGGCCGTCGCTGAGGGTGATGCCCTGCAGGCCGATGAAGGAGGAGCTGAAGTTGAAGCCCGTTCCGCCGGCGGGGATCGTCTGCTTGCAGATCGTGACGCTGCACGGGCCGGGGACCGGGGAAGGGGTCGGCGTCGGCGTGGGCGAGGGCGTCGGCGTGGGCAGCGGACAATTGCAGAGGCGGTAGACGAGGTCGACGTAATCGACGCTCGAATCATCCTGCGTGTAGAAGTCCAGGAAGCGCTGCGCATCGAGCCCCGGCACCAGGTTCGTTCCGCCGGGCAGGTTGGCCAGGTTCAGCACGAAGGGGAACCCCGGCGAGGGGTAGTTGCTCGCGGTCCATTGGTTGTTGAGCAGGATCGGCAGACCGGTGTTGGCGGTGCCGGTGCCGATGTAGCCGGTCCACACCGGCCCGACGAACTGGCCGGCGGGGCTCACGAAGCCGAGTCGGAGCACATCGTTCCTGCTGCCGGGAGAGATACTGCTGGCGATCGGACGGGCGCGCAGGAGCACCGTCGCCGAGACCAGGCATTTCCCCTGCGGCAGGGAGAAGCTCTGCCCGAAGAGCCGATCGATCGCCGTCTGATCGAAGTTCGCCGGGGTCTGAGCGGCGGACTGGATCAGGGCGAGCAGGCCGGCGCTCTGCGAGGCGGGCTCGATGCCGTTCGCAGCGCTGAAGTTGTCGGTCACCCCCGTGTGCAGCAGGGTGTCCTTGCACGGAATCCGGGCGGCATCGAACGCCAGTCCCGCGTCCTCGACACGCTCCAGGAACAGGACGGTGATGCGGGCCGGATCCGGTGGCAGGGGCTCGTAGCAGAAGCAGTCGCCGCGCGGACTCTGCACGCAGCGGCCGGAGCATGTGGCGACGCAGTCCTCGCAATCCGACGCTGCGCGCAGCGCGACGATGACGGTTTCCTCGATGGACTCGGGCTCGATGCCGAGGTCGACCAACAGTTCCGCCAGACGGGCCCTGATCTCCTCCTCGTCCGCCGCGCCGTGTTCCTCGAGCGCGGCGACGATGGTGGCCGCTTGCGTCAGGCTGACGAGCGTCGTCGGGTAGGCGATGTCGTAGAGCTCGCCGGCGAGTGCGTCGTACTCGGCTGGCCCACAGCCGCCGAAGATGTTGCGGATCGCCCCATCGATCTCGTCCTGGGTGATGTGGCCGTCGTCGCCGACACCGCCCGCGCTGCACTCGGCAACGTCTCGCTCACCGGCGGCGATCTGGGTCATCAGGACCAGATCGGCCGCCGTCACGCGGGCGATCTCGCGGCAGTCGCCGACGCATGCCGACGTCGCCCGTGCCAGCGCGACGATCCCGATGACCAGCAGGGGCAGCGCGCAGCGCCGCGTCGCGCGTTGCGATGCGGACCGTAGCCCCGCCGCCGTCCCGGAGTGGGTCATACGTGTTTCGCGCCTCCTGGTCTCGCCGCGGCTCGCGCTGACTTCAGCGACATTTTTTGCCGCTACCGGCAGCATAGCGCCATCAGAGTCGATTCACCTAGCAAATACGCTGCGGCCGTCGCCGGCCGACGATCCGGCGTGGCCGACGGCATTGCGGGAGGGTGTGGCAGGGCGGCCGCACCGCGCGCCGCCGTGCCGCGCCCTTGCGCTCCTGGCGTTCCCCACCTATGCGGACAGCGTCCATTCCAGGCACGGTAGCTGACAATGAAGCGGGTTCTCGTCATCGGGCTGGACGCAGCCGAACCCGCGCTGCTGCAGCGGTGGTGCCACTCGGGCGACCTGCCGGCGCTGCGTCACCTGCGCGAGAGCGGCGCGACTGGAATGCTGGAGACGGGCTCGCGACAGTTTCCCGATGTCGCCGTCTTCTCCGCCTATACCGGCCTCCGCCCGGCGCGCCTCGGGCGCTATTTCTTCATCCAGCAACGCCGCGACGCGCCGCGGCTCGAGATCCTCAGTAACGTGCTGCCGAATGGCGAGCCGTTCTGGGTGACGGCAGGCCGCCACGGCCGGCGCTGCGTGGTCGTCGACACTCCCAAGATCGCCCTCTATCCACCGGCCGGAGGCGTCCACGTCATCGGCTGGGGAGGGCACGGCTTCAACAGCCCGTTCCTCGCCCAGCCGGCCGATGTGGGCGCCGAGATCCTGGCCCGCCATGGCCGCTACCCGCTGCTCAATTGCGACGATCACGGCAGGACGGCGCGCAGCTACCGCCGAGTCCACCGCGGCCTGCTCGACGGCGTCGCCGCGCGCCGGCGCCTGCTGCTCGATCTGATGGGCCAGCGCGACTGGGATCTCTTCTTCGCGGTGTTCTCCGAGACGCACTGCGCCGGCCACAATCTCTGGGGCGTCGACGCCGCCGGCGACGGCGGGCCACGCACTCCGCCCGCCGACGCACCCGGTGACGCCGTACGCGATGTCTATGCCGCCGTCGACGCCGCCGTCGGCGCCCTCATCGAGGCCGCCGGGCCGGACACCCGCGTCGTCCTCTTCTCCACCCAGGGCATGCGGCCGCAGTACCACGGCCGCGATCTCGTGCCAGCACTGCTGCGCCTGTGGGGCATGGGCGAGGCGCGCAACCGGCCGCCCGATGCGCGCCGCGAGCCGCGCGTGGTCGTGCGCCAGCCGCTCCTCAAGCGGCTGCGCGAGGCGGTGCCCCTGCCGCTGCAGTACGTGGTCAAGCGCCGCCTGCCACAGGCGCTCGGCGAGGCATTGTTGTGCCGCTTCATGGGCGTCATGTCGCTCGATGTCGCCTCGCGCGCCTACCAGGTGCCCAACAACGAGATGACGCCGGCCCTGCGCATCAACGTCGTCGGCCGCGATGCCGCCGGCCGCGTGCGCCCCGGCCGGGACTACGACGCGCTGCGCGCGTTCCTCGCGACGCGCCTGCGCGAACTCGTCAACCCCGCCACGGGTCGAGCCGCGCTCGCCGACGTCAGCGTCACCGACGACGCCGACGCGGGTGCATGCCGAGACGTCCTGCCCGACCTCACCGGCTACTGGAGCGCGGAGGCGCCCATCGACGCGCTCTATTCCCCGGGCTACGGCACCGTCGTCGGCGCCCACCGCGACTACCGCACCGGCGGCCACGGGCCGGATGGCCTCGTGGCGATCAGCGGCCCGCCGCGGCAGCTGCACGGCGCGCACATCGCCGATCTCGCACCGACCGTGCTCGACCTGCTCGGCGTCCCTGTCCCGTCCGATCTCGACGGCCGCAGCCTGGTGTCGTAGCCGCCGCCGCCGGGACGGCGACCACACCCTTTCCGCGCTTGGTCAGCTGCATCGCCGTCGCGGCGATGGCGATCTCGAGCCCGCCGTCATTCGCCTGGATCTGCAGCGGCTGGCCCGGCTTCAGACCCAGGCGCTCGCGCAGCAACTTGGGCACGACGATTCGGCCGGCCGACTCGATGGTCGTTTTCATGGCATGGACGCTGGCGTTCAAATGGCAATCCAGCACGGAGACAGCGCAGCTCGCGTTCGCCACGGATGACACGCAGGGCGTTGCGCCCGTTCGCACCTGGCCCTCGCTCCGTGGTCAGCTCGACGAAACCGAGTTGCTCCAGGTCGTGCACCGCGCGCAGCGGCGGTATGAGCTCGCGAATTGCCATGATGGCCCGTAATAGGAGGGGACGCCCTACGGACCTCCGAACCACCGATTCGGGTCCTACCCCGTGAAAGCTTGAGCCAAATGCATTTGACACATCGAGCTATCGAGCTGACGCTGCGCGGCGACGTCAGCGGTGGCCAGCGCGGTCAGTCTGATCGCGCTCAACGAGCCCAGGAGTAGATGATGAGAATTTCGAAGGCGGTCCTGCAGGGGCTGGTGATCGTTTCGGCCGCTGGCTTCGCTGCCTCGGCGCAGGCGCAAGGCGCCGCGGTGGGCAACCCGCCTGCGCAGGTCAAGCATTTCGACCCGAACGGCGGCCCGCCGTCGACCTTCACGCTCGAACTGCGCAAGGGCATCACCGCCACCTTGCCTTTCGCGGACATGCGCGATTTCGACGAGGCCAAGAAGGGCTTCATCGCCGAGCCGCCCTACAAGCAGATCATGGCCGACGCCGGCCAGGTGGCCTGGGACATGGGCAGCTACCAGTGGCTGCTGGAGGCCAAGGACTTCCAGACCATCCACCCCTCGCTGCAGCGCCAGGCCGTGCTGAACATGGCCTACGGGCTGTATGAAGTGGTGCCGGGCAAGATCTACCAGGTGCGTGGTTTCGACCTGGCCAACATCAGCTTCATCAAGGGCGATACCGGCTGGATCATCTTCGACCCGCTGACGGCCAAGGAAACCGCCCGCGCGGCGCTCCAGTTCATCAACGAAAAGCTGGGTGCGCGCCCGGTCGTCGGGGTCGTCTATTCGCACTCGCACGTCGATCATTTCGGCGGTGTGCGTGGCGTCGTCGATGAGGTCGACGTGGCCAGCGGCAAGGTCAAGGTGATCGCGCCCGAGCGCTTCATGCAGGCCGCGATCGAGGAGAACGTGTTTGCCGGCAACGCCATGTCGCGCCGCACGCAGTGGCAGTACGCGATATTGCTGCCGCGCGACCCGCACGGCCATGTGGACCAGGCCATCGGCAAGAACGCCGCCAACGGCAACACCGGGTTGATCGCGCCGAACGTGATCATCAGCAAGCACATCGAGGAATTGACGCTGGACGGCGTGAAGATGGTGTTCCAGAACACGCCTGACACCGAGGCGCCGGTCGAGATGCACACCTACTTCCCGCAGTTCAAGGCCTTCTGGGCTGCGGAGAACGTGACCGGCACCATCCACAACATCTACACGCTGCGCGGCGCGCCGGTGCGCAACGCGCTGAACTGGTCGAAGGAAATCAACATCGCGCTGTGGAAGTTCGGCCAGGAGGCCGAGGTGATGTTCGCCTCGCACAGCTGGCCGCGCTTCGGCAATGCGCGCGTCCAGGAGGTGCTGCGCACGCAGCGCGATGCCTACGCCAACCTGAACAACCAGGCGCTGCACCACGCCAACAAGGGCGTGACGATCAACGAGATCCAGAACGTCTATGAGGTGCCGCAAAGCCTGCAGCAGCAATGGGCCGCGCGCAGCTACCACGGCGACGCGCGCAACAACGCGCGCGCCGTCATCAACCGCTTCATTGGCTTCTACGACGGCAACCCGGTCAACCTGGCGCCGCTGTCACCCAGGGATTCGGCGCCGCTCTACGTCGAGATGATGGGTGGCTCGGCAAAGATCATCGCCAAGGGCAAGCAGTTGCTCGCCAAGGGCCAGTACCTGCAGGCCACTGAGATCCTCAACAAACTGGTGTTCGCGCAGCCGCAGAACCAGCCGGCCCGCCGCATGCTGGCCGATACCTACGAACAACTGGGCTACCAGTCCGAGAGCACAAGCGTGCGCAACAGCTTCCTGCAGGGCGCCTATGAGCTGCGCAACGGCCTGCCCGGCGGCACCCCGCAGAAGACCACCGGGCCGGACGTGGTGCGCGCCATGTCGACCGAGATGTGGCTCGACTTCCTGGGCATCAGCATGGACCCGAAGAAGGCCGAGGGCATGCGGTTCACGATCAACCTGGTCACCCCCGACAACGGCGAGAAGTACCTGGTGGAACTGAGCAACGCCACGCTGACCAACATCAAGGGCGAGCAGGCGAAGAACGCCGACCTGACGATCACGCTGAACCGCGCCGACCTGAACCTGGTGATGATGGGTGTGACCACCTTCGACGACCTGGCCAAGGCCGGCAAGGCGAAGTTCGACGGCGACCGCAAGCCCTTCGATCAACTGCGCGGACTGATGGTCGCGTTCACACCGAACTTCGAGATCCTGCCGGGCACGGCTCCGAAGAATCCGGCACAGGGCTTGCCCGCTTTCGTGCTGGCTGAACAACTTGACGGCGACTGAGCCTGGCACACGGTGCCGGGGCCGCCAGCGACGAACTGGCGAATTGACATAATGGCCCGTATCGGATGGGGCGCCGTACGGACCTCCGAACCACCGATTCGGGTCCTATCCCGTCGCGACGGGCGTTCGCAGCGCCCGGCGCGATCAACCCCGCGGCGCCGGCGCCGCCTCAACTCGCTCTCGGGCGCGCGGGGCCCATGTGCGCGGCAGGCGGCGGGCCAGCTCATGGTGTCGATCACGAAGTCGCCCATGCGGCGACAGCGCCACCGGCGGTGGCCTGGCTGCGCAAGCGCGTCGATTGCGCGCTCGTCCAGCCGGGGACTGTACCCGACCCGGCGGCTCAGGCATCTAACTAGCGTATGGATACCCGCGCGCGCACGTTCGCCATCATCGTGACTCTCGTCGGCCTGTCGGGCACCGCGGTGACCGCCGCACCGCTCGCCACGGCCACCTTCGCCGGCGGCTGCTTCTGGTGCATGGAGCCGCCGTTCGACGCCCTCGACGGCGTCGTCTCCACCACCTCCGGCTACACCGGCGGCGCCAAGGCCGACCCGACCTACGAAGCGGTGTCGGCCGGCGGCAGCGGCCATGCCGAGGCGCTGAAGATCGTCTACGACCCGGCCAAGGTGAGCTACGAGAAACTCCTCGAGGTCTTCTGGCACAACATCGACCCGACGACGCGCAATGGCCAGTTCTGCGACCGCGGCAGCCAGTACCGCTCGGCGATCTTCACCAACGACGAGTCGCAGCAGCGGCTTGCCGAGGCGTCGAAGCAGGCGCTGGAGCAGGCGAAGACGCTACCGGGACCGATCGTCACCGAGATCGTCGTCGCCGGCCCGTTCTACGCCGCCGAGGAGTACCATCAGGACTATTACACGAAGAACCCGCTGCGGTACCGCTACTACCGTCACGGCTGCGGGCGCGATGCGCGCCTGCGCGAACTGTGGGGCGAGGCGGCGCCCCACTGACCCTCGGGCACGGCGTGCGTCGCCGCACGCTGCGCCGCCGGCCGCATGCCGAGGCGCCGATAGGTCTCCGCCGCCTCGTCGAGTAGGCCGGCGGCGCGCCAGCCGGGAATCCTCGGATCCAGATCGATGACGGCCACTCATCCCACCATCATCCGTTCGAGGCTCTTGAGCTTCAGCTAGACGCCGCGAACGAGATCCAGTGCCGCTGGATTCTCGTCGCACACGGCTCGAGCGCGAACGAGCGCCGTGTTCACGTCCGACAGCGCAGCGCACAGGCGGTCTGCGCTGGCGAATTGACATGATGACCCGTATCGGACGGGGCGGTCCGGGGGCAATGGCGTGCGGCGAGCCGGCACGCCGCTCGTGCCCTTGGCTGCAAGTCGAAAGAACTTAACCGGGTCGCTTGGCCCCGTTTAGGGGCGCCTTTGCTCGCCCATGCTCGGCGCGATTCTCAGTGCCGAAGGGAGAATTTGTTCTCTCTTCAGGGCTAGCCCATGCAATATGAGGACGATGCCACCGCGTATCGCTGCGAGGAGCGGCGAAGGAGGGCGGGCGATGAGTCGTATCCGTTGGCGTATGCTTCTGGCCTGTGCGCTGGCGCTGTCGGCGGCGGCGGGCGCACAAGTGCCGGCGACCACGACCTACCAGGGCCAGGTGCTGGGTCCCGGTGGCGTGCCGGCGGCCGGACCGATCGATATCGAGATCGGCATTTGGGACAGCGCCAGCAGCGGCGCGCGTCTCTACCGCGAGCAACATCTCGACACACCGCTCGCCAACGGCGTGTACAACCTCGTGCTGGGCACCGGGGCGAACAGGATCGGTACCTTCAGCGCTGCGACGTTCTCAGGGCCCAACCGTTGGCTGGAGCTGCTCCTCGACGGCGAGACCCTGGCGCCGCGCCAGCCATTTTCGGCGGTGCCGTACGCCTTCCGGGCTGAGCAGGCGGACGCCGTCGATGGCATCGACGGGGCGGCGCTCATGCCGCGCACGGGCGGGTCGTTCAGCGGAGCGGTCTCCGTCAACGGCCCGAACGGGCAGGGCAACGTGTTTCTGGGCGGCGGCACGGACCCCAACACGGGCTCTGTACAGGTGTTGAACGGTGGCGGGCAGGCGCGCGGCCTGATGGGGCTGAGCGCCGGGGGCGAAGGGATCCTCGGTGTGTTGGGCGCTGCCGGGAGCGTCGGCGCGTTGATGACGTCGGCGGGCAACGCCGGCCTGGTGAGCGTCTTGAACAGCGACGGCGATGTCATGGCGGTCCTCGGCACCGAGCGTAAGGCCAGCTCCCTGCAGATGTTCGGTCCGAACGGCCAGCTCAACGTGTTCCTCGGCGCGTCGTTCAACAACGTCGACCGCGGCGCGGTCACCCTAAACGACGAGAACGGGGTCACCAAAGTGCTCATCATCGTCGACGACGCCGGCCAAGGCGTGGTCGACGTGGTGAACAACAAGCAGCTGCCGGCGGTGGGGATGCGCGTCGCCGAGGGCGGCGACGGGATTGTCTTTCTCGAGGGTCCGCAGGGCGACATCGGCAACCTGAACGTCGTGCTCGGCGGCGTGAACGGCGCGCCGAATCGGGGCTCGATCTCCGTCCACGACGCCAACTCGGTGAGCCAGGCGGGCCTGTTCGTGAATTCCGCCGGCCAGGGACAGATGTTCGCCGACGTCAAGAACTTCGTCGTCGAGCATCCGACCCATCCGGATAAACGCATCGTCTACGCCAGCCTCGAAGGGCCGGAGGTCGCGATCTATCATCGCGGCGTGGTGCGCTTGGTCGCTGGGCGGGCCAGCATCGAGCTGCCGGAGCACTTCGCCGTCCTCGCCTTGCCGGGTAGCGTGACCGCGCAGCTCACGCCGGTCTCGCTCGATTCGAGGGGCGTGGCGATTGCGGCCATCGCAGACGACCGCATCGACATCGGTGAACTCGAGCAGGGCACTGGCTCATATGATGTCCACTTCGTCGTCTACGCCGTACGGCGCGGCTACGAGGCCCACCGGCCCGTGATGTCGGCGGATGCCTTCGCGGCCAGCTTGGGGCATGGCGCCGCGCCGGATCCGATCGAGATCCTGCCGGCGCCGTCCATTCCCGGACGCACCGAGGGCGTGCGCCAGGACGCCGGGCTCGGCGCCGCGGCACGCGCGGCACTGTCGGCCGTCGAAGGCGGCAATCGGTGAGCGGGATCGGGATGCGCTCGCGCTCTCGAGCGCGGGCGCCCGCGCAGTAGCGCCGGCGCCTTGCGAGGAACCCTCGTGTGGCGACACGCACGTGATCTGTGGCCCGGAATCCGACGAGCGATCAGCCCGTTGGAGAGCGCCATCCGCTCGCCGCTTGACCGTCCGACGAACCACGGGCTCAGGGTGAGCGGAATGCTCCGTGCCACAAGGATGGCCCCACTCATCCTGAGCTCACTGCGGCTGTCGGTGCCGGCGCTGGCCCTGTTGTGGGCCATCCCAGCCGTGGCGCAGACGACGCGGCGGATCGCGCCGGTGGCGTCAGTGACCTGGGCGCAGATCGTCGCGCAGGACTCGCGGGCGCGGCATGCGCTGCGCCGCGGGCAGCCGCGCGCCATCCCGCGTATGCCGCTGCCGCCGGACCGCGAGATCGGCGCTCCGGTCGGCGGTCCGGCCGCGCTGGCCCAGGACGCTGGGCCGGCGCCGGCCGCGGCGGTGCTCGCCGGTGGGTTCGTCGCCCTGGAGGACAACGGTCTCACCATCCCGCCCGACACGCACGGCGCGGTCGGCCCGCACCACCTCGTGACGATGCTCAACACGCAGGTGCGGGTGCAGGACAAGACCGGCGCCGTGGCCAGCACCGTGCTGCTTCAGGCGTTCTGGATGACCGCGCACACCGTCTTCGATCCACGTGTGATTTACGACCGCAACAGCGGCCGCTGGATGGCCACCGTCGACGCCAACGGCCGCCGCGCAACTTCGCGCGTGCTGTTTGCGATCAGCGCCACCGACGACCCGACCGGCACGTGGAACATCTACGAGTTCGTCGCCGATCCCAGCGGCCAGACCTGGGCAGATTTCCCCGGCTTTGGCGTCAACGACCGCTGGGTGGCGATCACCAACAACATGTACACCGTCGAGTCGGAAAGCCAGTTCGTCGCTGCCAAGCTGTGGGTGATTGACAAGCAGTCGGCACTCGACGGCGGCGACATCGTCATGACCGAGTTTCCCGCTGGCTTCGATAGCGCCGGTGGCTTTTCTGGAGCTGTCCTGCAGCCGGCGGTGACCATCGGCGGCGAGTCGCGGCTCTACTGCGTGGACGGCAGCGGCGTCACGGCGGGCGGTGTGCAATTGCTCCGCTTGTCGCGCCTCTCGGGCACGGGCCCGGCGCCGGCGTGGTCGGCCGTGCCCGGATCGTCATTCGCCGGCAGCGGGCTCTTCGCCGTGCCGCGCAACTTCTCGCGCCAACAGATCCCGGCGCCGCAGGCGGGGTCGAGCGCGCTGATCGACAGCGGCGACACACGCATGAGCGGGCTGGTCGTGTTCCGCGACGGCCACCTGTGGGCCGCCCACACCGGCGGCCACCCGGTCGACGGTGTCGACCGCACCAACATCTACTGGTACGAGCTCGATCCCGCCGCCATGCCCAATCCGATCGTGCAGTCGGGCGTGATCAACGGCGGGCCCGGCGTCCACCACCTGTTTCCGAGCCTGGCTGTGAACGGCGCGCGTGCCGCGGTGATCGGTTTCTCTCGCGCCGACGCCTCGCGCTTCGTGGAGGCCGTGTTCACGGGACGGCGCGCCAGCGATCCGGCAGGGGCGATGGCGCCGCTCCAGGTGCTGAAGGCCGGCGAAGGGCCGTACGCCAAACGCGCCACAGGCGCCAAAGTGCGCTGGGGCGATTACAGCGCGACGGCGGTGGATCCGAGCCAGGACGGCGTCTTCTGGACCGTACAGGAGTATGCGGAGCAGCCGGTCGGGGCCGGCGCCGAGGATTCACGCTGGGGCACGTGGTGGGGGCGGGTCGAGATTGCGGGTCCGACTGCCACTCCGACCCGCACGGGGACGAGTACGCGCACCGCGTCGCGCACCGCCACGCCCTCGGTGACGCTGAGTCCGACCCGCACGCGCACACCGACCCGCACCCACACGGGCAATCCCCAGCCGACCACGCCGCAGGCGACCGCGACGCCCAGCAGGTCGAGCGCGGTTACTGCGTCGCGTACACCAAGCCCAACACCCAGCCGCACCGGCGCTGTCTCGCCGACCACCCCAGCGCCTACAGCGACTGCGACGGTGTCGAACGCCAGCTCCTCGCTGTCGACATCGGTGCTCTGCGCCGGCGGTGTGGCGGCGCAGAGCCGAGCGGCGGGCGCAGTGGTGAGCGCGGCCCTCGGCCAGGCGGCGCCGATAGGGATGAGTGCCGGCGCGACGCTGACGAACCGCGCCGGGGTATGGCCGGTCTTCGCGGCGATCGACGCTGTGGGTGCTGGAACGCCGACGCGCACGCCGAGCGGTGGCGTGACTGCGCCGCGCACGGCCACGGCGACGCGGACCCACACGCGCACGACGACGGCCGCAGTTACCGCCCCGGCGACCATTACGCCACTCGGCGGCACCCCGCTGGCGACGCATACTGCGACGCGCTCGGCGAATGTGGCAACGGCGACCCGCACGGCGACGCCAAGGCCGACCGGCGCGCCGCCGGTGCAGTGCGTGGGCGATTGCGACCGCAGCCGGACGGTGCGGGTCAACGAACTCATCACCGGGGTCAACATCGCCCTTGGCTTGCGCGTGCTTGGCGACTGCCTGGCCTTCGACGGCAACGACAACGGTCGGGTCACCATCGACGAGCTCCTGCGGGCGGTCAACAACGCGCTGAGCGGCTGCTCGAATCGCGACATCGTGCTGCAGATTATTCCCGGAGCGGTGCTGCTGGATCGCGATCAGAGCACGGCAACGCTGAGGGTCCAGGCCTTCGATCGCGCCGGGAATGACGTTTCGCTCGACACCGTCGCGATCGAGTGGTTGAGCAGCGACGATCAAGTTGTCCGCGTCGTGCCGGACGCAGGCGACCCCACCACCGCCACCGCGACCGTTCTGCAGTCGATTGGCACGGCGATGGTCACCACTCGCCTGACGACCGATCCCGATGTCGTCGCGCCGCTGGTGGCCGTCACCCGCGCCAAACTTCATCCCGAGGTGGCCCTCGTGCCCGATGAGGACGTCGTCTTCCCACCGCCCAACCTCCCGGACGGGGTGAGCCTGCGCGCGGACCGAATCGCCGATTTCGTCCCGGCGACTGCGGGGGGCGAGGCACAGTTCGGGGGGTTTACCGAGAGCGAGCTGGCCGAGCTCTTCGAGATGACCGATGCGTTCCGGGTCAGCTACCCGGTTGTGCTGCGCGGCCCATCGCCTGCGCTGGGGCAGCGGCTTCTCGCCAGCGGCGGCGCGGCGATTTCCGGGGTGGTGGTGTCGGTCGAGCAAGCGGGAAACTTCACACTGGTGCAGCTCGAGGTGGCACCACCGCAGGAGTTGTTCGAGGCGCTCGATTTCTCCCTCAGTGCCGAGCAGCTCCTCGCCGACGGGCTGCTCATGCCATTCGACACCTCGGGCTGGGAGACCGATGACGGCCGCGGCAGCACTGCCGGCGACGAGGCCGGTGTGGGGATCGGCGCGCAAGTGGAAATCCCGGTGGGCCCGTTCGTGTGCAAGCCCATCGGACTCGGCATCCTGCCGAACTTTACCCAGACCCCGATCGGTTCGCACACCTACTTCGGGCCCATTTGGGATGGCGCCCTGCGGATCGATGTCTTCGAGCTCGAATACTTCTACTTCAAAGCCGGCCTGCAGGCGCGCGCGCTGTTCAACCCGGAAATACGACTGAGCAATGGGGTGAGCGTCGAAGCGGTCTGCGATCTGAAGGACGAGCTCCGTATCAACCAGAAGCTTCCCGTGACGGGCCCGATGGCGGTCTTGCTGGCACCCTATGTCGAGGGGCTGGTCTCCATCCCGTTCAAGGTCGGGCTGAGCGGCGGTGCCACCAGCCGCTACGGCATGAAACTGGGGTTCGACTACGCCTTGTGGACCGGCGGTACCTACACGCCCGACGCCGGCTGGCAGGCGCTCTGCGAAACATGGGGTGACTGTTCGCGAACCAATCAGGAGGCGGAGCTGGTCTGGGATGAGGATCGCTCCGGCAACCAGATGACGATCGAGGGCGAGGCGGGCTTGTTCCTCGCCGGCGATGCCGGGATCCAGGCCGGCGGGATCATCTTCGACGTCGCCAGGAAGATCCCAGGCCTCGGCACCATTCTGAGCGGCGCCACCAAGGCGCTCGAGCAGAAGGGAAAGGTGCCGATTCTGCGCGCGCGGCTGGGCCCACAGGGGGTCATACGTTGGCATAACGCCAGCCGCACGGCATTCATCGAGGCCAGTGAGGCGGCGGGGAACCTGGTGGTGCAGGGCGACCTGAATGTGCGCTTCGATGCGCTGAACTCATACCTGCGGACCGCGCTGCGGTTGACCGGGGCGAGATCGATTCCGCTGCTGACCTTCCCGCTCTTCCATTTTGGTGAGCCGTACCGGGTGCTGAACGAGGAGACGCTGACCGTCAACGGGACGCGGATCTCGAGCAGCCCCTTCGCGCCGCCGGTTGAAGTGCGGGTGGGCGACACGGTTTCGGTCGTGTCGACCGTCGAACGGGACTTCCTCAACCTCACGCTGATCGAATTGTTTCTCACCTCGGTTTCTCTGCATCAGGACTTCCCGCACCAGGGCGCGATCTGGGTTGATGGAACGAGCATCGCCGCCATGACGGCAACCAACGAGTTCACCCTGAGCGGCTCGTTCCAGGCCACCCAGGCGCTCTGCGATGACGCGGCGACTGGCGAAGGATCGGTCGAGGTGAAGCTGCTGGCCTTCAACCGCATGTTCAGCCTCATCCCCACCGCCAACTTCGTCGGCAGCTTCACGCTGATGTGCAACGAAGAGGACAACCAGGCCCCCGCCGTCGACGCCGGCGCTGATCAGGTGATCGCGCTTCCCGCCACGGCCGCACTGAATGGGACGGTGAGCGATGACGGCAAGCCAGATCCCCCTGGCATGATCATTCTGACCTGGAGCAAGGTGAGTGGTCCGGGCACGGTCGTGTTCGCCAACCCAGCCGCCGCGGACACCACCGCGAGCTTCTCGCAGGCGGGTGCGTACGCGCTCGAGCTCGCCGCCTCCGACGGCGAGGTGACCGTGCGCGACATCGTCACGATCACGGTGACGGACCGGCCGGCGTCGACGTCCACCCCGACCCGCACGGCAACGGCCGCGGTGACGCGTGTCCTTACAGCGACACCGACGCGGCCGCCGGCGGGCAACGCGCTTGCCTACATCGGCCTCGGGGCTGTGAAGAACGAGCTTCAGGTGGTGGATACGAGTACCAACCAGGTGGTGGATGTGATTCCGCTCGTCGCCGCGGGTTCAGTCAGGGACGTCGAGGTCACGGCCGACGGTCGACTGGTGTACGCCAAGGTTGATCGCTCCACCGCCTTCGTCGATGTGCTCGATGCCGTGACGAGACAACCGCTGGTTTCCATTCCCGTCTGCCGCAATACCACCTCCTTCGAGATCGCCCTGCGCCGCGATGGGGCGTTCCTGTACGTCGCCTGCTTCGACGATCGGATCGACGTCATCCGCACCGCCACCAACGCAGTCGAGACCAGCATCTCCCTCCGCGATGGCCCGCGGTTCGTTGCCATGGCCCCACTGGGCGCGCTGGCCTATGCGATCCTGAGTGGCGACAACGACAACGTCATTATCGACAACGCCACGCATGCAGTGTTGCGCACCATCGACGGCTTCGACCTGGGAGATGCCGCGGCGGCATTCTCGCCGGACGGCACGCTCGCCTACGTCCTGCAGACTCATGCGGTGACCATCCGGACTGCGGCGACCGGTGCGTTCGTCGCGCAGATCCACATCGACAATCCCGACAGTCTCTCGCCGGCAGACCTCGTCGTCACGCCGAACGGCCGCAAGGCTTATGCCAGCTTCTATGACCCGAGCAAGCGCGGTCGGCTGATCGCCATGGACATCGTGGCGAGGCAGGTCCTCAAGGTCCTCGAGTTCCAGCAGCCGACCTGGCGCCTGGCCCTCACCCCGGATGGAGGGCGGCTCTACGCCACCGGGCGCGTGGCGCGCACCGCGGTCCAGGTTCTTTCGACGACGACCGATGCCGTCGTCGACGCGATCGCCCTCCCCGAAGCCGGCGGCATCGCCATCGCCCCGGCCCCCTGAAGGGAACGCGGGCGCGGCGTCACCTCGAGCGCCCGCCGGGCCAGCGGCTGCCGGCGCACGTAGGTCTGGCGCCCGCGGCGGCGCCGTTGAGGCCGTGCCGGTCGCGGACGCGGCGGTACCCGTCATCACCACCGAGAACGCACTTCAGCGGATAGCCCATTCAATCCCACCACCAGCGGGGGGCGGGGTGTGGCGAGGTGGTTTCCCCGTCGGCAGCGATCCCACATGATCCGATCTCGACGCCGCTGCATGGGTCGCAGACTCGCCGCGGCGGGCGCATCGTTGCGATCGGCTCCCCCTCCGTGCCAGAGGGTTGCGCGGAAGAACACCAGGTATGTTCGAGCGATGCGCAGCCCGACAATCACGCTGATCGGCGCCGGTGGCCTGTCGTTTGGCCCGACGATGGTCAACGACGTCATTCATACGCCGGCCCTCGCCGGCAGCCGGCTGATGCTCCACGACGTCAACGAGCAGCGCTTGCTGCGCGCCCACCGCTTCGCGGCCAAGCTCAACGCCGGCCGCGGCAACCCGGTTGCGCTCGCCTACAGCACCGATCCCGCCGCGGCGCTCGCCGGCGCCGACTTCTGCCTGAGCAGCGCCGAGTTCGGCCGCTTCGAGTACTGGCGTCAGGACTACGCGATCCCGCGGCGCTACGGCGCGACGCAGGTGAACGGCGAGAACGGCGGGCCGGGGGCGGTGTTCCACTCGCTGCGCAGCATCAAGAACACGCTGAGTATCTGCGCCGACATCGAGCAGCACTGTCCGGACGCGCTGCTGCTCAACCTCTCGAACCCGATGAGCCGGGTGACGCTGGCGATCAACCAGGGCACGCGCGTCCGCAACGTCGGCATGTGCCACGAGATGCCGATCGGCGTCCATCGCCTCGCACGCCTGCTGCGCATCCGTCCGACGGACATCGCCGCCAGGGCGTCGGGCATCAACCACTTCACCTTCTTCACCGAGATGCGCCACACACGCACCGGCGAAGACCTGCTGCCGCGCGTCAGGGCGCTGTTCGCGAAAAAGATCTTCGACTTCGGCGCCGTCGCGACCCGCCTGGTCCGGGCGGTCTCTGGCCGCCCGGTGCTCGCCATGTTGGGCGACCAACTCTACGCCCCCCTCGTCGCCCACATGGTGCGCACCTACGGGCTCATCCCGTGCTCGGTCGACAGCCACATCGGCGAGTATCTGCCCTTCGCCCACGAGGTCGGCGGCTTCCATCCCGCGCATGTCGAGCAGTTCGCGCGCATCGACCGCGTCATCGAACGGCTGACGACATGGGTGGCCGAGACGCGTATCCCTCTGCCGACGCAGCGGCTCGGGCACAGCCTCGAAGAGGTCGTGCCGATCATCGCCGCGCTGTGGACCGGGCGGCCGAGACGGGTGATGGCCGTCAACGTCCCGAACCGCGGCTTCATCCCCAATGTCGCCGACGGCGCCATCGTCGAGGTCGGGGCCACCGTCGACGCGGACGGCATTCACCCCGACGCGATGCCGCCGATCTCCGAACCCATCGCCGGGCACATCGCCACCCAGGTGGCGCTGCAGGACCTGGTGGTCCGGGCGGCGCTCACCGGCGACAAGGCGCTGGCGCTGCAGGCCGTGATCGAGGACCCCGCCTCGCCGCGCGACCCCGCCGCCTGCCGGGCGATGTTCGACGAACTGCTCGCCCGCCAGGCACCCGAGCTTCCGTTCTAGACGCGGCCCGGCGTCGCGACCTGCATCCGCCCGGCGCCGCGGCGCTCGAGCCGGGTTACTCGACGCCGTCGACGATGCGGATCTCCCGCACGGCGCCGTCGCCCAGGGCGGCGAGCGCGGCCTGGTAGGCGGGGCTGTCATGGGCGGCGATGGCCTGGGTGACGCTGTCGAACTCGAGCAACACGGTGCGCTCCTGCAGGCCGTGTTCGTAGGTCTTGGCGGGCATGCCACGGGCCAGGAACCTGCCGCCGCCGGCGACCAGGGCGGGTCCGGCCAGCACCGCGTAGGCGGCGAGTTTCTCGGGGTCGGATACGGAGCGGTAGGCGCTGATCCAATACGCTTTCGGCATGCGATCCTCCTGATGATTGTGCCTCGGTCGGTGTGGCGGAAACAGCGCCGGCGCGCCAGGGCGGGCCTCGATCCCGATGTCGTCCTCGCGCGTCAACGACGACGCCCCGACCTTCACAACAGTTCAAGGGCAAGGCCCAGTCACGCGGATCGCTCGCATACGCCGCGGCTTCGAGGTGATGACCCAGTGTCGGACGCTCCGTCGCCGGGGCGCGCGAGCAACAAGTGCTTGCGCGCCCGCGAGGAGGGCCTGACGGAAGGCCGGACGAGGCGTGCGGCGTCAGCGAGCGACGAGAAAATCGAGAACGCGACTCCAGACGTCGTCGAAGGCGACCGTGCCGAAGCTGCTGCCGGTGGTGAGCCAGTCGAAGTGCGGCGGCTGCGTGGCGGGATCGTCGTAGTGGCCGATGACGTCGAGGTGGTCGGCCTGCACGGCGGCGATCACCGTGTCCCACACCTGCGCGCGCGTCGGGACGATGCCGTCGTTGGCATGGGAGCGCGGCACCCGGCCGTAGGCGCGCTGCAGGGCGCCGCGCTGGGCGGCGGTGAGCGGCGCCTCGGCGCCGCGGGGCGTGTCGGCGGTGAGGCGGTAGATCGCCTGATAGATGCCGTGCATGGCCTGCGCGGCCGGGTCGATGCCGGCCGCCAGCGTGCTGCGCACGCCGGGCCGGCGCGCGCGCGTGACGACCGAGCCGTAGCGCAGGCCGGGGCGATCGCGGACGGCGGCGTTGAAGACCTCCATCGCCTCCGGCGTCAGCTGCGGCAGCAGCGACTGGTCGGCGATGACCTGCGCCAGCAGCCGCTGCACGGCGCGGCGGCGGCCGATCGAGAAGTCGGCCAGCAGGCGCAGCGACAGCTCGTCGAACAGCGTCCGGCCCTTGCCGGGCAGCGTCGCGCCGCGGAAGACCTCGGCGATCGGCAGCAGCGCGGCCATCGGTAGATGGCCGAAGCGCAGCACGTACGACGTCGCCAGCGACAGCAGCGCGATCAGGCGCTGGCCGCGCAGGCTGGCGAGCGCGCCGGCCAGCGGCGTGCCGTGGTGCGGGGTGGCGATCGTCACCACCGTGCGCAGGCGTGCCGCGACGCGCTCGATGCGGCGCCGGGAGGGCAGTGCCACGCCGGGCATGGCGAGCAGACGGGCGTCGAGCCCGCCGGTCGAATGGCCGATCAGATGCGCGACGCCGCCGCGCGGCAGGGTGTCGGCGATCGCCTCCAGCAGCAGCGCCGCGCGCCGCGGCAACGACGAGGTCGGGTGCGTACGCACGACATGCACGCGCAGCGCCAGGCGGCGCGCCGCCGCATGTCGGAGGAGGACGTCGTGGACGTGTACGAAGTACCGCAAGCGGCCGAGGTTGGCGAAGCCGAAGAATCCCGGCACCAGGTACACATGATGGACGTCGGGCATGGCGGGCTCAGACGCCGAGCCTGAACCGCGCCGCGTGCGCCCAGGTGCCCTGCTCGAGAAACGCGTGCATCTGCCGCAGCGCCATCGGCAGGTGAGCCAGGAAACCCATGTGACTGCTGGGATACCAGTGGATGGCTGGCTTCCGCCACTGCTTCCACATCGTCCGCACCACGCTCGGGTCGAAGAAGCGGTCCTGCGCGGCGGCAAGCACGAGGATCTGTTGCGCGGCCAGTTTGGGGCGTAGATCGTACCACCCCATGGCCGCGACGAAGGCGGCGAACTCCTCGCCGCCCCAGCCGAAGGACTGCAGGTCGCGGCGCATGCGCCCCAGCACGGGTGCGTCGGCGACCAGGGCCGCCAGGTCCATGTGGGCTATCAGCGGAATCGCGAAGGCGAAGCGCTCGTCCAGGCAGAGGAGGCTCGCGGTCAGTGCGCCTCCCAGGCTCAGCCCCGCGACGCCCACCGGTCGGGAGTCCTGCGCCAGCAGGATGCTGAGCAGGGTGCGCGCGTCGAGCAGCGTCTGGCGCAGCGCCTCGACGCTGCGCACCAGGTCGGCGGTCCAGTAGAGTTCGCCGCTGAAGCGCGAAGCGCCTGGGGTGCGGCGGCCGTGATAGGGAAACTGCATCTGGATGACCTCGACGTCGAGCCGTCGCGCCATCTGCGCCAGCAACGCGACCTCCTCGATGTAGGTCTCGGGTTGCATGTAACCGTGCAGGTAGAGCAGCCGCGGCCGCGCGCCCGCCGAGCGCGGGCGGATGCGCCGCGCGTACACCCGCTGCGTCTCGGGGTACTCCTCCTGATAGCGGCGGCGGAACTTGCGATCGATCGGGACGTGGAGGGAACGGAACTCGAGATCCTCGCTTACCAGGCCCGGCAGTTGCCAGCGCCCCCGCACCGTCACCTTGGGCACGCCGCGCGGCGGCGGGAAGAGCTCCTCGATTGGACGCCCGCGGTAGGCGTCGAGGTCGCCCAGCGTATTGGACGGCGGTTGCGCCGCGAATTGCAGAACCTCGCTCAACCTGCCGGTCACGAGGTCGGGGTGCCATACAGCACCGCGGTCCATGGCGCACTCCTTCCGTCGAAGTTCCTGTTGCACAACGCCTGCCAGCACCGCTGATCTCGCTAGGGCCCCGCTGGGGCGGCGCCGCGAGCGTCCGAGATTCCCAGCCACGGGACGGTATTCGGCAGGATTGAGACAGCGGGGCGGGAGCGCCTGTGGTCTGTCTCGACTCGCAGGGTGCGTCGGACCTGCCTGCGCCGCTCGGTTTGCGTCGCGGCCGGGGCCGTGGATACTCGGGCGCACAAGAGCGCAGGCGTCGAAGCCATGGCGGCATTCCCGAGCTGCGCCGAGGAGAGTCGACATGCTCGAGCATCGCATCGGCGGAAATGGCACTGCGCGCGCAGCAGGCCGAGCGGGTTCTCTGCCGCTCGCCTGCTGCCTACTGGCATCCGTGCTGGCCGTGGCCCCGGCGGTGGCCGGGGCGGTCAGCTTCGAGGCCCGCGTCGAGCGGGCGTCCGGCCCGCACGCGGAGCTGTTTCCGGCCGGCGCGGCCGTGTCGATCGACTACGACCTCGACTCGGGCGCGCCGGATATCGAGCCGGATCCGCGCCGCGGCTTCTTTCCCGCCGCGGTCGAGTTCCTGGCCGTCTCGTTTCCCGGCCTCGCGATCGACGTCGCGGCCGGGCCCGCCGGCCCGGTGCAGACGTTCGATAACGCGGTCACCGACGACGGCAGCCTCGCATCGGACCAGGTGTTCATCTTCGGCGGCCCGGTGACCGCCGACAGCGTCCTCGGCGGCGAGCCGATCGAGAAGCTCGAAGTCGATTTCCTCAGCGACTTCGTCGCGCCGCCGGCCGAGCCGATGATGCTCGACAGCGACGCACTGCCGTTGGACGCGCTGCCGCTCACCGACGCCTTCGTCTACCTGCGAACGGCGAGCGGCGTGACGTACGTGAACCTCGCGGCCGCGCTGCCCGCGTCCGGCAACGACGACGACGGCTGCGCCATCGGGCGGCGCGACGGCGTCGGATTCGGCAGCGCCTGGCCGCTGCTGGTGCCGACGCTGGTGCTCTGGCTGCGCCGCCGCGGCGGGAGAGGATCGCCGTCGCGGGGCAGTCGTCTCGGCAGATGTCGAGGCTGACATCGCCGCTGGCGTCGACGAACATGTACTGGTCGGCGTAAGAGGGGGGTGAGCGGGCAGTTCGGCGCGGCCGGTCCCCCACGATGTCCTCTCTCCGCTGCGTCATGGTCGGGCCGGCGCGTTCTGACACTCGCGGCAGCTCGGTCTTTCGACGACGGCGAGGTGCAGCCGCTCGGCGGGGCGCAGGGGGGTGCCGACGCCACGCGGCATGCACCGGCCCTGCTTCATCTTCGCCAGCTCGTCACTGATCGGACGCTCGCACTTCGATCTCAACGCCCGCGTGCGTGGCACGGCGGCCACCTCGCCAAGCGCTCGGATGGCCTTGGCTCGATGCTCTCGGCTCGATTGACCCGTCCCGCGGGAACCTGCGACCGTCCACCGCGTTGAGGCCTGAGAAGCAGCGGCCGGGGAGGGACCGTACCGTGGACTCGGACTTTCACATCGCCTTTGCCGACACCGACGCGGAACGGCGGGCGGTGTACCGCTTCCGCTACGAGATCTACGTCGAGGAGATGGGCAAGTACCACGGCGTTGCCGACCACGCGCAGCGCCTGTTCCACGAGCCGGTCGACGCGCAGAGCCGCATCCTCTACGCGACGGAGAACGGCGAGGTCGTGGCCACGGCGCGCTCGACCTGGGGTGGCGACGGTCCGATCCCGCAGCGCATGATCGACCAGTACGACCTCGCTCCCTTCCTGGCCGAGCTGCCGGCATCGGCAATCTCGGTTGGCGAGCGCGGCATGGTGGCGCCGCGGTTGCGCGGCACCGATCTGTTCCTGCGCCTGATCGGCCGGTCGCTCCGCTTCGCCAACGAGCACCGCATTCAGCTCTGCTTCGGCGACTGCGAACCGCACCTGCTCAACCTCTACCTCGGGCTCGGCCAGCGCACCTACGCCAAGCGGAACGTCAACAGCGCCGAGGCCGGCTACCTCATTCCGATCGTCTTCGTCCCCGAGGACGTCGCCTACCTGCGACGCATCAACTCCCCGCTCCTCGCGTATGTGCGCGACTTCGGCAGCGATGCCCGCATTCCGGCCTGCGTCGCACGGCTCGCGGCGGAGAGCACCGCGGTGATGAGCCGCCGCCTCGCCGACCCGGCCGAGTACTGGACGCAGGTGCACGGCGCCCTGAGCGAGATCGCCGGCACGCGTCCGACCGCCCTCGACGGGATCAGTGAGGAGGATGCGGCGCGCTGCCTGGACAAGAGCAACATCATCGAGTGTCGCGGCGGCGACCGGGTCCTCAAGAAAGGCGGCGTCGCGCGCAACCTGTTCGTCGTCCTCGACGGCTCCGTCGAGGTGCGCGACGGCGACGTGCCGCTGGCGGTGTTCGGCCCCGGCGACGTCTTCGGCGAGATGGCGTTCTTGCTCGGGCGGCCGCGCACCCGGGACGTCTATGCCGTCACCGAGCACGCCCGCCTGCTCAGCCTGAGCGAAGCGACGCTGCGCGAGCTGACCAGGAGCGATCCCGCCATCGCCGCGACGCTGCTGCTCAACATCTCGAAGATGCTCTGCCTCCGCCTCCTGCGCACGCACTGAGCGGCGCTGACGACACGGTGCCGGGCGGCGTCGGCGCGCCCGAGCGATGCGCGCGCGGGCCCGATCGGGCTCCCGCTCCTTGACCGAACGCCTCGGTGTGGGTCATGACCCCGGCTCGTACACCACCCAACCGAGGCTGCGGGAGCGAGACGTGTATTCCTCCAATCCTTACGCGTCCGAATACAACGCCAAGCTGTGCGACGCCGACGCCGCGGTCGCGCCGATCGGCGAGAACAGTCTGTTCATCTACGGCGCCATGCTGGCCGAGCCGCCCGCCGTGCTCTGGGCGGTCGCCACCCGGCTGCGCATGGGCGATCTCAAGACGCTGCGCATTTTCGCCGGACCAGCGACGCCGCATTCGATGGAGTCGGTGCTGGCGCTCGATCTCAGCGACTGCGTCCAGCGCGAGTCCTTCTTCGTCGGCGCCAGCGATCGCGGCCGCGTTCAAGTTGGACTCAACTACTTCGTGCCCACCCACTTCCATCAGGTGCCGCGGTTGATCGAGGAGGGCATGCAGGTCGACGTGGCCGCCACGGTCGTCTCGCCGATGGACCGCGCCGGCTTCTTCAGTTTCGGCGTCGCCAACGACTTCATCTCCACCGCGGCGCGCTGCGCCAAACGCCTGATCCTCGAAGTCAACGAGTACATGCCGCGCGTGCACGGCAACTCCCGGATCCACATCTCGCAGGTGGCCAACATCGTCGAGAACTACTCGCCGCTCTTCGAGCTCCCCGCCGCGGTCCCGGAGCCTGTCGACGAGCGCATCGGTCGCATCGTCGCCGAATTGGTTCCCAACGGCGCCACGCTGCAGCTCGGCATCGGCAACGTGCCAACCGCGGTCGCCGGCTATCTGAAGGATCACCAGCACCTCGGCATCCACACCGAATACTTCTCGCCGGTGATGGTCGACCTGATCCAGGCCGGCGTGGTGACCGGCGAACGGAAGACGTTGCACCCGCGCCAGCACCTCTTCACGATTGCCGCCGGCGACGAGAAGTTCCTCGACTTCCTGCACGACAATCCGTCGGTGCAGAGCCATCCGGTGTCGTACACCAATCACCCGGCGGTGATCGCGCGTCACGACAACATGACCTCGATCAACGCCGCCATCGAAGTCGATCTCCTCGGGCAGGCCAACGCCGAGTTCATGGACGGCCACCAGTTCAGCGGCTCGGGCGGGCAACTCGACTTCGTGCGCGGTGCCTATGACTCCAAGGGCGGGAAATCGATTCTCGCCTTCCACTCCACTGCACGGAAGGGCACCGTCTCGCGCATCGTGCCGCGATTCGAAGCCGGCACCATGATCACCACGCCGCGCAACGACACCCATTGGCTGGTCACCGAGTACGGCGCCGCCAACCTGAAGGGCCGATCGACGCGCGATCGGGCCCTGGCGATCATCGGGCTGGCGCACCCGGATGTCCGCGACGAGCTGCTGCGCGCCGCCGAGGACATGCACATCGTCTGAGGTCAGCAGCCCGGGAGGGCGAGGCTCTGCAGCGCCGTGGCGCGGTCCGGATGCACGTCGATGATGGTGTCGAAACCGCTCATCCGAAACACCTCGAGCACATTCGCCGTCAGCGCACAGATGGCGAACCGCCCGTCGCGCGCCTGCAGCCGCTTGGCGGCGATGAGCAGCGACCGCAAGCCGGCGCTGCTGATGTACTCGAGGTGCGCCAGGTCGAGCAGGACGGCGGTTTCGCCCGCCTCGATCGCGGTCAGCAGGCGTTCTTGAAACACCTGCGCCGACTCGGCGTTGAGGCGGCCGCTCGGTGTCACCACCAGCGTTCCGCCGCTTCTGATTTCGGAAACCTCCATCTGCGACGCAGCGCTATCACCGGGCCGGTGGCCGGGGAAGCCGCGCCAGCGGGCCGCGCCCAGGCGCTCAGATGTAGGTCCGCCGCAGCATCTCCGCCGCCGACTCGTCGAGCTGTTCGGTGCGCCGCACCTCCTCGAAGCGCGCCAGCAGGTCCTCGGGGCGCAAGCGTTGCTTCTCGGCGCCCCGCAAGTCGTGCAGGACGCGCCCCTTGTACATCATGATCAGCCGGTCGCCGAGGGCCGTCGCCTGCTGCATCGAGTGCGTCACCATCAAGGTCGTCAGGCGGTCGCGGGCGATGACGTCTTCGCTCAGCCGAATGACCTGCTCGGCACTCTTGGGGTCCAGTGCCGCGGTGTGCTCGTCGAGGAGCAGCAGCTGCGGCTTCAGCCAGGTGGCCATCACCAGCGTCAACGCCTGACGCTGCCCGCCCGACAGGCTGCCGATGGCGATGTCGAGCCGATCTTCCAGGCCCATGCCGAGGCTGCGCACTCGATCGCCGAGCTGGTCTCGGAAGCGGCGCGGCAGCGCCCAGCCGAGGCCGCGTCGCGTGCCGCGGCGCGTCGCCAACGCCAGGTTCTCGGCGATGCTCATCTCCGGCGCCGTGCCGCTGAAGGGATTCTGAAACACGCGCCCGATGAAGCGCGCCCGCTGGTGCTCGGCCCAGCGCGTCACGTCCCGGCCGGCGAGCCGGATGCTGCCGCGATCGACGAAGAATGTGCAGGCGACCGCGTTGAGCAACGTCGACTTCCCCGAGCCATTGGTGCCGATGACGATGACGAACGATCCGGGCTCGATGGTCAGATCGATGCCGCGTAGGGCGAGCACCTCGTTGGGCGTGCCCGGATGAAACGTCTTGGCGATGCCGGCGATCTCAAGCATGGCGCCCCGCGCCGCGTCGCCGCAGACGCGCCAGCGCGCCGGGCAGCACCAGGGCCGCAAACACGAACACCGCGGTGATCAACTTGAGATCGTTCGGACTGAGGCCGGCGCGCAGGGCCACCGCCACCAGCAGCCGGAACAGCACCGAGCCCATCACGGCGCCGATGATCACGTAGCCGAGCTGCTGCGTTCCCACCAACGCTTCGCCGATGATGACGCTCGCCAGCCCCCACACCACCATGCCGATGCCCATCTGCACGTCGGCGAAGCCCTGGTACTGCACGAGCAGTGCGCCGGAGAGCCCGACCAGTCCGTTCGCCAGCGCCAGCCCGAGGATCAGCATGTTGCCGACGTTGACGCCGAGGGCGCGCATCATCTGGTCGTTGTCGCCGGTCGCCCGCATCGCCGTGCCGAGATGCGTGCGCAGGAAGAGATAGAGCAGACCGCCGGTGACGACGACGATGGCGAGACTCGCTGCCAGCGTCAGCGCGTCGCGCACACCGAGCGTCCACCCCCAGACGGCCAGCGATTCGACGCCGAAGAGCGCCTGGCCGAGGTGCTCGGCATCCGTCGCCAGGGTCGGCACGTTGATCAGCGGAATGTTGCTCTGGCCCATGATGCGCAGGTTCACCGAGTAGAGCGCGGTCATGACGATGATGCCGGCGAGCAGGCCGTTGATGTTGAACCTGGTGTGCAACACGCCGGTCACGGCGCCGGCCAGCGCGCCGACGACGAATCCGCTCAGCGTCGCCAGCGGCGTCGGTACGCCGTGCACGAGCAGCACCGCCGCCGCCGCCGCCCCGAGGGTGATCGAGCCCTCGGTGGTGATGTCGGGGAACTTGAAGACGCGAAAGCTGATGAAGACGCCCAGCGCCAGCAGGGAGAGAATCAGCCCGACGGTCCAGGCGCCGACCAGCAGCGTCATCTCAGGTGGGCTCCGTCGCAGGTCCGCTGAGTGCACCCACCCAGCAGGCACCGCGGACGAAGGCGCTCTCGCCGCCGCCGACGATCTCGCGATCGTCGTTGAGCAGATGCAGGACGCTCTGCACCGTTTCCGTCTCGAACAGGGCCTGCACGGATTCACGCAGGTCGATGCGCCCTTTGCGCAGCGGCCGATACGGAAACGTCGCGGCGTGCACGTGCGCGCGTAGCGCGCTGCCGACGGCGAGGGGGCGGAGAAACGGATCCAACGCGGAGGCGCCGCGCGCCACGACGCCGACGGCCAGGGCGACGCCCATGCCGTGGACGCGTTCGGGCGTAAACGAGAGCCAGTCGCGCACGGCGGGCATGTCGTAGTGCAGCGGACCATCGCTATCGGGCGAGCGGCGCAGCGTCGCCCCCATCAGGCCCGCCGACTCGGCGATGATGACGATCCCCACCGCCGCCGCCGCATCGCCCTCGAGGCAGCCGCGCACGATGCTGCTCAGCGTCGCCGGCCCCGTCGCCGCTCCGCAGTCGAAACGCACCAGGTTCTGAAAGGCTCCCTCGCAGGCGACGCCGTAGAGCACCTGCAGCGACGGGACCAGGGCGCCGGCCGAGACGAGATAGTCCGACCGGTTGGTGCCGTCCGCGGGCTGACAGGCGGCGGCGCCGCCGGCCGCCAGAAACTCGCCGAACCGCCCACGGCATTCCTCGTAATCCCCACCCAGGACACCCAACCCAAGGGCAATGGTGGAGGCCCCGGCAGCGAGCGGTTGGCAATCGGCGCGGCCGTAGCCCTGCTCCTGCAGCTGGCGCGAATCGCCGAGCACGCGGCAGTGCAGGGCGGCGTCGGGGTCGAGGACGAAGCGCTCGAAGGCGATACCCTCGAGCGCGAAGCGCTGGCCCTGCAGTGGCGCCGGCGGGCGCGTCACCTCGTCGCCGAGGAGGACCACCAGCCCGGCCATCTCGAGGACGGTGCGCACCGCCGTGGACGGCTGGGTGACGACGAACGACCCGGACAGCTGCTGCGCCTGCTTGCGGAAGCGCAGCAGCAGGCGGACGCCGGCCGAGCTCATGTACGGCACGGCGGACATGTCGACGCGCAGGTGATGGGTGCCGGCGTGCAGGATGGCCTCGATGGCGCTGGTCAGGTGATCGGCCCAGTAGGCGTCGAGGCGCCCGACCACGACCACGTCGGCGACGCCCGACGCCATCGTGCTGGTGACCTCCATGCTTACTCCAGCAACGATCCGGCGCGTTGGCGCACCGCGTCCGGCACGGCGATGCCGGCGCGCTTCGCGGCGGCGAGATTGACGATCAGTTTCGCGCTCGGCACCTCGCGGAACGGCATGGTCGCCGGCGACTCCCCCTGGATCACGCGCGCCGCCAGCAGGCCGGCCTCCCACCCGGACTCGTACGAGTCGCGGGCGATCACCGCGATCGCGCCATTCCTCGCGTCGCTGGTGAGGAAGCCGAACACCGGCACGTGCGCCTGCTGCGCCGAGCGCACGATGCTGGCAAAGCCGGAAATGGTCAGGTTGCTGCCCACCTGACAGATGGCGTCGACATCCTGCGCCAGCAGGGCCAGCGTCGCGTCCGACAACTCCGAGCTGCTGTTGACGGGGACCGTCACGACCTCGAAGCCGTGTTTCGCGGCCAGGTCGACCAGCTGCTTGGTGTTGAACACCGAGTTCACTTCGGCCGGGACGATCAGGTTGCCGAGCCGGCGGGCGTTGGGAAGCAGCTCGCGAATGAGGGCGAGGGTGTCCGCGTACGCCGCCGTCGCCGGCACTCCCGTCACGTTGGGCAGGTGATCGTCGTAGCTGCGGCCGGCGCCGGCGCCGATCGGGTTGGAGGAGAACGAGAAGATGATGGGCAGCGTCTTGACGCGCTGCAGCGCGGTTTGCAGGGTCGGCGTCGACAGGGTCATCAGCAGGTCGGCGCCGTCGCCCACCGCGGCGTCGACGATGCCGCTCAGGGTCGGCATGTCGCCCTGCGCGTTGCGGACGGTCACCGTGTAGTCGCGCCCTTCGACCAGGCGGCTGGCCAGGCCCTCGCGCATGCCGCGCTCGTTCTCGTCACTGTCAATCGAACTCACCAACGCGAGGATATGCACTTTCCAAACGCGGTGCGTCCCGTCCGCCTGCAGTTGGCCGCGTCGCATGGCGTTGTCGGAGAGCAACAGCAGCAGCGAGACGGCGATGATGAGCGCCATGCCCAGGCCAAGTCTCCGCACCACTGGCCGCATCACCGCCGCCGCATAGCCCAGGCGCTTCTGGGCGTCCAGCCGGGCGCTCCGATGTGCCCGCCGCCCGAGCATTCAGCC
Organism: bacterium; assembly: GCA_031401035.1. Taxonomy (GTDB): domain Bacteria; phylum Desulfobacterota; class Binatia; order HRBIN30; family CADEER01; genus JANNRA01. The sequence goes on along the minus strand of JANNRA010000131.1, from coordinate 8,922 downwards.
CGTGACTGTGGCAGGCTGCCGCCGCCGCGCCATGTTCGACGACAGCACTCGCCTCCGTCTGTTGCATGAACTCGGCTGCGCGTTCGCGGCGCGCACGGAGCTCGAAGATCTCTGCCGCCTGGTGATTTCGAAGTGCGGCGAGGCGCTGCAGGCCGAAGGGGTCGGCATCCTGCTGCTCGACGCGAAGACCCAGGAACTGTTCTTCCCCTACGTCGCCAATGAAGACCCGGAGGTGGCCGACCACTTGCGGCAGATGCGTTTCGCGGCCGACCGCGGATTCGCCGGCGAGGTGCTGCGCAGCGGCCGACCGCTGCGCGTCGACGACGTCCGCGGCGACAGCCGCTTCTACTCGGGAGCCGATCAGAAATCCGGCAACACGACGCGCAATCTCATCGCCGCGCCGCTGCGTGCGGAGCACGGGACCATCGGTGTCATCCAGGCGGTGAACCGGCACGGCTCCGCCGCCGGCGGCGCCGGCTTCTGCGACGACGATCTGGCGTTTCTCGAGGCCCTGTCCGGCAGCGTCGCCGTGGCGATCGACAACGCGCGCGCCAGCGAAGCGCGCGCCGCGCTGCGAGCGCTGCGACGCGAGGTCGAGATTGCCAGCGAGATTCAGTCGATTCTGCCGCGCACCTTCCCGGCGTTTCCCGATCGCGACGACTTCGATCTCCATGCCGCGATGATCCCGGCCCGCGACGTCGGCGGTGACTTCTACGACTTCTTCCTGCTCAGCCCCTCGCAGCTCGCCGTGGTCATCGCCGACGTGTCCGGCAAGGGCATTCCGGCTGCCATCTTCATGGCCGTCAGCCGCACGTTGATGAAGGCGACCGCCCTCACCGCACCCTCGCCGGCCGCGTGTCTGCGGCAGGTCAACCGGCTGTTGCAGGCGGAGAACAGCGCCGAGATGTTCGTCAGCCTCTTCTACGCCATCCTCGATACGCGCAGCGGTCGCCTGGTCTTCAGCAACGGCGGCCACAACCCGCCGCTGCTCGTCCGCGCCGGCGGCGGTGCGCAGTTCCTGGCGGCAAAGCCAGGCTGCGTGCTCGGTGTTCTCGACGCCGCCGTCTACGAGGACGCCACCAGCGCCCTCATGCCGGGCGACACCTTGGTGCTCTACACCGACGGCGTCACCGAGGCGATGAACAGCGCCGACGCCCTGTACGGCGAGGCGCGCTTGCAGCAGCTGTTGGGCCCGCCGGCCGACTCGGCGCGCACCCTGGTCGATGGGATCATCGCCGACGTCAGGCAGCACAGCGGTGAGGCGATCCAGAGCGATGACATCACGCTCTTGGCGGTCACCTACCGGGGCGGTGGCGATGCCTGAGGGCGCTGCGCCTGCGTGCGTCATCCGCTTGCACAACCGGCTCGAGGAGCTCAACCGCCTGCACCCCTTCGTCGAGCAGTTCTGCGACGCCGGCGGTCTGCCGGCCGACGACGCCTTCGCGCTGTCCCTGGCGCTCGACGAGCTCGTCACCAACGTCATCGTGCACGGCTATGCGGACGGCGCCGAGCACGAGATCCAGGTCACCCTGTCGATGGCCGGCGAGGACGTCGTCGTCGAGATGGAAGACGACGCTCGCCCGTTCGATCCGACCCAGACTCCCGCCGTCGATCTCGCCGCCGCGCTGCAGCATCGTCGGATCGGCGGACTCGGCCTGCACTTCGTCCGGCAGGCGATGGACGAGATGACCTATCGGCGCACCGACCGGCACAATTACCTGCGCATGACGAAGCGGATCGACCCCGGCCGTGCGCAGCAGGAATGAGGCATGCCGCCGGCGACCGCTGCGTCGGCGGCGCCCGCGCGTCGACGAGGCTGTCGCGCCTCGCCACGGCGCTGGCGTCCGGCGCGCCGGACGACTACATCAGCAGCCGGTCCGTCATCCCGGCGGAGCCGGAGAAAGCGCCGCCGGCGCGGCGCGCAGCATGATCGACGCGGCCATGCACCTGGCGCGGCCGCGCGCTTGAGGATCCCCGATGTCGTTCAGCTCACTCCAACTCCATCCCGGTCTGTTGCGCGGACTGAAAGAGCTCGGCTTCGCCCGACCGACGCCGATCCAGGCCGACGCCATCCCGCCGGCGCTGGCCGGGCGCGACGTGCTCGCCTGCGCCATGACCGGCAGCGGTAAGACGGCCGCCTTCCTGTTGCCGATCCTGCACCGCCTGATGGACAAGCCGCGGCGGACGACGCGCGCCCTGGTGCTGACGCCGACGCGCGAGCTGGCGGCGCAGATCGTCGAGGAGCTGAACGCCATCGCGGTGCACACGCCGCTCACCGCCGCGGCGGTGTACGGCGGCGTCGGCATGGGGCCGCAGGAACATGCGTTTCGCAGCGGCGTCGACGTCGTCGTCGCCACTCCAGGGCGGCTGCTCGATCACTTCAGGGCGCCCTACGCCAAGCTCGACGGGCTGCAGTACCTGGTGCTCGACGAGGCCGACCGCATGCTCGACATGGGGTTCCTGCCCGACATCAAACGCATCATGCGTCACATCCCCGCCAAGCGGCAGACGCTGTTCTTCAGCGCCACCATGCCGCCGCCGATCGCGGCCCTGACGCGCGAGCTGCTGCACAACCCGGAGGTCATCAACCGTGAGCGCAAGGCGGCGCCGGCGGTCGGCATCACGCAGGCCGTGTATCCGGTGCCGCAGGAGCTCAAGGCGCCGCTGTTGGTGGCCCTGCTCGAGCGCGGCGAGATGCGCGAGGCCCTGGCCTTCACGCGGACCAAGCATCGCGCCAACCGCCTGCAGGCGTTTCTGACCCAGCACGGCGTCAAGGCGGAGCGCATCCACGGCAACCGCTCGCAGGGGCAGCGCACTGAAGCGCTGGCAGGGTTCAAGAGCGGCAAGTACCGCGTCCTGGTCGCCACCGACATCGCGGCGCGCGGCATCGACATCGAAGCGCTCGGCCACGTCGTGAACTTCGACGTCCCGGAGGTGCCCGAGGACTACATCCACCGCGTCGGCCGAACGGCGCGTGCCGAGGCCACCGGTGACGCCTTCACTTTCGTCGCCCCGGAGGAGGAGGGCGACCTGCAGCGCATCGAGCGCGCCATCCACAAGCGCCTGCCGCGCGTCGTCGTCCCCGACTTCGACTACAAGGCGAAGCCGACCGTCCGCCTCGAGGTGCCGCTGCACGAGCGCATCGCCGAGATCCGCGGCCGCAAGGCCGAGGAGCGTGCGCGCGCCAGGGCCAACGCCGAGCGCCGCGCCACGGCCGCCGCCGGGCACGGGGTCCGTCCGACGCGCGGTGGCGCGTCATCGCCGGCGCCCGCACCGAAGACGAGCGGCGCTCCCGGCCCGGCGGCCACTCCCGCTCGCGGCGGCTCCGGGGCGCGCAGCTTTACGCCCAAGCGCGGCCGCCGGCGCTGACCACGCTCGACGCCCCGCAACGCGCGCGTATGTCGGAATCATGCCCACCGACCGGGCGACGCGCTGGCGGGGGCAGAGTGCTTCGCGAGGGGCCCCTGGAGGGCGCCGCCCCGTCGACGCCTGTTGGATAGAGCGACCGCGCCCCGGTGCAACCGGCGCGGACGGGGTGGTGCCCTCCAGGGGCCGGCCATCTCCACGGTGCCGCAGCCAATGGTAGTCGGGCGCGCCTGCAGCGCCGTCGCGCGACGCTCACTGCCATCACCCGCGGGGCGCGCGAGGTATAACTCCCGCACGACGCCGCGCCCGGTATCAACGTCGGCGGCGATGTGACGCACGCGCGGCAGTGCGCATGGTGCGGCGCCGCCGGACGTGCTAGCCGAACGTTCCGCCGTTGAACGAACAGAAAGGACTTCAGCATGAGCTTTTTCGGCAAGATTCTCGAGAAACTGGGCCTCAGCTCGGCGCAGGCAGCTCCACCTCCCGCAGCCGATCCGATGACGGCGCCGCCTGCGCCCACGCCTGACGCTGCCCCGATGGCCGCCGCGCCGCCGCCGCCGCAGCCGATTGCGGTGGTCGATGTGCTCGCACAGTTGGGCACCCTCGCCGCCGCCAACCCACAGAAGCTGAACTGGAAGGCTTCGATCGTCGACCTGCTCAAGCTTCTCGACATCGACAGCAGCCTCGCAGCCCGCAAGGAACTCGCCACCGAACTGCACTGCCCGGCCGAACTCATGGGCGATTCGGCGACGATGAACATGTGGCTGCACAAGACCGTTCTCAAGAAGATCGCCGACAACGGCGGCAACGTGCCCGAGGAACTCTGGAGCTGACGACGCGGGTCGCCGCTCTCGTGTCGGCCAAATGTCGCCGCAGCGTATGCACCGCCGCGGCGATCCTGACCCTGATCGCGTCGAGCTCAGATGTGGACGCGCAGACGAGACGCTTCGTCTGTGGCGACGGACAGACCATCACCTTGACCGTCACCGGGCCGAATTCGCTGTCGGCCGCACCGGTGGAAGGCGCCACGCTCCAGTTGGAGAAGAGTCCGAGCGACCCGCTGTTCTACACCTTCGGCGACTACAGTGTGAAGATCGCGCCGAACCAGGCGGAGATCGACCTCCACATCGCGGACTTTGGAACCCTGAAGTGCCGCGTACCGCGCGCCGGCGCGACGCCGCGGGCGGTGGCCGAGCCGCGCGGCTGCGAGGAGGGGTTCAAGCTCGTCAACGGTCGGTGCGAGCGGCTCGCCGAGGGCGAGGGCGAGAATCCCTGCGGGCCGGGCATGCGGCCGGTTCCGGAAACCGACCGCTGCGTGCCGCTGGGAACGAGCGCGACCAACGAGCTGCTGCCGATGTGGGGACGCTCGTTCGGCGGCATCGTGCGCGAGGGGCCGTCGATGACGGCGCCCAGATTGGCAAGCGTCGCCGCAGGCGACCGCATCCAGATCCTGAAGGGCATGGACGCGATCAGCGACGGCTACGACTGGTTCGCGATCGAGTTCGATGGACGCCGCGGGTACCAGTGGGGCGGAATCATGTGCTCCGAGGATCCGCTGCCGAGCATTCTTGCGCAGTGCGAGCGCTGAGGGCGAGGCAAGCGCGGCGAGTCGAGATCGGGAAGGCGATCGTGCTGTTCCTTGCGCGGCGACCACGCGCCGGGCTCAGTCAACCAGCGCCGCTCGCGGCCAGGATCTCGTGCGCCGTGCTGACCGGTTCGGACCCGCGTCGTGCGTCTGCCGGCGAAGTGCGCCGCCACGCGCCGCCGTTGCGGATCGCCGGCTACGCTCAGCCCGATGGGTCCGCGGCGCGGTAGAACTCGACGTAGAAGCGCACCGCGCCGACCGGCTCGACGTGGTGGACGACCTCGGGCACCACGACGCCGCCGCGAACGGGGGTCAGGTCCTGCGCCGTGGCGGCGCCTGCGACGTGGTAGCGCAGGGCTCCCTCGAGGACGACGATGCGCGCCCAGACCCCGGCGCGGGTCGAGTGGTTGCGGCGCAGTCCCGCCGGCACCGTCGCGGCGTCGAAGATCGCTGTGCGCTTGAAGGCGACGAAGGCGGCCGGCAGCTCGGCGGCGTCGCAGCGCACGCAGTCGAGCCGCTGGCCGAGCCGGCTGGTGCGCCCCGCCTCGCTCATCACCCAGGGCCGGTTCATGAACGGCGGCGTGTGGCGCACGTGCTGCGCGTGGCCGCAGGCGAGCAGCGCCACCCAGTGCCCCTCGTCGTCGGTGCGAAAGCCGATGATCGGACGTTCCATGTGATTCACCAGTACCGGAGTCGAGGCAGATTCTCAGGTTTGAGACGTTTTGACGAAATCCTCAAGCCCGGATGGCGCAGGAAGATCTGGACGTTCGCTTGCTTTCTGCAGCAGCGGCCCCGCCGAGTGGGGTCGGACGGCACTTGAGGAGACGCATATGCAGTCGGCACTGATCACCTTCGCACTGTTGGGACTGGGCGCGGCGCTGCCCGAAGAGCGGGCGGTGCTGACCGCGCCGCCGCTGGTGCCGCCACCCATCACGCGCACCGCGCCGGCAAAGGTAGTGGTGGAGCTCGAGGTGATCGAGAAGGTCATGCCGATGGCCGACGGCGTGGACTACACGTTCTGGACCTTCGGCGGCACGGTGCCGGGCAGCTTCATCCGCATCCGCGAGGGCGACACGGTTGAGTTTTGGCTCGCCAACCATCCCGACAACAAGCTGCCGCACAACATCGATCTGCATGCCGTGACCGGACCTGGCGGCGGCGCGGCGAGCACCTTCACGGCGCCGGGACACAAGAGCCGCTTCACGTTCAAGGCGCTCAACGCCGGACTCTACATCTACCACTGCGCCACCGCGCCGGTCGGTATGCACATCGCCAACGGCATGTACGGACTCATCTACGTGCAACCGACAACGCCGCTGCCGAAGGTCGACCGCGAGTACTACGTGGTGCAGGGCGACTTCTATACGGATGCCGACTTCGGGACGAAGGGGCTGCAGCCCTTCTCGATGAAGCGGGCGATCGACGAACGCCCCTCGTACGTGGTGTTCAACGGTAGCGCGCTGTCGCTGGTCGGCGAGCGCGCGCTGAAGGGCAAGGTGGGCGAGACCGTGCGCCTCTTTGTCGGCAACGGCGGGCCGAATCTGGTGTCGAGTTTTCACGTCATCGGCGAGATCTTCGACCGCGTCTACACCGAGGGCGGCATGAAGGCGCAGGAGAACGTCCAGACCACCCTGGTGCCTGCCGGCGGCAGCGCCATCGTCGAGTTCACGCTCGACACCGACGGAACCTACATCCTTGTCGACCACTCGATTTTCCGCACCTTCAACAAGGGCTCGCTCGGCATGCTCAAGGTCGAGGGCCCGGGTAACAAGAACGTCTACTCGGGTAAAGAAGTCGATGAGGTGTACCTGGGCGACGAGTCGGTGGCGACATCGATCAGGGCCACGCGAGGCAGCGGGCCCGCCGTGCCGGCTGCCGTCGATGGCAAGACCCTCTTCCTGGCCAACTGCGCGATGTGCCACCAGGCGGAGGGCCAGGGCGTACCCGGCGCCTTCCCGCCGCTGGCGATGAGCGACTATATGCAGCTGCTCGCTCGCAGCAAGCGCAACGAGTTGGTCGATCTCGTGCTGCACGGCAAGGCCGGCAAGATCACTGTCAACGGCGTCGACTACAACGGCGTCATGACGCCCGTCGCCGGCCTCGACGACGCACAGCTCGCCTCGCTGCTCACCTTCGTGAGCAACACCTGGGGCAACAGCGCCACGCCCTTCACCGCCGATGAGGTGAAAGCGCTGCGCGCCGCGCCGCCGCCGGCGGCGGCCGGCGCGACACCCCAGTAGCGGAGACGCGTGATGACGCACGCCGCGCGGCCCACCAGCCGCCCGTCCACCGCGTCGCGGCGGCTGCACGTCCTGCTGCTGACCCTGCTGCTCGGCGCGACTGCCGCCGCCGGCGACAGCGTCGCCCTGCCGAGCGGCCGCTTCGCGCCGCTCTTCGGCCTCGACGTCGGCCAGGTCGACTTTCCCGTCGCCCCCTTCAGTCTCGACATCGCGCCGGTGTCCCGCGCCGACTGGGCCCAGTTCCTCGCCGCCCATCCCGCCTGGCGCCCCGGTCAGCCGGCGCCGGCGCTGGTCGATGAGCGCTACCTTGCCTCGTGGCAGCAGCCGCTCGCGCCGCATGCGCCAGTCGTCGACGTGTCGTACTTCGCCGCCCGCGCCTACTGCGCTTGGAAGGGCCGCCGTCTCCCGACGACGCTCGAATGGGAGTACGCGGCGGCCGCCGACGAAACCCGCCGCGACGCCTCGCGCGACCCGGCCTTCGCGCAGCGCATCCTCGACTGGTACTCGCGCCCGACGCGCGCCGGTGACCTCGAGCAACCGGGCAGCCCGCGCAACTTCTATGGCGTCGAGGCGCTGCACGGGCTGGTGTGGGAATGGACCGACGACTTCAACGGTATCTTCGTCTCCGGCGACAGCCGCCAGGACGGCGACAAGAACGCCGCCCTGATGTGCGGCGCGGGTGCCACCGGCAGCGCCCGCCGCGAGGACTATGCCGCCTTCATGCGCTACGCGCTGCGCTCGTGCCTCAGCGCGCGTGCCGCCCTGCCCACCCTCGGTTTCCGCTGCGCCGGCGCCGCACCGGGGACGCCATGATCCGCCGCCTGGCGCTATGCCTGTGCCTCCTGAGCACGCTCGCCCGCGCCGACGAGACGCCGCGCAACGTGCTGGCGCTGCCGACCACCTGGCGCGACGAGGCCGGCGCGCCGATCTCGCTCGACGCCTGGAAGGGGCGCTGGTACGCGCTGAGTTTCCTCTACACGTCCTGCGCCGCCACCTGCCCGCTGACGACGCAAAAGCTCAAGCGCCTCGACACCGCCCTCGCCAAGGCCGGCCGCCCGCTCGACCTGGTGGTGGTGAGCCTCGACCCGGCGCACGATACGCCCCAGGCGCTGACGCAGTACCGCGCCCGCCACCACCTGGAGGGTGCCGACCGCTGGCACCTGCTGGTGGGAGAGGACGCGCAGGTGCGCACGCTGACCATGCTGCTCGACTTCAAGTACACGACCAACCCCGAGTCGGGCGTCATCATGCACGACAACACCGTCTTCCTCATCGCGCCCGACGGCAGCGTGCGGACGTCGATGTCCTCGCTCGATCAACCGCTCGACGCCTTCCTCGCGGCGCTGCCACCGCCATCGCGGTGATCGCCGCGCCCCTGGTGCCGCCGTTGCATGCGTGCCGCGCGCCGGTGGCGATGCAGCCGAGCAGCGCCTCGGCGGCACCGGCATGCTACGCTTCGGCCCACCATGCCCGGCGTGACGCGCTTCGATCTCGAACTGCTCGGGTACCGCAACGACCTGGCGCGCGAGCAGGTGCTGCGCTTTCTGAGCGGCCAGCCGGCTCTGGCGCCGCTGGCGCGCGACACGCCGCTGCCGCAGCGGCTCGGCGGCGGTCTCGAGCACGCCACCGGGCTGCGCCTGCTCGGCGCCCTGCGCGACCTCGGTGCGGCGGTACGCCTGGTGCCGAGCGCCGGCGACGGCGTCGGCCCGGTGAGCCCGGCGGCGCCGCCGG
>JANNRA010000130.1:0-2295 GCA_031401035.1 bacterium | reverse complement strand
GGTGGGGCGCAACTCGGTGTGTCCTTGCGGCAGTGGCACGAAGTTCAAGATGTGCTGGGGCTGTTGTGGAGTGCGGCGCGTCCGCGCCGCTCTTTCCTCGCGGCGCGTGAGCGCCGCGCTGCCCGCGACGAGCGGCGCCGCTGACGCGGCGCGATGAGCGAGCGGCGCTGACGCGCCGCACTCCACATCACTGCCAGTTGCCGGTGATGTCGCCGAGCAGCACGCCGGTAAAGTCCTGGCCGCCGGCGTCTGCTGCCAATGGGCCGTAGGTCAGCGAACCCATGACACAGGTGCCGGCGAGCGCGGGTGAGACGATCGACTGGTTCGGCACCGCTATCGGCACCGGCTGGAAGAGCCACTCCGAGGTACACGCCGCGGCGGCCGGGAACGGACTGGCCAGGCCGACGGCGCGTTGCAGGATGAGCGCCGCGTCGAGGGCGCTCAACGAGCCGTCGCCGGTGACGTCGCCGGCGAGGCGCTGCAGGGCGTCGAGGCTGCGCAGGCCGGCGACGCGCTGCAGCACCCAGGCGGCGTCGAGGGCGCTGACGGCGGCGCGCAGATCGCCGCTTTTGCGCGGCGTCAGCTGCCAGACGCCGGACGCGACGCCGCCGAACGCGTAGGCACCGGCGGCGTCTGAGGGGACGCTGCGCGTCGAGGCCCCAGCGAGGGTCAGCGTCGCGCCGGCCAACGCGGCGCCGCCGCGCGCGCGCAGCGTGCCGCCAACGGTGCGGCCGCCGGTGGGCGTCGCCGTCGGCGCCGCTGCGCTCGACGTCGCGGTCGGCGTCGGCGTCGCCAGAGGGCGTTCCCAGGCGCCGGCATCGACGCCGGCGCCCTGCGGGCGGGCGACGCCGTCGCGGTCTGTCAGCAGATCGGCCAGGGCGAGGCCGACATCGCGGGCCGGGCTTGAGGCGGACAGGTGGTAGTCGTTCGCCGCCGCATCGACGAACAGCGCCGCAGCGGTGGCGATCAGTGAGTGCTGCTCCCACCCCAGGCCGAGACTGGCGCCGCGCGTGCGCCACTGCGCCAGGCTGAGGAAGACGTCGTCGTCCGAGAAGCGGTCGACGACGATGTTGTGGTCCGAGCGCAGGCCCGGCTGGCTGGAGGGGTCGGCGGAGACGCTGCCGCGCGTGCCGAGGTGCAGCAAGATGTTGCCGAACAGCGCGTTGCCGGTGCTGCCGTTGAGCAGGCTGACGGCGAAGCGGCCGTTGCTCGGCTGGACGATGGTGTTGCCGAGGATGCGGTTGTCGCGCGTGCCGAACTGGTTGCTGCCCTCGCCGTCGTCCCAGCCGGCGATGCCGGTGGCGCGATTGGCGTAGAGCACGTTGTTGCGGATCAGCGAATTGCGTACCGAGGCGAGGTTGATCGCGGCGCCGCCGGCGCCGCCGTTGTCGTGGATGAGGTTGGCCTCGATCAGCGCGTCCTCGATGATGCCGTCGCCCTGCGGGTCGTTCGGGTCATCACCCATCTGGATCGGATCGGCGTTGAGCTGGATGCCGGAGGCGTTGTTGTGGTGCGCGTGGTTGCGGCGCACGGTCGGGCGGTCGCCGGAGTTGGAGACGTAGATGCCGTGCTCGATGGCGGAGTACGAGGTTTCGTTGTCTTCCAGCGTCAGGTCGCGGGCGAAGCCGGTGAAGATGCCCCAGCGGCTGTTGTGGTGACAGTGACAGCGGCGCACGACGACGCCGGTCACGTTCGCGTCCGGCTCGCCCTGCACGGCGACGCCGGAGCGCGGCGCGGCGGTCGACTCGAAGCCGTCGATGACGACGTGGTCGACGTTGCGCATCCAGATGTTGTCGCCGTTGCTGTTCGCCGCCCCCGGCGCGTTGACGATGACTCCCGCCTGGGCGAGGAAGCGCAGCGGCGCCAGGGCGGTACCGGAGTTGCGCGGCCGGAAGCCGGCGTAGGTGCCGGGCAGGACGATGACGTCGTCGCCGGCGCCGGCGATGTCGCCGGCGCGCTGCAGCGTCCGCCAGGGCGCCGCCTGCGTGCCCGGATTGGCATCGCCGCCGGTCATGGCGACGTAATACGTCGCGGCGCGCGCCGGGGTGGCGAGGAAAAGGCCGGCAAAGAGAAGGGCGCGCAGCAGCACGACTCCAAAGGGATGCAGAATCCGTACCGATAATGGCATCGCAGCATCAACGTGGCAGCCAGCCGGGACCGCGGGGGGGCCGCCCCGCAGCCGCCCCGGCTCAAGTGCGCAGTCGCGGGGCGGAGGGGGGGGGCCAGGCGAGGTCACGGGGGGCGGCCTAGGTTTTGCTGGGGTGGGGTTGTGGGGGGGGGTTGGGGGTGGGGGTG
>JANNRA010000129.1:0-26299 GCA_031401035.1 bacterium | reverse complement strand
GATGTCGAAGTCGATCTCGATCCACAACGGTGGATTGATCGGCCCGGCCGGCAGCTCGGGGAAGGTCAACGCGCCGTTCACATAGAAACAGTGCGCGTGCACCATCGAGTTCGAGGTGTTCGTGATCTGGATCACCGTGTCCCGGGTCCCGTCGGAGACCACCTTCGGGAACACCAGGATCGACGCACTCTGCTCCGTCGTCACCTGCGCCGGCGCCAACCCCGCGGTCAGCAGCACCGCCAGACCGCCTGTCCACCACCCGTGCTTGCGCATCGTCGTCTCCTTAATTTGCCGGCGGGACAGGACCGCAGGCCCCGCTCCGGTTGGGGCGCCCAGCCTGGCGCCGAGGCGAGTTCTACTCGCGACTTATTGAATGTCAAGGAACCAGCCGGGGCATCGCCTCGCCCGCGCCCTGGCCTTGACCCTGCGGACCGACGCAGCCTAGAAGGTCGCTCTGCGCGTGCCGGGCGAGCGGCAGATGCAGCTGTGCAGGGGGAATCGAATGATGCGACGCGGGCATGGGCGACGACTGCTGCGGGTGGCCTGTACCATCCTGCTGCTGATTCAGGCCGGCTGCAGTGCCGCCAACCGTCCGAGTTGGCTGCAGGAGCCCGGCTGGGACAAGCCGTGGTCCTACCGCTCGGGGGTCGCCGCCGCCGTCTGCGCGGCCGTTGGTGCCGGCGCCGGCGTCGGCATCCAGGAGGGGCGCACATCCAGCGCCTGCGTCCGGTTCGACAATGGCGCCTGCGTGGCGGAATCAAGCACCTCCATCAGTGACTCGGGTGACTCGACCTTCTGGGTCTGGGGCGCCCTCATCGGCGCCGCCAGCGGCGCCCTCCTCTGCGGCCTGCTCGGCCACGTCTTCCTCGACCCCGCCGTGCAGGCCGAGGTGCCGCCGCCCCCTCCCCCGCTCGAAGCCGTCGCGGCGGCGCCCGAGCCGGTGGTCAAGCAGCGCATCGTCCTGCGTGGTGTCACCTTCGACTTCGATTCCTCGACGCTGCGGCCCGATTCCGGCCCGGTGCTCAACCAGGCGGCGGAACTCCTGAAGGAGAATCCCGAAGTGATGGTGTCCGTCGATGGCTTCACCGACTCGGTGGGCAGTGCTGCCTACAATCAGGCGCTGTCGGTGCGGCGCGCCGAGTCGGTGTACCGCTACCTGGTCAACCGCGGCGTCGACCCCGAGCGGCTGCGCGTCCAGGGCTTTGGCCTGACGAATCCGGTGGCGAGCAATGACACGGAGGCCGGCCGCGCCCAGAACCGGCGTGTCGAGCTGAATCCGAAGCCGTAGACAGACTTCCCCCTCCCGCGTCTTACGCGGGAGGGCCGGCAGCGGCGATCGCGGCGCGCGCCGCGTCCTGCTCGGCGGCGCGCTTGCTGGTGCCGGTACCGACCGCCAGCACGGCGCCTTCGACCAGTACTTCGACGGTGAACTGTCGGGCGTGCGCCGGGCCGTGCTCCTCGGCGACACGGTAGATCGGCACGGTCCGATACGTCGACTGCACCCGCTCCTGCAGGATGGTCTTCCAGTCCGGCGCGCCGGCTGTACCGCCGCGGGCGATGTCGTCGGCGAAGTGGCGGCTGATGACCGCACGGGCGCGAGCGAAGCCGCCGTCGCGGAATACCGCGCCGAGCACGGCCTCGTAGACGTCGGCGAGGATCGACTCCTTGTCGCGCCCGCCGCTGCGATCCTCGCCGCGTCCGAGCCGCAGGGCCTCGTCCAACCCCAGGCCGCGCGCTTTGCCGGCCAGCGTCACCGTGCGCACCAACGTGGCGCGGCGCTTCGAGAGTTCGCCTTCGTCGAGATCGGGGAAGTGGCGTAACAGCAGGTCCGCAACCACCAGGTCGAGCACTGCATCGCCGAGAAACTCGAGCTGCTCGCCGGCGCGCAGCGCCCCGACCGGCAGCGCCGAAGGATGCGTGAGGGCGGCGTCGAGCAGGCTGCGATCGAGGAAGACGTAGCCGAGGCGCTCCTCGAGCACCGGCACCGCGTCAGCCGGCGGCCACGTCACCGCCGCCCGCGAGGGGTTCATCGATCGCCATCCACGCCCGCCGCGATCCAGCCCCCACCCAACACCCGCGCCCCGTCATAGAGGACGGCGGCCTGCCCCGGCGTCACCGCCCGCAGACCGTCGTCTGCGGCGATCGCGAAGCCCTGCGCATCGGCGCGCACCACTCGCGCCACCTGCGGCGCGAAGCGCGAGCGGATCTTCACCGTCACCTGGGTTCCCGGCAGCGGCGGCGGCGCCAGCCAGTTCGGCGTCGTCGCCACCAGGCCGCCGGCGACGACACGCGTCGCCGCCCCGATGCGCACCGTGCCGTCGGCCGCATCGATGCTGGTGACGTAGCGTGGCGGGCCGCCGGCGACGCCGAGGCCGCGTCGCTGGCCGACGGTGAAACGGTGGACACCGTCGTGCGTCGCGACGACTTGACCGTCCTCGTCGACCACCGCGCCGGGGCGCAGCGGCTGCGCCGAGTCCTGCCCGGCGACGAACGCCGCGTGTCCGGCGCGCGAGACGAAACAGACGTCCTGGCTGTCCGCCTTGCCGGCCACGGACAGGCCGCGGCGGGCGGCCGCCTCGCGCACGGCGGGTTTGTCGAGCCCGCCGACCGGGAAGAGCGTGCGCGCCAGGACGACGCGATCGACGCCGAAGAGGAAGTAGGACTGGTCCTTGTCGGCGTCGATGCCGGCGAGCAGCGCCGGTCCGTCGGCCGGCGCCGCCACCCGCGCGTAGTGCCCGGTGGCGATCAGCGACGCACCGAGCTCGCGAGCGCGATCCCAGAAGCCGGCGAACTTGACGAACTGATTGCACCGCGCGCAGGGGTTCGGGGTCCGTCCCTGGCGGTACTCGGCGACAAAATCGTCCACCACGGCGCGCTGGAACGCGGCGCGGAAGTCCATGACGTAGAACGGAATACCGAGCTGCTCCGCGACCAGGCGGGCGTCGAGGAAGTCGTCGAGCGAACAGCAGCCGCTGTCGCTGACGCCGCCCCACAGACGCATCGAGACGCCGACGACGTCGTACCCCGCCTCGACCAGCAGCGCCGCCGCCAACGAGCTGTCGACGCCGCCGCTCATGGCGACCACGACGCGTTCGCGCATCACCCTACCCCGTCGCCGCCCGCGGCGCGCCGACGCCGCGCATGCGGTCGACGACGCGACCCAGCGCCGCCGCCGCCGCGTCGATCTCCAGTTGCGTCGTCGTCGAGCCCAGGCTGAAGCGCACGCCGCCGCGCGCCGTCGCCGCGTCGCAGCCAAGCGCCTGCAGGACCGGCGACGGCTCCCCCGAGCCGGCGGCGCAGGCCGAACCGACCGAGGCGGCGACCCCCTCGAGGTCGAGCGCCGCCACCACCGCCTCCCCCGCCAGGCCGACGAAGCTGATGCACAGGGTGTTCGGCAGGCCGTCGTGCTCGGGACCGTGGCGCGTCACGCCCGGCAGGGTCGCCGCCGCCGCCCACAGGCGGTCGCGCAGCGCCGCAACGCCGCCGCCGAGCGGCCGCTCCGTCACCACCGCCGCGAAGGCCGCCGCGCCGGCCGCGTTCTCCGTCCCAGGCCGCAGGCCGCGCTCCTGTTCGCCGCCCCACCCGAGCGGGCGCAGCGCGACGCCGCGGCGCGCCACCAGAGCGCCGATGCCGACCGGACCACCGAGCTTGTGCGCCGAGAGCGTGCACAGGTCGGCACAGGCGACCTCGATCGCCACTTTGCCGAGCGCCTGCGCCGCGTCGACATGCAACAGCACACCGCGGGCGCGACAGAGCGCGGCGATCGCGGCGATCGGCTGCACCGTCCCGATCTCGCCGTTGGCCCAGCCGACCGACACCAGCGCCGTCGCCGGCGTCAGCGCCGCCGCGACGTCCGCAGCCCGCACACGCCCGGCCGCATCGACCGGCAACCAGGTGAGGCGCGCGCCGCGGCGTTCGAGCTCGCGCATGGGCGCCAGCACCGAGGCATGCTCGACCGGCGCGGCGATCACATGCGCCGCGGCGGGCACCGGCACCGCGCCAAAGAGGGCCAGGTTGTTGGCCTCGGTGGCGCCGCTGGTGAAGCATACCGTCGCGGCCGGCACGTCGAGGGCGGCGCCGAGCGTCCGTCGCGCGCGCTCCAGCGCGGCGCGCGCCACCCGTCCGGCGGCATGCGCGCTCGAGGGGTTGCCCGCCGCCGCGTCGAGCACCGTCAGCAGCGCCAGCCGCGCCTCGGGGCGCAGCGGCGTCGTCGCATTGTGGTCGAGGTAGATCATCAGCGACCCCAGATTGCCTCGCCGACGGCGCTCAGCGCCGTCGCGCCGCCGCGGCGCGTGCCGGGCGCTTCGGCGCCGCCTTGGCGCGACGGGCGCCGGGCTTGGCGTCCTTATAGATCTTGTACTCGAAGCTATCGACCAGCGCCTGCCAACTGGCCTCGATGACATTGACGGAGACGCCGACGGTGCCCCAGCGCTCGTGCCCGTCACCGGACTCGATCAGCACCCGCACCGGCGCGGCGCTGCCGGCGGCGCCGCCGAGGACGCGGACCTTGTAGTCGAGCAGGCGCACCTCCTCGATGCGCGGGTAGAATCGCCGCAGCGCCCGCCGCAGCGCCGTGTCGAGGGCGTTCACCGGGCCGTTGCCTTCGGCCGCGGTGTGCTCGATGTCGCCGGTCGGTCCCTTCAGCATCACCGCCGCCCAGGCCGAGGCCGGATCGTGTTCGATGCGCTCGTCGGTCCTCACCGCGTACTCGCCCTGGGCGCCGACGACGAGCCGCATGTACCCCTTCTCGTCGACGACGCGGAACTGCACCAACTCGAAGTAGCGCAGGTCGCCGTGCTGGACGCGGTGCATGCGCAGCTCGAGCGACGCCTCGGCGCCCTCGAACTGAAAGCCCTGGTGCTCGAGGCGCTTGACCTCGTCGACGAGCTGCCGGACGTGGCCGCTGAGTTCCTCACCGTCGAGGCCGAACTGGCGCGCCTTGTAGACGATGTTGGCGCGCCCGGAGAGATCCGAGACCAGGACGCGCTGCCGGTTGCCGACCACCTCCGGTTCGATGTGCTCGTAGGTGCGGGGGTTGCGTTGCACCGCCGCGACGTGCACGCCGCCCTTGTGGGCGAAGGCGCTCTGCCCGACGTACGCTTGGCGCTTGTTGTGCTCGACGTTGGCCAGCTCGTCGACGAAGCGCGACAGCTCCTGCAAGCGGCGCAGGTTGGCCGGGCTGACGACGCGCAGGTCCATCTTGAGCTGCAGGTTGGCGATCACCGAGCACAGGTTGACGTTGCCGCAGCGCTCGCCGATGCCGTTGATCGTGCCCTGCACCTGCACCGCACCGTGCTGGACGGCGATCAGACTGTTCGCCACCGCCAGCTCGGCGTCGTTGTGGCAGTGAATGCCGATCGGCGTCGGCACGACGGCACGCACCGCGTCCACCGCCGCCCCCACCTCCCACGGCATGCGTCCGCCGTTGGTGTCGCACAGACAGAGCACGTCGGCACCCGCATCGGCCGCGGCCGTGACGCACTCCAGCGCATAGCTCGGATTGGCGCGGTAGCCGTCGAAGAAGTGCTCGGCGTCGTACACCACCTCATCGACGTGGCGCTTCAGGTAGCGCACGGTGTCGTGGATGAGTTCGAGGTTCGCCTCGAGTGGAATGCGCAGGTCGTCGCGCACGTGCAGATCCCAGCTCTTGCCGAAGATCGTCACCACCGGCGTCTCGGCGCGCAGCAGTTTCTCGAGATTGCGGTCCTCGCCGGCGCGCGCGCCGGCGCGGCGCGTCGAGCCGAACGCGGCGACCTTGATGCGCTTCAGCTTGCGGCCCTTGACGGCCTGAAAGAACGCCTCGTCGCGCGGGTTCGAGCCCGGCCAGCCGCCCTCGACGTAGTCGACGCCGAAGTCGTCGAGCCGCTCGGCGATGCGCAACTTGTCCTCCAGCGTCAGCGCGATGTCCTCGGCCTGGCAGCCGTCGCGCAGCGTGGTGTCGTAGATGTGGATGGTGCGGGCCACGGGGGTCACGCCGCCACCGGCGGCTCCTCGATCAGGGCGCGGTGCAGGGCCCGCACGGCGAGCTCGCCGTACTTGGCGTCGATGACCACCGAGATCTTGATTTCCGAGGTCGAGATCATCTGGATGTTGATGCCTTCGGCGGCCAGCGTCTCGAACATGCGCAGCGCCACGCCGGCATGGCTGCGCATGCCGAGGCCAACGACGGACACCTTCACCACGTCAGTGTCCGCGCTGACCCCCTGGGCGCCGATCTCGCGCGCCGTCTGCTCGACCATCGCCAGAGCGCGCGGATAATCGCTCTTCGGCAGCGTGAACGTGAAGTCCGCGTCGCCGCCGCTGCTGGCGTTCTGGATGATCATGTCGACACTGATGTTCGCGTGCGCGATCGGCCCGAGCACCTGCGACGCCAGACCCGGCTTGTCTGGGACGTGGCGCACGGTGATCTTCGCCTGGTCGCGGTCGAGCGACACCCCCGACACGAGCACCTGTTCCATCCCGGCCTCCTCCGGCACCACCCAGGTGCCCTCGCGGTCGTCAAAGCTCGAGCGCACGCACAGCGGCACCCCGTAGCGCTTGGCGAACTCCACCGAGCGGATCTGCAGCACCTTGGCGCCGAGGCTGGCGAGCTCCAGCATCTCGTCGTGCGAAATGCGCGCCAGCTTGCGGGCCTGCGGGCAGATGCGCGGATCGGTGGTGTAGACGCCGTCGACGTCGGTGTAGATCTCGCAGACGTCGGCGCGCAGGGCCGCCGCGACGGCCACCGCCGAGGTGTCGCTGCCGCCACGGCCCAGGGTCGTAATGTGGCCCTCGGCGTCGACGCCCTGGAAGCCGGCGACGACCGCCACCTCGCCCGCCGCCAGCGAGGCGCGCAGACGGTCGCCGTCGATGCTGCGGATGCGCGCACGCCCGTAGGCGCTATCGGTGTCGATGCGGATCTGGTGGCCCTGAAAGGCGCGCGCCGGCGCCCCCTGCGCGTACAGGGCGATAGCGAGCAGCGCCGTGGTGACCTGCTCGCCGGTGGCGAGCAGCGCATCGACTTCGCGCAGGCTGGGCTGCGGATCGAATTGCTGCGCCATCGCCAGCAGGCGGTTGGTCTCGCCGGACATCGCCGAGACCACCACCACCACGTCGTGCCCGGCGCGGCGCGTCGCGCCGACCCGCGCGGCGACGGCCTGGATGCGCTCGACGCTGCCGACCGAGGTCCCGCCGTATTTCTGCACTATGAGGGACATGACTGGTCGGCTCTCAGCAGTCGGCGCCAAGCAGCGCGCCGATCGCCGCCTGATAGCCCGCCCCGTGCGCCACCGCCACCAGGAGGCGAGCGCCGGCGGGGGCGAAGGCGATGGTGATGGCGAGGTGGTCGCGCATGGGTTCGTCGAGGCGCTCGGGCCACTCGATGGCGCAGACGCCGGGCCCGTAGATGTACTCCCTGAGGGAGAGGGAGTCGATATCACCGGCCGGCAGACGAAAGAGGTCGATGTGATAGAGCGGCAGGCGACCGTTTTCGTGCGGGATGAGGATCGGGAAGGACGGGCTGCGCACATCCTCCGGCGCGATGCCGAGGCCCTCGGCGAGGCCGCGCACGAAGCAGGTCTTGCCGGCACCGAGGTCGCCGGAGAGGGTGATGCGCTCGCCGCCGCGCAGGGCGCCGGCCAGACGGCGACCGGCCGCGTGCGTCGCCTCGGCTGACATGCTGAGGAACTCACCGCGGGTGACGGGAGCCGATATCACCCAGCACCATCCAATGCCGCGCGCAGTCGATGCAGCGCCGGGCGCAGGGCCTCAGCCACGTCTCCGGCGAGCAGCCCTATCTCGCCGTCCGCCGCCGCCGCGTCGCCCGCCGCCCCGTGCACATAGGCGCCCACGGACGCCGCTGCCGAGGTCGTCAGTCCCTGCGCCAGGAGGGCGCCAATGGCGCCCGCCAGCACATCGCCCATGCCGCCGGACGCCATGCCCGGGTTGCCGGTGGGGTTGATCCACACGAAGCCGTCCGGCGCCGCGATCACCGTCCGGGCCCCTTTCAACACCAGCACGCAACCATGCGCGCTGGCGAAGCGCCGCGCCACGCCGACGCGGTCGGCCTGCACGGCGGCGGTGTCGATGCCGGCCAGGCGCCCCATCTCGCCGGGATGAGGGGTCAGGACCAGCGGCGCGCGGGCGCCGCGCAGGGCGGCCAGATTGGCAGCCACGAGGGTCAGCGCGTCGGCATCGAGCAGCAGCGGCACTCTCGCCTCCGCCAACAGCCAGCGCACTGTCTCGGCAGCGCCGGTATGCGTGCCGAGGCCCGGGCCGACGACGATCGCCGCCTTGCCGGCCGCCAACGCCGCCAGTCGCACGGGGTCGAAGCGGATCCGTCCGTCATCGTCCGGCAACGCCTCGGTCATCGCCTCACGCACCCCGGCCGCGTACACTGGATACAGTGAGGCCGGCGCGACCACCGTCACCAGGCCGGCACCGGCGCGCCCCGCGGCACGCGTCGCCAACTGCGCCGCGCCGGTGTGCCCGAATGATCCCGCCAGCACCAGTACATGCCCACACGTGCCCTTGTGTGCCTCGGCGTCGCGCTGCGGCAGCAGCGCCGCCGCGCCGGCCGCGTCGAGGAGAGCGGCGCACGGCGGCGCCGCGAGCGCCGCCGCGGCGAGGCCGATGTCCACGACCGCGAGCGCGCCGCAGTGACGGACGCCCGGATGCTGCAGCTGTCCGAGCTTCGCGAAGCCGAACGTCGCCGTCGCCTGCGCCTGAATGGCGGCGCCGAGCACCTGGCCGGTATCGGCGTCGAGCCCGGAGGGAATGTCGACGGCGAGCACCGGCGTTCCGCAGGCATTGACCGCCTCGATGAGCTGCGCCGCCAGGCCCTGCACCGATCGGTTCAGGCCGGTGCCGAAGAGCGCATCGACGATGAGGTCGGCGCGCGCCCCCGCCGCGGCGACGCGCGCCACCCCGGCGCCGTCGACGACCTCAAACAGCGGCTTCCGCAACCGCCGGTAGGCGCCGAGGTTGCGTTCGGCGTCGCCACGCAGCGCGGCGGCGGCGCCGAGGATCGCCACCTCGACGACGGCGCCGCGCTTGGCGAGCAGGCGGGCGATAACCAGCCCGTCGCCGCCGTTGTTGCCCGTGCCGGCGACGACGAGGACACGCCGCCCGGTGCGGCGCAGGCGCGGAAAGCACTCCAGGATGACGCGCACCGCACCGGCGCCGGCGCGCTCCATGAGGACGTGCCCGGGCGTGCCGGCGGCAATGGTCGCCGCATCGAGCGTCCGTTGCTCGTCGGCCGACACCAGGCGCATGTCAGGCCGCCGCCGGGACGCCGAGGATCGCCGCGCCGCGGGTGGGGTCCACGGCCTGGGTCATACGGCGTGGGCGAGCATGACCGCCTTCATCTCGCGCACGGCTTCCTCCAGGCCGATGAAGAGCGCGCGGGCGACGAGGCTGTGGCCGATATTGAGCTCGTGCAGGCCCCGCA
Organism: bacterium; assembly: GCA_031401035.1. Lineage (GTDB taxonomy): Bacteria > Desulfobacterota > Binatia > HRBIN30 > CADEER01 > JANNRA01. The sequence continues at coordinate 16,872 of JANNRA010000129.1, read as the reverse complement.
GCGCCGCGATCGGGCCGACGTTGTCGAGGTTCAGGCCGTGACCGGCGTTGACGATCAGGCCGAGGCCGCGGCCCTGGTCGACGCCGGCGCGGACACGCGCCAGCTCCACTGCCTGGGCGGCGGCCGCCGCGGCGGCATACGCACCGGTATGGATCTCGATCGCCTCGGCACCGAGCCGGTGCGCGGCGTCGATCTGCGCCGGGTCGGCATCGATGAACAGGCTGACGCGGATGCCGGCGCCGCGCAGCTGCCGGACAGCTTCGCCAACGACGCCGCTGTTGCCCGCCACCTCGAGCCCGCCCTCGGTGGTGAGCTCTTGGCGCCGCTCCGGCACCAGACAGACGTCGGCGGGCCGCACGCGGCAGGCGACCGTGATCATCTCGGCCGTCACCGCCGTCTCCAGGTTCAGCTTCGTCGCCACGGCCCGCATCAGGCGCTCAACGTCGGCATCCTGGATGTGGCGCCGATCCTCGCGCAGGTGCACCGTGATGCCGTCCGCCCCGCCCCGCTCGGCCGCATGCGCCGCGGCCACGATGTCCGGATACGCCGTGCCGCGCGCCTGCCGCACCGTCGCGACGTGGTCGATGTTGACGCCGAGCAGGCTCATGGCGCGCCCACCGCCCTCACGTCCCGACGTGCTCGCGCAGCGCCGCCGCGATCTCCTCGCAGTAGCGTTCGACCTGCGCCAGTTGCTCGCCCTCGACCATGACCCGCACCAGGGGCTCGGTGCCGGAGTAGCGGACCAGGACACGGCCGCGCTCGCCGAGGGCGGCGCTGACACGGCCGATGGCGTCCTGCACGCTCGGCAGGGTCGCCAGGTCGCGGCGCTCGCGCACCCGCACGTTGACCAGACGTTGCGGCAGGCGGCGCATGACGCCGCGCAATTGGCTCAGCGGTCGACCGGACTCGACCATCAGCGCCAAGACACCGAGCGCCGTGACCAAACCGTCGCCGGTGGTACCATGCTCGAGGAAGACGACGTGGCCCGACTGCTCGCCGCCGAGCAGGAAGCCGCCGCGCAGCATCTCCTCCACCACGAAGCGGTCGCCGACCTGGACGCGCGTCACGGCGATGTCGTGCTCGCGCAACGCCAGGTCGAGGCCGAGATTGCTCATCACCGTCGCCACCAGACCGGCGTTGGCCAGGCGACCGGTGCGCTGCAGCTCGATACCGAGCATGGCCAGCACCTCGTCCCCATCGACCACCTCGCCCAGCTCATCGACGAGAATGACGCGGTCGGCGTCGCCGTCGAGCGCGACGCCGAGATGGGCGCCCTCCGCCGTCACCCGCCGCGCCAGATCGCTCGGGTGCAGGGCGCCGCAGTCGCGATTGATGTTCTCGCCGTCCGGATGATGGCCGATGGCGATCACCGCGGCGCCGAGCTCGGCCAGCACCTCGGGGCCGACGCGGTAGGCGGCGCCGTTGGCGCAGTCGATGACGATGCGCAGCCCATCGAGCGTCAGGTGCTTGGGGAAGGTGTTCTTGACGAAGACGTTGTAGCGACCGACCGCGTCATCGAGGTGGTAGGCCTTGCCGACCTCCGCCGCGGTCGGCCGCAGATGCGCCGTCCCGTCGTCGAGGACCAGCTGTTCCAGCTCGCGTTCGAGCTCGTCGGGCAGCTTGAAACCGGTCGAGCCGAAGCACTTGATGCCGTTGTCCTGGAACGGATTGTGCGAGGCGGAGATCATCACGCCGGCGTCGGCGCGCATGCTGCGGGTGAGAAAGGCGATGCCCGGGGTCGGGATCGGGCCGCAGAGCAGCACGTCGACGCCCATCGAGCAGATGCCGGAGGTCAGCGCGCTCTCCAGCATATAGCCCGACAGGCGGGTGTCCTTGCCGATGATGATCTTGTGCCGGCGCGCGCTGCGCTTGACCACGTGCGCCAGGGCGCGGCCGAGGCGCAGCACGGTCTCTGACGTCATCGGCTCGACGTTGGCCGTGCCGCGAATGCCATCGGTGCCGAACAGCCGTGCACGGCCGGTGGTGCCTTCATCTCCCATCCGCTCTCCGTTTCTGACGCAGGACGCGGAGCTCGACGGCGACGGGCTCCTGCTTGACCAGCTCGACGCCGGCCGGAAGGTCCACCGCCGGCGTCACCTGATATGTGCCGGGCTCGCGCTCGGCGGCGTCGATATAGACCGCACCATGCGCGAGCTCAAGCGCGTCCGTCGCCGAGCGCGGGCCGCGCACCGTGATCTGCACCTGGCCGGGCACGGCGCTGGCGCGGTAGAGGCCGTTGCGCACCACCACCGGGACGTTGGCAATGGCGCGCGTGCGCTCCGGCTCCTCGAGGCGTATCTGGGCGTTGACCAACCCGGCGCTGAACGACACGTACTCGCGCGGCGGGTCGAGGACGAGCTGGCGCTCGAGCACACCGGCGGCGACGCCCGCGAGATCGAGCGGCTCGGTTTCGGCGGCCTTCAGCGCCTGCACCTCCTTGGCCGGGCCGACCACCTCGACCGATTCCGGAGCGACGCGGGTATCGGTGACGCGTAGGCCGCCGGGCGGCTTGCCGGTGAAGGCGACGTGCACCGGCACGCGCTTGCGGAGGATGGCGGCGAACTCGAGCGTCACCTCCGACGGCGTCAGACGAACCACCGTGACGCCGCGCGGCAGGTCGAGGGTCTCCGGCAGGACGCGAAAGACGGCGGGACCGGACCGCACACCCTGTAGATCGAGCGCCACCGAGACGCGCTCCGGGTCGATGCGGTTGAGCAGCGTACGCGGCCCGCTGACCACCAGGTCGATGAAGTCGACGCGCGGACTGGTGAGCATGACGTTGGCGGGCAGGTTGCGCAGCTCGACCGGCACCTGCACGGCCATTTCCGCATCGCGTTCGCCGGCGTTGACGAAAAACCACATGCCGGCGGCGATCAGCAGGGCCAACAACTTGCTGCCGGCATTGTGCAGCAGGAGCCGACGCAGCGAGCCGCCGAGGTCGCGCACGCGAAGCCCGCGCTGGCGCTCGCGCACACGTTCGCGCCAGGTCATGCGACGAACAACTTCTGCAGCGTGCCGCGCAGGGTTCCGACGTCGAGGTCGCGGGTGATGCGGCCGTCGACCACCAGGGAAATGCTGCCGTCCTCTTCAGACACGACAATGACCACCGCGTCGCTCTCCTCGGTAACCCCGATGGCGGCGCGGTGGCGGGTGCCGAGGGTCTTGCTGACGTCCGGGTTGGTGGTCAGCGGCAGGATGCAGCCGGCGGCGGTGACGCGGCCCTTGCGAACGATCACCGCGCCATCGTGCACCGATGAGCCCGGCGCAAAGAGCGTGACCACCAGCTCCTTGCTGATCTGCGCGTCGAGCGTGATGCCGCCCTCGACGAACTCGTTCAGGCCGGTCTCACGCTCGATGACAATCAGCCCGCCGACGCGGCGGCTGGCGAGCATCCCCACGGCGCGGATGATGTCCTCGAGTTCCTGGCCGCGCAGGCGCGCCTCGGACCCAAAGAACGGCCGGCTGCCGACCTGCACCAGCGCCCGCCGGATGTCGTGCTGGAAGATAATCACGATCACCAGCAGCACCGAACTGAGGAAGTTATCGAGGATCCAACTCAGCGTGTACAGGTCGAAGACGCGCGACGAGAGATAGAACAGGAAGATGATGCACAGCCCGATCAGCATGCGCGCGGCGCGCGTGCCGCGGATGAGTTCGATCAGGCTGTAGGCGAGGAACGAGACGATGCCGATGTCGACGGCATCTTGCAGGCGGAAGTTGTCGAGCAGCTCCACCCGCTCAGGCGCGCTGCTCACCGCCGGCGGCGGCACTCAGGCCCGGCTTGGCCGATTCGCGCTGCTCGCGATGGACGCGCAGGATCTCGTCGATCTGGGCGCCGTCCAGCGACTCTTTCTCGAGCAACTGCTCGGCAATGCCGTGCAGTTCCTCAAGATGTTCGGTGAGCAGCGTCTTGGCGCGCTCGGAACCCTCGCTGACGATGCGCCGCACTTCGTCGTCGATCTCCTGGGCGGTGCGCTCGGAGTAATCCTGCGTCTGCCCGAAATCGCGCCCGAGGAACGGCTGGTCGTCCTTGCGGCCGAGCGACACCGGCCCGATCTTGTCGCTCATGCCATATTCGCAGACCATGCTCTTGGCGAGCTCGGTCGCTTTCTTGATGTCGTCGTGCGCGCCGGTAGTGACGTGGCCGAAGATGATCTCCTCGGCGGCGCGGCCGCCGAAGCACATCTGCACGCGGCTCAGACACCAGTCCTTGGTGACGTTGTGACGCTCGTCGGCCGGCAGCGTCGTGGTGACGCCGAGTGCCATGCCGCGCGGAATGATACTCACCTTGTGGACCGGGTCGACGCCCGGCGTCAGCTGGGCGACGAGCGCATGGCCGGCCTCGTGGTACGCCGTGTGGCGGCGCTCCTCGAGGCTGAGGATCATGCTCTTCCGCTCCGAGCCCATCAGGACCTTGTCCTTGGCGACCTCGAAGTCGAGCATCTGGACGCGGTCCTTGTTCTGCCGCGCCGCCAGCAGCGCGGCTTCGTTGACGACGTTCTCGAGGTCGGCGCCGGCAAACCCGGGCGTACCGCGCGCCAACGTCTCGAGATCGACGTCCTCGCCGAGCGGCAACTTGCGCGCATGTACCTTGAGAATGCCCTCGCGACCCTTCACGTCCGGCCGCGGCACGACGACGCGGCGGTCGAAGCGGCCCGGGCGCAGCAGCGCCGGGTCAAGAACGTCGGGGCGGTTCGTGGCGGCGATGAGAATGACGCCCTCGTTGGCCTCGAACCCGTCCATCTCGACGAGCAACTGGTTCAGCGTCTGCTCGCGCTCGTCGTGACCGCCGCCCATGCCGGCGCCGCGATGGCGACCGACGGCGTCGATCTCGTCGATGAAGATGATGCAGGGGGCGTTCTTCTTTCCCTGGGCGAAGAGATCGCGGACGCGTGAGGCGCCGACGCCGACGAACATCTCGACGAAGTCCGAGCCGCTGATGGAGAAGAACGGCACCCCGGCCTCACCGGCGATGGCGCGCGCCAGCAGGGTCTTGCCGGTCCCCGGGGCGCCGACGAGCAGCACGCCCTTGGGGATGCGCCCACCGAGCTTGGTGAACTTCTTCGGGTCCTTGAGAAAGGCGATGATCTCTTCGAGCTCTTCCTTGGCCTCGTCGATGCCGGCCACGTCGCTGAAGGTGACCTTGTGGCTATTCTCGGTCATCATCTTGGCGCGGCTCTTGCCGAAGGACATCGCCTTGCCGCCGCCGACCTGCATCTGGCGCATGAAGAAGATCCACACCCCGATCAGCAGCAGGACCGGAAACCACTGCACGAAGGCGATCACGTACCAGGGATCGCCAGCCTCGGGCTTGGCGACGATCTTCACGTCCTTCGACCGCAGCACCTTCATCAGGCTGGGGTCTTCCGGCGCATAGGTCTTGAACCGTTCGCTGCTCTGGAAGCGGCCGCGAATGTTCTGACCCTCGATCTCGACATCCGTCACCTCGCCCTTTTCGACGGCGGCGACGAAATCGCTGTACGAAACCTCCTGCAGCTTGGTCTGCTGCTTGGTCAGCAGGTTGAACAGCAAGAGAATCATCAGCCCCAGCACCAGCCAGAGCGCGACGTTTCTCGAAAACTGATTCACACGACCCCCAAAAAGACGAAGAATAAACCTGACACTAACATGGCAAATATCCTGCGGCAACGACCCAAAACAGCTTCTCGCGCCAGCGCCTCAGCGGCGCGGCTTGGGCGCCGTTGCGCCGGGTGCGCGGCTGGGCGGCTGCGCGGTCAGGGCGCCGCGGCAGCGGCGGACGACCCAGCCGCCGGGCAGGTGCGCCTCCGCGCGACCGCTGGCGCTGGTGGCCAACGCCGTCGCCGCCTGCACGTGGCGCGCGCTCAGCCCGCGCGACGGCACGCCCGCACGCGCCAGCCAGCGGCGCACCAACAGACGCTGCAGCAGCGCCGGCCGCGCCGCCAACCAGGCGACGGGGAGACGGTCCTGCACGGTGCCGGCGGCAAGCGAGCGGTCGGCCCAGCGACGCGCCGCGAGGCCCTCGGCGCGCGCGCTCAGCGCGAGATGGGCGCAGGCATCGGCGATGGCCGGGTTGAGCTCGCCAAGCAACGGCAACAGCCGCGCCCGCACCTGCGTGCGGAGGAAGCGCGGGTCGTCGTTCGAGGCGTCGTGGCGCGTCGCCAGCCCCGCCGCCGCGACCACGGCAGCGACGGCGTCGCGACGGCAGTCGAGCAACGGACGCACGACGCCGTCGCGGCGCCGGGCGCGGATGCCGGCCAACCCCGCCATGCCGCTGCCGCGGATGAGCCGCATGAGGACCGTCTCGGCCTGATCGTCGCGCGTGTGTCCGGTGGCGATGCGGACGCAGGCGTGCGCGGCGGCGAGGCGATGCAGCGCCGCGTAGCGGCACGCCCGCGCCCGCGCCTCGAGATTGCCGCCGCGGCCGAGACGCCGATCGAGTTCGGTGCGCACGAACGGCACCCGCAGGGCGGCGGCGGCCGCCGCCGCACAGGCTTCGTCGGCATCGGCATCGCCGCCGCGCAGGCGGTGGTTCACGTGCGCCGCGACCAGGGTGATGCCGAGCTTGCGCTGCAGTCGCGCCAGGACCAGCAGCAGGCCGACCGAGTCCGGCCCGCCGGAGACCGCGACCAGCACGCGCTCGCCGCGCGCCAGCATGGCGTGTTCGCCGATGCTGCGCTGCACGGTCCCGAGAAGCGTTGCCAGCGCGTGCCGCACGCGGCAACAGTTGCGGATGCGACAGAACCGAGCAAGCGCGCGACGTAAAGGCAGTCTCGAATCCTGACCTAGCGCCGTTCCACTTCCCGTCGCTGCGGCAGTACGATCGGCTCCAGCCCCGCCGCCGATGCCGGCAGCGCCGCCATCTCGACGCGGTACGGCATTACCATCCACAAGATGACGTAGAGCACCAGCCCTGCCCCACCGGCGATCAGCGTCAGGAGCACGAACGCCAGCCGCACCGGCGTCGCGGCGATGCCGAACTCCTGCGCCAGGCCGGCGCAGATACCGGCGATCTTCTTGCCGTCGCGCGACCGGTACCATTCGCGCGACAGTAGCGAGCCGCCGAGCGAACTGCCGCACCAGCGGCACTTGGTCGCTTCATCCTGAATCGACTCGGCACAGAACGGACACGTCTTCATGCGAACACCTCTGGGGGCTGCGCGTCGCGCGCGGCACGGCGCGCCAGCAGCAGGGGAATGGACGCGTAGGCGAGCCCGAGCAGCACCGCGGCGCCGAACGCGTAGCTGCCGACGAGATACAGGGCGAGGCCGCTCGGCAGCCAGGTCGAGGCGACGTCGTAGAGCCACAGCACCAGCACCACATCGACCGCCACGACCACCGGCAGGGGCACCAGCGACAGCCCGAACACGGTCGCCAGCCGGCGCCAGAACGCCGCCCGCGCCCGCGCCGCCAACAGCGGCGCGACGCGCGCCAGCACCTGCGCCGAGAGCGCCGCCGGGTCGGCGGCGCCAGGCAGCGCGTCGAGCGCGGCGGCAACGTCGGCCGGCACCGCCTCTGCCTCGCGTCCGGTCATCTCGACCCCACCGCGCTGGCGCCGCGCACCAGCGCGGTGAGGCGCGCCAACGCATGGTGCATGCGGCTCTTCACGGTGCCCTTGGGAATGTCGAGAATCGTCGCCACCTCGTCCTCGCTCAGGTCGTGAAAGTAGCGCAGGACGACCACCTCGCGCTGCGCCTCGGGGAGGTGCTGTAAGAGGCGCGCGGCATCGAGGAGCGACTCGCTGCGCTCGAGCGTCGCGTCGGCCGGCACCTCGCCGGCGAGGCTGGCGTCGGGCGGTCGGCGGCGGTGCCAGTCGCGGCACAGGTTGACGGCGATCTGAAAGAGCCAGGTCGAAAAGCGGCGCTGCGCGTCGAAGCGATCGGCCGCGCCGACGACGCGCAGCCAGACCTCCTGGTAGAGATCCTCGACGTCGCGCCCGCCGGTATGGCGCGAGAGGAAGGCCGACAGCGGTCGCTGCCAGCGGCGCAGCAACTCGCGCAGGGCCGGCTCGTCGCCCGCCGCCACCCGTGCGAGCAGCTCTTCATCGGTCGGCATCGCCTCATCGTCATAGCAGGTGCGTCGGCGCCGCGGCGCGGCGTCCTCCGGGTGCGGCTGGGTCAGGACTCCATCACGCTCGGCGGTCCCGAGCGCCCGATCGGCCGCCCGCTCAGGCGACCGGCCTGGTCGAGGCCCCAGCGCAAGCCGCGCTCGAGCAGCGACTCCGCCCCCGGCCGGCGCGGCACCGCCAGCCACAGCAGGGCGTACAGATAGAGACCGTAGAAGTGGTAGAGCGCCAGCGCCAGGAAGACCAGGCGCACCGCGCCGACCGGCAGCGCGAAGGCGCGCGCCACCGCCGCGGCGACGCCGGCGATCTTCGCCTCGCCGTGGCCGCGATGCCAACGGTCGCTCTCGAACGACGTCAGGCGACTGCGGCAGTAGCGACAGCGCGTCGCTTCGGCGCGGATCTCCTCGGCGCAATAGGGGCAGCGCTTGCTGGCGGGCATCGGCATCCTCCTCGGGGTCTCGATGCGGTGATACGCACGACGCGACGAAAAGGTTCATCGACGACCGCGCCCCCCTTTGACTCCCGCCAGCGGCTTCGCTAGCAACGAAGCCACGCGGGCGTAGCTCAGTTGGCTAGAGCGTATGCTTGCCAAGCATAAGGTCGCCGGTTCGACCCCGGTCGCCCGCTCTCTGAAAAAGCCCTGGATCCGTCCAGGGCTTTTTCGTTTTCTCGCCAGGGGTTTCCCTCTCCGAAGGCGCCACCTCAGGGGAGCAGGACCGTCGAGCCCGTCGTCCGCCGCCCCTCGAGGTCGCGGTGGGCCTGCGCCGCGTCACGCAGGGCGTAGGTCTGGTGCACCTGGATGGTGACGGCGCCGCCCGCCACGACGGCGAAGAGCGCCGCGGCCGACGCGCGCAGTTCCGCGGTCGTAGCGGTGTAGTCCATCAGGGACGGTCGGGTGAGGTACAGCGAACCGTGCATGCCGAGCAGCGCCGGCTCGAAGGCAGGCAGCGGACCGGAGGCGTTGCCGAAGCTGACCAGCATGCCGCGCCGCGCCAGGCTGGCCAGCGAGGCGGCGAACGTATCGCGGCCGACGCCGTCGTAGACCACCGCGACACCAGCCCCGCCGGTGAGTTCGCGTACGCGCGCCGCGATGTCGTCGGCGCGCGAATCGAGCACGTGTTCGCAGCCGTGCGCCGACGCCAGCGCCAGCTTGTCGGCGCCGGCGGTGCCGATGACGCGCGCCCCGAGGTGCTTCAACCACTGGCAGGCGATCAGGCCGACACCGCCGGCGGCGGCATGGAACAACACCCACTGCCCGGCCTGCACCGCAAAGGTGCGGCGGATGAGATACTCGGCGGTCATCCCCTGCAGCATCATCGCAGCGCCCTGCTGATCGCTGATCGCGGCGGTCAGCTTCACCAGGCGCTCGACCGGAAACACGCGCCAGGTCGCATAGGCGCCGAGCGGCCCCGAGGCGTAGGCGACGCGATCGCCGACCGCGAGCCCGTCGACCCCCGGCCCGAGGCGCTCGACCACCGCGGCGCCCTCGAGACCGATGACGCCGGGCAGCGGCGCCGGGTACAGGCCGCTGCGATGGTAGGTGTCGATGTAGTTGAGACCGATGGCGGTCTGCCGCAGCAGTACCTCACCGGCGGCGGGCTCGCCGACCTCGATCTCCTCCCACTGCAGAACCTCGGGACCGCCGGCGGCTTGAACAACGATGGCATGCGCGCGCATGGGTCCCCGATAGTCCCTCGGCGACGCAGGCGCCAGATGCGGCGGGCGCGGAGTCGCCGCGCCCGCCGCCACCCCGTCACGCGTACTTCTTCAGTTCGAGGCGGGCGACCATGCCGCGATGCACCTCGTCGGGTCCATCGGCAATGCGCAACGCCCGCGCCATCGCCAGCAGCCGGGTCAGCTCGGCGTCGGCCATACCCTCGCCGCCGTGCATCTGGATGGCCGCGTCGGTGACCATCTGCAGGACGTTCGGCGCCACCACCTTGATGGCCGAGATGTCGGTCAGCGCGCCGAAGGTGCCGTGCCGGTCGAGCGCCCAGGCGGCCTTGAGCGTCAGCAGGCGCGCCTGATCGATCGCCATGCGGCAGTTGGCGATGACGTCGCGGTTGCCGCCGAGGTTGGCGAGCGGTTTGCCGAAGGCGACGCGTCCGACGGCGCGCCGGCAGAGGCGCTCGAGAGCGCGCTCGGCGGCGCCGACGGCGCGCATGCAGTGGTGGATGCGCCCCGGTCCGAGGCGGCCCTGGGCGACCTCGAAGCCGCGGCCGGGCCCGGCGATGATGTTGCCCTTCGGCACCCGCACGTCGTCGAAGAGAATCTCGGCGTGCCCGTGCGGCTCGTCGAGATGCCCGAACACCGGCACCATGCGCAGGATCTGCAGGCCGGCGGCGTCGCGCGGCACGATGACCATCGAGTGACGCTGATGCCGGTCAGCGGCGGCATCGGTGACCCCCATGAAGATGAGGAAGCGACAGCGCGGATCGCCGGCGCCGCTGGTCCACCACTTGGTACCGTTGATGACGATGTCGTCGCCGTCGACGACGCAGGTGGCCTGCATGTTCGTCGCGTCGCTCGACGCCACCGCCGGTTCGGTCATGGCGAAGCCGGAGCGGATCTCGCCGGCCAGCAGCGGCACCAGCCAGCGCGCCTTCTGCTCGTCCGACCCATAGCGCACCAGCACCTCCGCGTTGCCGGTATCGGGGGCGCTGCAGTTGAACACCTCGGGCGCCAGGAAGCTGCGGCCGGTGACCTCGGCGATCGGCGCGTAGTCGCGGTTGTCGAGCCCGGCGCCGTGCTCCTCGTCGGGGAGGAACAGGTTCCACAGGCCGGCGGACCTGGCCTGTGCCTTCAGCTCCTCCAGCACCGGCGGGATGCGCCACTGGCGCCAGTCGGGACTGTGCGCCAGTTGCGCCTCGTAGATCGGCTCGGCCGGCACGACGCGCTCGCGCACGAAGCGCTCGACCTGACCGATGAGTTGCTGGGCGCGCTCGGAATGATCGAAATCCATCGTCGGGACCCTCTCCGCTGTTCCCTAGCAGAGGCCGCGCCGCCCACCCACCCGCGTCCGCGTCGGCACGCGCCGACCGGCTTCGCCGCCGCTCCCCACGAACCAGCAGTCAGGGCGCGGGGGGCTCGACCGTGAGGGCGCGGAACAGCACCTCGCCATCACGGCGCTCCTCGTGCACGGCGCCGCCATGGCGGCGCGCCAGGTCGGGCGCGAGGTCGATGTAGCGGCCGAGCAGCACGAAGAGCGTGGCGCGATCGCTGTCGGCGGCGAGCACGGGGCCGCCATCGCCGGCGCTGGCGGCGCCGTGTTCGGGAGAGCGCTCGACCACCTCGGTGTCGGGTGCCCACCATCGCCGTGTCTCATAGCTCGCCGGCCAGCGCTCGCTGTACCAATAGACGGCGGCGCCGCGCGGTTGCGCGGCGAGAAAACGGGCGGCGGCGTCGACCTGGTACGGAAACACGTAGCGCATCTGCTCGCTCGTCTGCAGCGGCCCGAAGTACCCCAGCGCGGTGCGCGCCGCCGACAGCGCCAACAGCGCGCCGAGGGCGGCGGCGGCCGCCTGCCGCGGCGCCCTGCCGCGCCGCTTCGCCTCATGCCACAGCCGGGCCAGTGGCAGCGCCGCGAGCACGGCGAGGATCGGCGCCAGGCCGAGGGTGCGGCGGTACAGGCCGTCCTCGATGGTCAGCAGCGCGCCGAGCGGCAGCAGCACCACGGCGCCGATCAGCACTCCGCAGGCCGGCTCGCGCCAGCGGCGCACGGCGAGCCCGAGCCCGACCAGCGCCGCGACGCCGGTGAGCGGATCGAGCAGCGGGTAGCCGACGGCGCCGAGACCGTCGCCGTCGTCGGGGCGGCCGCCGACGGCGAGCCCCCTGCCCCACTCCGCGGCGCGCGCCGCCAGCAGCGCGGCGCGATCGGAACAATCGCCGTCGCGCCAGGCGACCGTGTGGGTGACGCCGACTTCCTCCTGGTGCCAGAAGTACTCCTCGTGGGTGCGGATGTAGTCGAGCAGCGGCAGGGCGACGACGAGCGCGGTGACGGCGGCAACGGCGGCGGTGGTGACGATGCGGCGGCGGGCGACCGGTGGGTGGAACAGGTCGTAGAGGAAAGGGATGGCGAAGAGAGGCAATGAGAGTGGGGCGGCGTTGTACGTGTACACAGTCAGGCCGGCGGCGACGCCGATAGGAATGGCGCGCAGCGCCGAGCGCGGTGCTCCACGGCGGGCGCGGAAGATGAGCCACAACGTGGCCATCTGCAGGCAGGGCCAGGCGTTGACCATGAAAGCGATGCGGCTCAGGTGCAGGTGCCAGGGCAACGCCGCCAGGAGGATCGCCGCGAGCCCGGCGACGGCGCGTGAGAACATGGCGCGGGCGGCGAGGTAGGTGAAGAACACGGTGCCGACGCCGAAGAGGGCCATCGAGAGGCGGAGTGTGGCGGTACTCTCGCCGAGCGCGTCGAACACTGCCGCGGTGACGTACACCGGTCCGGCGGGTTGGCCGAGCGCGCTGGGGTAGAGATAGGGACCGATCCAGCCGTCGCGCAGGACGCGACGCGCGTCCATGCCGGTGATCGCCTCGTCGCCATGCAGGCCGAGCGGCACGCTGTCGAGGCACCAGAGGCGCGGAGCCGCGGCCCCCAGTACGAGCGCCAACGGCAGGACCCAGACTGCGAAGCGGCGCTGCGTGACCATCGGTTCAGGCGCCGGCGCGGCGGCCGAGCACTTCGACCACCTCGACCGGATGTTCCTTGCCCTTCACCGCCAGCACGGCACGGCGGCCGAGATCGATGTCCGGGCCGAGCCTGGATGCCGTGACGGCGGAGACGAGGATCGCCGTCTGCATCTCCTTCGTCAGCCCCTCGATGCGGCTGGCCAGGTTGGGCGCATCGCCGACGACGCTGTACTCGCTGCGCCGATCGGGCCCGAAGCGTCCGGCCACCACCTCGCCGGTATGGATGCCGATGCCGATGCGCAGCACCGGCAGCCCTTCCGCCGCGAGATCGCGGTTCAGTCCCGGCAGACGCGCCACCATATCGAGCGCCGCGCGGACGGCGCGGGCGGGATCGTCGGCGTGCTGTACGGGGGCGCCGAAGAGGGCCATGACCCCATCGCCGGTGAACTGACGGATGATGCCGCCCTGCGCCTCGACGGCCTCGACCATCTGGGTGAACAGGCGGTTCACCACCTGCACCAGGCGGGTCGGGGCGATGTGCTCGGCGATCGTCGTGAAGCCGCGCACGTCCTGGAAGAGGATCGTCACCTCCCGCCGCTCGCCGTCGAGCGGCAAGCCGCCCAGCACCGCGGCGGCGACGTCGTGCGACACGAAGCGGCCGAAGGTGTCCTTGATCCGCTCGCGCTCCTCCAGGCCGCTGACCATCTCATTGAACGCGCGCGCCAGGAAGCCGATTTCGTCGCCGCGCTGCAGGGTCAGGCGCGGCGCGAAGTCGCCGTCGAGCACCCGCCGCATGGCGCGGACGATCGACTGCAGCGGCGCGGCGATGCCCGCCGCGATGAGCGCGCCGACGAGCAGTCCGCCGGCCAGGGCAACCGCGCCGATCACCGCGACGCGCCCGGGCAGCCCCCGCAGCGGCCCGAGGGCACGGTCGTATGATTCCTGGACGATGGCGAAGAGCGGTTGCGGCAGACGCGCGTCGATCGGCACCAGGCCGGAGAGGACGCGATCGCCGGCCACCGCGACGAGCGCGGTCGTCTCGCCGCCAGCGGCGAGCACCGCCGCCAGAGGCCCGTCGGCGGGTCGCCCGAACGGGAACAGCACCTCGCGCTGTGACGGCACCAGCGATGACGCGTAGACTTGGGCGGTGGTGGCAAACGTCACCGCCGGCCCCGTATCGAGCTGCAACTCGCGCGCCGTCACGTCGTCGATCGCTTCGCCGGCGATCAGGAACCCGATCGGCTCGGCATCGGGCCCGAGCACCGGCGCCGCGACCAATTGCAGCAGCCGACCGTCGATGGCCGCGATCGCCGCCCCGCCCTCCGCATCGGGCGCCGCCAACACCTCGGCGAGCGGCGGCAACTCACGCACCACCCGGCCGGTTTCGACGGCGCCGCCGAAGTCGGCCAGCAGACGCCCGTCCGCATCGGTGATCCACAGCAGATCGACGTCGCGGTAGCTGCGGTTCGCCGCCATCGAGACCAGCGTGTCGGTGTCGTACGTGGCCACCGCGCGCTTGAAGGCGAAGTCGCGCGCCATCAAGCTGGTGATGCCGCGCAGGCGCACCGTACGTTCGTCCATCAGCACGCGGAAGACGCGCGCCGTGACGGCGAACTGCGCCGATAGGCTGCGCTCGACCCAGGCCCCGACGGCGGCGTTGATCAGCCACAGCGTCGCCAGCAGCACGGCGAGGATGAGCAGCGCGAAGGGGAGGAAGATGCGGGCGCGCAGGCGCCGCCGCGCCCACCAGGCCCTCATTCACCGCTCCGGCCGGCACCGCTGCGGCCGCGGCGCGCCGCGGCGTCGATCGCAACACGCAGGGGCGGCGTCGCGGCGCCGACGTCGATGCGCTGCACCGTCGCATCGACCGACGTGCGCAGGCCCTCATGCCAGGCGGCGATCGGCGTCTCTCCGTCCGGCAGCCCGACGAGGGTGAAGGCGCCGTCGGCGTCGCTGACGGCGAAGTACGGCGTCGGCAACACCAGAATCACGCCGGACATCCAGTCGTGGATGTTGCAGCCGACCTGCACCGCCCCGAGGACGTCGAAGACGACGGCCTCCGCCGCCTCGCCCTTGTACAGCGGGATCTCGAACGTCTTGGCCTTGGAGAAGGAATAGACGTGATGGTGGATCTGGTCGCGGTTGGGGAACGAGACCGCCGTGCCGATCGCGACGGGCAGCACGCGCGGCACGAACTGCTTGTCGATCTGGTCCATCAGCGCCGTGCGCGGCGCCGGCGGCGGCTTCGCGCCGGCCGGCAGCGCCTGCGCGAAGACCACCGCGCCGGCCAGGGGGGCGCCGGCCGCATCGACGACAGTGCCGGTGAGGTCGGCAGCGTGCGCCGCCGCGGCAAGCAACACAATCATGGAGGACGCGGCGAGCGCCGCGCGACGTAAGAGACGGCGCGGCCGTAGCCGCGCCCTCCACGGGCTCCGATTCCCCATCGCCACGTTCAATACCTAAACCGGTAGCTGATCTGCCACTGGTCGTCGGACGGATCCGGGGCGGCGCGGTCGGGGCGGTACGAGTCGACGGCGACGTATTCGACGGCGAGGCGATGGCGGAGCCAGAACTCGTAGAGGTAGGCCGCCGTCACCGCCCAGCCGCGCTGACGGTCGAAGGGCGCCGCGCCGGCGTCATCCCGGACGCGAAAGTTGTCGTAGCGGGCGCTGACGCGGTGCGCGCGCCAGCGGTAGCTGACGAGGGGATAGAAGGCCTGGAAGGTGTCGTCGAAGCCGCCGGCGCGATTGTTGGTCTTGCCGATCATGTACTGGAACAGGACGTCGAGGCCCGCCACCGGCGTGACGGCGAGACCGACGGTCGCGTAGCGGGTCTCCCAGACGCCCGCGACCGAGAGGTCGCCCAGATTGTCGTAGTATCCGGCGCGCAGCTCACCGAACTTGTACGGGTCGCGCACACTGCCGCCCACATACAATGCCGGACGCCCGTCGCGCTCGTCGAACTCACGCGTCGTGCCGCCGCCCGGCAGCGGCAGGGTGCTGTTGATGCCGGCCAGCCAGTCGCTCAGCACCCAGCCGCGGCGCGACAGGAGGATGCCCTGTTGGTCCGGGCCCCAACCGGCGCCGGCAAAGGCGCTCAGCTCGGTGTCGCCGGCGGTGTCGGCCCACCCTTCGGCCTGCAGCCCGAGCACGCGCCCCTCCTCCCACAGCCAGGTGTCGAGCGCCGACGGCGTCAGCGTGTAGCGTGGCGTCCAGGCCGGACCGATGTGCTCGAGCGAGTTCGTCGGGTTGGTGACGCCGACCATCAGCGCCCAGCCGTCCGCGGCGTCGCCGAAGCCGCGCCGCGCCCAGGCCTCGACCAGGCGCGGTGCGTCGTAGTCGGGATCGACGCCGCCGTCGCTGTCGACGTTGCCCTCCCAGTTCACCTGCGCGTGCAGTTCGATGCCACCCGGCAGCATGCCGCCCGGCTCGAGTGCCAGCTGCGAGATGGCGAAGCGGGTGACGCGGCGGTTTCGGCCATTCTCCGTCACGCCGCCGTAGCGCGTCAGGCCGGGGCCGCGGTCCATCCAGCTCGGCGCCGCGCCGGGGACGACGACGCGCAGGTCGAGCAGCGCGCGCACCCAGACGCCCGCCGCCGGCGCGACGGTGTACTCATCTCCGCGCGCCGGCGGCGCGCTGAGCAGCAGCAGCGCGAGGGCGATGCGGAAGCGCACGGCAGCCGTCTAGCACGTCGCCGCGGATGCGTCCCGAGTTCACGCGCACGCGCTGCCCGGCAACGCCCCCCGGAGCGGCTAGTGTCGTGAAGCCGAAATCCCCGCCACATCTCGCTGGCTCTCGACACCCCTGGCGGCGTCGCGCCGCCTTGGAATATGGCCCGATATTCCTGCGGCGGCGCGCCTAGCCAGGGGCGCCGATGGCTCACCGAGCTGTAGCGGGGATTTCGGATTCACGACACTAGGCTCGGTCAAGGGCGCCACGAGGGCGCCAAACCGGTGCTCCTCTAACACCTCTGCGGGCTATCGGCGGACGCGGATGAGCGCGACGACCCTGGGCACACGGGGCTGCCGCCTGACAGGGCGCGGCACCGGCTGCGGCGCCGCCGTCAATCCTGGGTTCGCCGGCGCCAGGCGCGCAAGCTGAACCACGCCAGGATCGTCAGCGCGGCGACCGCTGCCGCCAGGGTTCGGGCAGATGCGGCCGGCGCAGGTTGAGGTCCGCTGCAGACGCCGACCTGATTCG
>JANNRA010000128.1:0-34016 GCA_031401035.1 bacterium | reverse complement strand
GTTGCGGGGCCGTGGCGCTTGGCTTTTTCTCGGTCTACACCCGCCCGCGCTGGGGCGCCGCCCCCTGGGGGGCGAGGCGCGCCGCGTTGGCGGCGCACGACCGTATCTACGAGTGGCGCGCCGGCGATCCCGACAATCCCTATCTGGGGTGTCTGGCGGTGGCCGACGTGCTGGTGGTGACTGGCGACAGCGAATCGATGCTCGCCGAGGCGGCCGCTGTCTCCACTCCGCTCTACATCTATCCTGTGCCGGCGCGACGCGGGGCGGCGCGGCAACGGCTGCGCGCCTGGATCGGCAGCCAGGCGCGCGGCGCCGCCGACCCCGCCGCCGGTGCGCTGCGCCGGGCGGTGGCGCGCTCCTGCACCCGCCTGCTCGCGCACGGGGTGGTGCGCGCGCCGCGCGATCTCGGCGCCATGCACCAGCACCTGATGGAGCGCGGCGGGGCGCACGACTTCGGCGCGCCGCTCGACCTGACCTCGCGCCCGCCGCTGTGCGAGTTGGAGCACGTCGCGGCGCGCGTGCGGGCCCTGTTCGCCGCCCCCGGCGGGGCGTGCTGAGCGTGTCCGTGCGCGCCGTCGATGTTCCGGCCGGTGCCGCTCCCGGCGGCGGCGTTCTCGTGCTGCTGCGGCACGGCGAGAGCGAGTGGAATCGCGACGGCCGCTTCACCGGCTGGGCGGACGTCGACCTGAGCGCGGCGGGCGAGGCGGAGGCCGCGCGCGCTGCCCAGCACCTGCGCGCGCAGGGCTACGCGTTCGACCGCTGCTTCACCTCGGTGCTGACGCGCGCGACGCGGACGGCGGCGATCGTCCTGCACGGGCTCGCTCTCGATGACATCCCGGTCGAGCGCAGCTGGCGTCTCAACGAACGCCACTACGGCGCCCTGCAGGGCCTCTCCACCTGGCCGGCGCTGCGCCAGCACGGACTGCGCGCGGTGTTGCGCTGCCGCTATCGCTTCGCCGGCCGCCCGCCGGCGCTCGACCCGAGCGACCCGCGCTTTCCCGGCCGCGACCCGCGCTACGCG
The DNA here is from genome assembly GCA_031401035.1 of bacterium. Taxonomy (GTDB): domain Bacteria; phylum Desulfobacterota; class Binatia; order HRBIN30; family CADEER01; genus JANNRA01. The sequence continues at coordinate 32,995 of JANNRA010000128.1, read as the reverse complement.
GAGGTGCCCGCCGACGAGCTGCCGCGGGCGGAGAGCTATGCCGACACGCTGGCGCGCCTGACGCCCTACTGGACGGAGCGCATTTCGCCCGAGGTCGCGCGCGGCGGCCGGATCCTCGTCGTGTCGCACAAGAACACGCTGCGCGCGCTGGCGACGTTGCTCGCACCGCGCCGCGAGCGGGACATGTACAAGCTGCGCGTCCACACCGGCGTGCCGCTGGTCTTCGTCTTCGACCCGCACGCGGCACCGGCCTGGCGCCGCGTCGACGCCCCCTGGGCGCGGCCGGCTGCGGCCGGGCGCGCCGGCCGCAGTGGATGCCGGACGTGATGGCGTCGACGCCGGCGACCGCACCGATTGCCTGCATCGTCGGCCGCAGCGCCGTCCGCCTCTGGGGCCTCGATGGCGGCGAGCGCCTGCGCCGACAGGCGCGCGCCGTCGGTCTCGGCATCGCCGACAGCATGGTGTTTCCGCCGACGGGCTGGGTGCTGCTCGCCCGCGCCGACTACCTGTTCGAGGAGCGGACGCTACGCGACCTGGCCGGCCGGCCCGGCACGCTGCTGCTCGCCGTCGCGGACGACGCGTCGAGCATCCCGGTGGCGGCGCACGTGGCCGCCGCGGCGGCGGTGCCGGCGCGCGCCGTGCTGGAGGGCGCGGCGGCGCCGGACACGCTCGCCGATGTCTCGCTGGCGACGCCGGCGACGCTGTCGCCCGCCTTCGTCGCCGCGCTGCTGAAGTCGGCGCCGCCGCTGCTGTTGCCGGTGCGGGCGACCAACGCCGCGGCACTCGAGCGCCATCTCTTCGACGGATCGTACAAGGGCGTCACCGACCTGGTCACCAAATGGGTGTGGCCGGCGCCGGCGCGCGCCGCGACCCGTTGCTGCGCACGTCGCGGCATCAGCCCGAACGCCGTCACGGCGATGAGCCTGGTGCTGACCCTGGCGGCGATGGCGCTCTTCGCGCGCGGGCAGTTCGGCGCCGGTCTGCTGGCGGGTTGGGTCATGACCTTCCTCGACACCGTCGACGGCAAGCTGGCGCGGGTCACCGTCACCTCGACGCAGTTCGGCCATCTCTTCGACCACATCATCGACGTCGTACACCCCCCGCTCTGGTACCTCGCCTGGGCCTACGGCGTCGGCGGCGACCTCGCCCATCTGTGGACGCTGGCGCCGCAACTGCTCGCCATCCTCGCCGGCTACATCGTCGGCCGGCTGATCGAGAGCGCCTTCCAGTACGGATTGGCCGGCTTCTCGATGTTCACCTGGCGTCCGCTGGATTCCTACGGGCGGTTGATCACCGCGCGGCGCAATCCGAACCTGCTGCTGCTGACCGCGGCGGCGCTGGCCAATGCGCACCAGCTGGGGCTGACGGCGGTCGCGTACTGGACCGTCGCGTCGACCGTGTTCCTCGCCGTGCGGCTGCTGCAGGCGGCCTGGGTGCGCGTGCGCGGCGGGCCCCTGCAGTCGTGGTTGGCGATGGTCGACCGCGACGCGACGTCGCCGCCGGCATACGCGCGGCCGTTCGTCGCCGCCGGCGGCACACCGGCGCAGCTCCTGCCCTGAGGCGACATGTCGACGCGACCCGCCTGGCTCCGTTGATGCAGACCCCGGCACCGCCGCGGGTCCGCGATCCGGTGCGCCGGTGAGCGTTGTAACCCGCTCCGTCATCCGCGAGGTCGCGATGCATGCCCTGGCCGGCTTTCTGCTGGTACTCGGCATTTTCCTGATCACGCGTCTCAGCAGTCTGCTCGGCGACGCCGCGGTCGGCTCCCTGCCGCTGCGCGTGGTGGCGCAACTGTTGTCGCTGCGCACACTGATGGCGTTGCCCTCGCTGCTGCCGGCCGTCGTCTATCTCGGCGTCCTGCTCGGCCTGAGCCGGCTGGCACGCGACAGCGAGCTGCTGGCGCTGCAGGCATGCGGCGTGTCCCCGGCGCGGATCGTCCGCGCCGTCCTGCTGTTCGCCGCCGGCGCCGCCGCCGCGGTCGCCGTGCTCTCCTTCGTCGGCCGGCCCTGGGCGGCGGGGCTGTTCAACCAGGTGCGCGACCGCGCCATCGCGCAATCCGGACTCGACAACGTCACGCCGGGGTTCTTCTTCACCACCGACACGGATCCGCATTCGCAGGAGGTGTTGTTTGCCGACGCGCGCGCCGTCGACGATCCCCGCTATCTCGAGAACGTCTTCGTGCAGCGACGGGCGGGCGAGGAGCTGACGGTGTTCTGGGCGCGGCGCGCCGTCGAACAGCGCGACCAGGCCGCGGGGGTTCGCTTTCTCCAGCTGCTCGACGGCGTGCAGTATGACCTGCATCCGAACGGCGAGCCGCGCGCCATCACGCGCTACGAGACCCTTACCCTGCGCGTGCCGCTGCCGCCGATCGAATCGGACCTGGGTCCGGAGAAGACCGTCTCCATCTGGGGGCTCCTCGCCGCGGACGACGCGCAGGCCGCGGCCGAGTTGCAATGGCGCGGCGCGATGCCGGTGTCGACGGTGCTGCTCGGCCTGCTGGCGATTCCGCTCAGCCGTACCGACCTGCGACGCGGCCGCGCCGCCAAGATCCTGCTCGCGCTGCTCCTCTACCTCGCCTATCGGACGCTGCTCGGCACCGCGCGGAACTGGGTCGCCGACGGCGTCTTGCCGGCACTGCCCGGGCTGTGGCTGATCCACGGCGGGTGCCTGGTGACCGCCCTGGCGCTGTACTTTCAGCCGGCGATCGCGGCGCGCTGGTGGGCGCTGCGCCGCCGCGCGCCGCGCCCCGTCGCGGTGCCGTGACGACGTGATGTCCCTGCTCGACCGCTACATCGGCGTGACGCTGCTGCGCCAGTTCGCCTTCGCGCTGGCGGCGCTGCTGGCCGTCTTCACGGTCATCAACCTGACCGAGGAGCTGCGCCTCGCCGACACCGCGACCTACGGCGTCGCGCAGGCGCTCAACTTCATTCTCCGCACCGGCCCGGCGGAGGCCTGCCGCCTGTTGCCGGCGGCGGCCCTGCTCGGGGCGGTGATGGGGTTGGGCCAGTTACAGAGCCACAACGAGCTCGTCGCGATGCAGGCGGCCGGCGTGTCGCTGTGGCGCGTGCTGCGCGCCGTGCTTCTCCCGGCGCTGCTGATCGCGGCTGGCGGGGCCGGCGTCGCCGAGCTCGTCGGCGGACCGCTCAGCCAACAGGCGCACCGCCAGCGGGCGCTCGCCCTTACCGACTACCGGCTGGTGCCAACCCTGACGGGGATGTGGGTGCGCGACCAGGACCGCTTCGTCAACATCGGGCTCGTGCATCCGGACGGATCGCTGGTCGACGTCTCGATCTACGACTTCGACGGGCGAGATCTGCGCCGTATCACCTTCGCTCGCGCCGCGACGCTCCGCGCCGACGGCTGGGTGCTCAGCGATGTGCATGAGAGCGTGCTCGGCGAGAGCGGCGTCGCGGTGCGGCAGCTGGACGAGCAAGCCTGGGAGGTGCCCGTCGATCCGCGCCGGCTCGAGACCACGTGGCTGCGTCCGGAAGACATTTCGATCGCCGAGCTGCAGCAGACCATCCAGACCCTGCGGCGGCAGCGCCAGAACCCGCTCAGCTACGAGGTGGCCTTCTGGCGCAAGGTCAGCGCGCCGTTCTACGCGGTCGTCATGGTCTTGCTGGCGGTGCCGATCGTCGTCAGCGGCCAACGTACGTTGCGCGTCGGCGAACGCGTCGTCGCCGGCGCGCTGGTCGGGCTCGGGTTCCAGATGTTCCAGCAGATCTTCACCGGCCTCGGGTTGGTCTCGGCGTTTCCGGCGGCCGTGACCGCCCTGACGCCTGCCGCGCTGGCGCTGGCCATCATGCTGCTGCTGCTCTGGCGCCACGCCGGTCGCTGACGCGCCGCAGGGGCTCTGGCTGGCCGTCGCGCGTACCTACCCGCGCCGCACCGCGGTGGCGCCTTCGAGAGCGAGGACGTCTGGCTCGGTATCGGCAGCGGCGGCCGCATCACCCGCTTGGCTGGGTAGATTTCAGCTCGCGCTGACGCGGATCGCCCGGCGCACACCGCGGTCGACCCCGACCCGGTCCGCCCCGCGGGCGACGGAGTTCACGGCGCCGGAAGCGGGCGCGAGAAGGCGACCAGGGCGACGCCGCGACCGGCCGTCTGCAGGGGGGCGCCGCCGGCGCCCGCCGCCAGGCCGAGTGTGAACTCGGCATCGGCCCAGACGAGCTGCGGCGCGGCGCGCAGCCCGAGCAGGAATCGGAACGGCTGCGGAACGATGTCGAGCGGCTCCCAGCGCAGCCATTCGCGACCGAGACGCACGTCGGCCCGCGCGACGGGACCATCGACCAGCCAGTGTGCCGGCACGGGATAGCGGGCATCGCCCGGCTGCGTCGGCGGCTCGTCGACGGTCACCGGTAGGTCGTCGGACCGATACAGCACCCGTTCGGCATCGCGCACGATCAGCGTGCCGCGCCGTCGGCCGTCGGCGAAGGTCAGCTCGGACAGGTAGAGGCCGACCTCGCCCTGCGCGGCGAACAGCTCGGCGCGTCGCCGCAGCAGATCGACCTCGGGGCGCTCCATGCGCGTGTGCGTCATCGCCATGGTGCCCTCGACCGGCAGCGGCACGTCCATGCCGCGCAGCCACAGCGTGCCGCGCACCGGCGTCGGCGGCAGCACCGCGACCCAGTAGGCGCCCGGCAGCGGCGCGCTCGCCAGCGGCGCCGCCGCGCCGGTCAGTTGGAGCAGGACCTTGAATCCATTGCGGTCGCTGTCGAACTCGACCCGCCAGCGCGGATCGCCGAGATCGAGCACCGCCGAGGCGATCTTCAAGCGCGTCCGGTCGCGGCTGAGCAGCCAGTCCTCGCGCGTGCGGCCGTACTTGATCGGCGTCACCTCGCCGGTGGGCGCGACGAGGTGGCCGACGGCAGCAGCCGTGTGCACGCCCGGCCCCTCGTTGGTGCGCGACAGCATCAGGACAGCCGAGTGAGGCCGGGACCTTGCATCGAGCTTGTGGGGGCTATCTGCGACGCGTGTTGCCATCGCCCTCTTCGCTTGCGCACCGGCATTGCACCCGTACGTCGTGCGGCAGCGCGGCGCGCGCTTGCTCGGGTCCGCCGCGCCCCGCTATGGGCCCCGCATGAGGGAAACAGCCGGTTACGGCACGGGGAGGTGGCGTCTCCCGCGGGTAGTCGGACACCCACCCTATGTTGTATGGTTCGGCATTACATCGAATTGGGCGCTAGTACATGTCATCCGCAGCAAGTGAAGCTCGCCGGACCTGGTCCACGAATGCATGACACGCGCTACGTTTACAGTTCGGCCAAAAACGGGTCGTCAATTTCATCGCTGCGCCAGCCACGTCTCAGGCTGAATCATGGCCTGGCTGCGAGACAGCGGTTCACCGGGGTATCGGCCGCGCGGACTAGTTTCAGGGGAACACCGCCGTGAGCCCGCCTCGCCTGTCATCGGGTCGGCAGATGAGTTTCGGCTTGAGCGAAAAGGCGCTCACGGAGGAAATACAGATCGACGAGTCCGGCCACCACGGCGAGGTGTTCACTCGTCGGTGGGTCGTCGAGCTGATCCTCGATTTGGCCGGTTTTACCGCGGATCGGGACCTCGCGACTATGACCGCCGTTGAGCCCTCATGCGGCGCCGGCGCGTTCTTGGTCCCGATGGTGGAGCGCCTCGCTGAATCGTGCCGTCAGCGCCGCCGCCCGCTGGCGGATGCCCGTGGCGCGTTGCGAGCCTTCGACCTTCTTCCTGTGAACGCCGAACTCGCCCGCAAGGCAGTCGTGAGGGTGCTCACGGACGACGGCGTTGCCCAGGACACCGCAACCTCGATCGCGACGGATTGGGTTCGCTGCGGCGACTTCCTGCTGAGTGATCATGTGGATGGCGGCGTTGACTTCGTTCTCGGCAACCCGCCCTACCTCCGCCTCGAGAATGTCCCAGCCGCACGTGGAGCGGCCTACCGGAGAGCCTGCCCGACCATGCGTGGCCGGAGCGACATCTTCGTTGGCTTCATCGAAACCGGGCTCCGATTGCTTCGACCGGAGGGTGTCCTCGGGTTCATCGTGGCTGATCGCTGGATGCACAACCAGTACGGAGCAGGGCTCCGCGATCTCGTCGCAGCCGAGTTTGCCATCGTCGCAGTGGTGAGCATGCACGAGGTCGATGCGTTCGAGGAGCCCGTCTCGGCATACCCGGCGGTCACGATCATCCGCCGAGCAGGGCAGTCGACGGCCATGGTGGCGACCGCGAGGAAGTCATTCGGCGAGAAGGATGCTTGCGCACTTCGGGAGTGGGCAGGGTCGCCAAGTAAACGATTCAGTTCCGGTGCAGTGAGCGCGACGAAGCTTCCTGCATGGTTTGATGCGAGCTCGTCTTGGCCCGCGGGTGACCCGGCCAACCTAGCGTTGGTCGCGGACTTGGAGCGGCGTTTTCCCTTACTGGAGTCGCGGGAGACGCGCACCCGTGTCGGCATCGGCGTCGCGTCCGGGTTGGATGATGTGTACCTCACGAAGGACTCGAACCTGGTCGAGGCGGATCGGCTGTTGCCGCTGCTCATGACTCGGGACACCGTCGACGGTGCGGCGAACTGGTCCGGTACCTACCTCGTGAATCCCTGGCGTGACGGCCGCCTCGTGGAACTCGCCGAGTACCCTCGCTTGAATGCGTACCTGGAATCACGCACCGCCTCGGTAAAGGGCCGGCACGTGGCTCGTACCAACCCGGACCGCTGGTATCGAACCATCGATCGGGTCGAGCCTGGCCTTCTCGAGCGAGAGAAGCTCGTCATCCCGGATCTCAAGGCGTTCATCCAGCCTGTGCTCGATCCGGGCCGGACTTACCCGCATCATGGGCTCTACTTCGTTACTTCCGATCAGTGGGATCTCGAGGTGCTCGGCGGCCTGCTGCTCTCCGATATCGCCGAGCTATTCGTCGCCACCTACTGCGTCAAGATGCGAGGAGGGTGCTACCGGTTCCAGGCCCAGTACCTTCGTCGGATTCGTGTGCCCGACCATTCGTCTGTCGGTATGCGCGAGCAATCCGCCTTGCGTCGAGCGTTTGGTGCGCGAGATCGAGACGCAGCGAGCGCAGCGGCACGAAGGCTTTACGGCCTGCCGGACGTTGCGACTTCCGTCGGGTCAAGAGGACGAGTCTAGTGGCGCAGAAGCCAGGAAAGCTCGATCGCTTCGACCCATACGTTCCGGCCGAGCCGTGGGTGAACCCGTGGCAAGCCGACGGCTCATACGTGTCCGATATTGGCCTCCTAGCGACGCTCCTTGGTGTTGCCGTTGGTACCTCGCAGCAGTCCGGTGTGGTCGCAGGAGCTGCAGATGTTTGGGCAGCAGAGGAACTTCGCCGAGCGGGATTTCATCCCGACGAGGTCTGGCCGCGCCGGACGCAGCCACGCGTCATGCCAAGAGACGTACGCAACTTCGTCGAGGACGGCCTCACCCAGAAGCTCCGGGGCGATGTCGAAGCTAGGTATTCATCGTCGGGCGCCCGAAAGGCCCTTCCTGCCGAGGCACAGGTAATGGGTCGTGCCTACTCGAAGCAGAGTGATGTCCTGATCGCCTCGTGGCCCGCTGGAATCGAAGTTCTCATTTCAACGAAGACGATGCTGTCGAGCTACCAGAAGAACCTCCGAAATCGGTTTGAAGAGGGCTACGGCGATGCCAAAAACCTGCGAGGACGACATCCCCTGGCCGCACTGGGTTTTCTCTTCATTGCGGGCGCCGACATCCCTGATGCCAGCCTTGAGTTCGCAATTGACATGCTTCGCAAGCTCACAGGCGAGGCTGACGTCTACGAGTGCGCGTGCCTACTGATCCTTGACGGTGTCCAGGGCAAGGTCCAGGAAGAGACCATCGTCGGACGTGGTCCGAATGAGGAGTCGTCTGGTCTCGTCATCGATCCGAAGGTAGCTGAGCCCTCGGATGAGGGCGACCCCCTTGAGACCGATTACCACGATTCCACGCAGATCGGGGCCGGCACCTTGGCATCGGTGCACTTGGAGCAGACGAAGGTACCCGTAGATCTTTGGCCGGAGACGTTTTTCAGGAAGCTGATCGGTGCCGCGCTCGAGCGGATGCCGGTCTCCGTATACGCAGAGGTTCGTGAGCGGATTCTCGCTGCGAGATCCTGAGGAGACCCGAGGATGCCCACAAAGCAGGAGTATTACGACTCACTGAGCAAGCTTGCAGTCACGGCCGAAGCTGGCGGGCTTGCGAAGGAGCGGGCAGTATTGCTGCTTTGGTTCTTCCGCAACGTCATTGGTGTCGACGATCTTGAAGCATATGAATATGTCTGTGACGGCGACGACGATGGAGGCGTCGACGCACTGTTCCGAGAGCCGTCGTCGGGTGATGACAATTTCGAGACGCTTGTCATCTACCAGTCCAAATACACCGAGGGCCCAACCCAGGTTGGTGAGACAGCTGTCGATCGGCTTGTTTCGATAGCCAGCAAGTTCAAAACCGAGGCTGGCCTTCGGGAATTCTTGACCGGCCGCGTTGAAGACAAGCTCCGGAGCCTGATCGACGAATTTCGTCTCGTGCAGAAGCTTGCGGAGGGACGGTACGACGACCGCCGCCTGCGGATTCGCCTTGTGTTGGTGACGTCGGGCCTGCTGAACGCCAACGCGAAGCGGCTGGTACAAGCGACCAACGCAGCGAGCGAGACGGGGTATCTCACTGTCAATGACTTGAACCGCCTTGGGCCGCTCGCGATCGCTACGACGACGCCGCAGACGCGTCACGGACGAATCCACGTGCCGTGCCCGCGGGGGGCCCGGTTTGTTGTTGGCGAGGTGCCTAACCGTGTAGCGGTCGCTGCGATTCGGTCGACGGATATCGTCCAGTGGCCTGGCATCGACGATCGCTCGCTGTTCGATCTCAACGTTCGACGAGAGATCAGGATGAACAGGGTGCGGAGGCAGCTCGACGGGGCCATCGCTCGGCAGTCTGACCACAAGGACTTTCTAGCCTACCATAACGGGCTGACGGTGACCTGCCAGTCGTTTGACGACTCGGACGACAGCCACCTCAGTGTCACCGATCCTTCGGTGGTCAACGGCGGCCAGTCGGTCGTTGCGCTTTTTGCCGCATCGGCTCTCGGAAAGCTGACCTGTGAGCTACGGCTCACGGTGAAGCTCGTGGAGGTTGAAGGCCGTCCGCAGCTCGCCAAGGAAGTCTCTCGCCGAAGCAACACACAGAATCCGGTGAACCTGCGCAACCTTGTGGCGCTGGGTGGGCCGCAGCAACGTCTCGTCGCTGAGTTTTCCGAGAGGTATCCTGCGATCTACTACGAGACACGTCCGGACGCCTCGGCCGGTACGAGCTGTCGCATGATCCGCAATGATGATGCCGCTCAGCTTCTCTGCGCGGTCTACAACGCAATGCCCTGGCTAGCGGTCAAACGAACATCGCTCTTCGATTCCGACAACCATTCGCAGGTTTTCTCCGAGAGCATAGAGGCAGACCATGTCGTGCTGGTTGACGAGATCAAGCTGGCCGTCGACGCGGAGAAGGTGAGATTTCCGCTCGAATACCGACGAAGTTGGCAACTCACTCGACTTGTTGGCGTGTACCTAGTTGGCCAACTCATTCGGGCCTCGAGTGACCTCAACATCTCGGAGATTCTCGCTAAGCCTGCGGCTGCCGTGGCGCGGCCCGGGTTGAAGGATGACCTCCGCGGTCTTGCGCGCTTTGCCGCAGCCGGGATGAAGCTTCGCCGCGAAAGGTTCCGCCGCGATCCGACCACCGTCGATGCGTTCAACATCGAGTTCAAGAACCAGGCGCGTCTTCACGAGCTTCGGGACGCTACGTGTGACCACTACGTCGTGCAGAGCACTCTCGAGGAGTAGGCGAACCAGGTCCGCGGCCCCGAATTGCCCCTCTCCGGTCCTTACCGCGATTGAGCGGTTGTCGCCGCCTCTTGATCGTGCGAGGCATCAGAATGGTGGCGCTGCGGCGGCGCGCGCTTAACGCCGAGGGGTAGATGAGAAGTGGTTGACACTCGCTCTCCGCCGCGGGGACGTCGTGCAAGCCGTCAGGCGAGGGGCGCGGGCGTCAGCGCAGGGTTTGCCGCATCTTTCGAGTCCTCTCCTCAACTTCACTATTGAACTCCTCGCGGATGCGCGCTTGCCGATCGAAGTCAGATTCGAGCATGCCGGCGTCCTGGAGCGCGCGGCAGAGTTTTCCATGCTGCGCCGTAGCGACAACCCATGGGGACGAGGTGCAGTCGGATACGGATCCGAACATGTCTTCAAGGCCGAAGCTGACGCGCGGTATGAAGATGCGTGCACCCGCGCCCGAGACGACATGGAAGTTCCCCAACGTCAGGATGGCGAGCATGACTCCGACTCCCAAGATGTAGAGGGCCGTTGGAGTTCCGACCTGTCCTCCGATTCCCAAGATGTAGAGCGCCTTTGTAGTTCCAACCTGTATTCCGTTGGGCGGGTCGATTCCAAGGCTCGTCGATCGTTCCCTGACACCAGAAGGCGGCGCAAAAGGTCCGGTCAGTGGACGACCGCACTTTGGGCAGGACACTGCGACTCTGGAAACTAGGGATCCGCAATCGGGACAATCAGTGAGGCGAGAAGGAGGTGCGGTCGCTTCGGACAAGGTGGGGCTATCGGGCCGCGCTGTCGGAGGCGCTTCGGCTTCGGAGAGCTGCGCGCAACCGCATTCGGAGTGCCATACGCATTGACCGGTTTCCGGAAGGTGCTGAGTCATCGGATGCCCACAAAGACAAAGCAGCGTCAACATCTCCTCCTTTTTCATTACTCGCAGTTATCAATAACGGTTCTGTACACGCACGACACGCGGGAACCGCCCTCAGCGAAAACAGGGCGACATGAACAGGCGATCGCGGAGAAGTCTGATCGTTCTGTAGCACTTCGCACGCGTAGACTACGGGGGTCCCGATCGTCAAACGGGCTGGGCCGATAGCCCGCATTAGCTGGGCTTGCTGACGGAACATCCCGTATCGGACCAATCCCGCGGACCGTTTCCCGCTGGCCGCTCGTGCCCTTGCTCCCACGGCGACGTCGAGAGGGCGGACTGATGGGCCCGGTCGAGGGGACTCAAGGGCGCCGAACCGAGAGCGGACCACCTGCGCCCGCCGCCCCCTGGCGCAGCGCGTGCTGCCAGTGCTGCGCGGCAGCGAGGGGTGGCGGTGGCCGGTCAGTCGGCCCATTGAGCGCCGGTGTGGTCGTCGTGATGGGCGGCAGCGCGCACACCCGGCGCACCCGACCGGGCTTTGCTCCCCGGAGTCGTTCCGCGGGGCCCCGGCATGCCGCCGTAGGCGGGCGGGTCCGCCGTCCGTGGACGGCGCCGATCCGGGCCGGCGGGCCCACGCAGCGCGCCGATCGTTCGCGGTTGCGTTCGGGTCGGGCGTGCGAGCGGAGAATTGCGGACGCCGCCCTTGCTGGTCCTCGCGCGCCGACCCGGTCCGCCCCGCGGGCGACGGAGTTCACGGCGCCGGCAGCGGACGCGGGAAGGCGACCAATGCGACGCCGCGACCGGCCGCCCGCAGCGGGGCGCCGCCGGCGCCCGCTGCCAGGTCGAGCGCGACCTCGGCATCGGCCCAGACAAGTTGCGGTTCGGCGCGCAGGCCGAGCAGCAAGCGGAACGGCTGCGGCACGATGTCGAGCGGCTCCCAGCGCAACCATTCGCGACCGAGATGCGCGTCGACTCGCGCGACGGGTCCGTCGACCAGCCAGTGCGCCGGCACGGGGTAGCGGGGATCGCCGGGCTGCGTCGGCGCCCCGTCCAGAGTCACCGGCAGGTCGTCGGACCGATACAGCACCCGGTCCGCATCGCGAACGATGAGCGCGCCGCGCCGCTGGCCGTTGGCGAAGGTCAGGTCGGACAGATAGATTCCGACATCGCCATGCGCGGCGAACAACTCGGCGCGCCGCCGCACCAGATCGGCCTCGTTGCGGTCCATGCGCGTGTGCGTCATCGCCATGGTGCCTTCGACCGGCAGCGGCGCGTCCATGCCCCGCAGCCAGATCGTGCCGCGCACCGGCGTCGGCGGCAGCACCTCGATCCAGTACGAACCCGGCAGCGGCGCGCTCGACAACGGCGCCGCGGCGCGGGTCAGTTGCAGCAGCACCTTGTATCCGTTCCGGTCGCTGTCGACCTCGACCCGCCAGCGCGGATCGCCGAGATCGAGCACGGCCGACGCAATCTTCAGTCGCTTCCGGTCGGGGCTGAGCAGCCAATCGTCGCGCGTGCGGCCGTATCTGATGCGCGCCACCTCGCCGGTGGGCATCAGCAGGTGGCCGACGGCGGCGGCGGTGTGCACCCCGGGCCCCTCATTGGTGATGATGAAGCGGGCGAAGAAGCGATGCCCGCTGGCGAACTGCGCGGCGACGTCCCAGTACTCCGTCGCCTCGGCCGCGTCGGACAACTGCGGCACGAAGGGTGCTGCGTCCGCGATCGGGGGCTGGGCCGGCGCCTGCGCCGCGACCAGACACAGTAGCAACGCCAAGGTTGCGCTCGCGCATCGCATCGTCGGCGCACTCTACACCACCGCGGCGCCGAAGCTTGCGCCGATCGGTACCGGGCCTGAGCGATCCCCGGGGCCAGATCAAGAACCGTGCCGCGATTGCCGGGGCCGGACGTTAAATTTTCGCGCTTCCCAGTCTTTCATACCGACACCCAACTGCGATAAGCCTCGGCAGCGAAACGAAGTCTCGTGCGAGGACGCCTCGGCGTGGCGCCCTCCGCCAACGCCGGGTCCGACGCCAGTTGACGATCCGAGAGTCGCTGATGCCACCGCTGCGCGCCGCCGCCCGCCTGCCTGACACCGAGACTACTCGGACCGGACAACTGCCGCCTGCCATCACCGGTGGCGTGCCGCGGCGCCGACCGCTGCGGCTGGGCATGATCAACAACCCGCTCAGCGGGCGGAACGTCCGGCGCGGGCTGCTCGCGAGGGTGCGCGGCCTCCTCACCGCCCACCCCGCGGTGGCGCATTTCGAGGAGAACACCGTCGACGGCATGGGCGACGCGGTCGAGCAGCTACTGCGCGCCGGAACCGAGATCATCGTCGTCAACGGCGGCGACGGCACGGTTCAGGCGGTGCTCACCGCCCTCCTGCGGTCGCCGGTGCCGACGGCGCTGCCGCTGCTCGCCGTCCTGCCCGGTGGCACCACCAACACCACGGCGCGCAACGTCGGCTACGGGCGGCGGCCGCTGGCGGCGCTGCAACGACTCCTGGAAGACGGCGCGCGCGGCGTCCTCGCCGGCACGGTCGAAGCGCGATCCGTGGTGCGGGTCGACGCCGGTGGCGCGCCGCAGTTCGCGATGCTCTTCGGCGCCGGCGCCGTCTATCACGGCATCGCTTTCCAACGCCGGGAGCTCGAGTCGCGCGGCATGCGCGGGCAGCTCGGCGCCGGGATCGCCGTCGCGACGTTCATCGGCCGCATCCTCGCCGGCGACGGCGGTCGGCTGTTCCCGCCGCTGCACGCCGAGATCGAGATCGACGGCCAGGCGATGGGGGGAGCGCCGTACCTCGGCATCCTGACCTCGACGATGGACAAACAGGTCCTCGGCATCAGTCCCTATTGGGGCGTCGGACCCGGCCCCCTGCGCGTCACTGCGTTGAGCTCCGCGCTGCGCGGCCTGTCGCGGGCCATCGTGCCGGTCCTGCGCGGCCGGCCGGGCGTGCATCTGCGCCCCGAGTGTGGCTACCGCAGCGTCAATGCCGACGAGGTGCGCCTGAGCTTCGACAGCGGGTACACGCTCGACGGCGAGTTGTTCGAGCCGGCTGCCGCCACGACGTGCCTGACCCTGAGCGCGCGCCAGTCGGCGTATTTTCTGCGGGAGCAGTCGTGACGGCGGTGGACGCGCTGCGCCAGCGCATCGAGGACGAGCTCGCCCAGCCGGGTACGCCGGGCGCCGGCGCGCTGGTTGAACGGTTGCGTGAGCGCTACGGCGCGGCGCTGCGCGGGGTGCTCTTCTACGGCTCCTGCCTGCGGCGGACCGACGACCACGACGGGGTGCTCGATCTCTACGTGCTGGTCGAGAACTACCGCAGCGTCTACGGCCCGCGCCCGCAGGCGCTCCTCAATCGGCTACTGCCGCCCAACGTGTTCGCGCTCGAGGCGCAGTCGGGCGGGCGCCCGGTGCGCGCGAAGTACGCCGTCCTGGCGTGGCGCGACCTCGCGCGCCTGACCTCGACGCGGACGTTCGAGCCCTATTTCTGGGCCCGCTTCTCGCAGCCCTGCGCCCTGATCTACGCCGCCGATGCGGAGGTGCGCAGCGCGGTGGCCGCGGCGCTGACGACCGCGGTCCTCACCAGCGTCGAACACGCCATCCCTCTGGTCGCGCCGCGCTTCGACAGCCGCGAACTATGGACGACCTTCTGGCGCTCCACATACCGGGCCGAGCTGCGGCCCGAGCGGCCCGGGGTGGTGGAGACGCTGTGGACGAGCGGCGCCGCGCGCTACGAGGCCGTGACCGGCTTGGCGCTGGCGGCGCTCGATCATCCGACCGCGACCGGCCCCGCTGGCGAACTGGTGTGCACGGTCGCGCTGTCAGCGGCGGCGCGGCGCCGCGCGCGGGCCCTGTGGCGGATCCGTCGCGTGCACGGCAAGACCTTGTTTCTCTTCCGTATCTTGCGCAACGCGCTCATCTTCGATGGCGGGGTCGATTACGTGCTGTGGAAGATCCAGCGCCATTCGGGCGTCGAGGTGGATCGCACCTGGCGCCAGCAACGCTATCCACTCCTCGCTCTCGGGGCGCAGGCGTGGCGACTGTATCGCGCCGGGGCGTTTCGCTGAATGGCGCACGGCTTGACCAGGCAGCCGCTCTCTGTCAACCGCATCTCCTTGCCCGCGGGACCGAGTTTGGATGAGCGGCGTCGGAAAGACCGATTGAAGGCCATTGTTCTGAGTGCTGGCCAGGGCCGGCGGCTGCTGCCGCTGACGGCGACGCGGCCGAAGTGTCTCATCGAAGTTTGCGGGCGATCTGTTCTCGAGTGGCAGCTGCGGACGCTGGCCGAGGCGGGCATCACGGCGGTGACGGTGGTCGTCGGTTTCGCGGCCGACGCGGTCGAGCGCTGCCTGGCCGATCATTGTCCTAGCGGGATGGAGGCGCGGGCGTTGTTCAACCCCCTCTATGACCGGGCCGACAACTTGGTGAGCTGCATCGCCGCGCGCGGCGAGATGAGCGAGGATTTTCTCCTCGTCAACGGCGATACCCTGTTCGAGCCCGTCGTCGTCACGCGCTTGCGGGCCAGTCGGCGCGACCCCGTCGTCGTGGCGGTGGGCAGTAAGGCGGCCTACGACGCGGACGACATGAAGGTGATCTGCCGCAATGGGCGGGTGACGCGCATCGGCAAGGATCTGCCCGTCGGTGAGGTGGGAGGCGAAGCCATCGGCGTCTCGCTGTTTCGCGGCGTCGGACCGCGCCTCTTCGGCGAGGCGCTGGGAGAGGTCGCCGCCGAGCCCGATGCGCACCGCCGCTGGTACCTGTCCGCCGTCGATCGGCTGGCGGCACGCGGCCTGGTGCACGCGGAATCGGTTGACGATGCCGGCTGGGCGGAGATCGATTACCCGCAGGACCTGGAACGGGCCAGCGCCCTGGCGTCGACCTGGGACATTCCGGGCGCGCCTACCGCCACCGTCGCCGACACGGTGACCACCTGAGCCGGGTGCGGTTGCAGAGAAGAATCCCCTGATGACTCCGCCACCTCATTCTCCCGCTGCACCCGCCCGCGCCGACGCGATCGCGCCGCCGGCGCGACGCGCGCACACGGCGCCGGTCGAGGTGCGCGCCGTGCAGACGCGCCAGCAGCGGCGGCAGTTCATCGCCCTGCCGTACGAGCTCTACGCCGACGATCCCGTCTGGGTTCCGCCGTTGCTGTTCGAGCAGCGGCACCAGTTCTCGCCGCGCAGTCCGTTCTTCCAGCATGCGAAGGTGCAGATGTGGGTGGCCTATCAGCACGGCCGCCCCGTCGGACGCATCACCGCCCAAGTCGATGCCCTGCGCATCGCGCGCTACGACGACTCCACCGGCTACTTCGGCTCGTTGGAGGGCAGCGACGACCCCGCCGTCTTTGCGGCGCTGTTGCACGCGGCGGAGGACTGGCTGCGGGCGCAGGGGATGCGGGCGGTGGTCGGGCCCTTCAACCTGTCGATCAACGGCGACGTCGGCTGTCTCGTCGAGGGATTCGACACGGCACCGGTCGTCCTCACCGGGCACGGGCAGCGCCATTACGACACCCGCGTCCAGGAAGTGGGGTACCGCAAGGCGAAGGATGTCGTCGCCTACCGGGTCGATCCGCGGGCGGTCCCGCCGCGGGCGATGATCGCGGGAGCGCGCCGCGCCAGCGCCTCGGCGCGCATTCGCATTCGCCCGTTGAACAAAGCGCGACTGCAGGACGAAGTGGCGGCGATCAGCGAGATCTTCAATGACGCCTGGGCGCAGAACTGGGGATTCGTTCCCTTCACCGAGGCGGAGTTCGCCGAGTTGGCCGGCGCGTTGCGCTACGTCGTGCCGCCCGAGTTCGTGCAGTTCGCCGAAGTCGACGGCGAGCTGGCGGCGATGCTGATCATCGTCCCCAATCTCAACGAGCTCATCGCGGATCTGCGCGGGCGCCTGCTGCCGTTCGGCTGGCTGCGGCTGCTCTCGCGCCTGCGGCGTCAGCCGCCGCGCTCGGCGCGTGTCGCGCAGATGGGGGTGCGGCAGAAGTTTCAGCACTCGCTCCTGACCATGAGCATCGCCTTTGGATTGGCCGACGCGGTGCGCCAACCGTTGATTGATCGGCAGATGCGCTACCTCGAGATGGGCTGGGTGCTCGAGGACAACTTCCCGATGTTGCGCATCATGCAAGTGCTCGGCGGGCAACCCTGCAAGCGCTACCGCGTCTACGAAAAAGCGCTCGTCTAGGCTCCAGGTGGCCGCGCAGAAGCGCTTCACCGCCCTGGTGATGGCGGGCAGCCGGGCGTCGGGCGACCCCCTCGCGGTGGCGAGTGGAGTGAGCGACAAGGCGTTCGTGCCGGTCGACGGAGTCCCGATGCTGGCGCGCGTGATCACGGCGCTGCGCGCCGCGCAGTGCGTCGAGCGGATCGCCATCGTCGGACTCGATGCCGCCGTGGCGCGCGCCGGCCCCGGGTTGGCGGGCTTCGACTGGGCGCAGTTGGACCTCGTCCGCGGCGCCGAGACGCCAGCCGCCAGCGCCAGCGCCGCCATTGCGGCGCTCGGCCTGGTGCCGCCGATCTTGATCACCACCGCCGACCACCCGCTGCTGACGGCCGCCACCGTCGACGAGTTCTGCACGGCGTCGGCCTCCGGCGGCGACGACGCGACCTTCGGGGTGGCCGCCGGCGAGCGCGTCGCGGCGGCCTTCCCCGGCGTTCGCCGCACCGTGCACCGCTTCCGCGACGCGAGCATCTGCGGCTGCAACCTGTTCGCGTTGCTGACCGACGCGGGCTGCCGGGCGCCGCTGCTGTGGCGACAGGTGGAGAGCTACCGCAAGCGCCCATGGCGCATGCTGGCGCTGCTCGGCCCGCCGGTGCTGGTGCGTTTTCTGCTCGGCCGGCTGGCCCTCAGCGATGTGACGCGCGTCATCGAAGCGCGTCTCGGCCTGCGGGCGCACCCGATTCTGCTCGCCGATCCCGCCGCCGGGTTCGACGTCGACACGATCCAGCAGCGCGACGTCGCGGAGCGCTACCTGCGCGGGCGGCGAGCGGCCTGAGGCGGATCGCGGCAGCACGGATGACCACGGAGCACACCGCATGGGAGACGGACTGATGGACCAGGACCGGACCTGCGTCGTCTGCGCGCGACTGGCGCGGCCGCGTGGCGACGACGGCATCTTCGTCGCCGCGCTGTCGGAGTCGATCGCCATCCTCGCCGACGACCAGTTCTACCCCGGCTACTGCATCCTGATGTTGAAGGATCATCACGAGCAGCTGGCGCAACTGCCGGCGCCGCGGCAGGCGCGGCTGTGGAGCGACGTCGCTGCCGTCGCCACCGCGCTCACCGCAGTCTGTGCGCCGCCGCGGCTGAACTACGAGTGCCTCGGCAACCTCGCCGCCCACATCCATTGGCATGTCGTGCCCCGCTATGCCGACGACGAGCGTCGCCACGAGCCGATCTGGGTCCGCCCGGCCGAGGAGCGGCGCGGCAGCGCCTCGCCGGCGCAGCGCCGCACGCTGGTGTCGCGGCTGCGCATGGCGCTGGCGGCGCAGGCCGCCTCCCTCCTCGGGGAAGGGTAGGCCGGCATTTGGCGCCCGCCCTGAGCCCCCTCCGCCGCAGGGGGAAGTCACCCGGGCCTCTGGAGTGCCAGCGCCAGAGGGTGTATGCCGCTTTGTCTCTTTGCCACGCGCCGATGCTCCAACGAGGCGGATCATGACTGCGATCGCAACCCGCTCCACGCCGCCCGCTCCAGGGCGGGACACGGACACGCTGGACACCGGCGGGACGATCGCGCTGTTTCGCAAGTGCCACCGCTACACGACGGCGCGCGATTATCAGGCCGCCGGTCTCTATCCGTACTTCCGCGCCATCCGCGAGTGCGAGGACACCGTGGTCACCATCGACGGCGAGTCGAAGGTGATGATGGGGTCGAACAACTACCTCGGCCTGACGCACCACCCCGAGGTCCTCGCTGGCGCCGAGGCGGCGTTGCGCAAGTACGGGTCCGGCTGCACCGGCAGTCGCTTCCTGAACGGCACGCTCGATCTGCACGATCAGCTCGAGGCCGAGCTGGCCGATTTCCTCGGCAAGCCGAGCTGCCTGGTCTTCTCGACCGGCTACCAGGCCAACCTGGGCCTGCTCTCCGGCCTGGTCGGGCGCGGCGAGACGGTCTTCCTCGACAAGCTCAACCACGCCTCGATCGTCGACGGGGCGCGCCTCTCGTTTGGCGACGTCGTGCGCTACAACCACGGCGATCTCGAGGCGCTGGAGCGAAAGCTCGCGCAACACGAGCGGCGCAAGGGGGCCATGATCGTCGTCGACGGCGTCTTCTCGATGGAGGGCGACATCTGCGACCTGCCCCGGCTGGTGCAACTCGCGCAGCGCTACGGCGCCGCCCTGGCGGTGGACGATGCGCACTCCATCGGCGTCCTCGGCCGCGGCGGCGCCGGGACGGCCGAGCACTTCGGGCTGACCGCCGAGACCGATCTCATCGTCGGCACCTTCAGCAAGTCGCTGGCCTCGATCGGCGGCTTTGTCGCCGGCGAGGAGTCGGTCCTCCACTACCTCAAGCACCACTGCCGGCCGCTCATCTTCACCGCCGCGCTGCCGGCGGCGAACACCGCCGGCGTGCTGGCGGCGCTGGCGATCCTGCGCCGCGAGCCGCAACGGCGGGCGGCCCTGTGGGCCAATACGCGCCGGCTGCAGGAGGGGCTCCGCAGCCTCGGCTACGACATCGGGCCGACCGAGACGCCGATCGTCCCGGTCCTCGTCGGGTCGATCGCCGATACCTTCCTCTTCTGGCGCAAGCTGTTCGACGCCGGCGTCTTCACCAATCCGGTCGTCCCGCCGGCGGTTGCACCGACCCAGTGCCGGCTGCGCGCCTCGTTGATGGCCACGCATACCGCGCAGCAGATCGACGTCGTGCTCGAGGCCTTCGCCGCCATCGGTCGCGAGCTCGGCGTGCTGCCCTGAGCGAGCGGCGCACGGCGGCCGCCCGAGATTCCCGGCAGTGAACGGCGGCGGACCAGGACCGTATCAACGTCAGCAACCGCCGGCCCTCGGGCCCGCGGTGGTGGGGTGGTACAGCGGGACGACGTTCTATATGGTGCCCCGCGGAACGGAGTGGTGATGCTGGACGGGACGATCTTCACGGCTGGGATCTTCGGGCTGGCAGCCCTGTGGGCGTTGACGTACGGCGGGCTTCTGGGGCTGTATTTCGGCTCCGGGTGGGCGCTGCAGACGGCGAGTCGGCGACATCCGGCGCGGCGCATCCAGGCGCGCGCGCCGTCCGACCGCGCCCAGGACATTCGCCAGTCGGTGGGGTCGCTGGCGATCATCGCGCTGTACGTGGCGGGTGGAATCTGGGCGCAGGGACGGGGGCTGGGACTGTGGTCGCCGCTCAAGCTCGACTGGGGCACCGCCATCGGCGGGTTCGCCTTGTCCCTGGTGGTGTACGACGCGTGGTTCTACTGGCTGCACCGGCTGATGCATACGCGGGCGCTCTTCCGCTTCCACGCGCTGCACCACAAGTCGATCGCCCCGACCGCGTGGTCGAACAACAACGATACGATCGTCGGCGCCTTCGTCGAGCAGTCCTATTTCCTGTTGGTGCCGCTGCTGCTGCCCTTCCCGCCGGTGGTGCTGATCGCCCACAAGGTGTGGGACCAGGTGACGGGGATGATCGGCCATGCCGGCTACGAGTTCTTCGCCTCGCCCAGCGCCCGGGCGCCCTGGCCCGGCGTCTGCACAACCTACCACGACCAGCACCACGCCCATTTCCGCTGCAACTTCGCCAACACCTTCACGCTGTGGGACAGACTGATGGGCACGCTCCATCCGACCTACGACGCCCGCGTGGAGGCGTTCGAGGCCCTCTTCCGAGCCGAGCGCGACGCCCGTCAGCCGGCGAAGTGAGCCGCGGGCGGGGAGTCCCCGCCGTCGTCTCGATCCGGTCGCGCGCACAGGCTGAGCTGCGTCGCCCCTGCAACCGAGCTCTGACGGTTTCTCCAGGTCCTCAGCGATGCGCGGCGAGAGTGTTGTGGTCGACGTCGTGTCGAGCAGCCATGCCTCCGTTCCTCCGCTTCTCCGTGTGACGTTTTTGTCAGGGCAAGATTAGTGGCGCCCTTTACCGACGACGACCTGCAGGCGGCGCTGCGCGTGCTGGCGGCGATCGCCGCCGACCGCGGCACGCTGGCGGCGGCGCCGACCGCGACCCGCGAGGCTTTGCAGCGGCTTGCCGGCGAAGTGTCGGGGCCCGATCGCGCCCAGCGCCGGCGCCTGCGCAAGGCGCTGGCACGCCGCCAGCGCGACGACCGGCGGGGCCGCGACGACGCGGCGCGACGCGCCACCGGGATCCAGCAGCTGCGCGCCCTGCCGGTGTTCGAGACCCCGCGCACGGCGCACGTCGCCGCGCCGACATTACCGGCGGACGGGCCGCCGGAGGGGCCCGCGGCGGAGTCCGTCGCGGCGGGGCGCAGCTTCGAGGAAGACCGCAAGTGCTACGTCTGCAAGCAGCCGTACGCGGTCGTGCACCACTTCTACGACCAGCTCTGTCCGCCCTGCGCGACCCTGAACTTCGCCAAGCGGACGGCGACGGTCGACCTGCGCGGACGCGTCGCCGTGGTCACCGGCGCGCGCGTCAAGATCGGCTACCAGGCGGCCATCCTGCTATTGCGCGCCGGCTGCACCGTCGTCGCCTGCACACGCTTTCCGCGCGACGCGGCGCGGCGCTACGCGGCCGAGGCCGACTTCGCCGATTGGCGCGGGCGGCTGCACGTCTACGGCATCGACCTGCGGCGCACGCCGAGCGTCGAGCAATTGGCACAGCATCTGACGCAGACCCTGCCGCGCCTCGACTTCCAGATCCACAACGCCTGCCAGACGGTGCGGCGGCCGCCCGGCTTCTATGCGCATCTCGTCGACGAGGAGCACGCGCCGCTGGCGGCGCTAGCGGAGGCGGCGCGGCCGCTCGTCGCCCGCTACGAGGGGCACCGGCAGGAAACGCAGGCGCACGCGCCGGCGCTGTTGACGCAGACGGCCAGCGACGCCGACCTGCTGGTCGCGGAGGCGAGCGCCGAGATCTTTCCGCGCGGCGTCCTCGACCAGGACCTGCAGCAGGTCGACCTGCGCACGCACAACTCGTGGCGCCTGACGCTCGGCGAAGTGCCCAGCCTCGAGCTGCTCGAGGTGCTGTTGGTCAACGCCGCGGCGCCGTTCGTCATGGCGTCGAAGCTCAAGGGCCTGATGACGCGCCAGCGCGAGGCGCCAGCGGGGAGCGCGACTTCGGGCGATCCGGCCAAACACATCGTCATGGTCTCGGCGATGGAGGGGCAGTTCTACCGCGGCCACAAGACCGACAAGCACCCGCACACCAATATGGCCAAGGCGGCGTTGAACATGCTCGTGCGTACCTCGGCCATCGACTACGCCGGCGACGCGATCTACCTCAACGCCGTCGACACCGGCTGGGTCACCGACGAGGACCCCGCCCATCTTGCCGCGCGCAAGGCTATTGCGCACCGCTTCACGCCGCCGCTCGACATCGTCGACGGCGCCGCGCGCATCGTCGACCCGATCGTCGATGGCTTCGCCAGCGGCCGCCACCGCTGCGGCTTCTTCTTCAAGGACTACGCGCCGACGGCGTGGTGAGACCCGGGCCCGCGGTCCCGGCTGGCTGCCCTAATTCCGGCTCCGCAATCACGCGACCTCGACCGACAGCACGTCGACCAGTCCGTCGAGCGCGGCGCGGACGCGCTCGCACTGCGGCCCCGGCAGCACGGCGTGCACGACCAAGCGTGCCCGCTCCGGCTCGCCCGTCCGGGCGAGCGTCAGTGAGCGGATCGCCACGCCGCGGCGGTGAAAGACCGTCGCAACGCGCGCCAGCACGCCGAGGCGATCGTGGATGGCGATGGTCAGGATGGTGTCGCGCGGCTCAGTCATGCGCTGCCTCCGCAACCGCGCGCCCCTCGTCGCCGCTGAACGGCTCGCCCGGGCGCGCCACGCAGTTGCCGTGGAAGTGGGAGAAGTCGGTGCCGGCCGGCATCATCGGCAGGTTGTCGATGGCGCCGTCGACGGCGATGCGGATCAGCGTCGCGCCCGGCCGGGCGAGCGCCGCCGCCAGCGCAGCGTCGAGGCCGGCCGCGTCGGCGACGTCGTCGGCGGCGAGCCCGTAGGCGCGCGCCAGCAGCGCGAAGTCGGGATGGCCGGGCGCCTGGTCGAAGCGCACCGCGGCATGGCGGCCGTCGTAGACGCGATCCTGCCACTGCCGCACCATGCCGAGCTGGCCGTTGTCGAGCACCAGGACGACGATCGGCAGGCCCTCCTGCGTCACCGTCGCCAGCTCCTGGCTGGTCATCTGAAAGCTGCCGTCGCCATCGACGACGAAGACGCGCGCCCCCGGCCGCGCCAGCGCCGCGCCGATCGCCGCCGGCAGGCCGAAGCCCATGGTGCCGGCGCCGCCCGAGGAGATGAACGTGCGCGGCTCGTCGCAGCGCAGGAAGTGGGCCGCGAACATCTGGTGCTGGCCGACGCCGGTGGTGACGACGTCGCCCGGCCGCCGGACGCGGTTGAGCGCTTCCATGACGTCGCGCGGATGCACGCCGCTGGCGGCGGCGTGCGGCACGCAGCGCACGCAGATGGCGCGCGCCGCGGCGTTCTGCCGCCCCCAGCGCCGCTGCGCCGGACTCGCGGCGTCGCCCGCCGTCGCCGCCAGCAGCGCCTCGGCGGCGGCGCGCGCGTCGGCGCGGATCGCCAGCGCGGCGGGGACGTTCTTGCCCAGCTCGTAGGCGTCGACGTCGATGTGCACCAGCGTCCGCCCGGCCGCGAAGCGCGCCGCCGCGCCGGTGATGCGGTCGGTGAAGCGGCAGCCGAAGGCGAACCGCACGTCGGCCTGGGCCATCGCCCAGACGCCGGACTTGCGCCCATACATGCCGATCATGCCGTGCGCCTGCGGATGGCTCTCGGCGACGACGCCCTTGGCGTTGATGGTCGAGACCACCGGCAGGGCGAAGCGCTCGGCGAGAGCGCGCAGCGCCGCGCCGGCCTCGGCGCTGAGGGCGCCGCCGCCGAGCAGCAGCAGCGGGCGCTCGGCGGCGCGCAGCAGGGCGGCGGCGCGCGCGATGTCGTCGGGCGCCGGCGCCGGCGCCGGGCGATAGCCGGGCAGCGACAGGGGCCGCGGCGCGCGGCGGCGCGGGCGCGCCGCCAGTACGTCTTTGGGCAGGTCGACGACCACCGGTCCCGGCCGGCCGCTGCAGGCGAGCAGGAAGGCGGCGTGCATGGTCTCCTCGAGTTCGTCGACATCGCGCGGCTGGAAGCCGTGCTTGCTGATCGATGCCGTGATCGCCAGCAGGTCGGTCTCCTGGAAGGCGTCGGAGCCGATCAGGCGCGAGTCCACCTGCCCGCACAGGGCGATGAGCGGCACCGAGTCCATGTGCGCGTCCATGATGCCGGTCACCAGATTGGTCGCCCCCGGCCCGCTGGTCGCCAGGCAGACGCCGACGCCGCCACCGGCGCGCGCGTAGCCCGCCGCGGCGTGCGCCGCGCCCTGCTCGTGGCGCACCGTCACATGACGCAGGTCGGGGTCGCGGTGCACGGCGTCGTAGAGCGCCAGGATCGCGCCGCCGGTGTAGCCGAACAGCGTCCGCACGCCGTGCGCTTTGAGCGCGTCGCGGACGATCTCGGCGCCGCTGCGCTCGACTGCGTCGCCGCGGCTGCCGCTGGCCCGTTCGTTCTCGCCTGCATCCATCTCTGCGCTCCCTTCGGCGCGCGTTCCGGCGGCGGGCGGGCGAAAAAAAGCCCGCTTCCATCGGAAAGCGGGCCCTGTCGGCTCCTGGCTGGTGTGTGTCGCGTTACGTCGCGCCGGTGGCCGGATAGGTCCGCTGTGTGCGACCTACTACCACCATTAGCGACCCGGCGGCCGCAGCTGCGTCATGACGAGCACTCATCGTGCGCGGTTCGTAGCGGGACGGGGGTGTGGCGGTCAACGCGGCGATTTCCACGCTCGTCGACCGCGCACCGGACGCGCCACACCCTGCCGGGGCTTTGTCCCCCACCGGGCATGCTGGTAGGTTCCCCACCTCCACGTCGCCCGGACGACTTCCATGGGTATGGGACTACGACATCGACGAATCGCAGTTCCGCGCCCTACTCGCCGGAGAGTGTACGCTGGGCAGGCTCGACCAGCGTTGGGCCGCGGTGCGTCTGCTCGAGTACGGATCCTATCGCGAGATCGTGCGTCTCCTCGGATTTCGCGCCCTGGTGGCCAACTGGCCGCGGTGGAGGATGCACGTGCGTTCCGTGACGCGGAGACGCGGCTTCGATTTCCTCGTCGCGTGGCTGCCTGAGCACCATCCGGAGCTGGTGTAGCCGTCGATGGCCGTCGATCGATCCTTCTACTTCGACCGCCTCTATCCGCTGCAGGACGAGGTGCTGCGGCTGCTCCGCCAGATCGAGACCGGCTTCTACCTGAGCGGTGGGACGGCGGCCTCGCGCGGCTATCTCCAGCGTCGCTTCTCGGACGACCTGGATCTCTTCGTCAACGATGATCGGCGATTCGGCCTGTGAGCCGATCGCCTCGTCACGGCGCTCGCGTCACGCGCCGAGTGGACGGTCGAGGTCGTGCTCCGCGAGGAACGGTTCGTGCGGATCACTCTCGACACGCCGGGCATTCCCCTCAAGCTCGAGCTCATCGACGACGTTCCCTCGCACATCGGGGCGGTGACGGACCACCCGATTCTGGCGCGCCTCGATTCGGCGGAGAACATCCTTGCCAACAAGCTGACGGCCCTCGTGGACCGTGAGGGGACAGAATGGGGACGTTGGGGCGAAACGGACACATCTCACCGCATGAGGTCGGCCAGGCCGGACCCGTGCGCGAGCGGCTGCGCGTGCTGCAGCGCCCGGGCGACGCTGCGGCGCGAGATTCCGAGGTACGCCGCGACGCTGCTGGCGGTGAATCCATGGCGAACGATCGCGACGAAGCACACGACCGCGCGTGCCCTCACGGCCAGGGGCCGGTGGCTACTGGAGCGGATCTCGGATGCGTCGATCCCGCAGCGGGCCGCTACCAGGTCGAGCAACGGGGCCATGGCCTCGCCGCGCGCTGCTTGTAGCAGCGGTGTCGGGCGCTCGCGCAGGGTCCGAGCGACGAACTCCGCCGAGCCCAGCACGCGCTCGTCCGCCGCCCATTGTTCGCGGCCGCGAGTGAGGGCGGTCGTATCCACCCACCGGCGGCGGCTGCGGCGCACGCCGCCGCCGGTGAGGTCCGTTCGCCGCCCGTGGGGCACTCCCTCGGCGACGAAGTGCCGATAGGCGTCGCGCGCGTCGGCCAACCGCCGGTCGAAGAGACGCAGCACGAACTCGGTGTCGTGTGCTCGCAGCGCGGGTTGGCCGAGCAGCGCGCCGTGTCCGGCCCATCGGTAGCCGGCGAGATCGTCGCTGTCGGCGACCAAGCCAGCGCGCACGGCGTTGAGGTGGATGTAGCGAACGAGCTCGAGGAAGTATGGGTCCTCTTCGACGAGGATCGACTTGAAGCGATTCTGCAGCAGGTGCCCGACACGTCCATGGCGCCGGTTGTACCGGACGGCGTGGCCCGTCAGCAGGCATCGCATGATGGTGGAGAGCGGCACGTCGCCCGTGCGTACGAGGAGATGAAAGTGATTCGGCAACAGGCACCACGCATACAGCGCGGTGTTGCTGTGCGCGCAGAGCTCGTCGAGGCGACGGACGAACTCGGCCCGATCGACGTCGTCGTTGAAGATTTGTCGACGCTCGATCCCGCGCGCCATCACATGGTGCAGGGCGCCCTGACCGTCCAGGCGAGGTCCCCGGGGCATGTTCTGACACCTAGGCCACCGGCGCAGAGAGGTCGATGCCGTCACCGCACCGATTCGGCGCGCCTGTCCTGGACCCTCCCCCGCGGCGCGGCGTTTGTCGAGGTGGAGCGGTCGCCCTCGCTAAGGGGACGCGAGCAGCGTCCGTCGAGAGATGTGTCCGTTTCGCCCCAACGTCCCTATAGCCTAGCCCAGTAGCGCCGGGCGAGCTCGGCGTCCGCGGCGGCGCGGTCGTCGGGGTCGAAGATGATGGTGGCGACGACGCGGTCCTCGGCGTCGACCTCGCAGATCATCAGCGTCTCGACCTCGTAGGCGGTCGGGTCGCGTCGCGCCGTCCACAGCTGGCGCTGCAGGAGCAGGCGCTCGCCGGCCGTGGCCAGCAGCGTGCGAGTCACCTGCGCGCCGGCACCGATACTCGCGCGGGCGTTGGCGACGGCCATGGCCACGCCGCCGGTCGTGCGCAGGAGACGGCGGCGATCGTCGAAGAGCAGGGTGGGCGCGTAGAGGGCGCGGACACCGTCCCAGTCGCCGGCCTCGGCGCGCGCCAGCCAGCGATCGTAGGCGCGCGTCGCCGCGTTGGGCGGGATGCGCAGCAGGTCCAGGCCCGCCTCGGGGACGGGGCGGCGCGTGAGTTCGTGGAAGCGCGCCAGGGCGGCGTCGACGGCGTCGATCTCGAAGAGCTCGATGCGCGTCGTCAGGCCCCGATCGACTACGCCGACGCCCAGGAACTCGCTCTCGAAGGCGCCGCCATCGGGCAGCGCGCCGAAGCGGCGGGCGGTGTAGACGCCGCTCTGCGCCGCGATCGCCAGCCAGTGCCAGCCGGCTTCGAAGCGGCTGCCGGGAGCGAGTTGCCACAGGGCCTGGACGCTGCGCACGTAAGCGTCGCGGCTCTCGCTGCGCCCGGTACCGGTGCGGCGGTGATCCTCGACGACCAGATCGTCGGCGAAGCAGGCGCGCAGGCGCTCCGCGTCCTCGGCGTTCCAGGCGTCGATCGCCTCGCCGAGGGCGGTGGTTATCTCCGTCACGCTCGGATCGATCGCCGCCCAACGCGCCCATGCCTCGCGCCGCGCGCCGCTGCCGTCGTCGGGGTCGAAGAAGATCAGGGCCGTACAGCGGCCGGCCGCGTCGACTTCGTGCAGCGCCAGAAACTCGACCTCGAAGCGGCCGCCCGCCGGGCCGCCCGCCCACAGTACCCGGGCGACGGCGACGCGCTCGCCGGCCGTGCCGACGATCTCGCGTTCCTCGTGCCGTGCCCCACTTGCCAGCCGCTCGCGCGCCGAGGCGATCATCAGGTCCAGGTCGCCGGCGAGCCCGACCAGCGGCCGCCGGTCCTCCCAGATGACGTCCGCCGTGAAGAGGGCGCGGGCGGCATCCAGATCCTGTGCGTCGAGCGTCGCCCACAGGCGCTGCATCGCCACCGTCGCCAGGGTGGGCGTGGCGATGGTGGGGTGCGTTTGGACGACGCCGCGGGCGTCAGTTCCGTCGGCGGGGCGCTGGGAGAGCGCCTCGAAACGCGCCCACGCCGGCGCGAACTGCTCTGCCTCCCACACGTCGGCACGACGTGTCCGACCGTCCGCATCGAGCTCGACGAGCACGATCCACAGGTTCTCGAAGGCGCCTCCCTCCCGCGTCCCGTGCCAGGCGTACTCGAGGAGCACCGCGTGGGCGCTGGTGCGGACGTGATCGACCCGCTCCTGCGTGTCCGGTGCCCGCTCGATCTGTGCCTGCAATGTCGAGACGACACCCGCCGCGCCGTGCCGGGTTCCCCAGCCGACCAAGCGGTGGTTCTCGCCGACCAGGTCTGGCGCGAAGAGGGCGGTCATGGCGCGCCAGTCGCGCGCCGCGAAGCAACGCCGATAGCCGGCGAGCCACTGCGCGGCGACCGGGTGTGCCGCGGCCTCGTCGGCCTCGAAGCGCGCGTCGAGCTCGGCGTAGGCGGCGTCGAGGTCGTCGAGGTCCCAGCGCACGTTGGCGACGAAGCGGCCGCGCGCATCGACCTCCATCAGGAGGAGAAAGGCGATCTCGCTCGGCCCGACGTCGGCGTCGGCGAACTCGGAGCAGGCGCGGGTCAGCGCCAGGCGCTCGCCGCGCGTCGCCACCAGTTCCCAGCGGTTGCGCACCGTGCGCCCGTCGGCGACCTCGCGGGTGAAGGCGACGTACTGCTCGCGGTCGAGCTCGAGCTGCACCACGCGGCGGCGGTCGGACATGTGGAAGTCCTCCGCGAACAGCGCCCGGAAGCCCTCCCACTCGTGCGCGATCAGGCAGCGGACCGCCGACTCAGCCGACGCGCTCGCGGCGTTGGCGAATGCGGCGACGCTCGATTGGCGCGCGCCATCGGACGCAGGCGGCGGCACCAGCGCGCGGTAGCACTCCACCGCCTCGCCGGCGCCGTCGAGGTCCCACACGTCGAAGCGCTCCGCTCGCCCGGCCGCGGCGAGGGTGGCGACATACACGAACGGGGACTCGAACGAGCCGCCATCGCGCGTGCCGACCTGCGCGAGCTGGGTCAGATAACCGCGGTCCGAGGCGCGGACGTGATCGAAGCGATAGCGGACATCCGGTGCGAGCTCGGCGAGGGAGCGCTGCGACCGCGTGAACATCTCGGCGCTGTCCAGGGTCAGGCCCCAGCCGAGCCGCCGCCGATCGGTGACCGCGAAGCCTGGAGCGAACGCCGCCGTCGAGGCATCCCAGTCGCGACGCTCGACCGCGCCGTGCACGGCGCGCAGGGCGCGCCACCCCGCCGTGTCGCCTTCACCATTCTCGTAGCGGCGATCCAACTCCGCCCAGGCGGTGGCCTCGTCGTCGGGTTCGAACAGCACCACTGCCGCCAGGCGGCCGGCGCCGTCGGTCTCGCAGACGCCGAGGTGGTCGATCTCCAGCGCTCCGCCGCCTTCAGCGGCCTCACCTTCGAAGAACAGGCGGCTGAGCGCCAGGCGCTCGCCGCGCGTTGCGATCGAGCGCATCGTCCAGCGGCTGTTCGGCACCTCGAAGAGGACGCGGAGCTGCTCCAGGTTGGCTTCCCTGGCGAGCACCATACGCAGCAGCGGTCGGCGATCGTCGAAGTGGCAGTTCGGGGCATAGAGGTCGGCCAGGGCGTGCCAGTCCCGCCCCGCCCAGATGCGCGGGTAGCGCTCGACGAAGCGCGTCGCGTCGTTGGCGAAGGGCTGCGGCGGAGGCGGGTCCGCGACGGCGCCTCCACAGAGCGCCGCGAAGCGCGCGTCGAGCTCGACGGTGGCGCCGTCGAGGTCGTCGGCGTCGAAGCGGACGTTCGCCACCAGGCGGTCGCCGGCCTCATTCACCTCGAACACGTTCAGGTGCTCGACCTGGCTCGGTCCGACGTCTCCGTCGGCGACGTCGATGCGCACCCGCCAGAGCACGAGGCGAGCCCCACGTGTGGCAAGCTCATCGACCGCCATCCTGGCCGAGCGCATGGCGCCGAGCTGGCGCGTCATGTCCATCCACTGGTCTCGGTCGAGATCGAGCTGCACCAGGTGCCGGCGATCGGAGAACCGGACGCCCACGTCCAGGAGCTCCGCCAACTGTGGCCAATCGCGGGCATGCCAGCAGGCGACCATCCGCTCGCAAAAGGCCGTCGCGGCGCTGGCGACGAGCCGGTTCGCCGCATCCGGCGGGCGGCGTCCCACCACCTCGTCGAAGCGCGCCAGGGCGGCGGCCTCCTGCTCGAGGTCGAAGAGCTCGTTGCGGCGGATGCGGCCGTCGCCGTCCGTCTGCCAGAGCATCCACATGTGGCGTTCAAAGGCCCCACCGCCGGTGCTCCCGACTCCGGATGTCGTCCAGCGCACGAGGGCGGCATCGGGCCCGCAGCGTGCGTCGTCGAGGCGCACTGCGACCTGCCGCTCGAGATCGCCCATGGCGGCGAGGTACTCGCCCATGGCCTCGGCGCCGCGCAGGGTGTGCAGACCCAGGCGGCGATGGTCGACCTGCTCGAAGTCTGCGGCGAGCACCGAGGCCGCCGAGGATGCATCCCAGGCCCCGCGCGACCAGACGCCGAACGAATGCGCCGTCACCGCGGCGCGCTTGCGCGCCGGTCCCTCGGGCTGCAGCTCGGCGTGGCGCGCGTACAGGCGGGCGACCGCGTCGCCGAGGCGGTCGTCGGCGAAGATTTCGACGCCCCGGCAGCGGCCCAGGCCGTCGCTCTCGAAGAGGACGAGCTCCTGCCGTTCCCACGCGGCGACGTCCCAGCGCCCGCCGCTGGTGCCGGCGGCGGCGACCGCGCGCCGGCACAGAGCCAGGCGCTGGCCGAGCGACGTCAGCGGCGTCACTCGCATGACCGGCTGCTGCGCCCGCGACAGGCGGCGCAGCGAATCGAGGTGTCCGTCGCGCCCGTAGGTGGCGCCGGTCGGGTGGTCGACGACGACCAGCGCCTCGCTCCACAGCGCCTCGAGGGCGTCCGTATCCGCCGCGGCGAATGCCGCCTCCAGGCGCACGGCGATCGCGGTCGCTTCGTTGCCACCGACGGGCGCGGGCGCGGCGCGGCCGGCGAGCGCGTCGAAGCGCGCCAGCGCCTCGGCCTCGCGCTCGGCGTCGAAGCTCTCCCAGCGCGCGATGCGGCCGTCGGCGTCGAACACGCACAGCGAATGGATCTGGCGCTCGAAGGCGCCGCCGCTGGTGCGGTCGGTGCCGAGGTTCGTCGCGCGGACGAGGATGGCGTCGGCACAGCAGGCGAGGACGTCGTCGAAGCGCCAGCGCGCGTCGCACACCAGCGCCAGGAAGGCATCGACGGCCGCCAGCACGGCGGTGTCGCCGTGCAGCGTGCCGACGCCGGCGATGCGCTGGTCGTGCCACACCACCTCGGGTGAGAACGGATTCGCCAGCCGCTCGCGATCCACCAGTCCGAGGTACAGGCCCTGGATCGAGCCTGCCGCGGCGGCGGCCCGCCGGCGCTCGGGTCCCTCGGGCAGACTCTCGGCATAGCGTTCGTACAGGCGCACCAGGGCCGCGCCGAGATGGTCGGCGGCAAAGGTGTCGGCCGACCGCCAGCGCCCGTCGGCGTCGAGTTCGAGGACGCCGACGTGCTCCATCTCGTACTCGGCGACGTCGAAGTTGCCGCCGCCGGTGCCGCTGGCGTTGACCAGCCGGCGCAGCAGGCAGAACCGCTCGCCGAGCGTCGCCACGGTCTCGAGTCGGAAGACGAGGCTGGGCAGGCGCAGCATGCGCCGGCTCGAGTCGAGGTGGCCCTCACGCCCGTGCGTGATGCCGTTCGTATGGTCGACGCTCTCCATCGACGCGCCGAGCAGCGCATCGACCGCCTCGAGATCGCGCGCCGCGAACGCCGCTTCCATGCGCGCCAAGCTGGCGCTGGCGGCATTCGGGCGGACGCGGCGGCGGCCGGCGGGCGCCGGCAGCCGGGCGCCGGCCACGACCTCGTCGAAGCGCGCCAGCGCCTCGGCCTCCTGCTCCGCCTCGTAGACGTCGGTGAACGTGATGCGGCCGTCGGTGCCGAACGTGAGGCAGACGCAGAGTTTGTTCTCGAAGGGTCCCCCGCTGTCGCAGGCGGTTCCGAAGAACGTCATGCGGGCGACGAGGGCATCGGCCGCGACGGCGAGGACATCCTCGTAGCGCGCGGCGAAGTCCGGCGCGAGATCGAGTTGATGGCGGAAGTGTCCCAGGATCTCGTCGGCGTCGCGCGCCGACCAGGTGCTCAGAACCCGGTGATCGACGATGCGCACCGACGGCGCATGCACGGTCGCGTAGTGCTCCGGATCGACCGGCCCGTTCCACGCGGCGACCGAGCGCGCGACCGCGGCGGCGCGTGCCCCCGCCGGGCCTTCGGGCAGCCCCTCGGCGTGGCGTTCGTACAGGCGGGCGAGGGCGTCGCCGAGGCGGTCGGCGGCGTGGATCTCGCAGCGCAGCCAGCGTCCGCGGTCGTCGGTCTCGAGCACCACGACCTCGTCGAACTCGCTGCGGCCGAAGCCCTGCAGGTGCTCCTCGACCAGCCCTTCGAGCGACAGGACATGGCGCTCAAGTGCCAGCGCGCCGCCGAGCGAGGCGAGGACCTCGGAGCGAAAGTCGAAGCGCTCGGCCCTGATCACCGATCGCCACACGCCGAGCATCTCGCGCCGGCCGTAAGTGGCGCGGGTGGGATGGTGCACGACGTGCAGCGCGTCGTCGAACACGTTCGCCAGCAGGGCGCCGTCGCGCGCGGCGAGGGCCGCTTCCATCCGTGCCATGCCGTGCGTCGCGGCATTGGCGCACACGCGGCGGCTGAAGCTCTGGTCGGCGCGCCCCCGCGTCGCATCGCCGGCGGCGATCGCCGCGTTCGGCCGCACGTGGCGCGGCGGCACGGAAGAGGGTGTCGCGGGCTCGCTCTGCGAGGGCGAGGCGGCCGGCTCGCCGCGCCGGCCTGCGGACGGCTCGGCAGGAGCTTCGGCCTCCGCAGCGCCGGCGTTGTCGGGGCGCGCGGGGTGGACGCTGCGCACGCGGTCGGCGAGCAGGGTCGCGCCCTTGGCCTCCCACAGCTCGATGGCGCGCCCTTCTTCAGCCGCGGCCTCGGCGCCGCGGCCGGCGGCGCGCAGCGCCGCGGCCAGCGCCAGGCGCGCG
>JANNRA010000127.1:0-71952 GCA_031401035.1 bacterium | reverse complement strand
GCCGGCGCCGCTGCGGCGGCCGGGCTCGGCGCCGGCGGAGCTGGTGCCGCGGCGGCGGGCCGGGCGGCGCCGTTCGGGTCGATGCGGGCGACGACCTCGCCGACGCGCACCGTCTGCCCTTCCTTCGCCAGCACCGCCACGATGCCAGCGGAGGGGGCGGGAATCTCGACGCTGGCCTTGTCCGTCTCGAGCTCGAACAGCGCCTCGTCGGCCGCCACCGCGTCGCCGTCGCGCTTGATCCAGCGCACGATGACTCCCTCGGACACCGACTCGCCGAGGGCGGGGATGAGGACGTCAACCGCCATGGTTCTTTTTCAGCGCCCGGTCGACGATCTCGGCCTGTTCGCTCTGATGGAGCTTGTAGGAGCCGATCGCCGGGCTGGCTGCCTCGTCACGGCCCAGGTAGCGCAGCGGGCGCTCGCCGATGAGCGGCAGGAGCCGCTGATGCATGAAGCTCCAGGCGCCCATGTTCCACGGCTCTTCCTGGACCCAGCCGACCTCGCCGGCGTTGGCGAACGGCGCCAGCGCGGCGCGGATCTCCTCGGCCGGGAAGGGGTACAGTTGTTCGATGCGGACGATCGCCACGTCGCCGATCTCGCGCTGCTCCCGCGCCACCGTGAGATCGTAATACACCTTGCCACTGCAGAGCAGCACGCGACGCACCGCGGACGAGTCGGCGCCGAGCGTATCCGGCAGGACCGGCTGGAACGCGCCGGTGGCGAAGGCGTCGAGCGGCGACACGGCGAGCTTGTGGCGCAGCAGGCTCTTCGGGCTCATCAGCACCAGAGGTTTGCGGAAGGGCCGCAACATCTGGCGGCGCAAGGCGTGGAAGTACTGGGCCGGCGTGGTCAGGTTGCAGACCTGCCAGTTGTCGTCGGCGCACAGCTGCAGGTAGCGCTCGGGCCGGGCACTCGAATGCTCCGGCCCCTGGCCCTCGTAGCCGTGCGGCAGCAGTAGCACCAAGCCGCTCATGCGCTGCCATTTCGACTCGGCCGAGCAGATGAACTGATCGATGATCACCTGTGCGCCGTTGGCGAAGTCGCCGAACTGCGCCTCCCAGAGCACCAGGTTACGCGGGTCGGCAGCGCTGAAGCCGTACTCAAAGCCGAGCACGGCGGCCTCCGAGAGCATGGTGTCGATGACGTGGAACCACCCCTGCTCGGGAGCCAGGTGCTGCAGCGGCACGTGACGTGCGGCCGTGGTGCGGTCGGTGAGCACGGCATGGCGATGGCTGAAGGTGCCGCGGCCGCTGTCCTGGCCGGCCAGGCGCACGTTGACGCCTTCGCGCAGCAGCGAGCCGAAGGCGAGCATCTCCGCCGTCGCCCAATCGAGGTCGCGCCCCGCCAGCACCGCGGCGGCGCGCTCGTCGAGCAGTTTGTGCTGGCGCGGGTGGGCGTCGAAACCCTCGGGGATGCGGCGGGCGGCGTCGGCGATATCAATCAGGCGCGGGCGGGTCACCGCGGTCCGCGCGCTCCAGTCGCCGCCCGCCCAGCTGAATCCCTTCCACAGACCGCCGAGCGCGAACACCTGCTGCCGCGGCATGAAGTCGCGTGCGTAGTTGAGCGCGTCATCGAGCAGGTCGCGTAGTTCGTCGCGCTTGCGCTGCGCGTCAGTCTCGCTGAACACGCCGCGATCGATCAGGCGCCGCGCGTAGATGTCGCGCGGCGTCGCCAGCGTGGCGATGGTCTTGTACATCGTCGGCTGCGTGAACGTCGGGTCATCGGTCTCGTTGTGGCCGTGCCGGCGGTAGCAGACGATGTTGATGATCACGTCGACATGGAAGGCGTCGCGGAACTGCGCCGCCAGGCGCGCCGCCTGCACCGCCGCCTCCGGGTCGTTGCCGTTGACGTGGAAGACCGGCGCCTGGATGACCTTGGCGACGTCGCTGGCGAAACGCGTGAAACGGTAATCCTCGGGCCGCGCCGTGAAGCCGACCTGGTTGTCGACGATGACGTGGATCGTACCGCCGGTCTGGTAGGCCGTCAGCTCCGAGAGCGACAGCGTCTCGATCACCAGCCCTTGGCCGCTGAAGGCGGCGTCGCCGTGGATGAGCAACGGCATCACCGTCGCGCCGACGGCGTCGCGGCGCGCCGCCTGCTTGGCGCGCACGATGCCCTCGGCGACGGGATTGACCGCCTCGAGGTGGCTCGGGTTGGCGAGCAGCGAGACGTGCACCTTGCGGCCACCGCGCGTGACGTGGTCGCGCGCGTATCCGAGGTGATACTTCACGTCGCCGTCGCCCTGCACGATGGTCGGCAGGAACGAGCCCTCGAATTCGGCGAGGATCATCTCGTACGGTTTGCCGAGGGTGTTGGCGAGGACGTTGAGGCGGCCGCGATGTGGCATGCCCATTACCACTTCCTCGACGCCCGCCGCGCCCGACTCCTCGATCAGCACGTCGAGCACCGGGATCAGCACCTCGGCGCCTTCGAGGGAGAAGCGCTTCTGTCCGACGTACTTGGTGTGCAGGAACTCCTCGAAACCGGTGGCGGCGACGAGCTTGGCGTAGATGTGCTGACGGTCGACGTCGCTCAGGAGCGGCTCGTTGAGCGTCGGCTCCATACGTTCCTTGAGCCAGTCGCGCTGCGTCTTGTCGGAGATGTACATGAACTCGACCGCGATGGTGCGGCAGTACGTCGCGCGCAGCAGCGTCACGAGCTCGCGCAGCGTCGCCTGCGGCTGGCGGCGAAAGGTGGGGCACTGCACGGTGCGGTCGAGGTCGGCCTCGCTGAGGTCGAACTCCAGCAGCGGATGGTCGGTGAGGTTGCCGCCGAGCGGATTGAGATCGGCGACGAGGTGGCCGAGTTCGCGATAGGTGTGGATCAGGTCGAGGACGCCGCTGACCGGCTCGGCCGCGGCGGCGGGCGCGACGGACGGCCCGACGCCGTGGCCCGTGCCGCCGAACTCGAAGCCGGCGAAGAAGTGGGCCCAGTCGGCACCGACGGAGTTCGGGTCACGCTGGTACTGCCGGTACAGTTCCTCGATGTAGTCGGGATTGGTGCGTAAGATGAAATCGAGGTCCATGACCGAGGACGACCACTACGTTGACTTCCCCGGTGGCGCAAGCCTAGCTGCGCGCTGATGCAGATCAGCCGGCGCGTCGATTACGCCTTGCGCGCCCTCGCCTATCTCGCCGGCCAAGCGGACGGACGCGTCGTCGGCCGCGCCGAGATCGAGGCGCGACAGGGCATCCCGCACTCCTTCCTCGCCAAGATCCTGCGCCTGCTGGTCGGCGCCGGCCTGCTCGAGTCGGTGACCGGGGCGCGCGGCGGCTTTCGCCTGCGCCGCGCCGCCACCGATATCTCCATTGGCGCCGTCTACGAGGCGGTGGAGGGTGAGCTGCGCGTCATCGACTGCCTGCGCGGCGGCGTCTGCCGCTTCGAGCCGGTGTGCGGCCAGAACGACGTCTGGCGCGGCGCGCAGCAGCGGCTGCGCGCCTATCTCGACGGCATTTCGATCGCCGCGCTGGCGGATCCGCGCGGACTGCGCGCTCGCGCCGCGCCGGCCGGCGCGGCGGCGCCCCGGACGGTGAAGTAAGCGGGGCGCGCCGCGGCCGGCGCGTCACAGCACATCGGGGTAACCTCAGCTGGCAATCCGCTCTGGCGACGCGCTCGTGGGGGCGGGCGCGAGAATGAGCGAGTCGGACCGCTCCGCCGTGGGTCCGAAGAGGGATGTTCCGCCAGCAACTCCAGACAATGCGGGCGGTCGGCTTCGGCGAGAGTCTCGGTGCGTTCAGGCCAGTCGCAGTCCGGGGAACGAGTCGCGGTAGAATCGTCCGTCTCGTGTGAGCAGGCGTGCGCCCGAGGCGACGGCGTGGGCGCCGATCATGAAGTCGGGAAGGATTCGGTTGCGGCGCCCGCCCCGTCGCCGGTATCGCTTGAACGCCTCTCCAGCAATGAAAACGGCCTCGCGCGGGTATGGGACAAGCTCGATCTCGCCGTCTCGCAAGGCTGACCAGAGCGCCGCCGCCGTGTCGAAAACGGGAGCAAGCTCGGCCGCAATGACGTCGTTCACGACGACCGGGCCCGTCTGCAAGGCGGTCGTGAGCCGCTGTTCTGATTCATCACCGTGCTCGGCCCCGACCAAGAGCACGTCGAGGAGCACGTTGGTGTCGACGAGCGTCATCGCGTGCCGCGGGTCGACGCCAGATACTGGTCGACAGTGCGGGCTGCGGGAAGACGTTTCACCCGCCCACGAATGCGGGTCGCTGCCGACCCGACGAGCTTCTCTTTGACGAGCACGAGTTTTCCCCTTTCGGCCACGAACCGGACGTCGGTCTCTCGTGTGATGCCGAAGCGCTCGCGGAGTGCCTTGGGCACGGTCACTTGTCCCTTGCTGGTGACGCGCATGTGTCGGGTATTACCATGACGTGGAAAGTAATACCAACAGCGTTAGGCCGGCGAAGGTAATCCCTCGTCTGGGGGGCCACCCGAAACTTCACACGGCGTTCGCATGGAGCGGAACCAGCTGCGCCGCGTCCTTAGCGGCGGCGAGCGCTGGGCATCGGCGGCCGCGCCCCGGGCGGGGAAGTAAACGGGGTTCGCCGCGGCCGCCGCGTCACCCGGGCGTCACGACCTGATCGCCGCATCTTCACCCGCGCATCACCCTGCCGTCACGTCCGCTGCCTACCCTCGGGCATCGGTAGGGTTGGGGTGCGGGAGGTGAAGATGCAGAATGCACAGGTCCAGACGGAGTCCCGGGCGCCATTCGATGTGCGCCTCGCCGCGTCGGCGGCGGATGTGCGCCGTGCCCAGCGGCTGCGCTACGAGGTGTTCGCGCTGGAGATGGGCGCGCGCCTGCCGAGCGCCGCGCTCGGCCTCGACTGCGACCGCTTCGATCCGTTCTGCGACCACCTGCTGGTCAGCGAGCGGACCAGCGGTCGCGTCATCGGCACCTACCGTATGCTGCCGCCGGAGCGCCTCGCCGCCGCCGGCGGCTGGTACTGCGGTGCCGAGTTCGACGTTGCCCGGCTCGCCGCCGAGCGGACGCGCATCGTCGAGGTCGGTCGCGCCTGTGTCGATCCCGCCTACCGCACCGGACTGGTGATCGCGATGCTCTGGGGCGGCCTGATGAAGTACGTGCGCGGCCGAGGCGTGCCGACGATGATCGGCTGCGCCAGCCTCGACACCGGCGACGGCGGCCACATTGCCGCCAGCGTCTGCCGGCGCCTGCTGCGCGACCACCTGTCCGCCGATGCCTGGCGCGTGCAGCCGCGCCAAGCCTTCGTCCTCGAGGGCTGGCGCGACATCGCCGACGCGCCCCTGCCGCCCCTGTTGAAAGGCTACCTGCGGCTCGGAGCCGAGGTCTGCGGGCCGCCGGCCTGGGATCCCGCCTTCCGTACCGCCGACGTGCTCATCCGCCTCGACCTCAACCGCGCCAACCCCCGTTATGTCGACCGCCTCCTGCGCGCTGCCTGAACGGCGCACGATCGGGCCGCGCCGCCGCGGCCGCGTCGGTCGCGTCGCGCGCCTGCTCGCCCATCTGGTGCGCATGTGGCTGGGCGCGCACCTGCTGGTGCCGCGACTCGGCGATGCGCAGCGTCGCCGTTTGGTGCGCCGCTGGTCGGGCGCGCTGCTCGCCGCGCTGCGCGTCGAGGTGCAGGCGCGCGGTCACCTGCCGCGTCGCGACGAGCCGGCATTGTTCGTCGCCAACCATGTCTCGTGGCTCGACAGCTATGCCGTCAGCACCGTCGCGCCGGCGCGCTTCGTCGCCAAGTCCGAGGTGGCGACCTGGCCGATGATCGGCGTCCTGGCCTCCCGGTTCGGCTCTATCTTCATCAAGCGCGGCTGCGTGCGCTCCGCGGCGCGGACGGTCGGGGCGCTCGCCCAGGCGCTGCACGGCGGCGACGCGGTCGCGGCGTTCCCGGAGTCGACCACCAGCGACGGGCGCACACTGCTGCCGTTCTACCCCGCCATGTTCCAGTCGGCCGTCCTGACGGGCGTGCCGATCCGTCCGGTGGCGCTGCGCTATCGCGACCAGCACGGGGCGCCATCGACGGCGGCGGCGTTCGTCGGGGAGATGTCGATCCTCGACTCGCTGCGCCAGATGCTGCGCGAACCGCGCCTGCGCGTCGACGTCATCTTCTGCGCCCCCATCGAACCCGTCGGCCGCACGCGGCGCGAGTTGGCGGCGCTGGCGCGTGCCGCCATCGCCGACGCGCTCGACCTCGCCGCCGAAGACGTCCCCCTGCGTCGGGCGGCATGACGCCTCCGCCGGCGTGCTGCCCGCCCCAGCCAGGCGCCGCCTCGACGCGTCCGTCAGTGGCGCCGTTACTCCGGCCGCCCCTTCATGGCGTAGATGCGCGTCACCTCGATCTCCAGCGCGACGGTGCGCCGCGGCGCGCCGCTGGCCCCCGGGCGCGTCTCGCGCAGACTGCCCGGCACCTCGCGGGCGAGGCCGTGCACGATCGCCGCGGCGCCGTGCGCGCCCCAGGTCGTGAAGACGACGCGCGGGTTGGCGCGCAGATCGCGCCGGCGCAGCGCATGCTCGTAGACGGTCGAGCGCAGCCGTCCGGAGACGAACTCGGCGTGCACCGGCGCCAGGTGCGGCGCGCCGTCGGCGCCGCAGGTGGCCATCGCCTTGGTGCGGATGCCGTTCCAGAAGACGACGAACTCGGCCGCCGTCAGGCGCCGGGCGGGGTGATCGAAGGTCTCGCGCACCGCCACGCCCCCCGTGACGCGACTGTGATCGAGGATCGCCTGCAGGGCGGCCAGCGCCGCCGGCGGCCAGGTGCCGGGATCCTTGCCGTCAGGCGCCGCCTCGGCCGCCACCGGCGGCGCGCAGCGCGTCTTCGCGTCGCTCATGCCGCCCGGCTTACGGTCGCCGCGCCGCCGCGGTCAACCAGCCCGGGTCGGTAGGGCTGTCAGGTGCGCTGGGCCGAGGCCTTCGGCGGACGCGAGTAGTCCGCCACCAGTACCGTGCTGGCGGTGACGGTGACCTGTTTCCGGCAGCGCGGGCATTTGGGCATCATCATGGCGCCGCTGACGCCCTCGAGGAAGGTCAGCGCCGACTTGCAGTGCGGGCAGGGACCAGACCGTGCGGTTGCCATATTGTCTCCTCATCGGGTGCGCGTCACCCTGTCGGCACGCGCGCACCAGACTGGCAGCCTGAGTCAGGCGCCGCTGGCGCGGGGCTACGACCGCGGGCGACGAACGTGCCTTCGGTACCGCAGCGGCGCCGCTGTCACCGAAGGCATCGTCAGGACGCTACTCCCGCCGGAGCCCACAGTCAAAGTACCCCTGCCACCGCGGTGCTGGTGGACTTCGCGGCCGAGGCGTGAATGATCGCACATGATGGCGACGCCGACCCTACGCTTCTATTTCGACTACATCTCCACCAACGCCTTCATCGCCTGGCGGGCGCTGCCAGCCCTGGCGGCGCGCACCGGGGTGACGATCGAGCCGGTCCCAGTGCTGTTCGCCGGACTGCTCGCGTCGACAGGCCAGCTCGGTCCGGCGGAGGTGCCGATCAAGGCCCGCTGGATGTGGCGCAACTGCCTGCGCAAGGCGGCCCATCTCGGAATCCCCCTCGAACAGCCGCGCTACCATCCGTTCAACCCGTTGTTGGCATTGCGCGTCTCGTCGCTGCCGATGGACGCGGACGAACGCAGTCGCGTGGTGACGGGGCTGTTTGACGCGGTGTGGGTGCACCGCCTGCACGTCAGCGAGCCCGAGGTGGTGGCGGCAATCGCCGGCGCCGACCGGGTCGCGGCGGCGCAGGCGGCGGAGGCGAAGGCGCGCCTGCGGGCGCAGACCGACGCGGCCATCGCCGCCGGCGTCTTCGGCGTGCCGGCGATGGCGGTCGGCGACGAGGTGTTCTGGGGCTACGACGACTTCCCGTATCTCGAGGAGCACCTGAGCGGTGGCGATCCGCTGCCGTCGATCGATGACGCGGCCTACGCGCGGCCGGCGGCGTCGGCGCGACGGCGCCAGGCGCCCGCGTAGTACCGACCGCGCCAGCCGCCGCCGTCGTCACCGCGCCTAGCGCTTGGCGTTCACCACCTGCATCTCGGTGAACTCCTCATAGCCCCAGTGGCCGTTCTCCGCGCCGAGGCCGCTCCATTTGCAGCCGCCGAAGGGTGCGTTGGGGAGGATGTCCATGTGCTGGTTCACCCAGCCGGTGCCGGACTCGAGCTCCTGCACGACGCGCTCGCCGCGCGCCACGTCGCCGCTCCACACCGAGGCGCCGAGGCCGAAGTGGGTCTGGTTGGCCTCGCTGAGGACGTCGTCGAGGTTGCGGTACTTGATGATCGGCAGGGCCGTGCCGAACTGTTCCTCGTCGACCAGGCGGATGCCGGCGCCGACGTCGGTGACGATGGTCGGCGGCAGGAAATAGCCGGGGCGCGCCAGCGGCGTACCGCCGGCGACGACGCGGCCGCCGTGCCGCCGGGCGTCCTCGACCAGATCGACGACCTTGTCGAACTGCATCTTGTTGTTGATCGGACCGAGCTGCGTGTCGGGGTCGAGCCCGTCGCCGACCTTGACGCTGTTGGCCCGATCGACGAGCCCGTCGACGATCGGCGCGTACACCGACTCGTGCACATAGAGGCGCTTGATCGCCGTGCACACCTGGCCGGAGTTGGTGAAGGCGCCCCAGAAGAGGCCGTCGAGCACGGCGGCGGGGTCGACGTCGTCGAGCACGATCGCCGGGTCGTTGCCGCCGAGCTCGAGGGTGACGCGTTTGAGGTCGCTTGCCGCCGCCTGCATGATCTTCTTGCCGGTGGCGACGCTGCCGGTGAACGAGACCTTGCGCACCGCCGGGTGCGCCGAGAGCAGCGCGCCGACGCTGCCCGGTCCAGCGAGGATGTTGAGGACCCCTGGCGGCACCACCTCGCGCAGCACCTCGCCGAGCAGCAGGGTGCTGAGCGGCGTGAACTCGGACGGCTTGGCGACGACGGTGTTGCCGGCCAGGAGGGCCGGCGCGAGCTTCCACGAGAGCAGGACGATGGGGAAGTTCCACGGCGTGATCGCGGCGACGACGCCGAGGGGCTTGCGGACGATCTGGATGTGCTTGTCGCCGTCGTCCTGCAGCACCTCGGGCCCCACCTCGAGGCCGGCGAAGTAGCTGAACCACAGCGCCGCGCCGAACACCTCGGCCATCGCTGCCGGCAGCGGCTTGCCCTGTTCCTGCACCAGCAACGGCGCAATATCGCCGACGCGTTCTTGCAGCGCCGCCGCGCAGGCCTGCAGCGTGGCGCGCCGCGCCGCGGCGTCGCGCCGCCAGGTCGGATAGGCGCGCGCCGCCGCGGCGACGGCCGCGTCGACATGCGCAGCGCCGGCGCGGGGACAGGTGGCGAACGGCGCACCGGTGGCGGGGTTGACGACGTCGTCTCGTTCGAGCGTGTCGACCAGTGCGCCGTTGATCAGCATCGACTGCGGCATGGGCTCTCCTCCTCGACAGGCATGAAGCTATGCGCACTGTCATATACTGCAGGAGGTGTCTATTGGGCGGGGGCCGGCGGGGCACGGGCGCAAAGTCGCGCGGGCGCGACAGCGGGACGTGTGCTAGACAGCCGCCCATGCGACGGTTCGGAGTGACGGCCATTCTGCTTGGTGTGGGCATGCTGCTGGCGGCGGCGGCGGCGCGCGCCGCGTCGATCGACATCGGCGCGGCGGCCGGGCCGGCCGGCGCCAGGGTCGCCGTGGCGGTGACCCTGGCGGACCCGAGCGGGACCGTCGTGGCGACGCAGAACCGCATCGATTTCGGTCGCGCCGCGTTCATCGCCGCGCGCGCCGACGGCGAGCCCGACTGCGCGGTCAACCCGGCCATCGACAAGGGCGCCACCGGCTTCCGCTTCCTGCCGCTCGGCTGCGATCCCGCCGCGGACTGCAGCGGCGTGCGTGTGTTCGTGCTCGCCTTCGACAACCTCGACCCGATCGCCGACGGCGCGGTACTCTACACCTGCGCGGTCGCCCTGGCCGCCGACGCGGCGCCCGCAACCTATCCGCTGCTCAACAGCGAGCAGGGCGCCGCGGCGGCCGGCGGCGTGCTGGTGGCGAGCGACGGCAGCGACGGCGCCGTCGAGGTGCTGCCGGCGGCGCCCGCGGCGCGCTTGCGGGTGGGCCGCGCGACCGGCGCGGCCGCGGATGTCGTCGCGGTGCCGGTCAGCATCGACCTGCTCGCCGACGCCGTTGTCGCCGGCGTCCAGATCGACCTCGCCTTCGACCCCGCGACGCCGCTGGCGAGCGGCGCCGCCGGCCGGCCGGCCTGCGTGGTGAACGCCGCGATCGGCAAGGAGGCAACCACCTTCGGCTATCTGCCGATTGGCTGCATGCCTGGAGTCGACTGCAGCGGCGTACGCGCCTTCGTCCTGTCGCTGCTCAGCGCCGATCCGCTCCCTGACGGAGCGATCCTGTTCTCCTGCGACGTCGCCATCGCCGCCGCCGCCGCGCCCGGCACCTATCCGGTCGCGGCCTCGCAAGTCGGCGCCAGCGGTCCACTCGGGGAAGAGCTGTTGGTGCTGGCCGAGGACGGCGCGGTGGTGGTCGAGGAGCCGCCGCCGCCGACACCCTGCGTCGGCGACTGCAACGGCGATGGCATGGTGGCGATCAACGAGCTGCTGCTCGGCGTCAACATCGCCGCCGGCAGCGTGCCCGCGGCGCAGTGCCCGGCGCTCTCGCCGGGCGGCGAGCCGCCGATGATCAGCCAGCTCATCCAGGCCGTCAACGCGGCCCTGGGCGGCTGCCCGGCGTGAGTCGCGGTCAGCGGAGTTCCCGAGACCGGTCACCTTCTGCTGGCGGAAAGCGGTCCGTTGCAACGATGCTCTTGGGCGCTGCGTCCCTCTCCGTGAACCGTGCCGCTGCCCAAGACGCCTTCCGCGACGCGGTGACGGCCGCAATGTGTCGGGTGGGAACGCCATCGCGGCGGATGATGAGACGCTGACCGCGTAGCTCCCTTCGTCAGCCCCGTCGTTGCGTTGGGATATCTCGCTCTGGTAGCTGGCAGGTTCCAATGAGCGGCACCATCCGAGCCCCTGGCCTCCTGGCCCGCCTTCTCTGCATGGCCGCATTCGCCGTGCAGATGTTAGTGCCAACGCTGCATGTGGTGCATGCCGGGGTGCCGGTGGCCTGCGCCGACGCGGCGTTCGCAACGGGCGCCGATGGGTGGCACGACGCGGCGTCGCGGGCGGCGCCGCACGATGGCGGAACCTGCACCCTGTGCGCCGCGCTCGCCGCGGCACATCACGGCGTCGGCAGTGCCGCCGCCACTCCCGATACGCCGCCCTGTGCGGGCCCTGCACCGGCGGCGCCGTCTGCCCAGTCCGCGCGCGCCGCCGCGCACGCCGAGGCAGCGCCGCGCGCGCCGCCCTGTCGCCTCGCCTAGA
Source organism: bacterium (assembly GCA_031401035.1). GTDB lineage: Bacteria > Desulfobacterota > Binatia > HRBIN30 > CADEER01 > JANNRA01. The sequence goes on along the minus strand of JANNRA010000127.1, from coordinate 60,629 downwards.
CAGCCGATCCGTCCGTAACTGGTCGATCCGCGCGGCGCGACCCCGTGGTCGCGACGCCAGCCGTGTAGCGCGGCTGTGGCGCGCGCACGCAGTCGAGGAGACGAGGGGAATGATTCCATCGCAGCACAGGCGACGCTCGCCGTTCGCCGCGCTGGCGCTGCTCGCCGGGGTCGCCGTCGGCGCGCCGGCGCGCGCCGACACGGCCGCCGAGCTCGAAACGCTCAAGCGCCAGATGCAACAGCTCATCGAGCAGAACGCCGAGCAGCAACAGCAGATCCAGCAGTTACAGCAACGGCTCGAACGGGTCGCCGCGCCAACCGCCGCGGTGCCGGCGGCGGCGGCGGCGCCGACGCCGAACGCTGAGCAGGCGATAGACAGAGCCCTGGCCGAGGTGCGCCCGCCGACCGACGTCGCCGATCCGGCGGGCCTCGGCGCCGCCTCGGCGCGGCCCAGTCTGCTGTCGACCCGCATCGGTGGGGCGGAGTTGCGGCTGATCGATGTCTCGTTCGACATCCTCACCGCCGCGGGTTCGTCCACCGTCGGCGGGCAGACGCTGCGCGATCTGCAGGGCGGGGCGCACGACCCCAATCGGCGCGGCTTCACGCTGCAGCAGGGCGAGTTGTCGCTTGCCGGCGCGGTCGACCCGTATTTCTTCGGCGAGGCGCACGTCATCTTCACCGACAGCTCGGTGGAACTCGAGGAGGCGTTCGTCGTCACCACCGCGCTGCCGTGGGACCTGCAGGTGAAGGGCGGCTACTTCCTCACCGACTTCGGCCGCATCAACCCGACGCACGCGCATGCCTGGACCTACCTCGACCAGCCCTTTGTCATCACGCGACTGCTCGGTTCGGAGGGCCTGCGCTCGCCCGGCGTCGAGGTGAGTTGGCTGGCGCCGCTGCCGTGGTTTTCTCAGCTCAGCGTCGGCATGCAGGATGCCGACGAGGGCGAGCTGACGCCGAGTTTCCTCGACGCCGACGGCGGCATCGGCGGCCGCCCAGCCGTGACCGACACGGTCAGCAATCTGAGTGACTTTCTCTACCTGGCCCGCTGGGCCAACGCCTGGGATCTTTCGTCCGAACTCAGCGCCCTGGTCGGCGTCTCAGGGCTGTACGGGGCCAACTCCACCGGAGCCGATGCCTCGACATACATCTACGGGACCGACCTGACGTTCAAATGGCGCCCGCTGCAGAACTTCCGCGGCTGGCCCTTCGTCGTCTGGCAGAGCGAGGTGCTCAGCCGCGCCTACACCGCCGACCCGTTCGTCGCCTCGAGCGCGGCGGGAGAGGTCGCCGCCGGTGGCGCACCGGCGCACGGCGACGGCGGGACCGACGAGCCGGGAGAGTTCCCCAACGACCTGCCTGGCGACATCCTGCGCGATGCCGGATTCTACTCGCAGGTGCTGTGGGGCTTTGCGCACCCCTGGGCAGCGGCGTTGCGACTGGAGTACGCCTCAGGCCACGGCCAGAGCGTCGAGGACGGCGAACTGGTCAGCCGGCGCAACGATCCCTTCCGCGCCGACCGCTGGCGTCTGTCGCCGTTGCTCGTCTACCAACCGTCCGAGTTTTCCCGCATCCGCCTCCAGTACAACTATGACAACACGCCGTTCCTACCCGGCGATCCGAGCGCGAACAGCGTCTGGCTCGGCGTCGAAGTTCTCTACGGCTCGCATCCCGCGCACAAGTACTGAGGTGATCCTCCATGTGGAACGAATCGCTGAGGCATTCCGTCGCGGCGCCGCTGGTCCTGCTGGCCGCCATCGTGTCCTATCCCTCTCACCGCGCCGCCGCCGAGCCGCTGCGCGTCGTTGCGTCCCTGCCCGATCTGGGTAGCCTGGTGCAGGCGGTCGGCGGCGATGCAGTCGCCGTGACCGTACTCGCCAACGCGGGAGAAGATCCCCACTTCGTCGAGGTCAAGCCGAGCTTCGTCAAGGCGATGAGCGTCGCAGATCTGTACGTTCAGAACGGCCTCGAACTGGAGGCCGGCTACGCCCCGCTGTTACTGCAGGGCGCGCGTAACTCGCGCATCCTGACGGGCCAGGCCGGCTTCGTCGACGCGTCGCTGGCCATCACGCCGCTGGACGTGCCGGTCGGCCAGATCGATCGCGCCATGGGCGACGTACACCCGTTCGGCAGTCCGCACTATCTGCTCGATCCCCTCAACGGTCTGCGCGTCGCCGCGCTCTTGCGCGACCGGCTCGCCGCCCTGCGGCCGGAGAGTGCCGGGGCCTTCGCGCAGCGCTACGAGGAGTTTCGTGCCCGCCTCAACGATGCGCTGGTCGGCACCGCCCTGGCGCGCAAGTACGACGCCGAGAAGATCGCGACCCTCTTCGAGTACGGCAAGCTGCTGCCCTTCCTGGCGCAACAGGGTGATGCGGCTCTGCTCGGCGGCTGGCTTGGCGCCATGGCGCCGTACTTCGGCACCAAGGCCGTCGATGACCATCCAATGTGGGCCTACTTCGCGCGCCGCTTCGGCCTGGTCATCGTCGGCCATCTCGAGCCCAAGCCGGGCGTGCCGCCGACGACGCGGCACCTGCAGGAGTTGCTGACCATGATGCAGGCGGACGCCGTGCGGCTGATCCTCGCCAATGCCTACTATGATCCGCGCCACGCCGACTTCGTCGCCGCCGAGACCGGCGCGCGCGTGGCACGCATGGCCAACCAGGTCGGCGCCCGTCCCGGCACAGACGACTACCTCGCCATGGTGAATTACAATGTCGAGCAGGTGGTGCAGGCGCTGCGCCGCCCATGACGGCGGCGCCCGTCGACAAGGTCCCCCATCCGGGAGCGCGGGCGGCCCGCCCGCTCGGGATTGCAGGGCGCCGCTCCGCGGCGCCTTCCATTCCGGAGGCGGGCGGGCCGCCCGCGCTCCCGGATGGGGGACTCCGTGGTCCCTCTCATGACACCAGGGGCCGCGCCATGTATTGAGCCGAGCGAACCTGCGTGCTGACCTTCCTCACATCGCTGTTCTGGGAGACCTGGAATGTGCTCCTGGTCGCGGCGCCGTTCCTCCTCCTCGGCCTGTTTGCCGGCGGGCTGCTGCACGTGCTGCTGTCGCGGCGGCTGGTCGAGCGCTGGATGGGCCAGGAGGGGCTGCTCGGCGTCGTCGTCGCGGCGCTCTTCGGCATCCCGCTGCCGCTCTGCAGTTGCGGCGTCGTGCCGGTGGCGATGGCCCTGCGCCGCAAGGGCGCCAGCCGCCCGGCCACCGCCTCGTTCCTGATCACCACGCCGGAGTCCGGCGTCGACTCGATCGTCCTCACCTACGGCATGCTCGGGCCGGTCATGGCGCTGGCCCGGCCGCTCGCCAGCTTCGTCACCGCCGTCGTCGCCGGCATCGCCGTGATCGCCTGGCCCGACGCGGCCCGCGCCGCCGCGCTGCCCGCCGCCGCCGCCCCGCACCCGCACGGCCACGACGAGGCGGCGGACGAGGCGCACGTGGTCGGCGTCGCCGGCTTCTGGCGGGCGCTGCGCGTCTACCTGGCGCCGCGCCGCCGCGGCGCCGAGGATGCGGCGCCGGTCGGCGTGCGGCCGTTCGAGACGGTGACGGCCGACGCCTTCCGCTACGGCTTCATCGATCTGCTCGACGACATCGTCTTCTGGCTGGTCATCGGCCTCGGCCTGGCGGCGCTGATCAGCCTGGCAGTTCCCGACGATCTCGCCGCCTGGGGCCTCGGCGGCGGCCTGGCGCCGATGCTGCTCATGCTGCTCATCGGCGTGCCGCTGTACATCTGCGCCTCGGCCAGCACGCCGGTGGCGGCGGCGCTGATCGCCAAAGGCATGAGCCCGGGCGCGGCGCTGGTCTTCCTACTCGCCGGTCCGGGGACCAATGCGGCGACGATCGTGCTGCTGACGCGCGAGTTCGGGCCGCGCTTCGTGCGCCTCTACGTCGCCAGCATCGCCATCGGGGCGCTCGCCTGCGGACTCGCTCTCGATGCGCTGCTGGCGTTGACCGGCTGGCGCGTCGCGGCGACCCTCAGCGGCGGCCTCGGCGGCGTCGCCTTGGTGCAGTGGCTCTGCGCCGCCGGCCTGGCCGGCCTGATGGCCTGGCGGCTGTGGGCCGGGGCGGCGCGCCAGGGCCTGCATGAGCTGGTCGAGAACACCGACAGCCTGCTCGGCCTGGCGGCCGACGCCGACGCCGCCGCGCGCCGCGCTCGCTGGCGCCGCGCCGGGCGCCGCGCGGTCCAGGTCGGTGCGGCGCTGGTGGTGTTCGGCTGGCTCGCCGCCGGCGTGCGCATGGTGCCCACCGACGCACGCGGTTTCGGATTCCTCTTCGGCCGCCTCGCCTGGCCCGACCTGGCGCCAGGGCTGCACTACGTGCCGCCGTGGCCACTCGGGCGCATTGATGTCTGGCGCATCCGCTATCCGCGCCTGGCGAGCGTCGGTTTCCAGCCCGACCTGCAGGCCTTCGCCAACCGCCGCCAGCTCACCCGCCTGGCCAGCGCCAACCTCTGGCACAGCCCGGTGACGGCGAGCAACGGCGACCCGCAGACGGCGACCTACCTGACCGGCGACGAGAACCTGGTCGAGATCAGCTTCGCGGTGCAGTACGACCTCAGCGACCCCGAAGCCTACTTTTATGGCGTCGACAAAGAGCGCGACTCGGTGCGCCTCTACGCCGAGACGGCGGCGCGCGAGTTCGTCGCCACGCGCCGGCTCGACGCGCTGCTCACCGCCGGGCGCGCCGAGTTCGAGACCGCGGTGGCCGAGCGTCTGCAGGCCCACCTCGACCGCATCGGCGCCGGCGTCCGCGTCGGCGTCGTCCTGGTGGTCGACCTGCACCCGCCGCAGGGGGCGGTGGACGCCTTCCGCGACGTCTCGAGCGCGCGCGAGGACCGCGAGACGGCGATCAACGTCGCCGCCACCGCGCAGGCGCGCGAGATCCCGCTGGCGCGCGGCCAGGCGGCGCTCACCCGGGCCACCGCCCACGCCGGCGCCGTCAGCGCCGAACTCGAGGCGCGCGGCCGCGCCGAGGCCTTCAGCGCCGAGGCCGCTGCCTACGCCGGCGCGCCGGCCCTGCTCGGCGACCTGCTGTGGCTCGAAAACGCCGAACGCGTGCTCGCCGGGCGCGACAAACTGATCGTGCCCGCCGGCAGCGGCGGGCGTCAGGTGGCGGTGTGGCAGGCGGCGCCCGGCAGCGCGCCGCCGGGCGCACCGCTGCTGGCGCCGCGCGGCACCGGGCCGGACGCGCTGACGCCGCCGGGCGAGCGAGGAGCGAACTGATGGGTCTTGGACGCGGCGCGGCGATGGCGGTGGCCGGGCTCGGTGTGGCGTGGTTGTCGACGGCGCTGTTCACCGTCGACCAGAGCGAGCAGGCCATCGTCACCCGCTTCGGGCGGCCGCTCGACGGCGTGCGCGGCCCCGGCCTGCACGCCAAGGCGCCGTGGCCGATCGACACGGTGGTGCGCATCGACGCGCGCCTGTTGGTGTTCGACAACGAGCCGATCGAAATGCTGACGGCGGACAAGAAGAACATCCTGCTCGACAGCTTCATCGCCTGGCGCGTCGCCGATCCGTTGCAGTTCACGCAGACGGTCAAGACGCGCCTCGAGGCCGAGGCGCGCCTGCTCGACATCGCCGCGGCGGAGATGGGCGCGGCGGTCGGCGGCGAGCCGATGGACGCCTTTATCAGCACCGCGCCCGGTCGCGTGCAGTTGGCCGAGATCGCGGCGCGCGTCGGCGCCGCGGTCGATGCGGTGGCGCGCCGCAGCTTCGGCATCGCGGTCGTCGACCTGCAGATCAACGGCGTCTTCCTGCCGGCGCAGAACCGCGCCAGCGTCATCGACCGCATGCGCGCCGAGCGCGCCCGCATCGCCACGAAGTACCGCAGCGAGGGTGAGGAGGAGGCGCTGAAGATCAAGGCGGCGACGACGGTCGAACGCGACCGCATCCTCGCCGAAGCGCGCGCCGAAGCGGAGGGCATCCGCGGCGCCGGCGAGGCACAGGCGTTGCGCCTGTTCTCCGAAGCCTACGCGGAAGACCCCGGCTTCTTCCGCTTCCTGCGCCAGTTGCAGGCCTACGAGAAGATTATCGATCAGCAGACCACCATCTTCCTCGAAGCGAACTCGCCGCTGCTGCGAGCCCTGCAGGGACCCGATGACGCCGACGCACCGCGCTGAGCAGCCGCCGAGCGTGCGCTGGATCCGCGCCGCCGCCGCCTGGGCCGCGGCGCGTCCGCGCGCCGCCGGCGCGGTGCTGCTCGGGCTGGCGCTGCTCGCCGCGGCGGCGGACGCCGTCTACGTCGTCGGCAACGGCGAGTCGGCGGCGCTGCGCCGCTTCGGGCGCCTGATCGACGATGCCGTGCCGCCCGGTCTCGGCGCGCGCCTGCCGTGGGGCGTCGACGGACTGACGCGCGTGCGCACCGGCGAGGTGCTGCGGCGCGAGGTGGGCGACGACCTCTCGCGCCAGCTGGCGCTGGTCACCGGTGACGAGAACTTCATCGACCTGACGCTGGTGGTGCAGTACACCATCAGCCGCCTCGGGCAGTACCTGTTCGCCGTCGACGATCCGACGCTGCTGCTCGACGAGGCGGTGCGCGCGGCCGTGGTGCGCACCGTCGGCGCCATGCCCGTCGATGATGTGCTGACGTCGGGGAAGGCGCAGATCCAGAACGAGGTGCGGCGCGCCGCCCAGGCGACCCTCGACGGCGCCGGCGCCGGCATCTCCCTTCTCGGCATCAACCTGCAGTCCGCCAGTCCGCCGCCGGAGGCGGCACAGGCGTTTCGCGACGTCAACGACGCCAAGGCCGACGCGGCGCGCGCGGTGAACGAGGCACAGAGCGGCCGCGAGCGCGCCGTCAGCCTGGCGCGCGGCGACGCCAGCCGGCTGGTGCAGGAGGCGCGCGGCGGCGCCGATGCGCGCTTGCAGCAGGCGCGCGGCGCCACCGAGCGCTATGCCGAGTTGCTGGCCCGCAAAAAAGCCGCGCCCGAGCAGACCGCCACCGAGCTGTACCTGAACGCCATGCAGGCGGTGCTGCCGCGCGCCCGCCTGGTACTCCTGGCGCCCGGCGAGGTGCCGCGTATCGACCTCAACCTGTTGGCGCCACGGCCATGATGGACGGGTTCTCGCCGTTCGCGCTGGCGCTCGCCGCCACGTTCGGGGTCAGCGCCATCTCGCTGCTCGGCGTCGTCTTCCTCTTCACCGAGTGGAACGAGCGTCGCGCCCTGCTGTTCGTCAGTTTCGCCGCCGGCGTGCTGCTCGCCACCACATTCCTCGAACTGCTGCCCGAGGCGGTCGAACGCGCCGGCCACGCGCAGGGCAACTTCTTCATCGCGACGCTGGCGGCGATGGGCGGATTCTTTCTCCTCGAGCGCTTCCTGCACGGCTTCCACACGCACGAGGACAGCCACGCCGTCGCCTCCGGCTATCTCATTCTGATCGGCGACACGATGCACAATTTCATCGACGGCATCGTCATCGCCGCCACGTTTCTGGTCGACCCGGCGCTCGGCCTGACGACGACGCTGGCCGTCGCCGCCCATGAGATCCCGCAGGAGATCGCCGACTTCGGCATCCTGCTTCGCTCCGGCTTCAGCCGCCCGCGGGCGCTGCTGCTTAATTTCCTCTCCGGCCTGTCGGCGGTGCTCGGCGCGCTGCTGTGCTTCGCCTTCCAGGCGCCCATCGAGGCACACCTGCCGTGGTTCATGGCGGCGACGGCGGGGATGTTCATCTACATCGCCGCGTCGGACCTGATGCCCGAGCTACACCGGTCGAACACCCGCCACGAATGGCGCTTCGCCGTGCCGTTCTTTCTCGGCATGGCGCTGATCGCCGGACTCGGCCTGCTGGCGCCGCACGCCCACTGACGCCGATGGCGTGCAGCGTGCCCGTGCGTGGTGAATGCGTTACGACGTCGGCAGCGGCAGGGGCGGGCGACCGCGGCGCGGCAGGCGCGGCGTCGCTTTGCCGCTGCGCGGTGGCAGCGTCGCCAGGGCGGCGTCGAGGCCTTCGTTGAGCAGGGCGATGACCACGGCGGTCTTCGAGCACCCGAGTTCCTCAGCAACGCGGTCGATGCCCTCGCTGACGTTGTCGGGCACCTTCACGTTCATCAGCTTGCTTGGCACCTTGCGGCGCTCGAGGTCGGAGAGTCTCAGGTCTGCACGCATCGCGGTCGTCGTCCTTTCTGGGCTGCGCAGCGGGCGCCTCTCGCCGCCTGACGCTGACGTTGTTGCTATAGGACGCCCTACCCCTTGGCAATATGCACCGATCGTATTCGCGCGCTGCGTTGCAGATGGCAATTTTCCCGCGCGATCCGGGCCGAAGGAGGCGCGCGGGGTGACTCCGCGGCGGACGACCGAGGGGCACGATGCGCGCGCCTGAGGCACCGCTGCTGCTGGCGGCGCAGGGACTTTCGCTCGGCTACGGCGGTGCGCCGGTGCTGCGCGACGTGGACCTGACCGTGCGCGCCGGCGAGTTCTGGTTCCTGCTCGGGCGCAACGGCGAGGGCAAGACGACCTTCGTGCGCGCCGCCCTCGGGGAACTGGCGCCGCTGGCCGGACAGCTGACGCTGCACCCGTCGCTGCGCGACCGCGCCGCCGTCGGCTTCGTCCCGCAGCGCTGCACGCCGAACCCCATCCTGCCGACCACCGTGCGCGAGTTCGTCGGCCTCGGTCTGGTCGGCGTGCGCGTCGACGCCGTCGCGCGCCGCGAGCGCATCGCCTGGGCGCTGGCGCACGCCGGTCTCGCCGGCCGCGAGACGCAGAGCTACTGGACCCTGTCGGGCGGCGAGCGGCAGCGCGCCCTGGTGGCGCGGGCATTGGTGCGGCGGCCGCGCCTGCTGCTGCTCGACGAGCCGACCAATCATCTCGACGCCGTCATCGAGCGCGGCGTGCTCGATCTGCTGCAGGGGTTGCGGCGCGAGGAGGGCACGGCGCTGCTCTTCGTCACCCACGCCCGGCACCTCGCCGAGCGCTACGCCACGCATGTGGCCCACTTCCATGGCGGCCGTGTCGAGACCGGCCCCGCCGCGACGCTGTTGCAGTCCGAACGACTGGCGCGCGACGACGCCGCGACGGAGGCGCCGTGATCGGCGAGTTCGCCGCCTCGTGGCCCCTGTTCCACCACGCCTACCTGGCCGGCTGGTTGATCGCCGTGCTGCTGGCGCTGGTCGGCGTGCTGGTGGTGGCGCGCAACCAGATCTTCATCGGCGCGGCGGTGGCGCAGGCCTCGACGCTCGGCATTGCGGTCGGCATGTGGGCCGGCGCGGTGCTGGGCAGCGAAGTGCTACGCGGCGACCACGCGCACGGCGCGCTGTCGCTGGTGGGCGTCCTCTTCGCCATCGCCGCCGCCCTGTTCACCGCCCGCGACGGCGGCGCCGGCGGCACTCGCGAAGCGGCCACTGGCTGGGTCTTCCTCGCCTCGTCGAGTCTGGCGATCATCGTGCTGGCACACAGCCCGCACGGCCTCGAGGAGATCCACCATCTGCTCTCGTCGAGCATCATCGGCGCGACGCCCGCCGACGTGTGGACCTTTGCCGCGCTCGCCGCCGTCAGCCTGGTCGTGGTCGCGGCGACGCGCGACCGCCTGCTGCTGCTCGCCTTCGACCCCGCCATGGCCGCGGCGGTGGGCATGCGCCCGGCGTGGTGGGGCGCTGCCCTGGCCGTCTGGCTCGGCCTCGTCATGGGGCTCGCCATGCGCGCCACCGGCCTGCTCTATGCCTTTGGCAATCTGGTCCTGCCGGCCATCGCCGCGGCGTCGCTGTGCCGCGAGAGCCGCAGCCTGTTCTGGGCCGCGCCGGCGATCGCCCTCGTCTGCGCCGTCGTCGGCTTCATCCTCGCCAACCACTACGACGACCCGCCGGGGCAGATGGCGGTGGTGGTGCAGGCGGCGGCGGTCGCCGCGGCGTGGGCCTGGCGCCGCGCGGTCGTTCGCTGAGGTCCAGTCGCCAGAACGAACTAGACAACTCCTGCCCCGTCTGTTCTATCTGCCGGTCAATGGCCGCCGACCTGAACACGCGCACGCGCGAGCGCATTCTCGACGGCGCCATGCAGGCGATCGCGCGGCACGGGCTGGCCAAGCTCGGCATGAGCGATGTCAGTACCAGCGCCGGCGTCTCGCGCGGGACCCTGTATCGCTACTTCCCCAACCGCGAGGAGTTGCTGAACGACCTCGCCGCCTTCGAGACGCTGCGTTTCCAGCAGCGCGCCAGCGCGGCGTTGGCTGCCGCGCCGGCCGGTGCCGGCCGGCTCGAGGCGGCCCTACAGCAGGTCACCGGCTACGTGCGCGAGCATCCGGCCATCCAGCGCATCATCGAGACCGAGCCGGCCTTCGTCCTCGACTACCTGCGCGGCCAGTTCCCCGTCCTGCGCGCCACCGTCGGCGCCTTCCTGGCGCCGCTGCTGGCGGAGACTCATCCGGTGCGCCAGGGGCTGGCGAGCACCGACCAGATGGTCGACTGGATGACGCGGCTGATGATCTCGGCCGTGCTGTTCCCCGATCCCGACCCCGAGCGCATGGCGACCAGCCTCACCGCCGTCTACGGCCTGCTCACCGCGCCGCCGCGGCGGCCGCAGCGCGGCCCGAATGGAAAGGACCGACGATGACCACTGCGCCTCCCGAGGCCCGCATGGCGACGACCAATTCGCTCTTCGGTGGCACGATGATGAGCCCCATCATCGATCCGTACCCGGTCTACAAGCGCCTGCGCGACGAGCACCCGGCGCTGCCGGTGAATACGATGATGGGCGTCAACTACATGATCACCCGCTATGCCGACGTCGAGGCGGTGCTGAAGGATGGCAAGCGGTACTCCTCGAAGGCCAACCAACGCGGCATCGGCCTCGTCATGGGGCGCACCATCCTCGAGATGGAGGGCAAGGAGCACGTCCGCTTCCGCAACATCATCGCGCCGTTCTTCAGCCCGCGCGCGATGAAGGCGGAGATGCCGGCGACGATCGGCGACATCCTCAACGGCCTCATCGACGACTTCGCGGCCACCGGCCGGGCGGACCTGGTACGGCAGGTGACCTTCACGTTTCCGATGCAGGTGATGGCGCACATCATCGGCATCCCGGTGCAGGACTACCGCGCCTTCCACCAGATGGCGCTCGATCTGATCAGCGTCGGCGACGACCCCGGCAAGGGCTTCCAGGCGGCGCAGGACCTGGTCACCTACCTCTCGCCGCTGATGGCGCAGCGTAAGGCCGAGCCGACAGACGACCTGCTCAGCAAGCTGATGCACGCCGAGGTCGACGGCGTCGGCCTGACCGACGAGGAAGTGCTCGGCTTCCTGCGCCTGCTGTTGCCGGCCGGCGCCGAGACGACCTATCGGCTGACCGGCAGCTGCCTGTTCGCGCTGCTGACCCATCCCGAAGTGTACGAGGAGGTGCGCGCCGATCGTGGTGCCATCGACGCGCTCATCCAGGAGACGCTGCGCTGGGAGTCGCCGGTGCAGTTCGTCTCGCGCGAGCCGACCGAGGACGTGGTCATCGGCGGCGATGCGGTCCCCGCCGGCGGCCTGCTGTCGGTGATTGTCGGCTCGGCCAACCGCGACGAGCGCCACTACCAGGATCCCGACCGCTTCATGCTGCACCGCAAGAACGACGACCATCTCGCCTTCGGCTTCGGCGCTCACTTCTGCGCCGGCTCGCACCTGGCGCTGCTCGAGACGCGCACCGCGCTCAATCTCCTGCTCGATCGCCTGCCCAATCTGCGCCTGGAGCGCGAGCCCGACTGCCACATCGTCGGTCTCGCCTTCCGCTCGCCGAATCGCCTGTCGGTGCGCTTCGACGCACGGCACTGACGCTCTCACACGGAGGCGCGGAGCGACGGAGAGGGACGGGCCCGCCCCCGTGCCTCCGTGTGAAATCCGATCGGAGATCCCGTACTAGTGGCATGCACCGGTTGAATCGGCAGTCGACACCCCCTCACCCTGACCCTCTCCCTGCGGGAGAGGGGACCCTGCAAGCAACGCGCTGCTGGGCAAGGTCCCCTCTCCCGCAGGGAGAGGGTCAGGGTGAGGGGATCACCCCCTACTACCCATCTCGCCGATACCGGCCACGAGGATCCCCCTGCTGCGGAGGTATTGCCCATGCCCATCGATCCCCAGGCGAAGGCCTTTCTCGACCAGATTGAAGCGCTCGGCGGACCGGCGCTGTCGGCGATGCCGGTGGCGGACGCGCGCCAGATGATGGAGGCGATGGCGTCGATGCGCACCGCGTCGCCGCCAGTGCTGGCGTCGGTCGCCGACCGCCGCCTGCCGGGGCCGGGTGGCGAGATGCCGGTGCGCGTCTACACGCCGGCCGGCACGGCGCCGCTGCCGCTGTTGGTGTACTTCCACGGCGGCGGCTGGGTGATCGGAAGCCTGGAGACGCACGACGGCACCTGCCGCGAGCTCGCTGCCGGCGCCGGCTGCGTGGTGGTGTCGGTCGACTACCGCCTGGCGCCTGAGTACCGCTATCCGGCCGCCGCCGAGGACTGCTACGCGGCGACGCGCTGGTGCGCCGAGTACGCCGCCGAGCTGGGCGTCGACGCCCGGCGCATCGCCGTCGGCGGCGACAGCGCCGGCGGCAACCTGGCGGCGGTGGTGGCGCAGATGGCGCGCGATCGCGGCGGGCCGGGGCTGGTGCTGCAACTGCTCGTCTACCCGGCCACCGACCACGACTTCCGCTCGGCCTCCTACCGCGACAACGCCAGCGGCTATCTGCTCACCACCGACGATATGCGCTGGTTCTGGGACCACTACCTCGGCGACGATCCCGCCCGTGGCGCCGAGCCCTACGCCTCGCCGTTGCGTGCCGCGAGCCTCGCCGGCCTGCCGCCGGCGCTGGTCATCACCGCCGAGTTCGATCCGCTGCGCGACGAGGGCGAGGCCTACGCGCACGCCCTCGAGGCGGCCGGCGTGGCGGCGAAGCTGCGCCGCTACGACGGCATGATCCACGGCTTCTTCGGGATGGGCGCGATCATGGACCAGGCGGTAGCCGCCGTGCGCGAGGCCACCGGCACGCTGCGCTTCGCCTTCTCCCGCCGCTGAGCCGAGGCATGGACCTGCTCTCGCGCCTGGCCACGCTGGTCGAGGACCTGCGTGAGATTCCCCACTACAAGCGCATCGGCGAGGCGCTGAAGCAGGCCGGCGCCGACGGCTTCCGCACCTGCGGCTACCTGATGCGCGAGCAGGCCGAGCGCATCCCGGATCGACCCCTGCTGCGTTTCGAGACCGAGACGGTGTCCTTCGGTGCCTACAACGCCGGCGTCAACCGCTACGCCAACCTGCTCGCCGCGGCCGGCGTCGCACGCGGGCAGACGGTGGCGATCATGATGGAGAACTCGCCCGACTTCCTGATGGCGGAAGGAGCGATGGCCAAGCTCGGCAGTATCGGCGCGCTGATCAACACCAACTTGCGCGGGGCCGCCCTGGCGCACGTGCTCGCCGCCGCGGGCGCGGCCGTGGTGCTGGCCGACGCCGCCTGTTGGGAGGCGGTGGCGGAACTGGCGCCGCTGGCCGGGCGCGTCCTCTACGCCCTGGCGCCGTCGGCGGTGCTCGCCGGCGGCGCCCGCTCGCTCAGCGACGCGCTCGCGGCGACGGCGGCGCACGAGCCGAACATCCCCGACGTCAAGATCGCCGACGTGATGATGTACATCTACACCTCCGGCACCACCGGCTTCCCGAAGCCGACCATCATCCGCCACGCGCGCTTCACCATGGGCGGACAGTCGCTGCGCATCATCCTCGACCTGCGCGAGGGCGACTGCTCGTACGCGCCGACGCCGCTCTACCACGGCTACTCGAACTTCGTCGGCTTCGCGCCCGCCTTCCACGCCGGTACCACCTTCGCGTCGCGGCGCCGCTTCTCCGCCAGCGCCTTTCTCGACGACGTCGTGCGCCACGGCGCGACGCACTTCATGTACGTCGGCGAGCTGTGCCGCTACCTGCTGCGCACGCCGCCGACGGCGCGCGACCGCGCCCACCGGCTGCGCGTCGCCACCGGGCCGGGGCTGCGGCCAGACATCTGGGGCGCCTTCGTCGGGCGCTTCGGCATCGACCGGGTGATCGAGACCTACGGGCAGACCGAGGCCAACCTGAGCCTGATGAACCGCCGCGGCCGAGTCGGCTCGGTCGGGCGCGCGGCGCCGTTCACGCACGCGCAGCTCAAGCTGGTGCAGTTCGACGTCACGGCCCAGCAGCCGCGCCGCGGCGCCGACGGCTTCCTGGTCGAGTGCAAGCCGGGCGAGGTCGGCGAGCTGCTCGGCCTGGTGGCGCAGAACACGACGATGAGCTTCGACGGCTACGTGAACAAAGCCGACAATGAGGCAAAACTGCTGCGAAACTGCTTCGCAGCCGGCGACTGTTACCTGCGTACCGGCGACCTGCTGCGCCGCGACCGCGCTGCGTACTACTACTTCGTCGATCGCATCGGCGACACCTTCCGCTGGAAGGGCGAGAACGTTGCCACCGCCGAGGTGGCGGAACTGCTCAACGGCGCTCCCGGCGTCAGCGAGACGGCGGTCTACGGCGTCCAGGTGCCGCACGCTGACGGCCGCGCCGGTATGGCGTTGGTCGTCCTCGCGCCGGGCGCGGCGTTCGACCCCGCCGTGTACTACGCCTTCGCGGAACGCGCGCTGCCATCCTACGCGCGCCCGCTGTTCGTGCGGCTCGGTGCGGCGATGGACGTCACCGGGACACTGAAGCACACCAAGACCCGCCTGCAGCAGGAGGGCTGGGACCCGACGGTCGTCTCCGACCCGCTGTGGTTCCGCGACGATGCCCAGCGTACGTACGTGCCGCTCGACGCCACCGTGCAGGCGCGCCTCGCGGCGGGCTGACCGCCCCCGTCTCTCCTGGCGCCGCGCCGCGCGCCTCGCGGGCAGCCCCGCCGACCGCCGCAGATTCGCCGTCGATGCCCGCCACGTCGCGGTGGGGTCGCCGAGCTCGCCGTCGAGCCGGCCCGGTCGCGGCGCGTCAGGCGCGCGAACCTGCCACGTGCTCTAGGGGTTTTCCCCAGGTAGGTTTGCCGCGCTGCGTCATGTACCAAGCGGAGGTGACCGGTCGCCGCAATGCGGCCCGGTCGTTGCGGTGTATTGCGTGAGCAAGATCTGGGAGGCCCTGAAGCGGGCTGAGCGGGGGCGTGAGCCCCTCAGGTTCCCCGCCGTCGACGGCGGGTTGTCGCGCGAGCAGTCCGCCGCCATTCGGGCGCTGTTACGGCAGGAGACGGTGGGCGCCGCGGCGCGCGAGTGCGGACTCGACGCGAGCGCCGTGCAGACCTGGTTGCGCCAGGCCGATTTCGTCGCCGTCTACCATGCCGCCTGCCGCGCTGCTCGCTCGCGCCGCTGATCGCCGCCCGTAAGCGTCACAATATGGCCGCACGCTTTGCCGCGTGACGTGCTATATCCGGTCGCCGGCGAGGGGGAGGTGGTGGCACCGGGGTTGCTGGCGTTGCCTCCGTTACGAGGGAGTATGGAGGCGTTGTTGGCAAGCTGCTGCGGACGGGTGGGACTGGCGCTGTTGGCGCTGATCGCCCTGCCTGAGCACGCGCAGGCGCAGGGCGAAGTCAGCGGTCAGGTGCGTTACTACAGCGGCGGCGCGGCGGTGCCCGCGGTGGTGGTCGCGCTCGACGGCGTCGGCAGCACGGCCAGTTACAGCGACCTCGGCGGCGCCTTCGCCTTCGCCGATCCGGGGCCGGGCGACTGGCAGCTGACGCCAAGCAAGCTCGGCGACCGCGGCGCCGGCGTCAGCGCGCTCGACGCCACCTGGACGTTGCAGGCAGTGGTCGGCAGCCGCACCTTCACCGCCCAGCAGCGCCTGGCGTGCGATGTGACCGGCGACGGCAGCATCAGCGCCCTCGACGCGGCGCGTATGCTGCAACTGGTCGCCGGCATGCGCGATCGCCTGCCGGTCGCCGAGACCTGCGGCTCGGACTTCGCCTTCGTCCCCGGTCCCGCCAGCGCCCTCAACCAGAGCCTGGTGACGCCGCAGATGGCGCCGGTCTGCGTGCCCGGCGCGATCGCGTTCACGCCGTTGTCGCCACCGGTCGCCGGGCAGGATTTCCTCGCCATCCTCTTCGGCGACTGCACTGGTAACTGGCAGGCGCCGGGCACGACGCCGACCGCCACGGCGACGCCGGTCGACACGGCCGCGGCGCTCGACACCGCAACGCCGCTCGACACCGCAACGTCGACCGCCACCGCGACATGGACCGCGCCGCCGCCCACCGCGACATGGACCGCGACCGCCAGTGCCAGCGCGACGCCGCCGCCGACCGCGACCGCCAGCGGTACGCGAACGACCACCAGCGCGGCGACGCGGACCTTCACCGCCGCCATCCCGCCGAGCGCGACCGTGCCGCCGACCGCGACCCTCTCGCCGACGCGCACCAAGACGCCGACGCCGAGCGCCACCGGCACCAACACCCAGACCCAGACGCCATCGATCACCGACACGCGCACGCCGACCAACACGCGCACGGCGACCCGCACCAGCACGCCGCCGCGCACCGCCACCGCGACGCTGGTGCCGAGCGCGACGACGACCAACACCCCGACGCGCACGGGCACGCGCACGCAGACCGCGACGCCGACCGCGACGCCGTCGCCGACGCCGACGCAGACCTGTGTCAGCGGGCTCGCCTGGAACGTCTCGGCGCCGCTCACCATCAGTCAGCAGTCGGGCGGCGAGGTGTGGCTGACGCGCACCATCCCCACCGACAGCGGCTGGGGAATCTTCTGGCTGCGCCAGGATCCCGGCGCGACTAACTTTGCGCGCCTGTACTACGCGCACGTCGATCTCGCCGGGCAGATCACCGTCGCCCCGACGATGGTGATCCAGATTCCCAAGATCGCCTTCCGCGCCCATTACTACATGGTCGCCTGGAACGGCGATCACTTCGGTCTGCTGACGGCCGAGAACGCGACGCTGTATTACCAGTCGATGACCACGCTGGGCGCCCTCAGCCATCGCCACCCGGTCGGTCCGACGCTGTTCGTCAGCCCGGTGTACGACCAGGAGTCGGACGGGGACATCGACGCCTTCCCGGGCGGCTTCCTCGGCGTCGTCGAGGGCGAGTGCGCCGGCCACTCATGCGCCTACGCCTTCAAGCTCGACGCCAACGGCGCCGCCACCAGCGCGGTGGTCAACCTGGTCGACTTCGACCTGACGCACCAGTTCTACCCGGCGGCGGCCTTCGACGGCGCCGGCTTCGCCATCCTCAGCGTCAAGGACATCAAAATCGCCGATGGCGGCACGATGACCAGGTACTGGCCGCTGACGGGCGTCATCAGCGGCCACAAGAAAGTGCCCGGCGACAAGGAATACCTGTGGGACGAGTTCCCGGACATCGCCTGGAACGGCGGCCACTTCGCCGCCCTGTGGACCGAGAACTCGGCCCGCTCGCACAGCGCGCCCTGGCAGATTCACTTCGCGACCTTCGCGCGCACGGCGAGCAACTCGATCGACATCGCCGACCGGGTCATCGACACGGTGGCCGAGAAGACCAACCACCGCTGGACGACGCAGGTCCACCCGATGGGAGCCGACTGGGTGGCGCAGTACACCAGCCGCACGGCGACCAACGGCGTCATCGCCGTCTATGAGCTGCTCGGCAGCGACGCGCAGAGCGGCCTGGTGCTGGAGCCGTTCACGATGAGCGCCGACGCGCTCGGCTCCAACCCGCACTTCGCGCCCGGCCACGCCGGCACGCTCGGCATCACGCGCGGCTCGAGTGGCGGCGGCGGTACCAGCGTCGAGTTCCACACCCTGCCGCCGCCGAGTTGTCAGTAGGAGGGCGCGGCGCTTGCCCGTCGGCGGCGCCGGCAGGCACAGTGCCGCGGTGCGCGTCCTGCTCGTCTGCCTCCTTGCCGCCGTCACCGTCGGCGGCCTGCCCGCCGGCGCCGCGACGTTCACCGTCACCACCAGCGACGACACCGTCGACGGCGCCTGCGACGCGCACTGCTCGCTACGCGAGGCGATCGCGGTGGCCAACGCGCGGCGCAACGAGGATCGCATCGAGCTGCCGGCTGGCCTGTTCCTGCTGTCGCGCGCCGGCGCCGGTGAGGACGACGGACGCCGCGGCGATCTCGACGTCGGCGCCGATGTGGTCATCAGCGGCGCCGGCGCCGCGGCGACCATCATCGACGCGCAGCGTCTCGACCGCGTCGTGCACGTGATCAACGGCGTCGTGCGCCTGGTCGACCTGACCCTGCGCGGCGGGCGTCTGCGCGGCGGTGCCGGCAATGGCGCCGGCGTCGCCGTCCAGGGCGGCGGGCTCACCCTCGAGCGCGTCGTTCTGGCGGAGAACGACAGCGACGGCTGGGGCGGCGGCGCCTACGTCGGAGCCGGCGATCTCACGGTCGTCGACTCGACGCTGCGCGACAATCGCGCCAGTCGCGGCGGCGGCCTCTACTACCAGGGCTTCACGCGCGCCCTCCTGCTGCGCAACGCGACGGTGAGCGGCAACGCCGCGGCCGATGGCGGCGGTGTCTTCATCGACCAGGAGTGCGGATTCGCGGCGCCGTGCGCCATCGAGAGCAGCACCATCGCCTACAACCAGGGCGGTGGCGTGCGCAACGACGCCGGTGCCCTCTCGCTGCTCTTCGTCGCTACGCTGCTGGCCGGCAACGCCCCCGGCAACTGCGCCCCGGGGAGCGGCCGTTCGCTCGGCAGCAACCTCGACGACGACGGCACCTGCCCGTGGTCGCGCGCCTCCGATCTCTCGCGCGCCGTCGCGGCGCTGCTGCCCCTGCGTGCCACCGGCGGGGCGACGCCGACACACGCCCTGGCCGTGTCCAGCGCGGCGATCGACGCCGGCAACGAGGCGAGATGCCCCGGCACCGACCAGCGCGGCGCGCCGCGCCACGGCCGCTGCGACATCGGCGCCCATGAGGCCACCGCCGGCGCCTGCGGCGACGGGGTCGTCGATCTCGGCGAGGCCTGCGATGTCGCCGCGTCGGCGGATGAATGCTGCACGGCGACCTGCGTGCTGGCGCCGGCCGGCACCCGGTGCGAGTCCGACGCCGACCCCTGCACCGACGATGTCTGCGACGTCGAACGGGCCGCCTGTGCGCATGCGCCGCTCGACGGGTCCGGCTGCGCCGCCGCGCGGCGCGCCGAGCTGCAGATCACCGGCGCGGGATCGCTGACGTGGCATTGGCGGCGCGGCGCGGCGTCGACGCTGGCGCGGTTCGGCGTTCCGGCCGGCACCGCGGCGCTGTGTGTCTTCGATGCTGCCGCGCCGCGGCCGCTGGCGGGCCTCGTCGTCGCCGCGGGAGATCACTGGCGGAGTGACGGTGGGGCCGGGTTCAGGTACCGCGACGCGTCAGCGGCCGCGGCGAGCGTGTCGCGCGCCGTGCTGCGCGCCGGCCGCACCCGCCTGCAGGCGCAGGCCGCCGGCGTCCGCCTGCCGGCCGGCGGCGTCGACAGCCCGCTGCGCGTCCAGTGGCGCGCCGCCACCGGTGCCTGTTGGGAGAGCGTGTTCGCCGCCGACGAGCTGCGCGAGAACGGCAGCGCCGGCGTCACGGCGCGGCACCGCGGCGCCGCGGAGCGTGTCGGGCGCTGACCAGGCAGGATGCCTGGGTCGCGGCGCGTGCTATAGGCAGCCCGCGGAAGGAGGAGCGGATGATGCGGATGCGAGGGCTGGCGCTGGCTCTGCTGTTCACCCTGGCGGGGTGCGGCGCCATGGATGACCCTAAGATCACCGCCGACGACATTGCCGGCACGGTGGTACTCGAGCGCTACACCCTGCAACTCGGCTGGGACTACCGGCTGAGCGGCATGTACATCGACGGCGACGGCATCGTCTGGGCCTACGAGCACCACGGCACGCCATGGTACCCGGAGAAGCTCAAACTCGGCGAGCTGAGCGAACGCGACATGGTCACCAAGCACAAGGGGGCGCGCCAGGTCGGCACCGTCGACACGCGTACCCTGCTCGACAACGCCCGCCTGATCCCTGCCGCCAGCCGCGGCCACATCACCCGCACGCACGCCGACGGCACCGGCGACAGCGGCGGCACGCTCGAGGTCGCCTACCAACTCGACCCCACCAAGCGCCTGTATAAAGAGGTCGTCCTTTCCGGCAGCGGCGACCGCACGGCGACCAACGCCAGCGGCGAGGCGCGCGCGCTGCTCGACTACCTGCGCGAGGTCGAGCGCAGCGTCGGCTACGTCGCGCCCACGACGCCGTGAAGCGGGCCGGCCGCTCCGCCTCACTTCAGCATGGCGTCGAGGGCGTGCTGCAGGGCGTGCGCGTGCAGCGGATCGCTGACCAGAATCTCCGCCAGCCGCTGTTGCGCCGCCTGCTGCAGCAGCGTGCGCCGGTGCAGCGCGTGCGTTCCCGTCACCGCACCCGGGGCGCGCGTGGCGAAGGTGCCGATGGGCGCCTGGGCGCCGCGCAGGTGATGGTAGTCCGGCTCGTAGATTCTCCAGGCGCAGAGGTCGGTTGGCGAGACGTCGGCCGGGTCGACCGGCGGGACGGTTGTGACGATGCCGGCGCCGACCAGCGCGCCGGCGACCAACTCCGAGCAGAACAACGCGCCGACGTCGCGGTCGCTGTCGAAGAGCTGCGCGGCGCGCAGCGCGCGCAGCAGGTCGACGAGGTCGCTGAGGACGACGCGCAGCCCGCCCAGGACGTCGAACGGCCGTGCGCGGGCATCCTTGATGAACTGGCTGAAGCCGGCCTGATTGAAGTGCGCGCCGTAGCCGTTGCGCTCCAGGGGCAGCCACCAGACCGCCCCCTTGTAGGCGCCGACGATCGCCCCGCCGGCGGCCTGGTGGACGCCGAACACCGGCGGCGAGCTGAGCTCCACCGTCGATTCGGCGAGCACCGCGTCGCCCGCGCCGGTGGCGGCGGCGGTGACGATCGCCGCGTGCGACACCGGCGAGTTGGCGGTGGCCTTGATGAGCACCGAGAGCGGGTTCGTACCGCCGAACGCCAGGACGTCGCCGGGGCGCAGCGCGTCGCGTACGGCCGCATAGTTCGTCAGGAGCATCGCCATGAAGGCCCTCGAGTGCTGATGGCGGTGGACCTAACGGATCGCCGCGCCGCTGACAAGCGCCGCTTGCGCGCCGGCAGCGGGCGTAGTTACCACAGCGCAGGCTCCATCGCAGGGGGCGGCCGGCCGAGACGGGAATGCGACGCGCACGGGTCCTGATCGTCAACTGCTACCTCGATGCGTCGAGGGCGGGTCCGCGCCGTCCGCGCAAGGTGCCGCAGGCCCTGGCGCCGGTGCTGCTGGCGGGGGTCTTGGCTCCGGCGCGGTGCGAGGTGCGCCTGCACTGCGAGCTGGCCGGCGGGCCGCTGCTGGACCGCAGCGCGCTGGCGTGGGCGGACATGTTGGTGCTGACCGGCCTGACCAGCGCGATGGATCGCATGCGTCAGCTCACGGCCTATGCGCGGACCGCCAATCCGGCCGTCGTCGTCGTTGCTGGGGGCCACGCGGTGCGCAGTTTCCCGGTCCTCAGCCGGTCCGTGTTCGATTACGCGTGCCGTGGCGACGTTGAAGAACTGGCGGTCGTCGCGCGCGCTGTCTTCGGCCCGGCGAGCGTCGCCGAGCCGGCGTGGCCGCGCTACGACCTGGCGCCGTGGATCGGCCGCATCGGCTACGCCGAGTCGAGCCGCAACTGCAACTTCCGCTGCGGCTTCTGCTCGCTCACCGCCGAGGGGCGTCGCCATGTGGCGTCCGACCCGGTCGTCTTCGAGCGGCAATTGCTGGCGCTCGGCCGCCGCGCGGTCGTGATACTTCTCGACAACAACTTCGCCGGGCCGGATCGGGCTGCCCTGCGGGCGCGCATCGACGTCCTGCGCGCCGCGCACGCGGCGGGGCGTTTTCGCGCCTGGGGCGCGCTGGTGACAGCCGATTTCCTCCGCGACGATGCGCTGCTGGGCGAGGCCCGGGCGGCCGGGTGCCGGGCGCTGTTCAGCGGCATCGAATCGCTCGACGTTGCCTGGTTGCGCGGCGCGCGCAAAATGCAGAACGTGCGCGACAACCCCCTCGACTTGATTCGGCGCACCCTCGACGCCGGCATCATGCTCTCCTATGGACTGGTGTTCGATCCCTCGACGCGACGGGTGGCCGAGGTCGACGCCGAGATCGAGTGCATCCTCGCCACGCCGGATGTCACCACGCCCGCGTATGTTTCGATCGCCGCGCCGTACCCGGGCACCCCGTTTTTCGATGCCTGCGCATTGGCCGGTCGCCTGTTGCCGAATACGCGCGTGCGCGACCTGGATGGGGCGACGGTGTGTGTCGCGTCGCTCGACCCCCTCGATGCCGTCGCGCGGTTCGCTGCCGACCTGGTGGCGATGCGCGGCCGCCGGGCCCGAATCCTCCGGCACGCCGCGCGCTTCGCCTGGCGGTATCGCCGCCGCCTCGACGCGGCCCAGCTGGGCCTCGCCGTCGGGCAGGCGGTGGCCTGGGCGGCGCCAGATCTGGCCAGCACCGCGGGGATCGGCCGCCTGCGCCGGGCCGGCAGCCACGTCAGCTCCACGGCCCGGCTCGACGCCGTCTATGCACCGACGCTGCCGGTCGCGCCGCGCTATCGACACCTCTTCGACCCGGTGATGCTCACCGACGCCAGCGGATCCGTGCTCGAGGGCGGTCGTGCGGCGGAGAGTACGGGCGCCTCGGCGCAGGCCGACCTGCCGCTGCTGGTGGGATGACGGGCGGATGGATCGCCCGCCCGGCGTACCGGAGTGGATCACCGTGGGCGCCCCGCTCGGCTCCGGGGCGTTCGGCGTCGTCTACGAGGCGTTCGATCATCGCCAGCAGGTCAGCGTCGCCCTGAAGACGTTACATGAATTCGCTGCGGAGGCGCTCACCGACCTCAAGCACGAATTCCGCATCATGGCGGACATCGTGCACCCGAACCTGGTCACCCTCTATGACCTCGAGGTGCAGGGCACGAGCTGCATCATCACCATGGAGCGCATCGAGGGCGTCGCGCTCCTGGCGTACCTGGAGAGCCATCCGGGCGAGCCGACGCTGCGCGACGTGTTCGCGCAGTTGGCCCAGGCGGTCAGCGCCCTGCACGACGCCGGTATCCTGCACCGCGACCTGAAACCGTCGAACATCCTGGTGACGGCCGTCGGGCGCGTCGTCGTGCTGGACTTCGGTCTGGCGCTCGACCGCCGGCGCCGCAGCGCCGGAGCGTCGGCGGCGGGCAGCTTACGCTACATGGCGCCCGAGCAACTCGCCGGGCGCGCCGTATGCGAATCCAGCGATTGGTTCAGCGTCGGCACGATTCTGTACGAAGCCCTGGGCGGGCGGGCGCTGCTGGAGGGCGCGCCGGCGGAGCTGATCCAGCGCCGATTGCGGTTCGATCCGCTGCCCGGTGCCGTGCTGGTCCCTGGGGCCCCAGCCGATCTCGACGCGTTGTGCAGGGATCTCATGCGCACTACTGCCGCCGCGCGCCCGCCCGGCGCGGCGGTGGCGCGGTGCTTTGGCGGCCGGGCGGCGATTGCCACGGAGACGACGCGCGCCGAGGCGTCCCTGGTCGGTCGCGGCGCCGAGCTCGCCGCACTGCGCGATGCGTTCGAGAGCGTGCGACAGGGACGCCCGACGATCGTGCACCTGCGCGGCCGATCCGGCATGGGCAAGACGCGCCTGGTGCAGGAGTTCCTCGCCGCAACGCAGCGGACCGAGGCCTCGGCGCTGCAGTTCTGCGGGCGCTGCACCGAGCAGGAGTCGGTTCCGTACAAGGCGCTTGACGGCATGGTCGACGAGTTGGCCGCACACTTGCGCCGACTGCCCGAAACCGACCGACGCGGTGCGATGGCTGCCGATGTCGCCGTGCTGGCGCGCCTCTTCCCCCAGTTGCGCGACGTGACAGGGGCGAGGGACGAGGCGGGTGATGGGGTGGATGCGACGCCTGCACAACGGCGCCGCGCGGGCGCGGCGCTGCGCCAGTTGCTGGCCCGTCTGGCCGCCGATCGGCCCGTGATACTGGTGCTCGACGATCTGCAGTGGGGCGATCTCGATAGCATCGTCCTCCTGGAGGAGCTCTTCCGGTCGCCGGCCCCGGCGCTGCTGCTGCTCGGCGCCTACCGCACCGAGGATATCGACACCAGTCCGTTCCTCAAGGCGTTCCAACGCGATCCCGGCGCGTGGGGGGCGCAGGTCGAGCGTCGAGACCTCGAGTTGCGCGAGCTGACGGCAGTGCAAGCGCACTCGCTCGCGTCCGCACTGCTCGCCGGTGGGTCGGCCGACACCGCCGCGCGCGCCGAGGCGATCGCACGCGCGGCGAGCGGCAACCCGCTGTTCGTCGCAGAATTGGCGCGGACGCGGGCTGTCGCCACCACGACGCCGGTGCTGCTGACACTCGACGATGTCATTCGCGCCCGCGTGGCGGACCTGCCGGAGGCGGCGCGGCGCCTACTCGAGGTCATCGCCGTCTCCGGGCAACTGCTGCCCCTCGACGTCGCGCAGCGAGCCGCCGCGCTGCCGGGCGTGCGTCACCCGGCGTTCGCCCTCTTGCGTCGGCTGCATCTGGCGCGGACGCGCGTCCAGCAGGGTGTCGGGGCGGTAGAAGCGCTGCACGACCGCATCCGCGAGGCTGTGGTTGCGCGCCTGCCGTCGGAGATCCGTCGGGCCCACCATGCGGCGCTGGCACACGCCTGGGAGCGCAGCGGCGCTGCGGACGCCGAGACCTTGGCGGTGCATCTGGCCGGCGGCGGCGACCTCGGCCGCGCGGCGAGTCTGGCGGCGCAGGCCGCCGACGCCGCCGCGCGGGCGCTGGCGTTCGACCGCGCGGTCCGACTGTACCGCTGGAGTCTCGAGATCGCCCAGGCCGACGATGGCGAGCGGCGCGCCCGCCAGGCCCGCCTCGCCGCGGCGCTGGCGAATGCGGGCCGCGGCGCCGCGGCGGCGTCCACCTATCTGGAGGCCGCCGTTGGGGCCGAGCGCGTGGCGGCAGTCGAGCTGCGGCGGCTCGCCGCCGAGCAGTACCTCATCAGCGGGCACATCGGGACCGGGCTCGCGACGTTGCGCGACGTCCTGGCCATGGTCGGAATGCGTCTGGCGGCGACGCCGCGCCGGGCGCTTCTCTCGCTGCTGCTGCTCCAGGCCCGCCTGTGGTGGCGCGGGCTCGATTTCGAGCCGCGCAACGCGGCGGCCATGAGCGCGGATGAGTTGCTGCGCATCGACACGTGCTGGTCGGTCTCGATCGGCCTGTCCCTCGTCGACACTGCGCGTGGTGCCGAGTTCGTCGTCCGACACCTATTGCTGGCACTGCGTGCCGGCGAACCCTATCGGGTGGCGCGGGCGCTGGCGCTGCAGTTGGGCGGGTCGGTCGTTCGCGGCCGCGGCGCGGCCCGCCGGACGCGCGAGCTGCAGGCGCGTACCTGGGCAACGGCACGCCTCGCCGGCCATCCGCACGCCCTGGCATTGGCGGCGGCCAACAGCGCGGCGGTTCTGAGCTTCCAGGGGTACTTCGCCGAGTCGCTGGCGCGCGGCCGGGAGGCGGAGGAGACCCTGCGCGACCAGTGCACTGGGGTGCGCTGGGAGCGCGACGCAGTCGAGATCTTCCGCCTGCACTCGCTGAACTGGATGGGCCGCTGGCGCGAGCTCGGCGAGCGAATTCCGTCGGTGCTGCAGGATGCGGACGATCGCAATGATCGCTACCTGGCGACCTACGTTCGGACCCGCTCGGCCCACATCGTGCACCTCGCCGCCGATCGCTCGGCGTTGGCGCGCAGCAGTCAGGCCGACGGGATCGACGCGTGGTCGGAGCCCCCGTTTCAGGTCCAACACTACTGGGACTGGCTGGCCTCGATCGAGATCGATCTCTACGAAGGCCGTGGCGTCGAAGCATGGAACCGTATCGGTGCCAACTGGCGCTCCCTGAACCGCACCCTCCTCGCCTACGTTCAACCCATCCTGATCGAGAGCCGCTGGTGGCGCGCCCGCGCGGCGCTGGCGTCGGCTGCGGTGCTGGCTGGGTCGGGTGCGCGCCCTCGCGCCGTGCAGGCACTGCTGGCCCACGCCGAGCGCGATGCGACCCGCATCGAGCGGGAGGGAACAGCCTGGGGGAACGCCCTGGCGGGGCTGGCTCGCTCCGCGGTTGCCGTCGGTCGCGGGGAGGTGCCGCGTGCGGTGGCGCACCTGGCAGCGGCCGAAGCGCAGTGCGCGGCCACGGACATGCAGCAGTACGCAAGCGCGGCACGGCGGCGACGCGGCGCCCTGCTCGGGGGCCAGGCCGGCGCCGCGCTGATCGCCGAGGGGGACGCGTGGTTCGCCACCGAGGCGGTACGCGATCGGCGCCGGATGGTCGAGATGCTGCTGCCCGGCGCCTGGCCGCAGTGACGGCACCGCGCCGCAACGACCGCTTGCATCTGGGCGGTGGCCGGTCTACCGATCAATCCGGATTGACGGATGAATACGACCGCGGTTGCGCCGATGTTCGGCTGGATGACGTCGCTCGCCGATGCGACGCGGGCGCGCCTGTTGCGTCTGGTCGAACGGCACGAGTTGGCGGTGGCCGAATTGTGCACGGTGCTGCAGCTGCCGCAGTCGACCGTCAGCCGGCACATCAAGGTGCTGGTCGACGACGGCTGGCTGGCGGCGCGCTCCGAGGGGACCAGCCGCCTCTATCGGCTGGCGTCGGCGCAGCTCGATCCGGCGGCGCGACGGCTGTGGGTGTTGTTGCGCGAGCAGACGGCGCAGGGCGGCCTGGCCGAGCAGGACGATCGTCGCCTGGGGAGCGTGCTGGCGGGGCGGCGGACGCGCTCGCAGGCGTTCTTCGGCAGCGCCGCCGGGCAGTGGGATCGGGTGCGCCGCGACATGTTCGGCGACCGTTTCGATCTCGTCGGCCTGGCTGGGCTTCTCGACGACGACTGGACGATCGGCGATCTCGGCTGCGGCACCGGGCAGATCGCCGCGACGGTGGCGCCCTTCGTGCACCAGGTGATCGCGGTCGAGAGCTCGCGTGCCATGCTGGGCGCGGCGCGGCGCCGCTTCACCGACCTGGCCAATGTCGAGCTGCGGCGCGGCGAACTGGAGGCGCTGCCGATCGACGACGGCGGCCTCGACGCGGCGGTGATCTGTCTCGTGCTGCATCATGTCGCCGACCCGGCGGCGGTGTTGCGCGAGGCGGCGCGTGCGCTGCGTCCGGGCGGGCGCCTGCTGCTGATCGACATGGCGCAGCACGAGCACGTCGAATATCGCCAGCAGATGGGTCACGTCTGGCTCGGTTTCGCGCCGCGGCAGCTGCTCGATTGGCTCGGGCAGGCGGGCTTCGCGCGGGCACGCGTACAGGCCCTGCCGGTCGAGGCGGCGGCCAAGGGCCCGGCGCTGTTTGTCGCCACGGCGCGGCGCGAGGGAATCGCCCCGTAGGCAGTGCGGGCACGGCTACCGCCGCGCCCGTGATCAACGCATCATCGAAGGAGGACAGATGACCAGTGCAGCGAAAAAGTTCGAGGCGGCCGCGCGGCTGCCGTTCAAGGTAAAGGACCTGGCGCTCGCCGAGCTCGGGCGCAAGGAGATCCGGCTTGCCGAACAGGAGATGCCGGGCCTGATGGCGCTGCGGGCGCGCTACGGCGCCAGCCAGCCGCTCAAGGGGGCGCGCGTGGCCGGCTCGCTGCACATGACGGTGCAGACCGCGGTGCTGATCGAGACGTTGCTCGACCTCGGCGCCGACGTGCGCTGGGCTTCGTGCAACATCTTCAGCACGCAGGACAGCGCCGCCGCGGCCATCGCGGTCGGGCGCACGGGCACGGTGGCCGAGCCCAAGGGCACGGCGGTCTTCGCCTGGAAGGGCGAGACGCTCGAAGAGTACTGGTGGTGCACGAACGAGATCCTCGCCTGGCCGGACGGCGGCGGACCCGACCTGATCGTCGACGACGGTGGCGACGCGACGCTGCTGGTGCACAAGGGACTGGAGTTCGAGCGGGCCGGTGCGGTGCCGGCCTTCGACGCCGAGAAGGAAGCGGAGGAGTGGGGCGAGATCCTCAACATCCTGCGCCGCCTGCAGCAGCAGGAGCCGGGTCGCTGGCAGCGCCTCGCGCCGCGCATCCGCGGTGTCAGCGAGGAGACCACGACCGGCGTGCATCGCCTCTACCAGATGGCCAAGGCCGGCACGCTGTTGTTCCCGGCGATCAACGTCAACGACTCGGTGACCAAGAGTAAGTTCGACAACATCTACGGCTGCCGGCACTCCCTGGTCGACGGCCTCAATCGCGCCAGCGACGTCATGCTCGGCGGCAAGGTGGCCGTCGTCTGCGGCTTCGGCGAGGTCGGCAAGGGCTGCGCCGAGTCGCTGCGCGGCCAGGGCTGCCGCGTCATCGTCACCGAGATCGATCCGATCTGCGCCCTGCAGGCCGCCATGCAGGGCTACGAGGTGAAGACGCTCGAGGATGTCCTCGCGACCGCCGACCTGTTCGTCACCGCCACCGGCAACTACGGCATTCTCACCGCCGACCACATGGCGCGCATGAAGGACAAGGCCATCGTCGGCAACATCGGCCACTTCGACAACGAGATCGACATGGCCGGTCTCGCCAAGCGTCCCGGCGTGACGCGCATCAACATCAAGCCGCAGTACGACGAGTGGGTCTTTCCCGACGGCCATTCCGTCCTCATCCTCGCCGAGGGGCGCCTGCTCAACCTCGGCTGCGCCACCGGGCACCCGTCGTTCGTGATGAGCGCCTCGTTCACCAATCAGGTGCTCGCCCAGCTCGAGCTGTGGGACGGCGGCGCCAAGTACGAGAAGCAGGTCTACATGCTGCCCAAGCGCCTCGACGAAGAGGTCGCCCGGCTGCATCTCGAGAAGCTCGGCGTCAAGCTGACCACGTTGACGGCGCAGCAGGCCGAGTACATCGGCGTGCCGGTGGAAGGGCCGTACAAGCCGGATCACTACCGCTACTGAGGCAGCGTTCCAGACCCATGGAGGGCGCCGCTCCGTCGGCGCCTGTTGCACACGGTCCCCGGTGATCGCATACAACAGGCGCCGACGGGGCGGCGCCCTCCACGGGGAGTTCGGCCGCGGCCCGAGCTACGCCGCCTTGCGGCGCCCCGGCTGCACGGCGGCGATGAACTCCAGCTCGGGGAAGTTCGCCAGCGCCCGCTGCAGGCGGAAGTCGTTCTCGAACAGCACCAGCGGGCGGCCCTCGATGTCGAACAGGCAGGTGGCGCTGGCCTTACGCTCGAACTCGTCGGGCTCGAAGTCCTCGTTGCCGATCCAGCGCGCGTGCTGGAAGGCGAGGGGGTCGAGCCGTACCTCGACGTTGTACTCGTGCTGCAGGCGGTACTGCATGACCTCGAATTGCAGCTGGCCGATGGCGCCGAGGATGGGTTCGCGCTCGAGGCGGTGGCGGTCGAAGAAGACCTGCACGACGCCCTCCTCGGCGAGCTGATCGAGCCCCTTCTTGAGCTGCTTGCGCTTGAACGGCTCCTTCAGCACGACGCGCACGAAGCGCTCGGGCGAGAAGCGCGGGATGCCGTCGTACTGGATGCTGGCGTCCTCGCTCAGCGTGTCGCCGATGCGCAGCACGCCCGGATCCCACAGGCCGACGATGTCGCCCGGCCAGGCCTCGTCGATCAACGTGCGCTCCTGCGCCTTGAGCTGCATCGACTTGTTGAGCGTCAGCGGCTTGCCGGTGCGCACGTGGGTCACCGACATGCCGCGCGCGAAGCGCCCCGAACAGACGCGCAGGAAGGCGACGCGGTCGCGGTGCTGCGGATCCATGTTCGCCTGGATCTTGAACACGAAGCCGGAGAAGAACGGCGCCTCGGGTGGCACCTCGCCGCTGATGGCGTGACGCGACTGCGGTGACGGCGCCAGGTCGAGGAAACGGTCGAGGAACGGCTCGATGCCGAAGTTGGTCAGGGCGCTGCCGAAGAACACCGGCGACAGCATGCCGGCGCGAAACTCGTCGAGCGCGAAGCCGGTGCCGGCGCCCTGCAGCAGCGCGATCTCGTCGAGCAACTGCTGGTGCGCGTGCGCGCCGATCTCCTGGCGCAAGGTGGGGTCATCGAGGTCGCTGACCTGCATCGCCGCCTTGTGCGCCGACGAGGCGCCGCGCTCGAAGCGCAGCAGGCGCCGGGTCTCGCGCTCGTAGACGCCCTGGAACTCCGGCCCGGAGCCGATCGGCCAGTTGAGCGGCGTGCACGGCATGTCGAGCACCCGCTCGATCTCGTCGAGCAGGTCGAGCGGTTCGCGGCCGTGCCGGTCGAGCTTATTGATGAACGTGACGATCGGCATCTGCCGGGCGCGGCAGACCTGGAAGAGCTTGATGGTCTGCGGCTCGACGCCCTTGGCGCTGTCGATCAGCATCACCGCGCAGTCGGCGGCGGCGAGGGTGCGGTAGGTATCCTCGCTGAAGTCGTTGTGGCCCGGCGTGTCGAGCAGGTTGAGCTCGAAGCCGCGGTAGGGGAACTGCATGACGCTGGAGGCGATCGAGATGCCGCGCTCGCGCTCGATCGCCATCCAGTCGCTGGTGGCGTGGCGCTCGGCGCGGCGCTGTTTGACCGACCCCGCCATGCGCACGGCGCCGCCGTAGAGCAGCAGCTTCTCGGTCAGCGTCGTCTTGCCGGCGTCCGGATGCGAGATGATCGCAAAGGTCCGCCGCCGCTCCGCCTCGCGGCGGATCTCCTCGACCCCATCGGGCATAGCCCTCGTACATGCCTCGGAATCCGGTCGCAGGGCAAGCCACCGGCCGGCACGCCGGCGCCGCGTCGGGTCTTGCAGGGCGCCGCTGCCGACGCGCGATCCCGCACGCGTTACCATTATTGGGCGCGGCAGCATAAGGCTCCCTTGGGAGGGGCGAGGCTGATGCATCGACGACTGGGGAAGGTGCTGCTGGCGCCGGCGCTGGCGCTGGCGATGGGCTGTGGGGACAGCGATGACACGCCGCGGGCGACGGCCACGCCCACGACGGCGGCGACGGGAACCCGCACGGCCGTGGCGACGGTCTCGGCGACCGCCACCGTGCCCGCGACCGCCACCGCCAGCGTCCCGGCGCCGAGCGCGACAGTGCCGCCGGCCACCGCGGCGGCTACCGCCACGGTGACGATACCGCCGTCGCAGACGGCGACCGGCAGCGCGACCCCGACCGTCAGCCTGACACCGACCAGTTCGCTGACTCCCACACCCACGGCGACGCCGCGTCCGCCGGAGCTCACCTACTTCGGCATTGCCCGCGCCGACGACCTGGTGCAGGAACCCTCGGCGGTCGATGCGCAAGGGCGGCCGATCTTCGAGCGCGCGCAGGGGCAGGGCATGACGTTGGTGGTCGAGGGACGGCGCGGGTCGTTCCCCGTCGCGACGTCCGCGTACAACCCGGGCGGTCTACCGCCAGGGGTCGAGTTTCTGGTGTCGCGTTCGCTCGGTGACGGCAGCCTGGCCGTCTGCGATTACGATCCGCCGATCATCGGCGGTATCCCGGGCGTCGACCCGCCGGTGTTCAGCAGCGCCCCAGGCGTCGTCGACGCGATCGCCGATCTCGGCTGCCGGGTCAACGACGGCACTGGCCAACCGCAGGCGCGCACCGGTCAGGACAACGCCTGCACCCGCGACGTCGGCGCCCTCTTCAGCTTCGTCGACCCCGCCACCACGGCGCAGTTCTGCCTGCCGATCGCCAAAGCCTGGTCGTTCCCGCCGGGCGACACGATCGTCGCGGCGCGCGTCCGCGACGTCCAGGGCAACGTCAGCGCAGCGCGCGAGATCGTCATTCGCGTCGCCGGCGAGGTGCCGTTCGATTGCGGCGATGGCCTCGGCGAACGCGTCTTCACGCCGACGCGGCCCGACAGCGCCCTGTTCACCACCGCCCTGGCCGGCGACGCCAGCGTCGATCCGTGGATCGCCGACCCGCTGCGCATCTGCGCCGGCGTCGATCTCGGCGACGGCGTGCATCCCCTGACGCTGCGCGAGGACATGCGCTTCGGCCTCACCATCGCCGACGGGTCGGTGCTGTGCGGCAAGATCCTCGCCCGCGGCAGCGGCGGCGTACTCGACTGCGACGGCGGCACGGCCCAGGACGTGCGCGCCTTCGCCGACGCCGCCACTGGGCGCATCAGCTCCGATACCGGCCTCGGCCTACCGGCCGGCACCGGCGCGGCGTCCCTGCGGGCGCCGATGGCGCTGCTCGTCCTGCCCGCCAACGCGACGCCGAGCGACTGCTTCGGCGCCCGCTTCGGCAGCGAGTTCAGCGCCGTGCTGACCACCGCGCAGGGGACCGCGGACATCGTCGATGCGAACGGCACGCCGCTGGTGACGCTGAGCACCAGCGGTACCGCCTTTGACTGCCGCAACTGGCGTACCCCCGGTGGCGCCGCGTTGGTGGTGCCGATCCCGGCGGCGAACACCGCAACCAGCGGGGACGTGGCGGCGACGTTGGTGCTGGCGGAGTAGGGGGCGCCGCCCTCCATTTTCAGCCCCCCCGGCGGGGCGCCGCCAGGTTCAGTGTCCCATCGCCGCAGCGATCTCGGCGGCAAGCTGCGCGATCAACTCGCTCAACGCCGCGGCCGACTGATCCGGCGTCTCGGCGATGCGGCGCAGCGAGGTGGTACGCGAGGCGATGGTCGCTCCGGCGCCACTGCGCAGCGTCCAGTGGGCGACCAGCTCCGCTTCGCCCTGCACCTGCTGCTCGAAACGCACCACGGCCATCTCGACCAGAAAATCGAACCGCGCGGTGTTGTACCACGGGAAGATTTCGATGCGCTCCGCGCCGGTGACCTGAACGAGATCGCCGGCCAGGGCGCGGGCGAAGTTCTGTTGCAGGGGTTCGGCCCAACGATTGACCTCGGAGTAGGCGATGCGGTTGGCATCGAGGCGCGTCGCGACCTGCGGACGGCCGAGATACTCGGGGAACGACAGCGGCCCGAGGCCGATGGCGAGCGCCGTCGGGCCACCGCTGGCCGGCGCGGTCGTGTTGAGGACGAAGAACTCGGTCGGCGGCACCTGCGGACCGCTGATCAGGGTGCAGCCACCGAGTAGCAGTGCGGCGGCGAGGGCGGCAAGGACCCGCGCGCGGCGGGCGGACAAGTGGCGAGGAGTCATTTGGTGACCTCTGCTGGCGTCGGCGCCTCGGTGACGGACTTGCCGAAGAGCACCGCGCTCGGGTTGCGCTCGAGATAGTCGGCGAGGAGTTGAATCGCCTGCGCCGCCCGCCCGAGCTCCTGCAGCGCGCGGCGCAGGTCGTGGTCGAGCGGCGAGCCTGGGGCGATCAACGTGTTGGCGTTACCCGCCGTCTGTTCGATCGACGACAGTGTGCGCTGCGTCTGCGCCAGCGTCGTGTCCACCTGACCCACCAATGGCGCGACGACACCGTCGAGCCGTGCCACCAGGGCGCGCGCCTCGCCCATCGCCGCGTTCAACGACTGCACCGTGCCCGGCAGCTTCCCGATCGCCTGCTTGATCGCCGGGTCGTTGACCAGTTGGTTGATGCCCCGCAGAGCCTCGGACGCCTCCTGCACCATCGGCCCGAACTTGATGGCGCGCAACTCGTTGATGATCTCGCGCGCCGCCGTCGTCGCCTGCTCCAGCGTCGTCTCGGTGGTCGGCACCTCCGGCGGGTCGGAGGGCTGCGGCAGGACATACCTCTCCGGCGTGTCGGGAAAGAAATCGACCTGGACGAAGAGCAGGCCGGTGAGCAGACTCTGCGTTTGCAGCTGGGCGCGCAGCCCACGCTGCACCAACTCGGCCAGCGTCTGGGCATTGGCGATCTGCAACCCCTTGTCCAAGAAGTCGACCTTGCTCGGGTCGGTCTCGACATAGACGGGGATCGACACCTGCTGGTCGGTACTGCTGGGTGCGATGACCAGTTTGATGTCGGTCACGGTGCCGAACTCGACGCCGCGGAACTTGACCGGCGCGCCGATACTCAGGCCGTTGATCGAGCCGGGGAAGAACATCACCCACTGGTTCGTGGTCTTGAAGAAGCGGCCGGAGCCGAAGACCAGCACGCCGAGGACGGCGAGGGCGAGGGCGCCGAGGACGAAGGCGCCGACGACGGCGGGATTGGCTTTCTTACCCATGCGGCGGAGTCTCCGTTTCTTCCGCGCCACGGCGCAGGAAGCGCCGCACCGCCGGCTGGTCGGAATGGTCGCGCAGCTCTTTCGGGTCGCCATGCGCGATGGCGGTGCGGCTGTCGACGTCGAGGAAGATGCAGTTGTTGCCGATGGTGAAGATGCTGGCCAACTCGTGCGTGACGACGACGATCGTCGCTCCGAGGCTGTCGCGCAGCTCGAGGATGAGCTCGTCGAGCAGGCGGGAGCTGATCGGGTCGAGTCCGGCCGACGGCTCGTCGAAGAACAGGATGTCGGGGTCGAGCGCCATGGCGCGCGCCAGGCCGGCGCGCTTCTGCATGCCGCCGCTGATCTGCGACGGGTAGAAGTCCTCGAAGCCCTTGAGACCGACCAGCGCCAGCTTGAGCGCCGCCACCTCGCGCACCTCGGCGGCGGTCAGACGCGTGAACTCACCGAGCGGCAGCCCGACGTTCTCCGCCAGCGTCATGGAGCTGAAGAGGGCGCCGCTCTGGTAGAGAATGCCGAGGCGGCGCAGTGTCTGCTCGCGTTCCGGCAGGCCGGCGCCGGTGAAGCTGCGGCCGTCGTAGGCGATGTCGCCCTTGGCCGGCTCGATCAGACCGATGAGGTGGCGCAGCAGCGTGCTCTTACCGCAGCCCGAGCCGCCCATGATGATGAAGATGTCGCGCTGCTCGACGGTGAACGTCAGGTCGCGCATGAGCACGAAGCTGCCGAAGGCCATGGTCAGGTCGCTGACGGCGATGCGCGGCGTCGTGCCGGCGGCGAGTGCGGCGGGGCCGGTGGTCGCCATCTCAGATGCCCAGCACGTAGAAGAGGACGGCGAAGAGGCCGCAGGCGCAGACGATGAGGACGATGCCGGTGACGACGGCGGAGGTGGCGGCGTCGCCGACCGCCGAGGCGCTGCTGCCGGACTGCATGCCGCGCAGGCAGCCGGCGATGGCGATCAGCACGCCGTACACGGAGGCCTTGAAGACGCCGCCGAGCAGGTCGGTGAGGCTGACGGCGCGGACGAGCTCGCGGAAATAGACCAGGGGGTTGATGTCGAGCATGCCGGCGGCGATCACCGCGCCGCCGATGACGCCGATGAGGTTGGCGTAGAGGGCGAGCAGCGGCATCATCAGCATCAGCGCCAGGGCGCGCGGCAGGACCAGGAACTCGAGCGGATCGATGCCCATGGTCGTCAGCGCATCGATCTCCTGCGTCACCTTCATCGTCCCGAGCTGGGCAGCGAAGGCGGCGCCGGTGCGGCCGGCCATGACGATGCCGGTCATCAGAGCGCCCATCTCGCGCACGACGGCGATGCCGACCAGGTCGGCGATGAAGATCGCAGCGCCGAACTTCTGCAGTTGGATGGCGCCGACGAAGGCCATGATGACGCCGACCAGGAAGGCGATCAGGGTGACGATCGGCAGCGCCTCGGGGCCGGCCTGCTGGATGAACAGCAGCAGGTCGCTCCAGCGGAAGCGCGCGCGGCGCCGCAGCAGGGCGCCGAAGGCGATGGTGAGGAGGCCGAGGAACGTCACGAACTCGCCCGCCGTCGTGACGGCGCTCTGCGCTGCCAGTCCGACCCGCGCCAGGAACGGTGCCGCGTCGCCGCCGCCGCGGGCGCCCTGGCGTTCGGGCACCGCTTCGGCGAGGGACAGCAGTCGCTGCACCCCCTCCGGCAGTCCGGAGCGATCGATGGTGACTCCGCGCGTGCCGGCGAGCTCGGCGAGGCGCGTCAGGAAGATGAGCAGCGCGCTGTCCCACTCGCCGAGGTCGGCGGCCTCGAAACCGATGGTGCGCGGCGGCGCGCCGTTGCCGAGCGCCTGCTCGAGCGCGGCCGCGTCGGGGATGCCGCCGCTCATCGTCCACGGTCCGCCGAGCTGCACGACGAGCCGGTCGGCGGTGGGGCGAGCGAGGGCGAACTCGGCGGCTGGCATGGCAGCCGCGTTCGTAGCAAAGCGATGCGGCCTCGCAAAACGTCGTCAGTTCGGCGGCGGCGTCGGCGGCGTCGACGTGACCATGCCGCGCAGCTCGTCGAGGAAGCGTCCCACCGGACGGCCGATGGCTTCGCCGATCGAGCGCGGTACGCCGATCAGAGCATCGACGAACCAGCGCGCCGTCGCGCCGGGTAGGGCGGTGAGGTCGGGGCGGACCGAGGGGTGTGCCAGCGTGCCGCCGAAGTGGGCCGGGATCGGCGGCAGCGGCGGCAGGTCGCCGGTCGGCAGCCGCAGGGCGCTGAGGGCGAACATCTTCTGCATGCCGTGCGCGGTCAGGGTCACCGGCCCGGCCAGGTCGAGGCTGCCGTCGAAGCCGATGCGACCGGCGCCGCTGAAGCTGTAGTCCTGGCTGACGACGCGCAGGTCGCTGGTCCGCATGCCGGCGTCGGCGACGGTAAAGCTCTCCGTCAGGCTGGTCAGGCGGTTCGGCTGGTCGAGGCGGGCGGCGAAGTGGTGCCCCGGTAGCAGGCCGGCGAGGATGGAGCGCAGCAGCGCCGTCGAGACGATCGAGCCGCCGTGCAGCGCCAGACTGCCGTCGCCGCGCAGGGCCTGGCGCCAGTCGCCGGCGAGGACGCCGGTGAACTGGCCACGCAGATCCATCGACGGGATGTCGAGCGTCGCGGGGTTCATGCCGACCATGGTCAGCACCTGGCGCGGATCGGCGCCGCTCGCCGTCAGCGTGCCGCTGATTGGCCAGGGCGCGGCCAGCCCGATGTCTCCGGCGTACTGCCATTGTCCGCCGTAGGCGGCCAGCCGCAGATCGGCGAAACGCAGGCGTGCGTCGCCGAAATCGAAACGGGCGGTGGCGGCGCGGCCGCGCAGCGGCGGATAGGCGGCGGCGGCGGCGCTGGCGTCGATGCCGCTGAGCGTCAGCCGTGTACCGTCGACACGCAGCGCGCCGGCAGCGCGGGCCGGGCCGTCGACGCTGAGCTCGTCGTACAAGAAGCGGCCGGAGTGTAGCGTCACCTCGCCTGTCGCCGTGCTGGCGCCGCCGCGCGGCCGCGACAGCGTCAGCTGCAGCGAGGCGACGGCGGATACCGCGTCCGGCGATTCCGGTCCGTCGGCCATGGCGGCGAGCATCTCGTCGAAGTCGACCCGCCGCGTCTTGAGCGTGGCGTCGATGCGCTGGCGCGATACGGTCGCGTCCACCGTCCAGGCGCCGTCCATCGCCGTCGCGGTGAGCGGTCCGATACGCAGGCCGCCGCCGGGGGCGCTGGCGAAGGCGGTGTTGACGTTGCGCGCGGTGACGCCGTCGTAGCCGAGCGTGCCGAGACGGGCGATGCCGCCTGTCAGGCGCGGGGCACCGCCCTGCCAGGCCACGGCGGCGCTGGCGCTGGCCGGCGCATCGATGCGCAGGTCGCCGAGGGTCAGGGCCGGGGAAGCGAGGCGCAAGTCCAGCGTGCCGATGCCGCGTGCGTCGAGCGTCGCGTTGAGGTCGACCGCACCGGCGGCGCCGTCGGCCGCGGCGTTGCCGGTCAGCGCCGCGTGTG
This sequence comes from bacterium, assembly GCA_031401035.1. Lineage (GTDB taxonomy): Bacteria > Desulfobacterota > Binatia > HRBIN30 > CADEER01 > JANNRA01. The sequence continues at coordinate 23,261 of JANNRA010000127.1, read as the reverse complement.
CGAGGCGGGCCGCGTTGACGCCGGTCAGGGTGATGCGGCCGGTCGGCGCGCAGGCACCGCCCCGCGCCGGCGCCCTGGCGTTCGCCCGCGCAATCGCCGGGCCGGTCGCCCGCCCGGCCGGCTGCGCGACACTCGGCCGGCCGCGGCTCGGCGCTGGCCTCCGACTGGCTGGCGGGCTGGTCTGCGCATCGGTCGCACAGTTGTCCGAGGCCAAGGGTATCTCGCCGGACGCCGCGAGGGTGCCGTCGAACACCCTGGCCGTGCATGACGCGATCTGCAGCACCTGATTGGCGACGCCGCCGCGCATCGCCAGCTCGCTCGCCTCGATCTCGGCATAGCCGGCGGTCGCCGCGCGCACCTGGGCGTTGGCTACCTGCACCTGGGTGCCGTGCGCGGCGACCTCGGCGCTGAACGCCAGCGGCGCGCCCAGCCGCGCCGCCGCCCAGGTTGCCGAGCCGCTGGCCAGTGTGGCGTCGACGTGACCGGTGAAGGCCGCGCCGAGCGTGCCGCGCCCGGCGAACGCCAGCCGCACCGGTCCCTCCAGGTGCAGCGGCCCAGCCGCGGGGCTGAGCAGGCCGCGCGCTGCCTCGGCGAGGGCGGCGCCGTCGACGCCCTCGGCCTGCACGCCGCCGTCGAGTTGCGGTGGGTCGCTCAGCGTCACGCGGCCGTGCTGGATCCAGTTGCCGCCGAGCGCGTGCCAGCGCACGCCGCGCACGCTCGGCGTGCCATCAGCCCAGGCGAGGGTGGCGCGCACGTCGGTGGCGACGAGCCGTTTCGCGCGCACATGCGCCACCGCCACGGTGCCGGCCGTCGGCTCGAGGCCGCCCTCGCGCCAGCGCCCTTGCAGATGCAGCGCCACCGGCGCCTGCACGGTGAACGTGTCCCAGGGTACGCTGCCGCTGGCGAGCTCGGAGACCAACCTGACGTCGCCCGCCGCCGGGCTGCCGTCGAAGGTGAGCACCAGGCGCAGCGGCGCGTCGAGGGGGACCGCCGGGAGCTGCGGTGCGAGCGCGGCCCGCAGCATGGCGGCAGCGCCCGCGGCATCGTCGGCCTCGACGGCGAGGTGCAACGTCGCGCCCGCGCCTGCCGCCAGGTCGCCGATCTCGCCGCTGGCGCGCAGGGTGCCGAGCGCGTCGGAGCGTGCGCTGAGGGTCAGGTGCGCCGCAGCGTCATGCGGCTCGAGCGTCGCGTCGAGGTCGGTCAGCGCCAGCGTGCGCGGCGCCGCGCCGCTGTCGTCACGCAGCGCCAGCGCGGCATCGCGCAGTTCGAGGCGCGGCAGGGGCACCGGCAGGGCGACCGCCGCGCCGCCGCTGCCGGCGCCATCGAGCCGGCGAGCGCCGAGCGACACGGCGCCGTCCGCGGCGCGGCTGACCGTCGCCTGCAATCCGTCGATGCCCACGTCGGACAGCACGACGCGACCGGCGAGGAGTGCGCCCAGGCGCAGTCGCAGGTGGACGTGCGCGGCGCCTGCCACGACACCGCCATCGGGTGTGCGCAGCTCGACCGCGTCGAGGCTGAGGACCAGCGGTGGGGGCCATGGCGTCACCCGCGCGTCGGCAAAGTGCACGTTCGGTCCGGCCAACGCGGTGAGGCGGGCCAGCAGCCAGGCGTGCCCACCATCTGTATGTGTCAGCCACAGCAGGGTTGCGCCGGCCAGCGCCGTGGAGACGACGACGGCGAGGGCGAGCAGGCGGAAGACTGGGCGAGATCGGCGCATGCGCAACGGGTCCGCCTACCATGCGCCGGCACGGCCCCAAAACGCGCTGGTGTCGTCGGATACGACGCGGGCGGTCGCGCGGCCGGCGCGCGGTGTCGTCTACCGCACCGCCCTTGCTCGTGCCCGGGGGCCTTCTATACTATCGGGCGCCGTGACGAAGACGCTGTTTCTCAACCCGCCCTCCTACGAGGGTTTCGACGGCGGAGCCGGTTCGCGCTATCAGGCGCGTCGCGAGGTGCGCTCCTTCTGGTACCCCACCTGGCTGGCGCAGGCCGCGGCGTTGGTGCCCGACAGCCTGGTCATCGACGCGCCGGCCGACGAACTGGACTTCGACGAGACGCTGCGGCGCGCCGGCGGGCACGACCTGATCATCGTCCACACCTCGACCCCATCGGTGTCGAATGATGCCGAGACGGCGGCGCGGCTCAAGGCGGCCCTGCCCGGTGTGCGCATCGGCTTCGTCGGCGCGCACACGATGGTGCTGCCCGAGCAGACGCTGCAGCTGGCGCCGGCGGTGGACTTCGTCACCACCGGTGAGTTCGACTACGCCGTGCGCGACATCGCGGCCGGCGCCGATCTCGCCGAGGTCGCCGGCATCGCCTACCGCGGCGCCGACGGCCAGCCGGTGCGCACGCGCCCGCAGCCGCCGATCCACGAGCTCGACGCCTTCCCGTACGTCACCGACGTCTACAAGCGCGATCTCACCATCGAGCATTACTACATCGGCTACCTGCAGCACCCGTACGTCTCGCTGTACACCGGCCGCGGCTGCCGCAGCCGCTGCACCTTCTGCCTGTGGCCGCAGACCATCGCCGGGCACGCCTACCGCACGCGCAGCGTCGAGCACGTCGTTGCCGAGATGGCGTACGCGCAGAAATTATTCCCGCAGGTGCGCGAGTTTTTCTTCGACGACGACACCTTCACCGACGACCGCCCGCGCGCCGAGGCGATCGCGCGCGGCCTCGGCCGGCTCGGCATGACCTGGTCGTGCAATGCCAAGGCGAACGTCCCCTACGAGACGCTCAGGGTGCTCAAGGACAACGGCCTGCGGCTGCTCCTGGTCGGCTTCGAGAGCGGCAACCAGCACATCCTCAACAACATCAAGAAGGGGACCCGCATCGACCGCGCCGCCGAGTTCATGCGCGACTGCCACAGCCTGGGCATCCTCGTGCATGGGACGTTCATCGTCGGGCTGCCGGGCGAGACCCGCGAGACAATCGAAACCACCATCGCCTTCGCCAAGGACATCGATCCGTACAGCCTGCAGGTCTCGCTCGCGGCGCCCTATCCGGGCACCGAACTCTACGCCCAGGCGCAGGCCAACGGCTGGATGCCGATCGCCCGCGACAATGGCCTGGTCCAGGCGGCCGGCATCCAGCAGGCGGTGTTGTCCTACGACAGCCTCTCGAGCGCCGAGATGCACGACGCGCTGGAGCGCTTCTACCGCGCCTACTATCTGCGGCCGCGGCCGATCCTACGCATCGTCAAGGACATGCTGCGCGACCGGCAGGTGATGGTGCGGCGCCTGCGGGAGGCGCGCGAGTTCTTCGCGTTCATGGCGCAGCGGCGTCAGCCCGCCCCAGACGCCGGCGCCCCCGCCGCGCATTGAGCGGCGGCGCCGGGGCGGCGCAAGCGCAGCGCGCGGCCGCGTTGCCTCGCCGTCCGCGCCGTGCCATGGCAGGGCCGCATCGCGATGAAGCCGTTCCGACCGCCGCGCGCTCTTGTCGCACGTCTCTCGCGCGCCGCTGCCGGCGCCGGAGTGCTGATCGCCGTGCTGGCATCGAGCGCCGGTGGCCAAGCCGCGTTGCCGCTCGACGACGCCGTGCGGCAGGCGCTGCGCGACGGGCCGGAGGCGCAGATCGCCCGTCTGCGGACCGGGGCGGCTGACGATACGGCCGCGGCGGCGCGCAGCATCTACTGGCCCCGCGCCACGATCAGCAGCCAGGCGGGCTGGTCGAACCGTCAGGACGACACCATCAACGCCATCGACGGACAGGGCAGGTTGAAGCGCTATCCGCTCTCGACACAAGGCGCGTCGGAGCCGTGGATCGGCGTGTACGTCGATCAGATGCTCTTCGATCTGCGCCAGTGGCGGGCCGCCGAGCGCGAGGCCCTGGAGGCCGACGTGGCGGCGGTGGCGGAGGCGCAGCAGCGCGAGGTGATCAGCTTCACGGTACTGGACCGCTACCTCGAGGTGGTGCGTTTGGACGGCGTCGTGGGGCTCGACCGCCGGCGCCTTGCCGACGCCGAGTGGCTCGCCCACCAGTCGGCGGTGCTGCTCGACGCCGGGCGCACGCTGGCGAGCGAACGCGACCAGGCGGTGCTCGAGGTCGAGCAGGTGCGGCTCGATGCAGAGCAGCACCAGGCGGAGCTCGCCGAGGCGCAGGCCGCCCTGGCGCGTGCCGTCGGGTCCGAACCGGGCGCGCCGCCGCCGTCGATCGTGCCCGCCAGCCTGCCGGTGGTCGTGGACACGGCGCCGCCGGCGGACAGCGAGACCGCCCTCGCCGCGGCGCCCGAGCTGCGCATCCTGGCGCTGCGCTGCCGCATGGACGAGCTCGCCGTCGACATGGCGCGCGCCGGCCGCTATCCGACTCTCGCGCTGCGCGGCGGCTATTTTCATTACGGCACGCAGCGCTTCGACGCGTTCGAGCAGGAGGTTGCGGTGGGGGTGGATCTGCAGGTGCCGGTGTTCGATGGCTTTCAAGCCTCGAACAGTATCGACGGCGCCAGCAAGGCGGCGGCGGCGGCGCGCCTGCGCTATGCGACGGTGCGCGACGACAAGCAGGCGCGCGCGGGTGAGCTGCAACGCCGTCTACGCCTGGCGATGCAGCAGCCGGCGCTGGCCGAGCGGCGCGCCAGCATGGCGGCCGAGCGCCAACGGCTCGCCGACCTGAGTCTCCAAGGGCAGCGCGGCTCGGTGGTGCAGGCCCTGGCGGCGCGCGGCGAGGCGTCGGGCGCCGCGCAGGCGGCGCTCGCCGCCCGACTCGAGCGCGTGCGCGCCTGGGCGGCGCTGCAGCGCGAGCAGGGACGGCTGGCGGCTGCGCTGCTCGGCGAGGCGGCGCCCGAGGCGGCGGCGGCGCCATGAACCGGGCGCCGAGAACGGTGGAGCGCGCATGAGCGTCCGCCGCTGGTGGTGGCTGCTGCCGCTCGGCGCGGCGCTGGTCGCCGCGCCGCTGTGGTGCGGCCGCGGCGAGCCGCCGCTGGTGCAGGCGGCGGCGGCGACGCGCGGGCCGCTACGCGTCGTCGTCTCGACCAACGGACGGGTCGAGCCGATCGACGATATCGAGGTGCGCGCCCGTCTCGACGGCCGCGTCATCGAGATTGCCGAGCCGGGTAAGCGCGTCGCGGCGGGCGAGGTGGTGGCGCGGCTCGACGCCGGTCCGGTTGCCGGGCAGGCGGCGACGGCGGAATCGGAGCGCCTTGCCGCGCTCGAGTCGCTGCGCGCCGGGCGCGCCGTCGCTGACGAGCGGCGCGCCCGCCTGGCCACTGACCGCGGCCTGTTCGCGGCCGGGGCGCTGACGCGCGATGTCTTCGCGCAGAGCGAGCGCGCTGCCGGCGAGGCGGCGGCGCAGCTGCGTCACCTCGAGCGCGAGGTGCCATTGCGCGTCGCCGCGCTCGACACCCGCATCGCCGAGCTGCGCGCGCAGCGCGCCGCCACCGATGTGCAGGCGCCGTTTGCCGGGACGCTGTACCGCCGGCAGGTGAAAAAGGGCGCCACGGTGCGCATCGGCGATCCGCTGCTGTGGCTCGCCGACCTCGAGCGCCTGCGCGTCCGTGCCAACGTCGACCAGGTCGATCTCGGTCGCGTGCAGCCAGGCCAGTCGGTGCGCGTCAGCGCCAACGCCTTCCCCGGCCGCGCCTGGTCGGGGCGCATCGCCGAGGTGGTGCCGGACGTGGTGGTGAAGGACAGCCGCTCGGTGGCCGAAGGGTTGGCGACGCTCGATCCCCCCACCGACGGATTGGTGCCCGGGATGACCGTGGACGTCGAGATCGTCGTCGCCGAGTCCGCCGACGCTCTGCAGGTGCCGGCCGAAGCGGTGTGGTCGCGCGGCGGCGCGTCGTACGTCTTCCGCGTCGACAGCCAGCGGCTGCGGCGCCTGCCGGTGACCATCGGCCTGAGCAGCGTCGCCGCCGTGGCCATCACCGGTGGTCTTGACGACGGCGCGGTGGTGGTGCTCGGCCCGACGCCGGACCTCGTCGACGGCGCGCGCGTGCGCGTCGCCCGCCGCGATCGGCAGCGCCCGTGACCGACGCCGCACCGGCCTCGTCGTCCGGGGCGCCGCGGGCGTCGAGTGCCGCGCCGCTCATCGCGCTGCGCGGCATCGCCAAGACGTATCGGCGCGACGGCGCGCCGGTGCAGGCGCTGCGCGGCCTCGACCTCGACATCCATGCCGGCGAGTTGACCGCCATCATGGGCCGGTCGGGGTCGGGTAAGTCGACGCTGCTGCACATCCTCGGACTGCTCGACGCCGAGTACGAGGGCGCCTACCACTTCGACGGCGAGCCGGTGTCCGGCCGCGGCGCCGACGCGCTGGCGCGGCTGCGCAACCGCAAGATCGGCTTCGTCTTCCAGACCTTCCACCTGCTGCCGCAGCTGACGATCAGCGAGAACGCCGCACTGCCGGCCCTCTACGCAGGTCGCGCGCCGGCCGAGTGTCGCGCCGTGGCGCGTCGCCGGCTCGAGGAACTCGGATTGGGCGAGCGCCTCGACCACAAGCCGATGGAGCTCTCGATCGGGCAGCGCCAGCGTGCCGCGATCGCGCGCGCGCTGGTCAACGAACCGCGCCTGGTGTTGGCCGACGAACCGACCGGCGCCCTCGACAGCCGCACGGCGATGGAGATCCTGGAGATCCTGCGCGGGCTCAATCGTGACGGGGTCACGGTGGTGCTGGTGACGCACGATCACGAGGTCGGCGCCGCCGCCGAGCGCATCATCCATATTTGCGATGGAACGACCGACGACGGCCTGGCTTAAGCTGCTGGTGCGCTTCGCGCTCGACGGCCTCGCCGGACAGCGCTTTCGCTCGCTCCTGACCATGCTCGGCATGGCCATCGGCACCGCCAGCGTCGTCGCGGTGGTGTCGATCGGCCTGCTCGGCCGCGACTACGTCGTCAGTCTGATCGAGGGCGTTGGAGCCAACCTGGTGTTCGTCTACGGCGTCGGCGGCGGCGTCAATCCGGAGGAGCTGTCGTTCGAGGATGTCGAGGCCCTGCGCGCGCGCGTTCCCGGCGTCGCCGCGATGGCGCCGGTGCTGAACGGCAACGAGCTGGTACCGATCCGCGGCCAGTCCGAGGCGATCTCCGTGCTCGGAGTCACACCGGCCTACGCGCAGGTGCGCAACCTGGTCGTCGAGGCGGGGCGGTTCGTCAGCGACGCCGAAGAGCGCGGTGGCGCCAAGGTCTGCCTGATCTCCAAGGAGCTGGCGCAGAAGCTCTACGGCGGTCCCCCGGTGGGCGAGACGTGGCTGCGCATCTTTGGTCTGCGCTTCCGCGTCATCGGTGTCTTCCGCGAGGGCGTCGAGAGCGCCGCGGCGCTGCAGAAGAGTGAGGCGGCGGGGCTGGTCGCCATCATTCCATTCTCGACCTTCCGCAATCTCTCCGGCGTGCGCTTCGTCGACGTCGTGTACTTCCAGGCCGAATCGCCCGCCGCCGTGGCCGGCCTGGTGCGGGCGGCGAGCGAGGTGATCGCCTCGCGGCACCGCTCGCTGAGCAGCTTCAAGGTCGAGTCGCTCGACCAGTACCTGGTGCTGGTGCAGCAGATCTCCGACGCCGTCAGCCTCGGCCTGATCGGCATCGCCGCGGTATCGCTGCTGGTCGGTGGCATCGGCATCATGAACATCATGCTGGTGACCGTCACCGAGCGCACCCAGGACATCGGCATCCGCCTCGCATTGGGCGCCGGTCGTCGCGACATCCTGCTGCAGTTCCTCATCGAGGCCAGCATCCTGAGTCTTGCCGGCGGATTCGCCGGCACCGTGCTCGGCGCTGGTGTGCCGCTCTATCTGGGATTTCTCTACGGCGTTCCGGTTCCTGTCTCGGGCATCAGCGTCGCCGTCGCCTTCCTCGTCTCGGTCGCCGTCGGGCTCTTCTTCGGCATCTACCCGGCCCGCAAGGCGGCGGCGATGAACATCATCGACGCGTTGGGGTACACCTAGCCGCCCCCCTTTGACTTACCGCCGCGGCGCACTAAGCTGCAGCTACCATCATGAACCATCGGGTGACTCTGTTCCGCCCGATCCCATTGCACGCGCTTGGGCTGGCCGCACGGCCGCGCCGAGCGCAGAGAGGTCGCTGCATGCACCGACTGCTGGTGGTGGCCCTGGCGCTTGGCGCCGCCGTGGCGGAGGCCGCGGTGGACGAGCGCACGGTGCGCATCACGCCGCCCCGACTGGGGTTTATCGAAGGAGACGTGTCGTTCTGGCGCCCCGGCGTGGGCGACTGGGAGGCCGCGCAGGTCAACGTGCCGTTGGCGGCTGGCGACGCGCTCGCCAGCCGCGCCGGGCAGTTCGAGCTGCAGATCGGCAGCCAGTCGTTCGCCCGCGCCGGCGCCGACACGGAGCTGCGGGTGCAGAGCCTCGAGCCCGACTTCCTGCAGCTCGCGGTCACGCAGGGCAGCGTCGTGCTTGATCTGCGCGGCCTGGCGGCGGGACGAGTGTATCAGATCGACACGCCGCATGGGGCGGCGACCGCGCGCGGCGACGGCTACTATCGGGTCGATGTCGGTGCCGAGTCGACCCGCCTGACCGTCCGCCGCGCCGGCGCGGCATCGCTGGCGCCCACCGGCGGCCAACCGGTCGACCTCGCCACCGGCGAGGCGGTGGTGGTCAGCGGCGGTGCCGTCGGGCAGCTCGACCTCGCGCCGGCGCCCGGTTTCGACGAATGGGACCGCTGGAACTACGCGCGCGCCGACGAGTTTCTCGCCGCGCCGCGCGCCGCCGTGGTCTCGTCCGACGTGTACGGCGCCGCCGAGCTCGAACGCCACGGCGGTTGGCGCCACGTCAGTACCTATGGCCGCGTCTGGGCCCCCTACCGCGTGCCGGCCGGCTGGGCCCCCTACACGCAGGGGCGCTGGCTGTACGATCCGCTCTACGGCTGGTCGTGGGTCGACTACGCGCCCTGGGGTTGGGCGCCGTTCCACTACGGCCGATGGGTCTATGCCGGCTACTGGGCGTGGGCGCCCGGGCCGCTGCTGGCGACGCCGTTCTACGCTCCGGCACTGGTCACCTTCTTCGCCCCGTCGGTCTCGTTCTCGGGCAGGTACGGCGCGGGCTGGATCGGCTGGGCGCCGCTCGGTTGGGGCGAGCCGCTGGTGCCGTGGTGGGGTGGGTACGGCTTCATCGGCTCGCCCTGTTGGTACGGCTGGGGTGGGCCGCGCGTGGTGAACAACATCGTCATCAACAACGGCGATACGATCACCGCCGACTCGATCAACATCTACCGCAACGTCAGCGCGCCGGGCGGCGTCGTCGGCGTCCCGAAGGACCAGTTCGGCACGCCGAACATGCAGCGCACACGCCTCGCCAACATCAGCGCCACGGACCTCAAGCCGGTGCATGGCCGCGCACCAGCGGCTGGTGCGCGCGCCGTCTCGGCGGGTACCGTCAAGGCGCCGCTCCCTGACCTGGGCGGCCGCCGTGCAGCCGCTACGGCCGCGAGTGCGGTCCCTACCGACTTCGCGCGCCAGGCACCGTTGGGTGCTCAGACGGCGACGCAGCCTGCCGTGGGGCGGGCGCCGGGCTCGACGGTATCGGCGAAGCCTGGGCAGGAGGCCGATGCGTTCGATCGCCTGCGCTCGCAGCGTCGTAGCGCCGCCGCGCCGCGTGCGGTGGCCTCGCGACAATCCGCGGCGACGGTGGGCGGGCGCGACCTGCGCCGCGCCGCGGCGCCGCCGCCGTTGCGTGGTCAGGCAAAGCCGAGTGCCGGCACGGAGGGCTTCACGCGCTTGCGTTCGACCGGGCCGACCGCGTCGGCCGACGCGCGCATCGGCTCCCGCATCGCCGCGCCGCCCCTGCAGCGCAGCCAGCCGCGACAGGCGGTGGGTAAGGTCGATGTCGCGCCGGCGTCCGCGCCGGTGCACCCGTCCGGCGGCGACGTCGAACGCCCCGTGCCGGTGGTGCCCAAGGTGCGCGCGGTGGCGCGCAACTACGAGCGCGCTCCGGAGGCCGGTTTTCGCGGCACAGCCATGCCGAAAGTGGTGTCCGCCCCGTCGCTGCCGCGCGTCGGCAGCGGTGGCGGCGCCGGCGGCGGCGCCAGCGGTAGTGGTGGTCGGGGCGCCGGAGTGCCGAACTTCTCGCGCTGACGGTGGACAACGACCTGCATGCGCCTCAGGCGGTTTCGCGCCGAGCGCGCAGGAACTCGATGACCGGCGGCAGCACCGACAGGACGATGATCGCCAGGATCACGTAGTGGAAGTTGCTCTTCACCGCCGGCACGTTGCCGAAGACGTAGCCGGCGACCGTGAACGAGACGACCCAGACGATGCCGCCGACGACGTTGTAGGCCGCGAAGCGCGCGTAGCGCATCTGGCCGATGCCGGCGACGAACGGAGCGAAGGTGCGCACGATGGGCATGAAGCGGGCGATGATGATCGTCTTGGCGCCGTACTTCTCGTAGAAGCGCTGCGTACGTACCAGGTGCTCTTTGTTGAGCAGCCGCGAGGTCTCGCTGGTGAACACCCTGGGGCCGATGCGATAGCCGATGGCGTAGTTGAGCGCGTCGCCGAGGACCGCCGCGACGATCAGCGCGGCGATGATGACGGGGAGCGACAGCGGCGACCCCTCGATCGCCGCCAGGGCGCCGACGGCGAAGAGCAGCGAGTCGCCGGGCAGGAAGGGCATGACCACCAGGCCGGTCTCGCAAAAAATGATCGCGAACAGCAGGACGTAGAGCCACGGCCCGAGGGTGACCGCGAGGTCATTGAGATGCGCGTCGAGGTGCAGGAACACATCGAGAATTTCCTTGAGGAACTCCATGCGACGGGCTCCTATAGGGCTGGGTCGGCAAGCACAATACGCGTCGGCGGACCACGTTGAGTCGACGGCGGCGGCGTGATCGAGTGCCGCCGTGCTGCCATCCGAGTCGCGCGAACGCCTGGCGCTGCTCGCCATCGCCCTGGTGGTGGTCATCTGGGGCTGCAGCAACGTGGTGATCAAGGCGGTGCCGGTGACCGGCCTGGTGGCCTCCTTCTACCGGCTGTGGTTCTCGATCCCGCTGCTCTGGGTGATCGCCCTGGCGCGGCCGCAGACGCGGGCGCGGCTCGACCGCGCCTGGCTGCACGCGGCCCTCGTCGGCGGCTCGCTCTTCGCCCTGCACCAGGTGCTGTTCTTCAGCGCCCTCAAGCACACCACGGTCGCCAACGTCGCGCTCATCGGGGCGCTGCAGCCGCCGTTGGTGCTGCTGGCGGCGCGCCGCTGGTTCGGCGAGGCGGCGAGCCGCAGCGCCCTCGGCTGGTCGCTGGTGGCGGTCGCCGGCGCCCTGCTGGTGCTCGTCGGCGCCGCGGGCCTGCCGGGCTGGAGTCCCGGCGGCGACGGGTTGGCGACCGCCAACCTGTTCGCCTTCACCGCCTACTTCCTCGCCTCCAAGCGCATCCGCGACCACGCCGGCGCGGTCGAGTACCTGCTCGGCCTCACCACCGTCGCCGGCCTCATCGTCCTCGTCCTCTGCGTCGCTACCGGTCAGGATCTCGCCTCGCCGCGCGGCTCGGACTGGGCGGTGCTGCTCTGTCTGGCGGTGCTGCCGGGCACGCTCGGGCACTTCCTGGCCAACTGGGCCCACCCGCACACGTCGGCGTTCGTGGTGTCGATCATGTTCCTCGCCGTACCGGTGGTGGCCTGCGTCGGCGCGGCGGTGTTCCTCGGCGAGATCCTGCGGCCGCTGCAACTCGCCGGGGCAGCGCTCACCCTGCTGGCGGTGACGCTGGTGGTGCTGTCGCAGCCGCGCCGCGCCGCCGAGGAACTGGCCGCGAGCGCGGCCGAGACCGACGCGCCGTAGAGACCGCAGGCCCCACGGCGCGTCCGGTGATCAGCGCAGTGCCGCCAGCAGCAGCCACAGGCTGGCGCTGGCGATGAAGATACCGGTACCGGTGACGGCGCCCGAGATCGGCGGCGTCCAGCGTTGCGCCGACGCGGTCGCCGGCAGTAGCCATTGCGCGCACTCCTGGCGCGAAGTCACCAGCAGGCCGCTCAGCATCAACCCCGTGACGGCCCCCATCAAAACGTTCACGTCCATACCGACCACCCCCCGATTGATCTGCCGGCCCGGGATTGCCCTCCCGTGCCTGCCCCAGGGCGGCTCGCGCTCTTGCCCAGCCCGACCGCCATTCATTACGAACCCCTCCACCATAAGCGCGTTCGATGCGGTTCGCGCAACAGAAAAGTTCGCTGGGGGTCGAATTCGACCGTCTGCCGTGCAAGCGGCCATCGGCTGTGCTGTGGTGCGGCGCCGGAGAGTTGGGCAGGGTTTATGGGGCGAGTCTGGCGTGGTGTGGGGATTGTGGCGTTCCTGCTCGGTGCGGTGGCGGCCCGAGGCGAGGACAGCGACCGTCTGCGCTGGTACGCGGGCCTGCGCTATGACGCGCTGTCGCTGACAAACGCCCACGACGCCATCGGCGGCGTCATCGGCTTCAACTACAATCGCTATCTGGGCGCCGAGTTCGCGATCGACTCCTACGAGCGCAAAGTCGGCTCGCTCAGCGAGATGAGCGTCCTCGGCCTGATGCCGCAGGTGCGGCTGCGCTATCCGCTGCTCGACGACCGCCTCACCCCGTACCTGGTTGGTGGCGTCGGGTTGGCCGTGTCCCAGGCCAACGACGCCAAGACCTCGGTGCATTGGGACAACGGCAAGACCGAGGTTCACGCCGCCGGTAGCGCCGGCGCCGGTCTGGAGTACTTCGTCGCCGACAACGTCGCCATCGGCTTCGAGGGCAAGTACCTGTTCTCCGGCGTCATCGACTATGAGAGCGGCGGGCGCAGCGGCGCCACCTCGCTCGGGGCGCCGCTGCTGACCGTCGGCGTGCGCCTGTTCTACCCGCAGCTCGACCCGGCCGCCGGGCAGGCCAGTGCCAGTGCCGCCGTCGCTCGGCTGTACATGGACCTACGCACCGGTGGAGCGCTACCGGCGACGACGATGCCCTTCTCGGGCATCGGCATCCAGCCCGAGCAGTCGCTCTTCGGGAGCAACTTCGCCAGCCAGTTCGGCTTCACCCTGGGGAGCACCATCGGACGCTACGCCGCCGTCGAGGTCTCGATGGACAACTACGAGTACCAGTTGCACTACGGCAGTGACGGGGCGATCGGCGAGTACTCCCTGTTCCCGGTTCTGGTGCAGGGGCGGCTGCGCTATCCGTTGTTGAACGATCGGCTCGAGCCGTATCTGCTTGCCGGCGTCGGCGCGGAGGTGGGGCAGGTCAGTGATCTCAACGGCACCGGCAAATCGCTCGGCCTGAAGGGCAACGATCTGACGCCGGTCGGCGCCCTGGGCGCCGGCGTCGACTACTGGGTGATCAGCAATGTCGCCGTCGGGGCGCTGGCCAAGTACGTCATCTCGCGCGGCCACGAGGTGCGCTTCCGCGGCCAGCCCACCCTGCAGGGGAACTTCGACACGTTCGTCCTGTCGCTCAGCCTGCGCATCGTCTTCGTCGATCTCTAGTCGAGCTCGTCCGTGGCCGGGATTTCGGATTCACGACACGAGCGAGGAACCGCCACCGCCTCGCCCCTTGGAGGGCGCCCCCCGTGGGCGCCTGTTGCAGCGGGTGGCGGAGGCCCCATTTCAACAGGCGCCCACGGCGGGGCGCCCTCCATGATTGCAGGCGCCCTCAACCCGCCGGAGTCGCGTGAATGGTCGCCTTCCCGTCTCCCACCTCGAGCGTCAGGCGCCGTGGCAGGTAGCTCGCCACCGCCGGGCGGTTGGTGATCGACAGCAGGCTCGCGCCGGGCAGCTCTTTGGCGAGCAGGTCGAAGACCCGCCGCTCCATGCGCTCGTCGAGCCCGGCGGTGGCGTCGTCCATGACGATCCAGTCCGGCCGTTGCAGCAGGGCGCGGGCGAAGGTGAGGCACAGCTGTTCGTCGATCGACAGTTCCTGATCCCAGGGTTCGACCTCGTCGAGTCGGGCGGCGAGCGGCTCGAGATCGACCAGGCGCAGCGCCGCGGCGATGTCCGCGTCCGCAAAGGTACCGGCGACGGCTGGGTACGAGACCGCATCGCGCAGCGTGCCGATCGGCAGGTAGGGTTGGTGCGGCACGAAGACCGCCTTGGCCGCCGCCGGCAGTTCGATGCGGCCGCTGCCGAACGGCCAGATACCGGCGATGGCGCGGAACAGCGTTGTCTTGAGCTGGCCGGCCGGGCCGAGCAGGGCGACGCGCTCGCCGGCGGGCACGGTGGCGTCGAGGTGCTCGGCGAGCGGCGGCCCGTCGGGCTCGGCCAGGGTCAGGTCGATCAGGCGCAGCGCCGGCGACGTGCCGACCGCGACCTTGATGCCGTTATCCTGCGTCAGCGCGACGCGGGCACTGCCGAGCATGTCGCTGAAAGTGGCCAGGCGCTCGACGCTGGCGCGCCAGGCGGCGATCTCCTGGTACGCATCGACGAACCAGGAGAGGGCGCCCGACACCTGGCCGTAGGCAACGCCGGTCTCAGTGAGCGCGCCGAGGGTCATGCGGCCGGCGAAGAAGGCCGGCGCGGCGACCAGCAGCGGCACGACGCCGTTGGCCTGGCCGATGCCGGTGGTGAGCAGGGAGAGATTGCGCTGCGCGGTGATCAGCCGCCACCAGTTGCCGACCACGTTGCCGAAGCGCCCCAGTGCGCCGCTGCGCTCGACCGCCTCGCCGCGCGACAGCGCCACCGCCTCGACATGGTCGCGGAAGCGCACCAATCCGTAGCGGAAGTCAGCCTCGTAGCGCAGGCGGTCGAAGTTGATCGACACCAGCGCCCGGCCGACGCGGTTGGTGAGCCAGGTGGCGGTCAGCGCGTAGAGGATCGCCACCCACATCATCAGGCCGGGGATGTGGTACTCGCTGGCGCCGATGCGCAGCGGCCACTCCCCCGACAGGCGCCACAGGATGCTGGAGAAGGAGATCAGCGTCGCCACCGCCGAGAGCAGAGACAGGGAGAGGCCGAGGGCGCTGGCGACGTAGCTCTGCACGTCCTCGGAGATGCGCTGGTCGGGGTTGTCGGTCTGCTTGTGGTGCAGCTCGCGGTGGCAGAAAGCGTGCGGCCCCATCCAGGCGCCGAGGAAGTGGTCGGTGAGGCGCTCGCGCCAGCGGATCTGCAGGATGTTGCGGACGTACATGCGGTAGGTGGAGACGAACACCACCAACAGCGCGATGGCGAGGAAGATCTCCATCGCCGTCAGGAACGCCGGCCACTGCTTGTTCTGGACGGCGTCGAAGACGTGCGCCTGGGCGCCGGCGAGGCGTACCGTGCCGTAGACGGTGCCGAGTTCGCCGGCGACGCAGAGGGCGAGCAGCACGGCGCCGCGGCCGGCATCCGGCGAGGTCCAGTAGACGCGCGTGAGCTGCAACAGCTGGCGCGCGAAGCGGCGGTCGAAGATGCGGACAGAGCCAGTCTGCGGCACGGAAGCCCTCCTCAGGTCGGCCCGCGCATCCCCCGCCGGGGCGGCGGAGTCAACCGCTCCGGGCACTCCCGCGCGGGCCCGCGTCAGCGGTCGAAGCGGGCGATGAAGCGGCGGTCGATCCAATCCTTCAGGCGCCACGCCGCCGCGCCGTGCCCAGCCAGGCCGCCGTAGGCGAGGATGGCACGGCCGTCCGCCGTGCTGAGCAGCGCCAGGCTGTGTCTGCGCGGCCGATACGGAACGAGCGCAGTGCCACGGGTAGCGGCCAACAGGTTGCGGGCCAGCAGCGGACCCTGCCGTACGGCGTGGACACCAGACCTGGCGAGCCGCGGGTGGCCGGCCAGGGCGGCGCAGTCGCCGGCGGCGAACAGCTGCGGGTGATCGGTGCAGCGCAGGTCGTCGCCGACGCGGAGGGCGCCGCGCGCGTCGGTCGGCAGCCCGGCGGTGGTGAACAGCGTCTGGCGGCCGACGCCGCTGGCGGCGACCACCAACGCGGCCGCGATGTGACCGCCGTCGCGCAGCGTCACGCCGTCGCGGGCGACCGCGGCCGCTGGCGCGTTACCGCGCCAGGTGACGCCGGCGGCCGCAAGGGCGCGCACGGCGAGGCGGCGGACGCGCGGATGGAACGAGGGCAGGGGAGTCGGGGCGAGATCGAGCAGCGTCACCGCGGCACGGCGGGCGGCCAGCGCGAAGGCCAGTTCAACGCCGGCGGCGCCAGCGCCGAGGATGGCGACGGCGCCGGCGATCGGGCCGCACAGGGCACTGAGCGTCGCTTCCAGCGGCTTGACGGGGACGACCGTCGCGCCGGCGTCGACGGGGATCTCGAGCGCCGTCGCGGCGCCGATATCGAACGAGGCCTGATCGTAGTCGAGCGGGCCGCCCGCATCGGTGTACAGACGGCGCCCGGCGCCGTCGATCGCCACGACGCGCGCGGCGACAAATGCCGCGCCGGCGCGCCGCGCCAGGCGCTCGACGTCAATTTGCGCCGCGCGCTGGGCGTAGGTGCCGGCGATCACCCCGGGCGCCATGCCGGAGTAAAGCGACATCGGGGCGGGCGAGACGAGCGTCACCGTCAGCCCGGGCTCGGGCGCGGCCCCCAGCGCCGCGAGCACGAAGAGATGCGCATGGCCGCCGCCCACCAACACCAGTCGCCGCATCACCGGGCGCTTCTAGCAGGGATCGGTCGTCCGCGCGTCCCGCCGCCGCGATCGCCAGTCTGAAGTTGAAAGTCGTTTTCAATAATGCCACCGTCAGGGAGTCATGACCCTCGCCGACGCCGCCCGTGGACATCAGCACCGCATCGCCCGCGTCGGCGGTAGCCGGGCCTTCCGGCGTCGCCTGATGGAGCTCGGGCTGGTGCCGGGGACGGCGGTGGAGATCGTCGGCGTCGCGCCGCTCGGCGATCCGATGGAGCTGTTGGTGCGCGGCTGCAGTTTGTCGATCCGCCGCGCTGAGGCGGCGCAGGTGGCGGTCGAAGGGCCGGCCGCGGGGGTAGCCGCGGCGTGCGCGTCGGGTTGCCGCGGCTGCGCCGCCGAGCGGCGGTCGTGACGGCGGCGGCCGCGGCTGCTGCGGCGCGGCCGCTGGTCGTCCTGATCGGCAACCCGAACACCGGCAAGACGACGCTCTTCAACCGCCTCACCGGGCAGACCGCGCGTGTCGGCAACTATCCCGGCGTTACCGTCGAACGGCGCCCCGGCGAGCTGGTGCTGGCGGCGGCGATGGGGGGCGGCACGATCGACGTGGTCGACGTGCCCGGCACCTACTCGCTGGCGGCGCGCTCGGCCGAGGAGCAGATCGCCCTCAACGCCGCGCTCGGCTTCGGCGGCAATCCGCGCCCCGACCTGGCGCTGCTGGTGGTCGACGCCGGGCAGTTGCTGCGCAACCTCTATCTCGTCCTGCAGCTGGCCGAGCTCGAGGTGCCGATGCTCGTCGTGCTGAACATGATCGACGAGGTGGCGCACAACGCCCCGGACGCGGCCGCGGTGGGGCGTGTCTTCGAGGTGCCGGTGGTGTGCACCAACGCGCGCCGCGGCGCCGGCATGGACGACCTACGCGCCGCCATCGCCGCCGCCCTGCGCGAGCCACGGCGGCCGGTCGTCCGCGTCGACTATGCGCCGGCGGTCCTCGCGGACGCCGACGTCGTCGCGCGGGCACTGCCGCCGGAGTGGCGGCTCGACGCGCTGCGCGACCGGGCCCTGGCGTTGTGGGCACTGACCAGCATCGAGGCGCACGACGAGCTGCGCGGCATCGCCCCCGGCCTGCGCGCCGCCTGCATGGCGGTGCACGCCCGCGACCCGCGCCGCGATCTCGACGGCGAGGTCATCGCCGCCCGCTACGCGTTCCTCGACGCGCACGCCGCGGCTCTGCACGCCCGACCCGATCCGAACCCGCGCAAGCATCCCCTCTCCGAGCGCGTCGACTGGTTGCTGCTGCACCCGATGCTCGGCCTGCCGGTGTTCCTCGGTCTGATGCTGGTCGTCTTCCAGTCGCTCTTCTCATGGGCGGACCCGGCCATCGGCCTGATCGAGCAGGCGACCGCCTGGCTGCAGAATGCGGCCGCCGCGGCGTTGCCGTCAGGCGTGCTCACCGACCTGCTGACCCAGGGAGTGATCGGCGGCGTCGGCAACGTCCTGGTCTTTCTGCCGCAGATCGTCCTGCTGTTCCTGTTCATCGGCCTGCTCGAGGACTCGGGCTACATGGCGCGGGTGGCGTTCCTCATGGACCGCCTCATGCGCGCCCTCGGTCTGCACGGCCGCGCCTTCGTGCCGATGCTGTCGGGGTTCGCCTGCGCCGTGCCGGCGATTCTCGCGACGCGCACGATGGAGCGCCAGCGCGACCGCTTGCTGACCATGATGGTCATCCCGCTGATGACCTGTTCGGCGCGTCTGCCCGTCTACACCCTGATCATCGCCGCGCTCTTTCCAGCCTCGCGCGCCTTCGGCCTGCTGCCGGTACAGGGGCTGTTGATGGTCGCCATGTACGTCTTCTCCATCGTCACCACGCTGGTCGCCGCCGGCGTCCTCGGCCGTACGCTCATCCGCGGTATGAACGTGCCGCTGATCCTCGAGCTGCCGCCGTACCGCCTGCCGACGCTGCGCAGCATCGGCCGTCAGGTGGTCGAGCGCGCCTGGACCTTCGTCAGCGAAGCCGGCACCGTCATCCTCGTCTGCACCGCGGTGCTGTGGGCGTTGTTGTCGTTCCCGCGCCTGCCCGAGACGGCGGCGACGCAGGGGCTGGCGCCCGAGGCGCGCCACATGCAGGCGCTCGAGCACAGCCTCGGCGGCCGCCTCGGGCACGCCATCGAACCGCTGCTGCGACCGCTCGGCTTCGACTGGAAGATCGGTGTCGGCATCATCGGCGCCTTCGCCGCGCGCGAGGTGTTCATCTCCACCATGGGGGTCATCTACGGCGTCGGCGACGGCGATGCGGCCGCCGTGCCGCTACGCGAGCGCCTGCGCAGCGAGCGCCGCCCCGACGGCATGCCCGCGTACACCCCGCTCGTCGGCCTGTCGTTGATGGTCTTCTTCGCGCTCGCCTGCCAGTGCATGAGCACGCTGGCGGTGGTGAAGCGCGAGACGCGCTCGTGGCGCTGGCCGGCGTTCATGTTCGCCTACATGACCGCGCTGGCCTGGGTCGCCAGCTTTGCCGTCTATCAGGGCGGCCGCCTGCTCGGCCTCTGACGCCGCGCGGTCGCGGCGTCGACCGCGTGCCACGTGCGACGAGCGACTTTAAGGAAGAAACCCCCCGATTGCTCGGGGGGCTCAGAGTTGGTGACCGGACAATCGGAGGGCGGCTCGCACGGCGGCCGGCCGCTGTTGTTGGAACCACGGACGTCGACCGCTATAGGGCCGGGGATGCGCACGACGTCCCGGCTCGCTCTCGTCTGCGTGCTAGTCCTGCTGCCGGCCTGCCGGACCTTTCTGCCCTACACGGCGAAGCCCCTCACGTCGCCCGCCGAGGCGCGGCGGGTGATTCAGCAGACGCTTGAGGAGCAAAGGGACGAGCACGCTCCCGTCTCGGTGGATGTGACCGATGATCGGTTTCGCGTCGTGCGGACGCGCGAGACGGACGTCGAGGATTCGGGGTTATTCGGCGTCGCGGTGTACTACTCAAAGATCGGCCGGGTGGAACTGTCGAGGAGGAAGGGCGTGTACGCGGTGTCCATCTACGCGGCGGATGACGCCCTCCTGATACACGTGTTCACCTACGATCAAGCGAGCGCCGAGAGGTTCATCGACGCGCTGTCTACGATGCGCGCCACCAGCGCCTCTGCGCAGTTGGCCGCGAGGCAAGTCGGGGCATAGATGCGTTGCCGGCATTGCGCCGGCGGAGCCGCCCCGCCACTCCCTGGTGCGCCAGCACCGCGCCGAGCTAGAAGGCGAGCTGTGAAAACCGCTCTCGTCGCTGGGCTCACTCTTCGCGCCCCCCGCCCTCGTCGCCGCGCAAAAAAAGAAGGCCACGCCGCCGACCGCCGCGCCGCAATCTCTGTGAATCGGCGTGGGGTCTGCCTCCCGATCGGCGTCCAAGGTTGACCCCACCCGAGATCTCACAACCCGCTTCGAGCATTGAACTTTCACATCGCCCGCCGGGGTCACGATTGGACGCCGAAAGGGGTCAAGCTTCGGCGCCGAATCACAACAGGCGCCTTAACGAAGAAACCCCCCGGTTTCCCGGGGGGGTTCAAGGTGGGCCGCCCGTGGATCGAACACGGGACCCGCTGATTAAGAGTCAGCTGCTCTAGCCAACTGAGCTAGCGGCCCGAAGCGATGGTGATAACGAAACTCCCCTGTGGAGTCCACCCCACCGCGGGCGCGGTGGCGGTCGGCGCGAGAGGGGGCGCCGCCTGTCATTCCACGACGCCGCGCGCTGCGGGCAGGTCGGCGCGGATGCGGGCGGAGAAGTCCTCGGCGCCGTCCGCGGTGCGGGCCGCGGCCGTGATTTCGCTGCGGCGCCGCATCTCCTCGAACGGCAGCGAGTTGTCGATGGTGCCGCGCTCGTGGGCGAGTTGGTCGAGGTAGCCGTTGGCGAAGATGCGCCAGTCCCAGGCCCCCGCCAGACCGATCTGGCCGAGATGGCGGCGGATGCCGGTGGTGCAGTTGTGGCTGAAGGCGTTGTACCACGCCGGCTGGTCGCGCAGGCGGTTGATCTCGCCGAGGTAGTCGAGGAGCAGTTCCCTGGCGCGCTCGGGTGGCATGCGGATGCGGTACAGGTACACCTGCTCGCCGCGGTGGCCGGTGCGCACGCCGATGACGTCGCGTTCATCGGCGACGACGTAATAGAGTTCGTACTGACGGAAGAAGCCGAGCACGGCGGAGTAGCTCTCGCCGCGCTCCTTGCGCGTCTCGATGGAGATCGCCAGGGGCGGGCCGTCGGCGAACTCCCAGCTCATGACGGTGTGGGCGATGGCCGTCGGGCCCCAGAACGACAGGAACAGATCGATGCCGCGCAGCGCGGCGAGATTGTAGGTGCGCGTCTCCCAGCGTTCCGTGAAGTCGGCGTCGCCGTCGCCGTGGTAGGTGAAGTCGCGCAGGTTGTGGATCGTCACCCGGTCGCCGCTGATCTCGGCCCAGGGCAGCTTGGCGACGTCGGGGAGCCAGTCGCGGTCGTTACGCGGCGCCACGTTGAGCCACCAGGCGGCGACGATGCCGACGACCGCGACGAGGCCCAGCACGCGGCGCACGCCGCGCAGCCGTAGCAGCACCGCCAGGCCCGCCGCCGCGACGAGCAGCGCCGCCAGTGCCGCCGGCACCGGTGGCAGCGGGTCGTCGATCCAAACCGCCGCCACGGCCCAGGCGACGGCGGGCACGCCGCAGAGCCAGACGAGCACGCCGCCAAGACGTCCCAACGTGCGCATGGTGCGTACGCGTCTGGCTCCGGGCGCGGTCCGGTCTACTTCTTCGCCGGCGCCTCGACGGAGACGGCGATGGCTTCGGTGAGGGTGATCTCGACCAGCTCGCCAGCGGCGACGCGGCTGAGGATGGTCGGGTCCTGCGGCTTGATGACCGTCGCCTCGCCGTCGGGCCCGGTGAGGGTGACGGTGCCGGCCTTCTTGTCCACCGCTGTGATGGTGGCGGTGAGGGTCGTCACCTGCGCCCCGGCGGCACCCGGGCGGGAGCCTGGCTCGGCGCGGACGGCGTCCTGGGCGACGACGACACCCGGCGTCGCGCTGCCGGGCTTGCGCACCTGGTAGACGATCGACTCGAAGAAGCCGACGTTGACCGTATCACCGGCCTTCACCTGCGGCAGATTCCGGACTTCCTCGCCGACCGTTACCGTCCGCTGCGACCCGTCCGGCATCTCGAGCGTCACCTTGCGGGTGCGCTGGTCGATCTTCAGCACCTTGGCGCTCGCGGTGATGAGCGTCTTGCTGAGGGTGCCGCTCGGCGGCGGGCCGGGGGGCGGCGTCGGGGTCCGGTGCGCGCAGCCGGCAGCCAGGGCGAGCAGCGCGGCAAACGCGATGCGGGACAGGAAGGTCGTGGTCATGTCTGCTCCTCTCGGTTGGCGCGCCGCGGGGCGGAGCGCAAGTGGGGCGATCGTTGCGCCGCGGACCGATATAGTCAGCACGGCGATCGAGCGCCACCCTACCGTCCCGCCAGATGGATGCAGCGTCGGCGCGATTACTGCGCCCTCCACCGGCCTCAGCGTTCGTCGGGCAGGAACTGACGGATGAAGGGCACCAGATCCGGACCCTGACGGAGGGTGTGGCCGCCGTCGACCGGGATGCACTGTCCGGTGATCCAGCCGGCCTCGTCGCTGAGCAAGAAGGCGACCAGGGCGCCGACGTCGTCGGTGCTGCCGAGACGCCGGATCGGCATCAGGCGCAGATACTCGGCAACGCTGGCCTCCGCGTCGACCAGCGGCGCCGCCATGTCGGTGGGCACGAGGCTCGGCAGGACGGCGTTGACGCGGATGTTGTGCTCGCCAAGGTCGTCGGCGGCGCAGGCGGTGAGCATGTTCACGGCTGCCTTGGAGATGCAGTAGCTGGTCATCCAGCGGTGCGTCAGCGTCGCGGCGATCGAGCTGATGTTGACGATGGCGCCGCCGCCGGCGGCTTTCATCGCCTTGGCCTCGGCGCGCACGCAGCGAAAGGTGCCGACGACGTTGGTGTCGACCACCAGGCGCACCTCGTCGGGCAACGCGTTGAGGACGCTGCCGGTGCCCGGCATGCCGGCGGAGTTGACCGCCAGGGTGAGCGGGCCGAAGCGCGCAATCGTCGCCGCGACCGCCGCGTCCACCGACGCGTCGTCGGTGATGTCACAGGCGACGCCGGCCGCGTTGGCGCCCAGCCGCTGCGCCGCCGCGTGCACGACCTCCTCGCGCCGACCGGCCAGCATGACCTTGCCGCCGCCGGCGACGATCTGCGCCGCGCACCCCAATCCAATCCCCGTGCCTCCGCCGGTGACGAAAGCGACCTTGCCGTCGAAGCGACCCATCGTTCCTCCTCGACCGCATCTCCGTCATGACCGCGCGGCGTTCCGCAAGTCCGTTGCTCAGACGGAGCCGGCGCCCCGCGCCGGCTTCGTCACGCCTGCACGTTCTTCTCCGGATCCGGTAGTAGGGGGTGATCCCCTCACCCCGACCCTCTCCCTGCGGGAGAGGGGAACAAGGCCAGCACCGCGTTGCTTGTCGGGTCCCCTCTCCCGCAGGGAGAGGGTCAGGATGAGGGGGTGCCGACTACCGATGCAACCGGTACATGCCCTTAGTCGAATCGACTCGGCGAAATCGACACCACGGGACGCACGTTGTCGGGGCCGCGGCCGGTGCACGCGTCGACCCGCACCGGGTCCGGCGCGTCGTCAGGCGACGGTGCCGAACAGCGCGCCGACGCCGGCGGTGAGCGCCATGGCCAGCGCGCCCCAGAATGTCACGCGCGCCGTGGCGCGCAGCACATTTGCCCCACCCGCCTGGGCGCCAATGGCACCGAGCAACGCCAAAAAGGCGAGCGAGGCGCCGGAGACGACCCAGACAAGTAGGTGGGTC
>JANNRA010000126.1:0-30097 GCA_031401035.1 bacterium | reverse complement strand
CGGCGGCGGCGGTGGCCGCGGCGGTGGCGGCGGCTTCGGCGGTGGTGGCGGCCGCGGCGGCGGCGGCGGCCGCGGTGGCTACAACCGTATCTAAGCTTCCCAATCGGGCGGGCATCCCACTCGGGCGCCCAATGATGCTGCCCACGGCATACGGGGCCGGCGGTTCGCCGCCGGCCCCGCGCCAGCACTGCTACACCTGCTTCAAACCGCGCGTCGCCTGCATCTGCGACGTCGTCACAGTGGTGGACAACCACACCGGGGTGACCGTCCTGCAGCACCCGCGCGAGCGCTTTCATCCGCTCGGCACCGTGCGCATCGCGCGCCTCGGTCTGCGCCGCGTGCGCGTCGTCTCCTGTCCGCCGTGGGAGGATTGCGCGGCGGTCGGCGCCAGTCTGCCGGCGGGCAGCGCGCTGCTCTATCCCAGTGCCCGCGCGCGCGATCTCGCGGCACTGCCGCGCGGGCAACACCCGCGACATCTGGTCGCCATCGACGCCACCTGGTTTCTGGCCCGCAAGGTGTACGCGGCGCACCCCTGGCTGCATACCCTGCCGCACGTGGCCCTCGCGCCGGCTCAGCCGAGCCGCTACCGCTCGCTGCGCCGCGAGCCGCGCCCGCACTACCTGGCGACGCTCGAGGCGTTGGTCGACGCACTGCGCATCCTCGAGCCGGGCACGGTCGGATTCGACGGCTTACTCGCCGCCTTCGACACCATGATCGACCGGCAGGCGGCGTTCGTGCCGGGGTAGCCCTGGATGGCGCCGACGGAGACGCCCAGCAGCCCTGGGCTGCTTCCATGAGCCGTGGAACCGACGTGAATCAGGTCCGACCCCTTGGAGGGCGCCCCTGTACGTCACTCCCGCAGCGCCGGCAATGGCGTTCCCTCGGGGACGAACTGCAGCGCCACGCCGTTGTTGCAGTAGCGCTTGCCGGTCGGCGCCGGCCCGTCGCCGAAGACGTGCCCCTGATGCCCGCCGCAGCGCGCGCAGTGGTACTCGGTGCGCGGCAGCAGCAGCTTGAAGTCGCGCTTGGTGCCAAGCCGGCCGTCGATCGGCGCGTAGAAGCTCGGCCAGCCGGTGCCGCTCTCGAACTTGGTGGCGGAGAGGAACAGGGGCAGGAAGCAGGCCGCGCAGATGAAGGTCCCGGTGGCCTTTTCGCGCTCGAGGGGGCTGCTGAAGGCGCGCTCAGTGCCGTGCTCGAAGAGGACGCGGTACTGTTCCGGCGTCAGCAGGCGCTGCCATTCCTCGTCCGACTTCGCGAGCACGGTGAAGTCCATGGCGAGTGCTCCTCTGTTGCGACGCGTGGCGACCAGGGCGGCGAGCGCGAGTAGGGCTGCACCGACGAACGAGCGGCGAGTCATGGCCCTAGGATGCACTGCGAGGGCAGGAGGTGCCACCCCGCGACGCCGGCGGGCCCTATTCCGCCAGGACCCAGGTGTCCTTGCTGCCGCCGCCCTGCGACGAGTTCACCACCAGCGAGCCCTTGGTCAGGGCGACGCGGGTCAGACCGCCCGGGACGACCTGGATGTCCTCGCCGTAAATGACGAAGGGACGCAGGTCGATGTGGCGCGACTCGAGCTCGCCGTCGAGGTAGCAGACGTGGCGCGACAGGGGCACGACCGGTTGGGCGATGTAATTGCGCGGGTCGGCCTTGATGCGGGCGGCGAAGTCGGCGCGCATCGCCGGCGTCGACGACGGGCCCATGAGCATGCCATAGCCGCCCGATTCGCTGACCGCCTTGACCACCATCGACTTCAGGTTGTCGAGCACGTGCGCCTGATCGTCTGGCCGCGTCATCTGGTAGGTCGGCACGTTTTCCAGGATCGGGCGCTCGCCGAGGTAGTAGCGGATGATGTCCGGCACGAACGGGTAGATCGCCTTGTCGTCGGCGATGCCGTTACCGGGGGCGTTGACGATGGCGACGTTGCCGGCACGCCATGCGTTGATGATGCCGGCGACGCCGAGCGCCGAATCGGGGCGGAAGCAGAGCGGGTCGAGATAGGCGTCGTCGACGCGCCGGTAGAGCACGTCGATGCGCCGCAGACCGCGCGTCGTCTTCATGTAGACGACGTCGTTCTTGACCACCAGATCGCGTCCCTCGACCAGCTCGACGCCCATCTCCTTGGCCAGGAAGGTGTGCTCGAAATACGCCGAGTTGTAGATGCCGGGCGTCAGCAGCGCGATGTCCGCCTGGTCCTTGCCGCGCGGCGAGAGGAAGCGCAGCGCCTCGAGCAGCGCCGCCGGGTAGTGCTCGACCCGCCGCACGCGGTAGCGGGCGAAGAACTCGGGCAGGATATGGCGCTCGACGATGCGGTTCTCGATCATGTACGAGACGCCGGACGGCGTGCGCAGGTTGTCCTCCAGCACCAGGTAGCGGCCCGGCCCGTCGCGCACCAGGTCGATGCCGCTGATGTGCACGTAGATGTCCTGCGGCGGGTCGATGTGCATGATCTCGCGCAGGAAGTGCTTGCCGTTGAAAATCATCTCGGCCGGTACGACGCCGTCCTTGAGGATCTGCTGCTGGTGGTAGAGGTCGCGGACGAAGAGGTTGAGCGCCTTGACCCGCTGCTTCAGGCCGGATTCGATCTGCGTCCACTCGGCGGCCGGGATGATGCGCGGGATGAGGTCGAACGGCCAGACCCGCTCGATGCCCTCGTTCTCGTCGCCGTACACCGTGAACGTCACGCCCTCGGAGCGCAGCGCCAGGTCTGCCTCGTGGACCTTGGCGGCGAGCGTGCTCTGCCCGACCGCCCGGATGTGTTCCCACAACGGCCGATAGTGATCGCGCGGCTCGAAGTCGTCGAGGTAGAACTCGTGATACGGCATCTGGTCGGACGCCGGCGTTTCAGCAGCAAAGCCCAGCATGTGCCCCCTTCAGGTCAGCTCGGCGAGAGGGCAAGCGATGTGCCACGCGACGGCGCCTGCGGGAGCCGGCCTGGCGGCGCGCCCCGGTCTGCGCGCCGCCCACATAGGCGGCAGCCCCTGCTCACTGACTGAACACCGGCCCCGACCCCACGCCCCGGCCCTGGGGTCCCCGACCCGACCCGTTCCGCGTGCCCGTCGAGGACCACCAGCCGCCGGGGTGGGGGGCCAGGGCCGTCGCGGAGCCTACGATTCGCTGGCGGCCGACGCGCTGGCGGCGCGCCCGTGACGCGGCGCCGTGCCGGGGCGCGGGGCGACACGCTGCAGCACGGCGAGGATCGCCTGCGTGCAGCGCTCGTCCGCGAAGTGTTGCCGGGCGTAGGCTTGCGCCCGCTGGCCGATCGCCCGCGCCGCGTCCGGCTGGGCGATGATCTGCTCTACCGCTCGCGCGAAGGCACCGGCGCTGCCGTCACAGAGCAGCCCAGTGTCGCCGTCGCGGATCAGCTCGGCCGTGCCCATGTGGTCGCAGCCGACGACGGGAAGTCCGTACGACATCGCCTCGGCGGTGGTGCGCCCCATCGCCTCGAAGCGCGCACAGTTCAGCGCCACGTCGGCCTGCCGGTACTCGGCGTCGACATCGGCGACGAAGCCGGTCAGCGTCACGGCGTCGCCCAGACCGCGGCGCGCGATCGCGTCCGCACAGGCATCCACGTCGCCGTCGCCGACGAGGCGGAGCACGACGTCACGGCCGGCCGTGCGCAGCAACCGCACCGCCTCGATGGCGACGAGCTGGCCCTTCTCGGGCCGCATCCGCGCCGGCAGGAGGAGCCGCAGCGCGCCGCGCCTGCTGGAGGGCGCGCGCCGCTGTGCCAGGTCGCGCGCCGCGCCGATACCATTGTAGATCACCTCGCAGGGGCCGCTGCCCATCGCTTCGAACGTCCCTTTGGCGACGGCGGAGACGGCGACGCGGGCGTCCGCCGCCCGCACGTGTTGCGTCGCGGCGCCGGCGTCGACGAAGCGAAAGGGCAGGCCGTCGCCGCTGAGCTCGCGCAGATGCCAGACGTGCGGCAGCGCCAGCGCCGCGGCGGCGAGCGCCCCCACTGCCGTCGCCGACGAGTTGGACCACACGACGTCGGGCCGGATCGCGCGTAGGATGTCGACGATCGGCGGCACGGCGCGCGCCTGTGCCGCGTGCACCGCCGCGAGGTCGGGGCGTTCCTCCGCGCCCGCCACCCAGCAGGGAATCGGGACGGCCGCCGCCGCCAGGCCGCGCGTCGCGAGGGCGTCCAGCATCGGCCCCGGTCCGGGCACGATCGTCAGGGTCTCGACCTGCGCGGCGCGCAGCCCCTCCAACACGGCGAGCAGCGAACGGCTCGCCCCGTACAGCCTCGCGGAATGCGACACAAACGCGACGCGCAGACCCCGGCCCATGCCGGCGTTTCGACCAGCGCCTCACCCCGAAGTCAACGCACATGCAGCGCGCGCCCTCCAGCTGGGACCACGCCGACGCGGGTGCTCACGCGCGCAGCGTGCGCAGGCGGCGGTTGGCGAAGAGCAGCACCCAGGCGGCGGTCATCACCACCACGTTCAGCAGGTATGGTCCGACCGGCGTGATCGAGTACAACGTCGTACCGAGCATGGGACCGAAGACGTTGCCGATCACCGCCACGCCGTTCACCAGGCCGGCCACCGCGCCCTGCTCGTTCGACTCCACCGACAGCGACGCGCCCGCCGCGCTGCCCGGGCGGATCAGACCCAGGCCGAGCCCGAGCAGCGCCAGGGCGGCGAAGTAGGCCGGCAGTCCGTGACCGACGACGAGCAGCGCGTACGCCGCGACCGACAGCGGCAGGCCGATACGCATCATGCCGCGCGCCGTCGGTCGCAGGCGCCGCACGATGACCAACTGCGCGAACAACCCGGCCAGCGCCAGGATGACGAAGCCGATCCCGGAGAGCTGGACGGTGCGCTCGGGGGTGAGGTGGAGGGTGTCCTGCAGAAAGAAGGCGAAGGTGATCACGGTCGTCGCGCGCGTCGCCTGCAGCGCCGCCGAGACGACGACGAACGGCAGCACGCGCGGGTCGCGCAGGCGCAGGCGTGGCGGGCGCGGCGCGTCGGCGGTGACCGGCGGCCCCTCTTCGGGCAGCCGGCGGCCGATCAGCCAGGCGCTGGCCACCGCCAGCGCGGCGGAGAGGTAGAGGGGAGCCAGCATGTCGACCGTCGACAGCAGCGCCCCGACGCCCGGACCGATGGTCTCGCCGAGTCCCATCGCGGCACTGACCAGCGCGATGCCGGCGGTGCGGTCGTGGCGCGAGGTGCGGTCGGCGACGTAGGCCTGCGCAGCCGGTCCGGTGCCGGAGCCGAAGACGGCGAACAGGCAGCGCGAGACGATCAGCAGCGGGTAGATCAGCGGCGCCGGCAGCAGGCCGCGCGTGCCCACCTCGATCACCACCGCCAGGGCGAACATCGACAGCGCGTAGCCGAGCAGGCCGACGATCATGATCGGCCGCCGCCCACGCACGTCGCTGCGCCGTCCCCACCAGGGGCTGATGAACACCCACAGCGCCGCCGACGTGGCGAAGATGGTCGATACCTGGAACGGCGAGATGCCGAGCTGCCGCGCCGCCGGCGGCAGAATGCTGAACAGCATCGACTGGCCGATGCCGATGCACACCAGACAGCCGAACAGGAGGCGCAAGGCGCCGGCGTGAGGGGAGGGCATTCAGGACGGGGTCTTCAACGCGAAGGCGCGAAGGCGCGAAGAATCCCGCGCTGTCGGGGAGCCTCCACCCTCGTCCCTCGCCATCAGCAACAGCTAGGGGGACCGGGCGTCCATCTCAAGCAGCCCACCTCCGCGTCTTCGCGCCTTCGCGTTGAACTCTTCGTCCTCATCCTGGCGCTGGCCGCACCGCTTGTCGCGCAGGAGGCGCCGCTGCAGCTCGAACCGGTGGTGGTCACCGCGACGCGCAACGCCCAGCCGCTCGGCACCGTCGCGGCGTCGCTGAGCGTCATCGAGGGGCTCGACGTCCAGGGGGCGCAGCGCGGCGTCGGGCTGGAGGAGTTGCTCGACCGCGTTCCCGGCGTGCTGGTGCAGTCGAGCGAGAATTTCGCCCAGGACGTGCGCATTCAGATCCGCGGCTTCGGCACCCGCTCGGCCTTCGGCATCCGCGAGGTGCGCGTGCTGCTCGACGGGCTGCCCGAGACGCAACCCGACGGACAGACGCAGATCGACGACATCGACCTCGGCAGCATCGAGCGCATCGAGGTCCTGCGCGGCCCCGCCGGGGCGCTGTACGGCAACGCCTCTGGCGGCGTCATCCAGCTCTTCAGCGAGGACGCGCCGCCGCTGCCGACGGCGCGCCTGATGGTCGGCGGCGGCTCGTACGACTTCGGCAAGTATCTGCTCAGCGGCGGCGGCCGCGCCGGCAACGTCTCCGGCGTCGCCTACGGCTCCTTCCTGCAACTCGGCGGCTACCGCGATCACAGCGCGACGCAGGCCGGCACGTGGCTGGCGAAGCTGCGCTGGGACGTCAGCGACGCCAGCGACGTGACGCTGCTCGCCAACGGCGTCGACACGCCCGAGGCCGAGGACCCCGGCGCCCTCACCGCGGCGCAGGCGCACGACGACCCGCGCCAGGCGCGCGATGCGAATGTCGCCCTCGACGCCGGCGAGGCGGTGCGCCAGGCGCGCCTCGGCGCCATCGCCAACCACCGCGGCGTCTGGGGCGATGTGAACACCTACGCCTACGTGCTGACGCGCGACTTCCAGAACGCCCTGCCGATCGCCGCCGACGGCATCGTCGCCTTCGACCGCGTCGGTTCCGGCGGCGGCCTGCGCTGGACCCTGGCGACGCCGCTGTTCGGCATGAATCAGGCGCTCACCGCGGGCCTCGATCTGCAGTACCAGGACGACGATCGCACCCGGCACCAGAACCTCGCCGGCGCGCGCGGACCTCTCGTGCTGCACCAACGCGAGCAGGTCGGCAGCATCGGTCCCTACCTGCGCGAGGCGCTCGACGTGCGCGACGATCTGGAGCTCAGCCTCGGCGTGCGCTACGACGCGGTGTTCTTCGACGTCGACGTGCAGACACCGCCCGGCAGCCCCGACTCCGGCTCGCGCACGTTCGACCAGGTGAGCCCGACCGGCGCCGTGCGCTGGACCTGGCTGCACGGCCGCCCGCCGTCGCTCGCCGAGCTGAGCGTCTTTGCCACCATCGGCACCGCCTTCCAGACCCCGACCACCACCGAGCTGGCCAATCCCAACGGCCCCGGCTTCAATCCTGCCGTCGCGCCGCAGACCTCCGTCACCTACGAGCTCGGCAGCCGCGCGCGCTGGCAGGACTGGCTGAACGGCGGCGGCGCCGCCTACGTGATCGAGGTCGACGACGAGTTGGTGCCGTACGAGAGCGACTCCGGCCGCACCGCCTACCGCAACGCCGGCCGCTCGCTGCGCTACGGCCTCGAACTCGACTGGCAGGCGCAGCTGCTGGCGCCGCTGCGCTGGAGCGGCGCCGTGACGCTGCTCAAGGCCGAGTACCGCGACTACCGCCTCGGCACCGAGAACTTCGCCGGCAACGACGAGCCCGGCATTCCGCAGTGGTGGATCTACCAGGAGCTGTTCTACCAGCACGAGTCCGGTCTCTTCGCCGCGTTCGAGATGTCGCTGGTCGACGGCTACTTCGTCAACGACGCCAACGACGCCAGCACCGCCGCCTATCAGCTCCTCAACCTGCGCGCCGGCTACCAGCACGATTTCGGCGCGCACTGGTCGCTGGCGCCCTACGTCGGCCTCAACAACCTCGCCAATCAGAACTACAACGGCACCACCCGCCTCAACGCCCAGGGCGGCCGCTACTTCGAGCCGGCGCCGAGATTCAACGTGTACGGCGGCATCGCGGTGATCGCGCGGATGTGAGCGGCTGCGGGCACCGCGACCGGCGCGCCGCCCCGAGGCGAGTGGATGCGAGCGACACATATGGTACGGAGGCGTGCGTCACCTGGCGCAGTGCGAGACCTTGGGGATCCTGTCTGCCCGGCGACATTGCGGGCGAGATAAACGCGGGAGGCGGTGACCGATCATGTTGAAGAAGGGCGCATTTAGCTTGGTGGCACTGGTCGTCATCCTGGCCATCGTCATTGCGTTCCAACCGGTGGCGTTCCACATCGCGCGTTCGACCACCATCCGCGCCCCGGCCAGCGCCATCTACCCGCAGATCGACAACCTGCGCGCCCAGAATGCCTGGTCGCCGTGGAGCAAGACGGATCCGAAGATGACCGTCTCCTACGACGGGCCGCCGTCGGGCGTTGGCGCCAGCAGCGCCTGGGATGGCCCCGCCGCCGGCAAGGGCCGCATCACCATCACCGCGGTCAAGCCCGACCAGGAGGTGGATCTGACGCTCGAGATGCAGGCGCCGATGCAGGCGACCAACCAGGTCGTCTTCACCCTCGTGCCGACCGGCGACGGTACGACCGTCACCTGGAATATGACCGGCACCAACGGCTTCATCGGCAAGGCGTTCTGGCTGTTCATGGATATCGACACGAGCGTCGGGGCCGACTTCGACAAGGGCCTGGCGACGCTGAAGGCGATGGTCGAGGCCGTCGCCCCGCCCAGCCCCGCGGGCACCTGACGTCCGCTGCGTCGCGTTCCCGGTCTACCTTCGATCGCGCCGGCGCCGCATCGGAGCAGGCTCAAGGACCGGGCGCTACGACCACACCCAGTCGCGGATCTCCGGCAGGTCCTCGAAATGCTCCGTGACGTAGGCGCGGTGGCGGGCGAGGATCTCCTCGGCCTGCGGCAGCAGCATCGCGGCGCGGGCGCGCAGGCTGGGGGCGAAGCGCACGGCGTCCTGGCAGAGGTGGAAGCGGCTCATGCGATTGAGGACCACCATGTCGAACGGCGTCGTCGTGGTGCCCTCTTCGACGTAGCCGCGCACGTGGAAGCGGTCGCTGTCCGGCCGCCCGTGGATGAGCTGGTGGATGACGCCGGGGTAGCCATGGAAGGCGAACACCACCGGCTTGTCGACCGTGAACAGGGCGGCGAAGGCGGCCGGGTCCATGCCGTGTGGATGGCGATCGGACGGCGCCAGGCTCATCAGGTCGACGACATTGACGACCTTGAAGCGCAGCTCCGGCACGTGCCGCTTCAGCAGCCACGCCGCGGCGACCGTCTCGAGGGTGGCGGTGTCGCCGGCGCAGGCGAGAATGATCTCCGGCTCGCCGTCCGTGCTGCACCAGTCCCAGACGCTGGCGCCGCGCGCGCAGTGGGCGCGCGCCTCGGCCATCGTCAGCCACTGCAGTTGCGGCTGCTTGTCGATGACGATCAGGTTCAGGTAGCTCTCGCTGCGCAGGCAGTGGTCGGCGACGGCCAGCAACGCATTGGCGTCGGGTGGCAGGTAGACGCGCACGACGCTCGGCTTCTTGTTGACGATGTTGTCGATGAAGCCGGGCCCCTGGTGGCTGAAGCCGTTGTGGTCGTTGCGCCAGCAGGTCGAGGTGAGCAGGTAGTTGAGCGACGGCACCGGGCGCCGCCACGGGATGCGGCGGCAGTGCTCGAGCCACTTGGCGTGCTGCATGGCCATCGAGTCGACCACCATGGCGAAGGCCTCGTAGGTGGCGAACAGGCCGTGCCGGCCGGTGAGCGTGTAGCCCTCCAGCCAGCCGTGGCAATTGTGCTCGCTGAGGACCTCCATGACGCGGCCGTCGTGGCTGACGTGGTCGTCGATGTCGAGTAGCGGGCCGACGAAGCAGCGGTCGGTGGCTTCGAAGACGGCGCCGAGGCGGTTGGAGTTGGTCTCGTCCGGGCAGAAGAGACGGAAGTTGGTCGGGTTGCGGCGGTAGATGTCGCGCAGCAGGGCGCCGAGCGGGCGCGTCGACTCGAGCCGCACCGTCGCCGGCTGTGGCACGTCGACGGCGAGCTGCGTGCAGTCGGGCAGGTCGAGCGGCACTGAGAGGCGGCCGCCGTTGGCGTGCGGGTTGGCGCCCATGCGGCGGTCGCCGCTCGGCGCCAGATCGGCGAACTCGGCGCGGAAGCCCCCATCGGCGTCGAACAACTCCTCCGGTCGATAGCTGCGCATCCACTCTTCCAGCAGCTGCAAATGGGCGGGATTCTCGCGCACCGTCGCCAGCGGCACCTGGTGGGCGCGGAAGGTGCCTTCGATGCGCACGCCGTCGACGAACTTCGGGCAGGTCCAGCCCTTCGGCGTGCGCAGCACCAGCGCCGGCCACACCGGGCGGGTGCTGAAGCCGTGCGCGCGCGCCTCGCTCTGGATGGCGCGGATGCGCAGGTAGGCGTTCTCCAGCGCCGCGGCGAAGGTGCGGTGCACGACCTCGGGATCGTCGCCCTCGACGAAGTGCGCCTCGTAGCCCTGTCCCTGCAGGAATGCCGCGATGTTGGCGTCGCTCTCGCGCCCCCAGACGGTCGGCCCGGCGATCTTGTAGCCGTTCAGATGCAGGATCGGCAGCACGGCGCCGTCGCGCACCGGATTGAGGAACTTGACGCCCTTCCAGGAGCCCTCGAGCGGTCCGGTCTCGGCTTCGCCGTCGCCGATCACCGCCGCGACGACGAGGTCGGGATTGTCGAACGCCGCCCCGAAGGCGTGCACCAGCACGTAGCCGAGCTCGCCGCCCTCATGGATCGAGCCCGGCGTCGGGGCGCTGACGTGGCTTGGGATGCCGCCCGGCGTCGAGAACTGGCGGAACAGCGCGCGCAAGCCGGCGGTATCGCGCGTGATGGCGGGAAAGAACTCGCTGTAGGTTCCTTCCAGGTAGACGTTGGCCACCAGCGCCGGCCCGCCGTGTCCCGGCCCGGCCATGTAGATGATGTTGGCATCGTAGGCGCGGATGATGCGGTTCAGGTGCACGTAGATCAGGTTCAGTCCCGGCGAGGTGCCCCAGTGCCCGAGCAGACGCGGCTTGATGTGCTCGGCGCGCAGCGGTTCGCGCAGGAGCGGATTCTCCATCAGGTAGATCTGCCCGATGTTCAGGTAGTTGGCCGCCCGCCACCAGGCATCCATCTTTGCCACCAGGTCATCGGGGGGCGGTTTCAGCTCGGGCATCGTGCACCTCGTCGGGGATCGGCTGGTCAGGACCGCGCCGCCGCACACAGGGCGGCGGTCTCGCGGGCGATCTGCAGTTCTTCGTCGGTAGGGATGACGCGCACGGCGACGCGGCTCGTCGGACTCGACACGAGCGGCGCGTGCGCGTCGTTGCGCGCCGCGTCGAGGTGCACGCCGAGGTGCGCCAGGCCGGCGCAGAGGCGGGCGCGGATCGGCGCGGCGTGCTCGCCGATGCCGCCGGCGAAGACCAGCGTGTCGAGCCCGCCGAGCACCGCCGCCATCGCCCCGGCGTGTTTGAGCGCCTGGTGGCAGAACACCGCGACGGCGTCTGCGGCGGGCGCGTCGTCGGCGGCGAGCAGATCGCGCATGTCGGAGCTGCGCTCGGACAGACCGAGCAGGCCCGACTCGGCGTTGACCAGGCGATCGAAGCCGGCGGCGTCGAGGCCGTCGGCGCGGGCGAGATAGGCGACCAGCCCGGGATCGAGATCGCCGCTGCGCGTTCCCATCACCAGCCCGCCCGCCGGCGTGAAGCCCATCGTCGTGTCGACGCACTCGCCATCGCGCACCGCCGCCAAACTACACCCATTGCCGAGATGCGCGAGCAGGACGCGACCATTCGCGCCGCCGAGGCGCGCCAGCTCGCTCATCAGATACGCGTAGGACAGCCCGTGAAAGCCGTAGCGGCGAACGCCGCGCGCCGCGTAGCGGCGTGGAATCGGCAGCAGCGTCGCGTGGCGCGGCAGGGTGGCGTGAAAGGCGGTGTCGAAGCAGGCCACCTGCGGCACGCCGGCGCAGCGCGCCCCCAGGCCTTCGATGAGCGCCAGCTCCGCCGCCGCGTGTACCGGGGCGAGCGCGGCGACCTCGTGCAGGGCCTGCAGCACCGCGGCGTCGATGCGCACCGGCGCCCGGAAGCGCTCGCCGCCATGCACGACGCGGTGGCCGACGGCGGCCAGCGTCGCGTCGCCGACCGCCGCGAGCAGGGACGCGACGCCGGCCGCGTGGTCGCGCGGCCCGCCCGCCTGGCCGATGCGCTCGACGACGCCGCGCCGCAGGCAGTCGAGCCCCGGCAGCGCGAACAGCGCGTACTTCAGGCTCGACGACCCGGCATTGACGGCGAGGATGGCGTGCACGCCGCACGCTTAGCTGTCCGTCGCGGCGACACCAAGCACAACCCGCCGCGAAAAACCGTCAACGCAGAGGCGCAGAGGCCGCGGAGAGTCGCGGAGGATGCACGTCCGACGGCGACGTTCTGATCCCATTGGCGATGACGATGCGATCGCGAGTGCGATTGCGCGCGTTCCGCTCCGTGCCCCTCGGCGTTCTCCGCGCCTCTGGCGAGGCCGCACGCCGCGAGGAGGAGCCCGAGTCGGAATCTACGCCTGCTCACTCGCAGTACGGAATCCAGTCACGGATGCTCCTGCAGCAGAAACACCGCCAGCGCGCGGCGCTGCTCGTCGCTGAACGGGTAGACCGGCATCGGCGACTGCGGTGTCTTGAGGAACGTCGCCAGCGAGGCGATGGTGTAGCGCGTCGACAGCCCGGCGAGCGGCTTGTAGGCATCTGCGGCGGCCTGGCCGGCGACGTGGCAGGCGGCGCAGTTGTTGGCGCTCCACAGGGCGGCGCCGCCGGCGTGCAGCTGCTCGCGGACGCCGGGCTCGAGGCCGGCGAGCGGATCGCCGGTCGGCGCCGTCGCCAGCGGCGCGGCATCGGCGGTCGCCGCCGCGCCGTAGGCGATGCGGTAGATCGCGCCGGTGAAGTCGTCGGAAACCAGCAGCGCGCCGTCGCTGGCGACGACGGCATCGACCGGCCGGCCATAGACCGTTTCGTCCTGCATGAAACCGGTGGCGAACGGTTCCTCGCTGGCGCCGCCGTCGCCGCTCAGCCGGACGGCGACGACCTCGTAGCCGCCCTTCTTCGAGCGGTTCCACGAGCCGTGCAGGGCGACGAAGGCGACGCCCTCGTACGACGGCGGAAAGGCGGCCGGCGCGGCGCCGGCGGGGCGGCGGTAGAAGGTCATGCCGAGCGGCGCCGTGTGGGCGCCGAAGCCGTGCGCGGGGGGAATCGAGGCGGCGATGCGCGCCTCCTGCCCGGCGCCGTAGTCGGGGTCGGGAACGCGGTTGCCGTTCGCCAGCGGCCAGCCGTAGAAACCGCCCTCGACCACCTTGTTGAACTCGCAGGGTGGGAAATCGTCGCCGAGCAGGTCGCGGCCGTTGTCGGTGGCGTACAGGTCGCCGCTGCCCGGCTGCCACTCGAAGTCGACGGCGTTGCGCAGACCGGTGGCGTAGAGTTGTTCGCCGCTGCCGTCGAGTTCGTAGCGGACGATGGCGGCGCGGCGCGGGTCGTCCTCGATGCAGACGTTGCAGCTCGAGCCGATCGAGACATAGAGCTTGCCGTCCGGGCCGACGTCGACGGTGCGGGTCCAGTGGTTGCCGGCATCGGGCAGGCCGCTGACCATGCGTTCGGGGGTGCCGGTGACGGTGCCGCTGGCGGCGTCGAAGCGGACGCGGGCGATGGCGGTGGTCTCGGCGACGTAGAGCCAGCCGTCGTGCAGCGCCAGGCCGTGCGGCTGGTAGAGGCCCGCCAGCAGCACGCGCTGGCCGTCGGCGACGCCGTCGCCGTCGGCGTCGCGCGCGAGCAGCCAGACCGTGCCGGTGCGCGGCGAGCTGACCAGCACGTCGCCGGCCGGCGTCACCTTCATCAGGCGGGCGTTCTCGATGCCGCGGGCGTAGGTGTTGATGGAGAAGCCCTGGGGTACCGTCACCCGTTGGCGCAGCTCGGGCTCGGGCAGGGGGGCGCCGCTGAAGCCCGGAAAGTTGACCGTCAGGCCGCCGGGCAGGCGGATGTAGCCGCAACGCGCCAACCCCAGCACGATCATCAGGAGGAGGGCGAGGGCGGCGAGGAACTTGAACGGCCGGCGCATCTGGTTCAGATACCATGCGCACTGCCACCCGTCAGCGCCGTTTCCGCAAGTTGTGCATCGGCCCGCGGATCGAGTAGGGAGCCCGATGGCCTTCGACGACTACACGCAGGAAGAGGGTCTCCGCTATCCGCCGGTCCCCCCCCGGCGCAGCGGCGCGGCGCGGCCGTTCCTCGCCTTCACCGTCGCCGCGGCGCTCCTCGGCGCCGTCTTCGCGGCGGTCTCCACCGGCGACTTCATCAGTCACCTCGACCGTCAGGTGCACTCCATCCACTGCTCGTTCATCCCGGGCGCCGGCGCCGAGATCGGCGAGAGCGGCTGCCGCACGGTGCTGCTGTCGCCGTACTCGTCGGTGTTGCGCGCGCAGCTGTGGGGCGGCCTGCCCATCTCGCTGCTGGCGCTGGCGGTGTTCGCCTACCTGGTGATGCACGCCGCGCGCCCGCTGCTGTCGTCGGCGCCGTTCACCAAGCACGACTCGCTGTATCTGGTGGCGGCGGCGGCGCTGCCGGTCGTCATGAGCGTGCTGTATGGCTACATCTCCGTCACCCGCGTCGGCGCGGTGTGCAAGCTGTGCGTCGGCCTGTACGCGACCAGCGGCGCGCTGCTCCTCGGCGCCCTGCTGGCGCACGTTCAGGCGGACGAGGCGCCCGCCGGCGCGCCCGTGCCGCTGCCGCAGTACGGCCGTTGGTTCGGCGAGGGCGTCCTCTATGTCGCGGTGCTGAGCCTCGCCTATGTGTTCTTCGCGCCGGCCTCGCCCAAGTCGCTGCAGGGCTGCGGCACGCTGGTGGCCAAGGGCGACAGCGGCATCATGATCCCGTTGGGGCAGGCGCGCGGCGGGACGCCGGCGATCACCGTCGTCGACCCGCTCTGCCCCGCCTGCAAGGGGTTCGACGAGCGCATGCAGGCGAGCGATCTCTATCGCAACCTGAGCGTGCAGGCGGTGCTGTTCCCGCTCGACCGCGCCTGCAACTGGATGGTGACGGAATCGCTGCACCCCGGCGCCTGCGCGGTCAGCGAGGCGATGCTCTGCGACAAGGCGGCGGCGGAGGACATCCTGGCGTGGGCCTTCGCCAACCAGGCGCCGTTGCGCGAACTTGCCAGCACCGACGACGCCGGAATCCGGCAGCGCATCGAGAGCCAGTTCCCCACCGTCACGGGCTGTCTCGGCTCGAGCCGGATTCAGAACCAGCTGAACAAGTCGCTGCGCTGGGCGGTCGCCAACGCGCTGCCGGTGCTGACGCCGCAGCTGTTCATCGGCGACAAGCGCGTCTGCGACGAGGACACCGACCTCGGCCTCGAATACACGGTGGCAAGAATGCTGCGCGGCGAGACGCCGTCGTGAGTCCGGCGATGCCCGACCGCGGACACCTGGCTCTGTTCGTCGGCTGCCTCGCCCTGCCGCTGGCGTTCGTCGTCGCCAGCGAGCACGCGGCGGCGACGCGTCTGCGTAGCGCCACGGACGCGGCGGCCGACGTGCCCATCGCCACGGCGGCCGACGACGCCTACTGCACCGCGCAGCTCAAACAGGTCGTGCGGCGCGTCGCCAGCGCCTGCGGGCTGCTCGAGAGCGGCGCGCGCGGTTGCAAGCCGGCGGACGCGAAGGCGGTCGCGGCGCTGACGGGAGAGGACTTCAACGCCCTCTTCACGCCGTTGTCGCAGCGCGCCCGTATCGTCCAGTTCGACGAGGGGGAGGGGCGCCTCGACGAGGCCGCCATGCGCGAGATCGAAACGGTGTGGGCCGAGAAGCGCGGTGCCTCGTTCTTCTTCGTCGTCTCGCGCGCCTCCACCGACGGGGGCGTCGGCTACAACGCGCAGCTGTCGCAGGCGCGTGCGCAGGCGGTGCTGCAGCACCTCGAGGCAAAGTTCCCGCAGGACGAAGACCTCAAGAAGGTCGGCCTGCTGTGGCTCGGCGAGGAGTTCGCGCAGCTCGGGCCGGAGTTCTGCGGCTGGCAGCGGTCGCGCACCGGCAGCCCGTGCACGGCGCAGGACATCAACCGCTCCGCCTTCGTCGCCTGGATCGACTGCGCCATCTGAGCGGACTGCCGTGCGTCGCATCGCCCCCGCCGTCGTCGGCGTCCTCGCCGCCGCGGCGTGCCTCGTCGCCGCCTGCGATCCGGCCGCGCCGGCCGCGCCGGGCGGATCGACGTCGTCGCGCTTCGCCGCCGCCAAGAAGGAGACGGGCGGCCGCGGCGCCGTTTTCTGCGAGCAGCAGTGGCCGGCCGCGGCGCCCGGCGCGCGTTCGTTCACTGCCATTCCAGAGCGGGCGTTGCCAGAGCGGGCGTTGCCAGAACGGGCGTTGCCCGAACGGGCGCTGCCCGGGGCGCCGGCGGGCGTGGCCGGCACGGCCGGCGCCTGGAAGTGGGTCAACCTGTGGGCGACCTGGTGCCTGCCGTGCGTCGAGGAGATGAGCCTGCTCGCCCGCTGGCAGCGCTCGCTGGCCAAGGACGGTATCGCCCTGGACCTGGAACTGTGGAGTGTCGACGAGGACGCGGCGCAGTTGACCCGCTTCCTCGCCAGCACCGCCGTGCCCGGGCGCGTCCGCTGGCTGCGCGCGCCCGCCGATCTCCCGGCCGTCCTCGCCTCCCTCGGCGCCGACCGCGGCGCGGGCATCCCCGTGCACACGCTGGTCGATGGCGCCGGCAACCTGCGCTGCCTGCGCGTTGGCGCGGTCCATGACGAGGACTACGGCGCGGTGAAGACGATTCTGTCCGGCGCCTGAGGCGCGGCGAATCGGTCCGCGCGACCCCCGTTTCGCCGCCTGCCCGCCGCCGGCGTCGCGAACAGCGCCGCAGTGTACGCTGCCGCCCGCGTGTGAATCGGCGTGGGGTTTGACGCTCGATCGGCGTCCAACCGTGACCCGCCCGATATTCCCCAACCCGCTATACCGCCGGCGCTGCCGTGAGAATCCATCGTATTCTCGCAGTAGCAGCATAAGATTGCGGGCGGGGAAGGCCTCGTCATACCCCGCCAGCGCGGTGACGCGCACGCTGGGACCGTGCACGTCCGCCGAGCTGGGGCGGCGCTTCCGACTCGATCGAGCGCTCGAGCTGGGTTCGTTGCCGATGGTGGTGCTCGATCCCGGGAACGCCATCGACACGCTCTCGGCCTATGTCCACACCTACATCAAGGAGGAGATTCGCGAGGAGGGCATCGTCCGCAAGGTCGATCCTTTCCCGCGCTTTCTGCACATCGCAGGGCAGCTCAACGGCCAGCAGCTCAACCGCGAGAACGTGGCGCCGGACGCGCTGGTGCCGCGCAGCCGCGTCGACGGGTACTTTGCCATCCTCGACGACACCCTGCTCGCGCGCCTCCTTCCCGCCTATCGCCCGCAGGTCAAGGTTCGCGAGCAGGCGCATCCCAAGCTCTACTGGTTCGACGCCGGCGTGGCGCGGGCGGCGGCCGGACTGCTGCGAGATCCGATCGACTCGGTCTGGCGCGGCTTCGCGCTCGAGACCGTCATTTTGCACGAGCTGCGCACGTACAACCACAATGCGGGCAAAGAACGTCCCATCGCCTTCTACCGCAGCGCGATGGGATCACCGTCGAGCGGATGATCGGCGTCTACATGGGCAAAGATTCGCTGACGTTCGATCGGGTCGACGTCCTGCCGGCGGAGGAGCTCCTCCGCCAGCTCCATGCCGGAGCAATTTTCTGAGACCGCACCGTCACGCATCCCGAGGCCGATAGTCCGGGTAAGCTGGCGCGGTTGGCGGAACATCCCTCACCGGACGTCCCGACCGCGACTGGTACTGCCATCTGAGCGCCAAACCGGATGTTGACAAGGTCAACTTCTGGCAGCCGAGCGGGTCGCGCGCGTTTCGGGCGCTGCAACCTGGTGAGGCATTTCTGTGCAAACTTCACAGCCCCGACAATGTCATCGTCGGTGGCGGCTTCTTCGCGCGCTACTCACCCCTCCCGGTCGGCTGCCGGTCGGCGCCTCGGTGGGAAGTGCGGTGCGGCTGAGAGAACAGCGTCCCTGCGCCGTTACCGCCGATCTCTGCGCTGGCGTTCTCGCCAATCACCCGGCTTGTTGCGCCGGTCGTGACCACGGAGGGCACGTCGACCGATGGGTGATCTGCGCGCCCTCGCCGCGCTCCTGCCGCCTGCCGCGCCCGCACGGCGACGCCTCGAACGCGGCGATCGCCCCGGTCGGCGACCACCCTGGGCGGCACGACCACGCTTGCCGGGCTGCTGCCCACCACGCCGGTCTCGGCGTCGGTGCAGGGACCTGGCGTCAGCGAGTCGTCGCCGGGTGCGGGCGGCGGCGCCGGCGTCGGTGTCGCATCCGGATCCGGACAGCCGAACGGGACGGTGATCGTCGGCGTGGCCTCTGTGGTGAATTCGCTCATCCCGTCAGCTGTCGCGGCAGGCGGGCGGTGCCGTTCCAGCTGCTCGAGCAGCGTGCGGGACGCCAGATCGGGCTCGAAAGGGCTACACCTCGAACTCCGCCAGCGGCGTCGGCGCCACCACGCTCGTCCCCGTCCCCTGTGCCGCCAGCAGCTCGCGCATCTGGGCGAGCTTGGTGTCGATGACGGCATCGCTCTGGTCCGGATCGTGGTGGAAGAGATACAGCGCCTTCGGTCGCGCCCGCCCGGCGAGGTGGGCGACCTGGCTCACCGACGAGTGGCCCCAGCCGATCCTCCGCGGGTACTCCTCGTCGAGGTAGGTGCAGTCGGTGATGAGGACGTCGCTTGCGCGCGTGAAATCGGCGAGGTGCTCGACGTACTCCTCGGAGTAGAACTCCGAGTCGGGGGAGAACAGCTCGTTGTCGGTCACGTAACAGATCGACCGCCCGCCATGCTCCAGCCGGTAGCCGAGACAGTTGCCGGGATGGCTGAGGAGCATCGTGCGGACCACGACGCCGCCGATCTCGAATTGCCCCTCGCTCAGGTCGCGATAGGAGATGCTGGCGGCGAACTCGTGCACGGTCACCGGAAAGTACACGCCGTCCATCTGCGCCGAGACCAGCTGGCGCACGGTGACGTCGCCGTGCGACGGGCCGCAGATCTCGAACTGGTTCCCCTGGACGTAGAAGGGTGCGAAGAACGGCAGCGCATTGATGTGGTCCCAGTGCGGGTGCGTCAGGAGGATCTTGCCGTCGATGCGCGTCCGCTTGGCGGCCATGAGCGCGTCGGAGAGCGCCTTGATGCCCGTGCCCGCGTCGAAGATGAACAGGCGTCCATCGGGAAAGGCGAGGCTCACGCACGACGTGTTGCCCCCGTAACGCACGGAGTCGGTGCGCGACACGGGCAGCGTGCCGCGCACCCCCCAGAAGGTCATCACGAGCGTGTCAGCGACGAGCCGCTCGAGTTCGCGGACGAAGGTGGCCGGGTGCAGGGGCTTGACGAAGTAGCCGTCGGCCCCGATCGCAAACGCCCGGGCGCGATCGAACGGATAGGCCTTCGTGGACATCATGACGAGCTTGGTCCCGGCGAGTGACTCCATCGCGCGCAACCGGTGGCAGAGCTCGTATCCGTCGAGCCCGGGCATCATGATGTCCATGAGAATGCAGTCGGGCCGCTCGCCAGAGAGACCCTGCAGGGCGTCGCTGCCCGAGCGGTAGCTGACCACGGTGTGGCCGGCCTTCTCGAGCAGCGCCTGCGCGATGTCGGCCTGCATCGCGCTGTCGTCGACGAGGTAGACTTTGAGCCGCTTCGCCACTGACCCCGCCACTCTCCTACTGGGCCGGCATCGTCGCCCGAACAATCTGCGAAAAGCAAGGCGGGCGCAGTCCCCTTGTGCCTGCAGGCTCGAGTCCGCGATGATCCGGCGCGATGAGGGCGTTGCTGGCACCGGGCGTGGCGCTGATGAACCGCCTGCGCTACCCGCAGAAGTTCACCCTCGTCTCGCTCGTCTTCGCCGTCCCGCTCGCGCTCATGATGTACCTCTGGCTGGCGGAGATCGACCGTGGGCTCGCGTTCGCCCGCAACGAGCGCGCCGGGTTGGAGTACGTCGTCGCCCTGCGCAGGGTGCTCGAGG
Source organism: bacterium (assembly GCA_031401035.1). Lineage (GTDB taxonomy): Bacteria > Desulfobacterota > Binatia > HRBIN30 > CADEER01 > JANNRA01. Next base: position 10,289 of record JANNRA010000126.1, on the reverse strand, counting down.
CGCTGGCCCTGGCGCCGCCGGCGATCGCCGAGCCCACGGTCGCCGAGTCGGCGCGTGGGGTCGACGTCGTCGACGCGCGCCTCGGGGCCGCGCTGCAGGCGACGGCGGCGTGGCATGGGCTCCAGCAGACGCTCGCGGATCCCTCGGCCGAGCCGGGCGCGCGCATAGCCCAGACCGTGCAGCTGATGGCGCTCGTCGGGGACAGCTCGAACCTGATTCTCGACCCGGACCTCGACAGCTACTACCTGATGGACGCGACCGTGACCCTGCTGCCGGCCCTCGCCGGAGACCTCTCCACGATCGGCGCGCGCATGAGCGAGGAGCAACGTCCCGGCGCTCCGAGCGCCGAGGTGCGCGCCGCACTCGTCCTGGCGCGGGCCAGGCGCGGCGCCCTCGCGCGCGGCCACACGGTCGCATTCCGCGCCAATCCGCGCCTCGTCACCACACTGGAGCCCCAGCTGAATGCGGCAGGGGCGGCGGTCGACGCGCTCGCGACCATTCTGGAGCAGGGTCACAGCCGCACGGCCGAGCAGACCGCGGACAGCGTCGCGGCGGCGCTGCGCGCCGTCTTCGCCCACCAGGAAGCGGCGGCTGTGGCCCTCGACGCGCTGCTCGCGCAGCGCATGGCCCGGCTTGCGAGTAGGCGGACGTCGCTCCTCCTCCTCATTGCCGCCACGATCGCCGTGGTGGCCTACCTCTGGGCCGCGTTCTACGGCGCCGTGCTGCAAGCCGTCGTCCGACTCGACCGCGCCGCGCGGCGCATGCTCACCGGAGACTTCACCCGCGGCGTCGTCCTCGACAGCCGAGACGAGCTGCACCAGGTGGTCGAGTCCTTCAACAGCATCGCCGCGCGCCTGCGCGTGGAGTGGGAGCGCGCGGACGCGGCTACGCGCGCCAAGTCCGATTTTCTCGCCATGATGAGCCACGAGATCCGCACGCCGCTCAGCGGCGTCCTCGGGATGCTCCACCTGCTGCTCGACACGCCGCTCAGCGCCCCCCAGCGACACTACGCGGAGACCATCCGCCAGTCGGGCGAGTCGCTCCTCGGCATCTTGAACGACATCCTCGACGTCTCGAAGATGGAGGCCGGCAAGCTCGAATTGCAGCCGGTCGACTTCGACCTCGGCGGCGTGGTGGCAAGTGTCACCATCCTCCTCGGGGCCCGGGCACAGGAGAAGCACCTCGCGCTCGAGAGCGGGATCGCGCCCGACGTACCCCGGGCGCTGAGGGGCGACGCCGGCAGACTGCGCCAAGTGCTCCTGAACCTCGTCGGCAACGCGATCAAGTTCACCGATGCGGGCGCGGTTCGGGTAGAGGTGTCACGCATCGATGACCAGCCGACGCTTCGCTTCGCCGTCACCGACACGGGAATCGGGATCCCCGACGAGGCGCAGCAACGGCTCTTTCAGGACTTCAGCCAGGTGCACGACTCCGGCGGGCGACGGTTCGGCGGAACCGGGCTCGGACTCGCAATCTCGAGAAGGATCGTCAGTACCATGGGCGGCGAGATCGGCGTCGACAGTGTCGCCGGCCGCGGCAGCACTTTTTGGTTCACGGTCGCCTTCGAGCTCGCGGCAGGTGAGATCGCGCTGGAGGCGCCGGGTGCCGACGTGCCGCGCACCGCGGCCGCCATGCTGCCGCTGCGGATCCTGGTGGCGGAGGACGACGCGGTGAACCAGGAGGTCGCTGCCGGGCTCCTCCGCCGGTGCGGCCACGAGGTCGATGTCGTCGCCGACGGGCGCGCCGCCGTCGAGGCCGTGCGCGCCACCACCTACGATGTCGTGCTCATGGACCTGCACATGCCCGGTCTCGACGGTATCGAGGCCACCCGCGAGATCCGCCGTCTGCCCGGCGACAAGGGCGGAGTGCCGATCATCGCCCTCAGCGCGAGCTCGATGCGGAACTCGGCGGAGAGCGCGCGCGCCGCGGGGATGAACGCCCATCTCGTCAAGCCGATCGACCCCGCGGCCCTCGCCGCGGCGCTCGCCCACCACCGCCGTGCCGCCGACAGCGGCGAGCCCTGGTCGCCGCGCGGTGCCATCGATGAGGAACATCTCCGGCGCCTCGTCGACGCTCTCGGCCCGGCCAAGGTGGATGAGCTGGTCGCCACGCTGGCCGAGGACGCGCGCCTCCATCGCGAGCGCTTGGCCGAGGCCCAGAACCTTGGCGACCTCGCCGGCGTGCGTGTGGCCGCCCATGCCCTGAGCGGGATGACAGCGAGCCTCGGGCTCACGGCGCTCTCCGACCTCGCTGGCGCCATCGAGGAGGCGTGCCTCGAGGGTCAGGCCGACCGCGTCGCGGCGCTCAGTGATCGCCTGGACGCGTCGATGACGGCGGCGCTCGCCCGACTGCGCGCGCTGCGGCTCTAGCAGCCTGTCGGGCTTGAGATGAGGGAGTTGCCCACAGCACGCCTCGCCCCAGCTCGAAATGCGCGGGTGATCAGGCGCCAAACAGACCAGTGCGGCCCGGTGTCGACCGCAGACGGCGGTGGCGGAGTTTGGGGACCCGGGCGCATCGCCGCGCGGCCTCGATCAGGCTGCCCGCGCAGCCGGTGCAACCGCTTCAGGTTCCACCCGATGCAGACCAACGTCCACTCGTGCCGCACGGCCTGCAGACCACGGGGCAAGAATTGGCGGAACCCCAGGACCGACTTGATGATCCCGAAAATCGGTTCCACGGTGGCTTGCGGTCCGCGTATATTTCGCGCCCTTCAGACGTGCGGAGACGCTGCTTCATGCACTCGACGGCGGTGGCGTCCGCCGCCGCCGCCGGTTCGCTCAGCCGTTCCGCCAACGGAGGGTAGTGCGTCTCTCGCCCCGCCGCGATGTGCGGCGTCACTCCGTGGGCGTGGCACTCGGTGACATTGTCGGCACTGAAGTAGCCAGTGCCGGCAATCAGCGCCTCGGCGGCGCCGATCACCGCCGCCACGGCGGCGAGATTCGCGAGCGCGGGCGCCACCACCAGCATGGTGTCCACGTCGACGGCGGCCTGCGCGTTGTACGCCTGCTCAAACCCGCCCCCCGGGGTGAGCATGATGCGCGAGTCCGGGTCGGTGAGGTTCACCTGATCCCTCGCGCGCGGCCCAGGCTGCGGCGCCGCGGTCGGCGAGCCGCCGGGCTTGCGGCCCCCGTGCGCTTCTTGCGCCTGTCGGTCCGCCATCATCTGGTCGTGGGCGGCCTGCTCCCGTGCATACCGCTCGGCCGCCCGCGCCTCGATCGCGGCTTTCGCCCGCGCGATGGCCGCCAAGCGCTCCTCGCGGCGCGCCAACTCCTCCGGCATACTCAGGCCGTCGGGAAGCTCCGCCTGATCCGCTGCTGATCGGCTTCGGCTTCAAGGTCGCCGCCGTGCCCCGTGCCGCCGCGCCAACCGAGCTGGCCGCCCGACGACGCGAGATGAACACCGGCCCACCGCCGGCTCGCCACGCACGGCCTCCAGAGGTCGCGCCGCCGCCCGCGTGCGCCCTTCGCCAGCCCGGGAGCCCCAGCCGCTGCGCGCTCAACCGCGGGCCGGGGCCTGATTCACCCCTGCCAACGCCTGGCCCCGCACGCTACCAGCGCCATCGGCCGTTCGGGGGCGGGACCGAGGGGGGCGTCCGATACCGCGCGTCACGTGAAATCGCCAGCATTACCGACGCAGCCGTCTGTCACAGGAGCGAGACGCGATGGCCGCGCTCGAACTGCTCGGCGTAGATCGTCCGGATCTCGTCGCCGGTCTTGCCCGCCAGCGGCGAGGGCTCGACGCCGGGCAGCAGCAGGCCGTGCTGCGCCAGCCCCGGGCGCGCGCCCGAGCCCTAGGACGAGGATGGGTGGCCGCGCTGCTTGCGTCGCTCGAGTTCGGCGTGAACCTCCCTGGCGCGCCGCTCGTCGAGGTCATAGTCGCGCATGACCCACATCGCCAGCAGCGTGCCGAAAATGGGCACGCCGGAATAGAACAGGCGCAGGCCATCCACCGCGCCGTCGGGCTGCACCGCGGCGCCCGGCGTGAAGGCGACGAACGACATGATCGCGCCGCTGAGCAGGCCGGCGACGGCGAAGCCCAGCTTCACCATCCACCAGTAGATCGCGCCGAAGATGCCTTCGCGCCGCTTGCCGGTGGCCAGCTCGTCGAGGTCGCAGACGTCCGCCGTCATCGACATCATCAGCGTGAACAGGCCGCCGATGCCGAACGAGAAGAACGGCAGCGCGAGCATGAACATCCAGGGCTTGCCGGGTACCATGAAGAACCACAGCAGCACGTAGCCGAGGATCGAGATGCCCTGCGAGAGCATGAAGACCTTCTTCTTGCCGACCTTGCGCGACAGCCAGGCCACGGTGGGGATCACCGCAAAGGTGGTGACCAGGGCGCCGATGCTGCCGAACAGCGTGGGCCAGATGCCGGCCGCCGCGGTGTCGCCGTTGAACAGGTGGTAGACGACGATGAAGAACGAGAACGCCGCCACCGTGTTGAAGGCGTTGAAGATCAGGAAGGTGGCAAAGCACAGCTTGCGGAACGGCACGCAACCGAAGGCTTCCTTGAAGCCGTGCAGCAACTCCTTGAAGCCCCGGCTCACGCCGGCCAAGGTCAGCGGGTTGAGATGGGTGTCGTCCTTGGTCGAGCGGCTGGGGAGGAACACGGCCGGCACCATGGCCAGGAGCATGCACGCCAGGCCCACCCAGACCGACAGCGTGCGCGTGGCCGTGTCGGCGTTCGGGAACCAGTCGGGGTCGTACATCACGACCCAGAACCACGGCGCGATCACCCAGGCCCACTGGCCGATCCACTGCGCCACGGCCATGATGCTGGTGCGCTCGTGAAAGTCGTCGCTCATCTCGTAGCCCATGGCCACGTATGGGATGCTGAAGACGGTCAGCCCGGTGAAGAAGACGAGCGACCAGAAGAGGAAGTAGGTGAAGTTGTAGGTCAGCCCGTCGGCGCGGTGCAGCTGCCACATCGCCACGAAGCCGATGCCCAGCATGATGGCGCCGATGAACACGTACTGCCGACGCCGGCCCCACTTCGACCGCGTGTTGTCGGAGATGAAGCCCATGATCGGGTCGAGCACCGCGTCGTAGGCGCGCGGCAGGAAGAACAGGATGCCCCACATCCACGTGGGGAAGCCCATGTCCTGCACCAGCACGACCATGAAGATGCCCAGCGCGGCCGGGAACATCTGGTTGGCCAGCATGCCGAGGCCAAAGGCGACCTTCTGAGCGAACGGGACCTTGTGGGTGGTGGCGGCAGTGGCGGCGGCTGTGGTCATGAGGTGCTGTCCGTGGTGAGTCGCGCCGCTGGCACGGGTATCAGTCCTGCAGCGGACCGAGAAGGGCCAGCACCCACATGGCGCCGAAAACGAAGGGCATGGGGTGATGAGGTGGTCCTCGTGGGTCCACTGCTCGCGCAGCGCGTGGTAGTGGTCCCAGAGCGCGACGTCGGGGGCGCGGTGGGTGTGCATTGGTGGCATCGGCATGCGCGCAGGTTCAGGCGTCGGCGGCCTGGGGTGCCAGATCCGGATAGAGGGCCTGCATCACCAGCTTGGGTCGCCGGTCGACGGTGAACAGGCCCCAGTGCTTCTCGGGCTCCAGCGGGTCGGGCGAACCCTTCCAGGGTTCGTCGAAGGCCTCGAACACGAAGCACAGCAGGCCCCCGGCGCGGGTCCAGTCCATCAGGTCCTGGTAGTAGACGGCCTGCAGTTCCTGCACCGCATGCTCGGCGTGCATGCCGCGGCCGGTGCTGGCGGTGCACCAGCCGGCCTCGGTGATGACGACCGGCTTGTCCGGATACAGCCGCGCCACGCCAGCGACGTTGTCCGTCGTGTAGTCCAGCGCCTCGTGGATGTCCTTGTACTCCCACACCGGATAGATGTGCACCGAGATGAAGTCGAGTTCGGCGACCAACGGGCGCAGCTTGTCCTGCCAGGGCACGTAGTTCTCGCAGAAGGTCACCGGGTGCGCGACGGCCGCCTTCACGCGGCGCACGTACTCGACCATCTGCGACACCGGCACGAAGTGGTCAGTCCAGTCGACGGTGCACTCGTTGCCGACCGCCACCGAGAACACGATGTCGTTCTGCCGGCGCGCCAGCGCGACCAGCCGCTCCAGCTCGGCGGCGTTCTCGCGCCGGTTGGCCTCGAGCTGCTCCTCGGTGTAGGCGCCGCCCCACGGGCAGCCGAAGTTGTTCATCTCGGCGCTGAGGTAGGCGCCCAGCATCACCCTCAGCGGCAGGCGGTCCTCGCGGATCACCTGCAGCACGCGCTCGGCATGCGGGCTGCAATCGTACAGCCGCAGCAGCTGCCAGTGGCGGGCCAGCAGGTGCAGGTCCTCGCGGGCCGCTCGTACCCTTCCTTCCACGGCGTTCTCACTAAAGCGGGCCGCTTGACCCCTTCAGGGGCGCTGAAGAGGCACCAAACAGGCAGCGGACCAGCATCGCACGCGCGACCACCGCCGCGCCGTGCCCCCGTCCGCGAGCGATCCGCTCCTGACGGGGCCGCTACGGCGCCGCGTGGCTGGCGCTGAGCCGCGTGCGGAAGCGGCTCGGGGAGCAACCGGCCCACCGCCCGAAGGCCTTGGAGAACGAGGCCACCTCGGCGAAGCCGACGCTCTGCGCCACGGCTTCGACCGTCAGGGCGCGATTCGACAGCAGGGCCTGCGACAGCTCGCAGCGCACCGTGTCGCGTATGTCCTTGAAGGTTGTCGCCTCCTGTTCGAGCTGCCGCTGCAGCGTCCGCTCGCTGACGTGCAGGCGGTGCGCGATGGCGGCGCGGTCCGGCGCGATGCCGGCCACAAGCAGCGCGCGGATCGTATCGGCGACGCGATCGCGCATGCTGCCCGCCGCCAGCGTCGCGAACAGCGTCGCCGTGTACTTGCGGATCTGCTCGGCGATGGCCGCGTTCGCGGCAGCCGGAATCGCCGCCACGATCGATTCGGGAAAGCGCAGCGCATTGCGGTCGCCGCCGAACCGCACCGGGCAGCCGAACACCCGCGCCGTCTCGCCCGGCTCGCCCACTTCGGGGTGGGCGAGCTCGACCCCGATCGGCCGGCATCCCGGCGCGGCGCGGCGCACGCTGCTCAGGTTCGCCCCGACGATGTAGTCGATCGCCTGGCGATTGCGCGCCAGGTCGGGATCGCCGAGGTCGATGGCCAGCTCGACGATGCCCTCCGTCACCGTCACCCGCAGCACCTGCGAATCCAGCGGCACGCGCGCGAACTGGCTGAACAGCGACAAGCCCTCCCGCAGCGACGGCGTCGACAGCAGAAGGTAGAACAGCGGCCCGCGCGTCTCGACGCACGCTCCGGCGTGCAGGCCGATGAGCGGATCGTCGAGCGCGCATCCAGCGCCCTCGAGCAGCGCCAGGATCCGCAGCGACGCGACGCGGGTGGCGGGGTCGCGCACCGCGTCGATGGAACATCCGACCTGCGCCGCCAGCGTCCGCGTATCGACGCCGAGCCGCTGCAGCGCCTCGAGCAGGTCGGCCACCTGGACGCCGCCGACGGTCGATCCCCGCGCCTCTTCCCGCCCCGTCATTGGCGCGAATAGACAACGGATCGGCCCGAACCCACAAGGCGCCGCGGCGGCCTGCAGATTGGCCGCCAGCGACAAGGCTTTGGCCCGAACGAACAAGGGCTCCGTCACAGCGCCATGATATCCGGGCTTCGCTTGGATCTGGGAGGAGTCGCGATATGCACCGCCGTTCGATCGCAATCTGGATACTGTTGCCCGCCCTGTGCGGCGTGCTGGCGCCGCTCGCGGCGCCCGCCCAGTCCGCCAAACCCAACATACTCGTGATCTTCGGCGACGATGTCGGGCTCCTCAACGTCAGCGCCTACGGCCGCGGCGTGATCGGCTACCAGACGCCGAACATCGACCGCATCGCCAGCGAGGGGGCGGTGTTCACCGACTACTACGGGCAGCAGAGCTGCACCGCCGGGCGCTCGGCGTTCATCACCGGCCAGGTGCCGTTCCGCACCGGCCTTTCCAAGGTCGGACTGCCCGGCGCACCGCAGGGGCTGCAGAAAGAAGACCCGACCATCGCCGAACTGCTCAAGCCGCTCGGTTATGCCACCGGCCAGTTCGGCAAGAACCATCTCGGCGACCGTGACGAGTTCCTCCCCACCGCGCACGGTTTCGACGAGTTCTTCGGCAACCTCTACCACCTCAACGCCGAGGAGGAGCCCGAGAACGAGGACTATCCGAAGAATCCGGAGTTCCGGAAGAAGTACGGCCCGCGCGGCGTCATCCACAGTATCGCCGGCGGCAAGATCGAGGACACCGGGCCGCTGACGCGCCAGCGCATGGAGACGATCGACGACGAGGTGCTCGCCGCCGCGACCGACTTCATCGGCCGGGCCCAGAAGGCCGAAAAGCCGTTCTTCGTTTGGTTCAACACCACCCGTATGCACAACTTCACGCACGTGCGCGCCGACCATCGCACCTCGGGCCTGGGCGAATATGCCGACGGAATGATCGAGCACGACAAGGTCATCGGCCGGCTACTCGACTTCATCGATCAGTCGAAGCTCGCCGAGAACACCATCGTCATCTACACCACCGACAACGGCCCGATGATCTGCCTGTGGCCGGATGCCGGGTCGACGCCGTTCCGCGGCGAGAAGAACACCAACTGGGAAGGCGGCTGGCGCGTGCCGGCGATGATCCGCTGGCCCGGCACGATCAAGCCCGGCACGGTCGTCACCGACATGGTCTCGGGCGAGGACTGGCTGCCGACGCTGCTCGCCGCCGCCGGTGCCCCAGGCATCAAGGAGAAGCTGCTGAGCGGCTACAAAGCCGGCAACACGACCTACAAGGTACACGTCGACGGCTACGACCAGACCGCCCTGCTGGCCGGCAAGGGTCCCGGGGCGCGCAGCGAGTTCTTCTACTTCAGCGACGACGGCGATCTGCTCGCCATGCGCTACGACCGCCTGAAGATCCACTTCATGGTGCAGAACGCCACCGGCATGGACGTCTGGCGCAAGCCCTTCGAGACCCTGCGGGCGCCGATCTTCTTCGACCTACGCTCCGATCCGGTCGAACGCGGCCAGGAGGGCATGGGGTACAACGAGTGGTGGTACCGCCATTCGTTCTACGCCATTCCGACGCAGGAGAAGGTCGGCGCTTTCCTCGCCAGCTTCCAGCAGTTCCCGCCGCGCCAGCGGCCGGGCAGCTTCACGGTCGACAAGGCGCTCGAGGCACTCAGCGCCCAGGCCGGCGCCACGCATTAGACGGACGGGAGTGAACGCCGATGAGAACCCTCGCACGAACGACCTGCGTGCTGGTGGCCTGCCTGACCAGCGCGCTCGCGGCGGCGGAGGAGACCGCGGCGCCGCGGCCGAACATCATTTTCATCATGGCCGACGACCTCGGCAACGCCGACCTCGGCTACCGCGGCGGCGAGATCCGGACGCCGAACATCGACGCCCTCGCCAAGGGCGGCGTGCGCCTCGAGTCGTTTTACGGCGAGCCGGTCTGCACCCCGTCGCGCGCCGCGCTCATGACCGGGCGTTATCCGATGCGGCACGGCCTGCAGACGCTGGTCATCTTCCCCAGTCACACCTACGGTCTGCCGACCGACGAGCGCACCCTGCCGCAGGCGCTCCGCGAGGCCGGCTACACGACGCTGATGACCGGCAAGTGGCACCTCGGCCACGCCGACAAGAAGTACTGGCCCCAGAACCGCGGCTTCGACCACTTCTACGGCAACGTCATGGGCGAGGTGAACTACTTCACCCGCGAGCGCGGCGGCGTCATCGACTGGCAGCGCAACGGCACCTTCCTCAAGGAATCGGGCTACTACACCACCCTCATCGGCGACGAGGCGGTCAAGCTGATCGGCCAACAGCAGGCTGGCACGCCGTTCTTCCTCTACTTCGCCTCGCTGGCGCCGCATGCGCCGTACCAGGCGGAGCAGGATTACCTCGATCGCTACACGTCGATTCCCGACAAGCAGCGGCGCGCCTACGCCGCCATGATCACCGCCCTCGACGACCAGATCGGGCGCATCGTCGCCGCCCTCGACACGCAGAAGCTGCGCGACAACACCCTCATCGTCTTCGCCAGCGACAACGGCGGCGCCACCAGCGGCATGTTCGCCAGCGGCTCCAAGTCGAAGGAGGAGCGGGATGCCGAAGAGGGAGGCATCGAGCAGGGCGCCAGGGCGCCGGCCTCCAACGGCAGCCTGCGCGGCGGCAAGGGCAGCCTGCACGAGGGCGGCGTGCGTGTGCCGTCGTTCTTCAACTGGCCGGGCACGCTGCAGCCGCGCGTCGTCACCGAGCCGGTACACATGGTGGACGTCATGCCGACCCTGCTCGCCCTGG
>JANNRA010000125.1:0-4767 GCA_031401035.1 bacterium | reverse complement strand
GGGGGCCCCCGCGGGGGGGGGGCGTGTGGGCCGCCCCCCCGGCTCCCCAAACAACCGGGGCCCCGGCCCCGCCCGCCCTCCACCGGACCAAGGTCCTGAGGTCCACCGGAGCGAAGCCCCGCGCCGACTGGGCGGCGCCATCCAATCAGACGGCCGCGCCGATGCGGGCGCCTTCGTCGAGCGCCTGCTGGAGCTTCTCGGCGTCGTCGGGACTGAGGCTGAAGTACTTGGCGTCCGGATGGTGGAAGACCAGAGCCGTCACCGACCCCTCCGGCTCCATCATGAACCCCTCGGTGAGGTGCACGCCGATGTGCCGCTCGATCTCGAGCAGGCGGAAGATCTGCGCCTGATCCTCCAGGCGCGGGCAGGCCGGGTAGCCGAACGACATGCGCACGCCACGGTAGCGGTTCTTGAAGAGATCCGTCGCCGTCGTCCCGGGCGCATCGGCGATGCCCCACATTACGCGCAGCTTCTGGTGCAGCAGCTCGGCAAAGGCCTCCGCCCCCTCCAGCGCCAGGATCTGCAGGATATGTGAGCGGAGGTAGTCGCCGCGATCCTTCCACTCGTCGGCCAGCGCCCGCACGCCCGGGCCGACCGTGGTGGCAAACAGGGCGATGTAGTCAGCCGCCGCGCCGGCGCGCGGCAGGGTGTAGTCGGCCAGGCACAGGCCGTCGTTCACCGTCTGACGGCCGAAGTGGAACGACTCCAGCACCTGCGCGCCGTCCGGAGAGAGGATGTGCAGCGTCTCGTCCTCGGCGCCGGCGCGGAAGAACTTGTACACCGCACGCGCCGTGATGTCGGGACGCGCCAGCATCACGTCCTCGACCGCCAGCACCTGGTCGCGCAGTTCGCGCGCCCGCGCATCGCCCGCCGCCAGCGCGTCGACAAAGCGGCCCTTGAAGCCGAGATGGCGGGTGTAGAGCATCACCGGGTTGATGTACGGGAAGATCGCGTCGAGTCCGTGGTTGTCGATGACGTGCAGCTTCAGGTCCGGCGGCGTCGGCACCGGGTGGTCGCGGCGCACCACCGCCTTGGCGACCGGCGCCACGCCGAGGCTGGCGGCGGCCTTGCGCTCCGCCTCGAGGCGCAGGGCGACGCCCTCCGTGTCGAGGCGTTCGCGCAGCGTCGCGCGCCGCTCGGGGTCGACGAGTTGGTTGGCCAGGTCGAGCCCGGTCATGGCGTCGCTGGCGTAGGCGACGAGACCCTCGTACTCGGGGGCGATCTTCAGGCGCGTGAAGCGGTTCGAGAGCGCCGCGCCGCCGACCAGGATCGGGCAGGCGATGCCGGCGTTGCGCAGGTCCTGCGCGGTTACGACCATCATGTGCGCCGACTTCACCAACAGCCCGGACAGCCCGATCAGATCCGGCTGGTGCTCCTTGTACGCCTTGACCAGGTCGTCGGGTGGGACCTTGATGCCGAGATTGATGATCTCGAAGCCGTTGTTGCTGAGGATGATGTCGACCAGGTTCTTGCCGATGTCGTGCACGTCGCCCTTGACCGTGGCGAGCACCAGGCGCCCCTTGGTGGACGCGTCGCCCTTCTCCATGTGCGGCTCGAGGTAACTGACCGCAGCCTTCATCGCCTCGGCCGACTGCAGCACTTCGGCGACGATCATCTCATTGTTGCCGAACAGGCGGCCGACCTCGTCCATGCCCGCCATCAGCGGGCCGTTGACAATCGCCAGGGGCTTGCTCGTGCGCAGCGCCTCGTCGAGATCGACGTAGAGCCCTTCCTTGGTACCCTCGAGAATGTAGCGGCCGAGGCGTTCGTCGAGCGTCAGATCGCTGCGTTCGACCAGCGCCGCCTTCGGCGAGCGGGCGCGGAAATGCGCCGTGAAGGCGGCGATCGGATCGTCGCCACGCCACCACAGCAGATCCTCCGACAGGCGCCGCTCCTCTTCGGGAATCGACGCGTAGCGCTCGAGCTTCTCCGAGTTGACGATCGCCAGGTCGAGGCCGGCCTGCACGCAGTGGTAGAGAAATACCGAGTTCAACACTTCCCGGCCGGCGGCGGGAAGGCCGAAGGAGACATTGGAGACGCCGAGGACGGTCTTGACGGCCGGCAGCGCCTGCTTGATGAGGCGGATGCCCTCGATGGTCTCGACTCCGGCGCCGATGTAGTTCTTGTCGCCGGTGCCGACCGGGAAGACCAGGGCGTCAAAGTAGATATCCTCCGCCGCGATGCCGTACTTCTCCGTCAGCAGCGTCAGCGAGCGCTGGGCGATCGCCAGCTTGCGCTCGCGCGTGATCGCCTGCGCCTGCTGCTTGTCCTCGTCGATGCAGCCGACCACCAAGGCGGCGCCGTAGCGGCGCGCCAGCGGCACGACACGCTCGAAGCGCTCCTCGCCGTCCTCGAGGTTGATCGAGTTGATGATCGACTTGCCCTGCGTGTGCTCCAACGCCGCTTCCAGCGCCGCCGCGTCGGTTGTGTCGAGCATGATCGGCACCTTCACCTTCTTCCCCAACATGGTGAGGAAGCGGGTGAGATCCTCGGTTTCGTTGCGGTCGGGGTCTTGCAGGCAGACATCGAGAATATGGGCGCCGCGCCGCACCTGTAGGCGGCCGATCTCCGACGCCTCCTCGATCTTCCCGTCGGCGATGAGCTGCTTGAACTTCTTGCTGCCGAGCACGTTGGTGCGCTCGCCGACGATCACCGGGCGGGTGTCGTCGTCAACCAGCAGGGTCTCGAGGCCGGAGACGACGCTCTGGCGCAGCGCCTGCGCCTGGCGCGGGCGATAGCGGGCGGCGATCTCGGCGATCATGCGAATGTGCTCGGCGGTGGTGCCGCAGCAGCCGCCGATGATGTTGATCCAGCCCTCGGCACAGAAGCGCTCGATCTTCTTCGCCAGCATCGGCGGCAGCTCGTTGTAGCGCCCGTCTTCGTCCGGCAGGCCGGCGTTGGGGAAGCAGGAGATCGGGAAGCGCGAGATCTCCGCCAACGTGCGCAGGTGGTCGGTCATGAAGTCCGGGCCGGTGGCGCAGTTGAGGCCGATGGCGAACAGGTCGCGCTGCGCCACCGAGGCGTAGAGCGCCTCGACCGGTTGGCCGGCGAGCATGGTGCCCCAGGTCTCGATCGACACCGACAGCACGATCGGGATGCTGCGCCCGAGGCGGGCGGAGGCATCGTCGATGCCGAGCAGCGAGGCCTTGACGTTGAGCGTGTCCTGCTGGGTCTCGAGGAAGAGGAGGTCGGCGCCGCCCTCGATCAGTCCGACGGTCTGCTCGGCATAGGCGGCACGCACCTCGGCGAAGCTGACGTTCTCGGTCACCGAGATGGTGCGCGTGCCCGGCCCCATCGAGCCGGCGACGAAGCGCGGCCGGTCGGCGGTCGAGAAGGCATCGGCGACCTCGCGCGCCAGGCGGGCGGCGGCGTGGTTGATCTCGTAGACTTTGTCCTGCAGGCCGTACTCGGCGAGGACGATGCGCGTGCCGCCGAAGCTGTCGGTCTCGATGAGGTCGGCGCCGGCCTCGAGGTAGGCGCGATGCACGGCCTGGATGGCGTCGGGGCGGGTCAGGACGAGGTGCTCGTTACAGCCCTCGAGGTCCGCGCCGCCGAAGTCATCGGCGGTGAGGTCCATTGCCTGTAGCGCGGTGCCGGTGGCGCCGTCGAGGACGAGAATGCGCTCGCCGATCGCCTGCTGCAGGGCTCGCTGCCGCCGCTCGAAATCAGCCATGATCGGCAAGGTCTAGCCCAACCCCTGCCCTATTCCAATTCACCTTTCACGGCCGTGCACGCGCGCGGGCGCGCACGTCCGTATACAGGTCGACGAGGGCCGCCAGGAGGGCGCCGGCGATGGCCAGGGCCATGTCCTTCTGCGCGTCCCATTCGTCCCCCTGGGTGCCCAGGTAGGCGGTCCCGGCTGAGGGATCGGCGGTGCGGGCGACGAACCACTCGATCAACTCGTAGACCATGCTCCACAGCGCGACGCCGGCGATGCCGATGTACGCCAGGCTCCAGATGGGCAGCGGCCGCGGGTCGGGGATGACCAGTTCGCGCAGCGGCCGCAGCAGGAGCAGCCCGAAGGAGAAGTGCACCAGGCGGTCGTAGTGGTTGCGCGACCACCCGAAGGCCTCGCGCGCCCAGTCACCGGCCGGCACCTCCGAGTAGGTATAGTGACTCCCGACCGTGTGCAGGACCAAGAAGAGCGTCGCCTGCAGCCAGGCCCGGTTCGAATAGTGCCGATACCGGTGCGACCAGATCCACGCCGGCAAGGCCACCACCGTCAGCCCGTTCTCCAGCGCCCAGTCCATCCAATGATGCGGTCCGATCGCCGACCACACCCAGACCAGCGCAAAGGCGACCAGGCACCAGGTCGGCACGCCGCGCAGGCTGCCGCGGCCGCGATCGCCGCCCGTCCGCCCCGCCGCCTCGTTCATTGCAGCACATCCATCAAGCTCACGCCCTCCCACGCCTGCGCGCCGTCTGCCTGCCGGCGCGCAACGAGCGCCCGCACGCGCGCGTCGATGCCCGCCGGCAGATCATCGATCGTCCCGGTCGGCAACTCGGCGACGCTGATCCTGGCCGCCGCGCAGGCGAGCGCGACGCGATCGCCGCCGTCCACATGCACCAGCCAGCCGCGCTCAGCCAAGCCCTGTACCTGCCTCCGCACCGTTCCGACATCGAGCCCGAGGTCGCGCGCGACGCGGCGCGGTTCGACGCCGCCGGTGCCGGCCGTGAAGGCGTCGGCTCGACTCGCTCTACGAGGATGGGCTGCTCGGCTCGCGGGTGGTGCACGGCACGATCAATTGCGACGGGATCAACGCGAAG
>JANNRA010000124.1:0-29532 GCA_031401035.1 bacterium | reverse complement strand
CCCCGGCGACTGCACCGGCGACGGCGTCGGGGCCCTCTACTAGCTGGTCACCGCGGTCTACGTCCGCACCGACGTCCTGCCGGGGTCCGCCTGCGGCGCCGCCGACCGCGACGGCAACGGCCGCGTGACGATCGACGAGCTGATCGCGGCCGTCACCGCCGCCAGTGGCGGCTGCTGAGCAAAAGGGGGACGTTGGGGCGAAACGTCCCCCTTTCTTACTTCCAGGTCGCCTGCGACTGCGACAGGACGGTGTTGCCCTTCTGCGTCTCGGCGCGGACGATACCGGTGCCCTTGCCGGTGACCCAGATCTTGGTGGTGACGTCGTCGCCGTACATGACCCGGTCGGCGAAGCGGGCGGAGAAGGACACGAAGCGCGACGAGTCGCCGCCGCACACCGCGTCGAGGATGGCGCGGCCGACGATGCCGTAGGTGCACAGCCCGTGCAGGAACGGCGCCTCGAAGCCGAAGTTCTGCGCGAACTCGGGATCGATGTGCATCGGGTTGAGGTCGCCCGAGAGGCGGTAGATGGCGCCCTGCTGCGGCAGGACGTGATCGGTGAGGACGTGGTCTGGGACGCGGTCGGGCGGCTCGTTGACGCCCTCGGTTGAGGGTCCGCGCTGACCGCCGAAACCGCCCGAACCGCGAATGAACAGCGTCGCCGTCGTCGTCGCCAGCGGGCCGTCCTTGTCCTGGATCACGCCCTCGGTCTCGACCACTGCCGCCTTGCCCTTGTCCCACACCGCCTTCACCTTGCCGATGACCTGGACCTTGTCCTCAGCCGGCAGCTCGCGGTGCAGGGTGATCCCCTGCTCGCCGTGCAGGAGCATGCCGAGGTTGATCTCGACCTTCCCCATCAGGCCGCCCATCGAGAGCATGCCGGGAACCACCGCATAGGTCGGCAGGACGCGCGGCCCCTTGTTCTCGTACACGTAGTCGAGGTGCTTCTGCGGCGTCGCGCCGACGCCGAGGGCGTACAGGATGGTCTCGCGCGACGACCACTGGAACTCGAGCGGGTCGAACGTCAGGCCGACGATCTTGTCCGAGATTGTCTCCATTGCGGCGGATCCTCTCTGGCGATGGGTGGAATGATGCGAACCGGCGTATCTCCACCGAAGCTAAATGCGGAGTCAAGCCGAGCAGGGAGATCGGTGCGGCAGCTGGTGTTCGTAACCGATGCCGACCTGCGCGCGTGTTCCTTCTACCGAAACAACACCTTCGCCAGCTCCGAGCGAAAGCGGTCGGCGAGTTCGGCGCCGGGGCCGAGGAGTTCGAAGACGTCGAGCATGGCCTTGCGGGCGCCGTCGTCGCGGAAGGTCCGGTCGCGCCGGACGATCTCCAGGAAGTGGGTGAGCGCCTCCTCGTACCGCTCGCCGGCGGCGAGGGCCTGGGCGAGCATGAAGCGGGCCTCGATATCGGCAGGATCCGCGGCGACACGGGCCAGCAGGCCGGCCTCGTCTCCGGCACCGGACTGACGGATGCGGATGGCGGCGGCGAGGCGGTCGGCGGCCTGGCGGTCGGGGCCCGGCGCGACGCGCTCGAGCATTGCCAGCGCCGCCTCATCCTCGCCGCGCTGCGCCATGACGGTGGCCAGACCGACCATCGCCGCGTCGCTGCGCGGTTCGAGATCGAGGGCGCTGCGGAACTCCGCCTCCGCCGCGTCCCATTTGCCCTCGGCGAGCAGGACCGCGCCGGCGGCCGCCGCCTGTTCGCCGACGCTCGGCAGGAGGCGAGCCAGGAACTCGCGAATCGCCGGTTCCGGCTGCGCGCCGACGAAGTGTGCGCCCAGTTGGCCGTTGCGCAGGCCGATCACCATCGGCACGCTCTTGACGTCGAACGCCTGCGCCAGGCCGGGGTTTTCGTCGATGTTGACCTTGGCGACGACGAACGCTCCCGCGTACTCCTCGGCGAGGCGCTCGAGCAACGGCCCGAGGGTGCGACAGGGGCCGCACCATGGGGCCCAGAAGTCGACGACCACCGGGACCTGTTTCGAGCGCTCGATGGCCTGGGTCTCGAAGTCGGCGTCGGTGACATCGAGGACGTACGGTGCGGGCATGCGGCGACGATGCCAGATTTCGGTCGCGATTTGGAGGGTGGGGCTGGCGCCGCGCCGGGCGGCCCACCTCAACCGAAGACGCGTTTCATCTGGCGGCGGTCGCGCTTGGTGGGGCGGGCGCCGGCGCGGACCGGCTCGCCGGGGTCGCGCGGCGGCGGCGGCGGGGTGTGGTCCTCGTATAGCAGGCGCGCCGCAGCGGCCGGGCCGCGACGGTCGGAGAGCCCCAGGACCTTCCAGATGCGGCGATCGCCGGCGACGGTGATGACGATCTCGTCGCCGGGGCGCACCGCCTTGTGAGCCTTGGCGGCGGAGCCGTTGACGGTCACCTTGCCGCCGTCGCAGGCCGCGGCGGCCAGCGGGCGCGTCTTGAAGGCGCGCGCGGCCCACAGCCAGCGGTCGATACGCAGGGTTGGGGTCGCTTCACTCATGACGCTGCGAGGGCCCGGTGCGCGGCGGGGAGTGGGGGGAGGACTCCCCGCCGCGTCACCGGAGCGGCTCAGGCCGCAGCCTGCTTCAGCTCGTGGACGTCGTCCAGAGCCAGAAACCACTCCATCGGCCGCCCGGTGTGGCGGGAGATGCGGAACAGCACCTCGGTCGTCGGAATACGGCCGTTCAGATAGTTGTAGACGGCGGACAGGCTAACGCCGATGTCATAGGCGAACGCCTTCGGTTCCTCCGCCACCACTTCCCGCAGCCGCTCCGCCACGAACTTCGCATCGAGTGCTTGCATCGTCGTTGCCTCCTTCCGTTGTGTAGCGTCCGGCCCCGTGCGCGGGGCCAAAAAAAAGGGCCACCGGATTTTGTCCGGTGGCCCTTATGTCGCAAGAGGTATGAGTCGAGTTGCTTAGGGGACTCCTCCCGCAGGACCACCGGACGTCGCCGGTCGAATGGCGCTACGCACCTTATTGGCCGCAGCCGCCGTCGCCCCCGCGCAGACCGTCTGCGCGCACGCGGACCACTGCGTGCCGCGATCGGCATGTAGGTGGGTGCTGTGCGTGCGCATGGTCTGCATGGGTTCCTTGGTCAGCGAAAGATGGCGCACCGTACACCCGGCGCGGGTTGTGGCGCAAGACGATTTCTCCCACGGGCGTGGAAGGGGACGAACGACGGGCGTCTGTGCTAGACCCGCCGGCGTGACGCGATCGGTCATCGCCATCCTGTTCGGCGGGCGCTCCGGCGAGCACCCGATTTCCCTGCGCTCGTCGCGCTTCGTCGTCGAGTCCCTCGACCGCGGCCGCTACGCACCGCTGCTGATCGGCATCGACCGCGACGGCGGCTGGCATCTGCTGGCGGAGGACGCCTACTGGGGCCTCGCCGATGAAGTCGAACGCGAGGCGGGCCGGCCGGTGGTACCGATGCGGCGCGGCGGACGCCTGGCGCTGCTCGACCCGGCGCGGCCGCAGGACGCCCTGCCCGAAGCCGATGCCGTCTTTCCCGTCCTGCACGGCTCGTATGGCGAGGACGGCGCCATGCAGGGTCTGCTCGACACCTTCGACGTGCCCTACGTCGGCGTCGGCGTTCTGGCCGCCGCGCTGTGCATGGACAAGGACGTCTGCAAGCGCCTGCTGCGCGACGCCGGCGTGCCGGTGGTGCCGTGGATCACCATCACCGCGGCGCGTTGGGCGGCCGAGCGGGCGGCGCTGCGCGCCGCCGCGATGGCCCTCGGTCGGCCGCTGTTCGTCAAGCCCGCCAGCTTGGGCTCCTCGCTCGGCGTGACGCGCGTCAGCGAGGACGCCGCGGCGACCTTCGATGCCGCCGTCGAGGCTGCGCTCGCACTCGACGCCAAGGTCCTGGTCGAACGCGGCATCGACGGGCGCGAGATCGAATGCGCCGTGCTCGGCAACGACGACCCGCAGGCGGCCGTGCCGGGCGAGGTCGTCCCCGGCGCCGCCTTCTACTCGTTCGAGGACAAGTACGCCGCCGCCAGTCTGGCGCAGACGCGCATACCCGCCGACCTCGACGACGCGACGCGCACCCGCCTGGTGGCGCTGGCACTGCTGGCCTACCGCACCCTCGAATGCACCGGCATGGCGCGCGTCGACTTCTTCCTCGAGCGCGGCAGCGGCGCTCTCTACCTCAACGAGTTGAACACCATCCCCGGGTTCACCTCGATCAGCATGTACCCGAAGATGTGGGAAGCGAGCGGACTGCCGGGTGGGGCGCTGGTGTCTCGCCTGATCGAACTCGCCGTCGAACGCTGCAGCGAACGTCGCCGTCGCGCGCGCTTCAACCCCTGACCCCAGCCGCGGTGGCGGCCGGGGGATCGCCTACATGTGCTCGCCCATGCGGTTGGAACTGCCCTCTTCGCCGACCGGCGTATACCCGAAGAACTTGTCGAGGCCGGGCCGCGAGATGACGTAGTGCAGCGGGCGCATGACCAGCCACTCGACCGTGTAACCGATCGGATAGATCATGTAGTAGGCGAGACGCAGTGGATTGCTGAAGGCGTCCTCATAATCATAGTCGTCGGCGTAGTAACGGGACGGCGAACTCTCGTCGGAGTCGTACCGTTCCTGCGCCCCGGCCGTCGCCACCCCCAGGCTAAGCATGCCCGCGGTCATGAGAATCACCACCAGTCGCTTCATCGCCAACTCCTTCCGCACGGGGCGAGAGTAGCCTGCTGTGGCGGGCCAGACAACTGCGATTTTCCCCACTGTGCGGACCCGGGGCGTTGGCTGTGAACTGCGCGGGAATCCGGATCCCCTCACCCTGACCCTCTCCCGCTGGGAGAGGGTCAGGGTGAGGGGATCCCAACCGGCACATTTACGGCGCCAGGCCGATCAGGCTCAGGTGGCGGCCGGCGAAGCCGCCCGAGGCACGGTGCGAGAAATACTGCTGCTGCACGCAGCTCGTGCATGGACCGAGGTCGACGATCTGCTCGCCCGGTACCCCACTGGCAGTCAGGATGGCGCGATTGGCGGCGCGCAGGTCGAGTTGGCCACGCCCACCCATCGGCCGCCAGGCGTCCGGCATCGGCCCCCAGCGATCGACGAAGCGCGCGCCGAGGTCCGCCTCGACCTCGTAGCAGCAGCCGCCGATCGACGGGCCAAGGGCGAGGCGCCAGGATGCCGGCGGAATGGCCAGGGCGGCGGCCGCCGCCGCGATGGCGGCCGCCGCGACGCCGGCGAGGGTGCCGCGCCACCCGGCGTGGACCGCCAGCACCGCGCCGTGCGCCGGTGCGACGCCGAGTAGCGGCACGCAATCGGCGGTGAGCACCGCCAGCCCCACCCCGGGCGTGGCGGTGAACATCGCGTCCGCCTCGCCCACCTCCTGCGTCGGCGCGTCGACGCGCACCACCCGCGCCCCGTGCACCTGCGTCATGCGCACCACCCGCAGCCCCGGCAACGCCCGCGCCACCAGCGCCCAGTTGGCGCCGACATTCCCGGGGGAGTCGCCGACCCGCTCCGACACGTTGAGCGCCGCGAGCGGGCCGCTGCTCACCCCGCCGGCGCGGCCGAAGAATCCGTGCGCCAGACCTTCGACCGAGTCCCAGCCGTCCACTCGCAACGCCGGCGGCGTACCCGCGAGCGGATCGGCCGGCGCGGTGGTCACCGTCACGCCCCGCCGCGTCTCAGCGCAGCGGTCGCTTGGCGAAGGCGTCGGCGGCGACCGGCTCGCCCTTTGGCCCGGTCCGCACGGAGGGCAGTTTACCGAGCGTCGCCAGCGTGTCGGGGTTCACCCATGGCACGCCGTAGACGCACGGCTTCGCCTGCCCGTCTTCGTCGATCGCCTCGTGGCTCGGAAAGCCGGCCCGGCAGAAATTGGTCACCATGCGCTTACCCATCGCCTATTCCCTACCCGAAAGCGGCGCCGCTGCCAACGCACCCGCTGGCGCACCCACCGGCGCGACTTGGGCTCAATTGAACTGCCGGTGGCAGGTTGGTACATCCTTCCGTCTCGGCCGTTGGCGCCTCCGAATCGGCGTCTCGCATCCGCCCGCATCAGCGCCAGACCGCCTCGGCTCGAACATTCGGCTCGAACATGGATTACAAGCACACACTCAATCTGCCGCAGACCGACTATCCGATGCGTGGCAACCTGCCGACGCGCGAGCCGGAGATCCTGGCGCGCTGGCGCGCCGAGGGCCTCTACCAGCGCCTGCTGGCCGCCACCGCCGACGGCACGCCCTACGTCCTGCACGACGGACCGCCGTACGCCAACGGCAACGTCCACCTCGGCACGGCGCTGAACAAGATCGTCAAGGACGTCATCGTCAAGCGCCAGTTCATGGCCGGCCGGCACGCCCCCTACGTGCCCGGCTGGGACTGCCACGGCATGCCGATCGAGCACCAGGTGCTGCGCGACCTGGGCGCCGAGGCGCGCACCCTGTCGCGCCTCGAGATCCGCAAGCGCTGCCGCGCCTTCGCCGAGAAGTACCTCGACGTGCAACGCGAACAATTCCAACGCCTCGGCGTCTTGGGCGACTGGCAGAACCCGTACCTGACCATGACGCCGTCCTACGAGGCGGCGATCGTGCGCATGTTCCGCAAGCTCGCCGAGCGCGGCTTCATCTACCGCGGCCTGCGCCCGGTGCACTGGTGCCCGACCTGTTCGACGGCGCTGGCGGAAGCCGAGGTCGAGTACGCCGAGCACCGCTCGCCGTCGATCTACGTGCGCTTCCCGTTCGTCGGCGCCGGCGATGAGGCCGCGGCCCTGGCGCGCGCCGCCGACGACGGCGCGGCGCTGCGCGCGGCGGCCGCCGCCGGCCGGCTCGCGGTGGTGATCTGGACGACGACGCCGTGGACGCTGCCGGCGAACCTCGCCGTGTGTTTCAACCCGACGCTCGACTACGTCGCCCTCGACCTCGGCGAGGAGATGGTCATCGTCGCGGCGCGCCTGGCCGACGCCTTTCTGGCGGCGACCGGCCTGGCCGCCAACGAGGGCCGTCGCCTGGCCCTCGACCTCAGCAGCCTCGACGGCCGCGATGTCTTCCGCCACCCGCTCTTCGAGCGCCCGTCGCGCGCCGTGTTCGAGAACCACGTCACCGCCGAGACCGGCACGGGCTGCGTCCATACCGCCCCGGGACACGGCTACGAGGACTTCCAGGTCGGCCAGAAGTACGGCCTGCCGACGCTGACGCCGGTCGACGCCGAGGGCCGCTTCACCGCCGAGGCCGGCCCCTACGCCGGCGGCAAGGTGTTCGAGAGCAACCAGCGCATCGTCGACGATCTGCGCGCCGCCGGCCGCCTGGTGCACACCGAGAAGCTGGCGCACGCCTATCCGCACTGCTGGCGCTGCAAGAACCCGCTCATCTTCCGCGCCACCGAGCAGTGGTTCCTGCGCATCGACCACGACGGCCTGCGCGAGCAGGCCGGCGCCGAGATCGAGCGCGTCGGGTGGGTGCCGAAGTGGGGCCGCGACCGCATCGGCAACATGATGCAAACCCGCCCCGACTGGTGCCTGTCGCGCCAGCGTGCCTGGGGCGTGCCCATCCCCGCTTTCTCCTGCAACGGCTGCGGCGCGTTTCATGCCGACCCGGTGCTGATCGCACACGTCGAGACGATCTTCGGTCAGCATGGCTCGGATGCCTGGTACGAGCTGCCGCCGGCCGAGTTGGTCGCGCCGGGCTACACCTGCCACTGCGGCGGCACGGCCTTCACTCCCGACGACAACATTCTAGACGTCTGGTTCGATGCCGGCTGCTCGCATGACGCGGTGCTGAACGAGCGCGGCCTCGGCTGGCCGGCGGACCTCTACGTCGAGGCGGTGGACCAGCACCGCGGCTGGTTCCAGGTCTCGCTCATCACCGCCGTCGCCACCACCGGTCATGCGCCCTACCGCCAGGTGCTGACACACGGGCTGATCCTCGACCAGCACTCGAAGAAGATGTCGAAGTCGCTCGGCAACGTCGTCTCGCCGGACGAGATCATCAAGAAGAACGGCGCCGACATCCTGCGCCTGCTCTTTGCCTCGGTCGACTTCACCGCCGACACCTGTTTCTCGCAGAACCTGGTCACGCCGCTGCTCGAAACCTATCGCCGCATCCGCAACACCTGCCGCTTCCTGCTCGGCAATCTGCACGGCTTCGACCCGGCCCGCGACGCCGTGCCGACGGCGGCGCTGCCGGAACTCGACCGCTGGATCCTGCACCGCGGCCAGCAGCTCGTCGCGCGCAGCCTGGCGGCGTACGACGAGTTCGCCTTCCACCACGTCGTGCAGGGACTGGTGAACTTCTGCGCCGTCGACCTGAGCGCCCTCTACCTCGACGTCGTCAAGGACCGCGTCTACACCTCCGCCCCCGACGCACCGGCGCGCCGCGCCGCGCAGACGGCCATGTGGCGCCTGCTCGACCAACTGGTGCGCCTGATGGCGCCGATCCTGTCGTACACCGCCGACGACACCTGGACCTACGTCCCCGGCCGCACCGCCGCGTCGGTGTTCGAGGCCGGCCTGCCGGCCGTCGACGCTGCGTTGATCGACGACGCCCTGGCGGCGAAATGGGAGCGTCTGCTGGCCGCCCGCGCCGTCGTCACCAAGGCGCTCGAGGAGACGCGTAAGCAGGGCGTCATCGGCCACTCGCTCGATGCGCGCGTCCTGCTGGCACCCTCCACTGCGCTGCGCCCGCTGCTGGCCGCCGCACGCGCCGATCTGCCGGCGCTGTTCATCGTCTCGCAGGTCGAGCTGGTCGATGGTTCGGCGGACGGCGCGGCCGACGGGGACGACCTGACCGTCACCGTCGAGTCGGCGCGCGGCACCAAGTGCGGTCGCTGCTGGAACTTCAGCGAAGCAGTCGGCGCCGCCGCCGACCATCCCGAGCTGTGCGAGCGCTGCGCGCCGGTGGTGCGCGCGCTGCCGCTGGCGGCGCCGCAGGCGTCCGCGTGAACAAGGGCGTCTTCGTGGCGCTGGTCGCAACCGGCGTCGTCGTCTTCGACCAACTGACCAAGTGGCTGGTGCGACGCGACCTGCCGTTGCACGAGGTCATCCCGGTCGTGCCGGCGTTCTTCTCGCTCACCCACGCCACCAATCCGGGCGGCGCCTTCAGCCTCTTCGCCGGCGCGCACGAGGCGTTCCGGCTGCCGTTCTTCTTCGTCGCCACCGCCGTCGCTATCGGCGTGCTGATCTACTTCCTGCGCGAGATCCCCTCCCAGCAGCGCTGGCTGCTCTTCGCCGTCGCCGGCGTGCTCGGCGGCGCCATCGGCAACCTCATCGACCGCATCGCCTTCGGCGAGGTGACCGACTTTCTGCTCGTCTACCACCGCGGCTGGTACTGGCCGGCGTTCAACGTCGCAGATTCGTTCATCACCGTCGGCGTCGGCATCCTGGTGGCGCACTCACTGTTTGTTGGCGATGCGCCGACCGCCGACCCTACTGGTCCGCCTGGTTGATCAGGTGAGCGGCCCCGTCAGGCTGGCGGCAAGGCGGCGCAGAGCAGGTCCCACCGCGTGACGCGGATGTCGTCCGCGCCGACGCAATCGAACAGCCACCAGTGCGTCGAGCGCCGGACCGATGTGCTCGGCCGGGAGGAACAGATTCAGGTCGAGGCCCTGGGTGCCACGCGGGGCACCCCAGAATCCATACGCCACCGCCCCGCCGACGGCGTACGGGATGCCGATCGCCTCCAGGCACCCGGCCAGCAACACGGCCAACTCGGCGGGGGTCTCGATCGTCATGACCGCGTGCGGCGCCGGCGTTCCATGAGCGCGTGCCACTTGGCCTCGAAATCCGGCGCTAGGGGCTAACGCCGAGCGAGGATCGCGGCGCGGTCCGCCCGGGCTGCAAGGATCGCGCCGGCACTGGCGCAGGCGCGCGCCATCCACTCGCCGCGCTCGGTGAGCGAGAGCCCGCGGACCAGGGCGACATCCGGCTCGACCTCGTCGCGCAACGTCGCCCGGGCGCGGTCCAGGCGCTCGACGTACTCCCGGGTACGACGACGCACATCGACCATCGTGGGAAGCAGCTAGCACGGCGGAGCTTCGGGCGCACCGGCATCCAGCGGCCCGTTCGCCTCGGCCGACGTGGGCGCGCGCCGCCCCGCCGGCGCCTGCTCCTTACCCGAGCGAGGCGGCCGATCACGAGGCCAGTGCTTGCGCGACCATGCGGGGATTCGCGGCGGCGACCCGCAACAGCGCTTGTGCGGGCCCGACCGGCTTGCGGCGACCCTGCTCCCAGTTCTGCAGCGTCGACAGGCTGACCCCTATCATCGGGGCGAACTCCGACTGCGACCGTCCGAGCTTCTGGCGAATCGCGCGGATATCCATCGGGCGAACCTCGAAGGTCCGGCCGGCTCTCATACGCCCACGGCGGATCCGCCCAGCCTGCTTGACGCTGGCAACGAGCTCGGCAAACCGCTTCGTCTTCATCCGAATTCCTCCTCTGTGAGTGTCCGCAGAATCCTGAGTTGCTGCGGCGTCAGGTCCTCCTTTCGCTTCTTCGCATAGACCAGCCATGGAGTCGGGAGTAGGAGCTGAGCAGCGACAGGCGTTGCGGCGAGCCTTGCCGCGACTATTCGACCGGACTAGACTTAGTCCATGTCGGGAGCGCGAGTCGTGAACATCCACGCGGCCAAGACGCATCTTTCGCGACTGGTTGATCAGGCGGCTGCGGGCGAGGAGATCCTCATCGCCCGGGCCGGCAAACCCCTCGCGCGGCTCGCCCCCTTGCGCGACTCCAGAAAGCCCCGGACGGCGGGACTCATGCGTGGGCGGATTGTCATCGCCCGCGACTTCGATGCCCCGTTGCCAAAGACGATCCTCGACGCATTCTACCGCGACGCAGTTGAGCCGCGGCGGCGGCGATGAGGTTGCTGCTCGACTCGCACGTATTCCTGTGGTGGCTCCAGGATAGCCGGCGCTTGGGGCGTCAGGCGCGACAAGCCATCGCGGCGCCCACCTCGGAGGTCGTGGTAAGCGCCGCCTCCGTATGGGAGATCGCGATCAAGGTCGCGATCGGCAAGCTCAAGTGGAGCGACAGCGCCGGCCTCGATATCGACACCAGCATCGCCGCGTCCGGGTTCGCCGAGTTGCCCGTGACCGCCCGCCATGCGGCCGCCGTCCGCCGTCTCCCGCCGCACCATGGCGATCCGTTTGATCGGCTCCTGATTTCGCAAGCGCTGGCTGACGACTTTCGGATCGTTACCGCGGACGAGGTGTTCAGCCGCTACGGTGTACCGACCGTCCCAGCCGTCTGACCGGCGGGCCCGCCATGACCGGCGCCCGTGCATCCAGATGCCCGCTCGCCTCGGCCTGCGTCTCGCGCTTCTCGCGGCGCCGGTTGGCCACCGCGAACAGCCCCAGCATGCGCAGCCCGTCGTCCAGCATCACCCGCCCGATCAGCCCGCGCTGCGCGCGCGGCAAGCGGTTCACGTGCTCGTACAGCGCCGCGCACAGATCGTATGACCGCTGCACGATCGGCAGCATGTCCGCCGGCGATGAGCTCATGTTCAGTTCACCCCACTCGCACGGCGCGGGGTGAGCGGGCTACGCCCGCCCACCCGTGCCGATATGCGAAATCCCAAATGGCCAAAGTCCCCTACAGCTCGCGCGCGCACCGAAAGCCGAGGTCTGGGCCGATGTAGAACGGCGAAGCGTAGCCGAGCACGGCCAGTGGCCCGGCAATCGCGCCGTTGCCGAAGGCGCCGCCGCGAAACAGCGCGCCGGGGCCACCAGTGGTGCTCGCTCCGCCCAGGCACATGACGTCGTCGCTGAGTCCGTTCCACCCCGGGCACGCCGTCGACAACGGCACCCAGTCGGCCACCCACTCCCACAGGTTTCCGACCGTGTCCAAGACCCCGCTGTCCGACTCGCAGAGCAGGCGCGCGCCGGTATTGGTGACGGCGAACGTGCTGCTCACGTTGCAGTCGCTCGTGCCGTTGTCCGTCCCCGGATCCGGGGTGCCCAGCGCCGCCGCGGTCCATTCGCTGTTGGTCAGCAGCCGCTTTCCCGCATTGCGGCACACCGCGGTGGCTTGAATCTGCGTGAGGTAGCCGGCCGGGGTGACGCCGGCGAGCGAGACGGCGTACACGTTGACGCAGCCCGCCCCGTTGTCCGGGCAGCTCGCACCGTAGTCGTCCGCCGTCGCGCCGCGCTGCGTGGACAGGGTGAGGTCCGCCACCGCGTCGACCTTGCCCTTCTTGATGTTCTTGATGGTGGCTGTGTCGGTGGTCTCCCAGGCGCTGGCCTCGTACTTGTCGACGCACAGGCTGCCGACCTGCACCGCGTCCTGCGGGCACTTCTTCGCCTGCGCCGGCCCCGCCAGCGCCACCACCGCCGACCCGGCGGCCAGGATTGCCAGTCGTTTCATGTTCATATCTCTCCCCGTGTTCTTGGTCTTCCGCCGACCAAAGTGGGTGCGTATGAGTACCCCGCTAGCAGAGTTCCGTGCCGTTCTTCCATCGGGAAAACCCCTACGGCCCCGGCGGCACGCGACGCTGACTCCGAGCGACCCGGGAATCAGATTCTTCGATACGGAGGCGCGGAGAAAACCCGGTCAATGGATGAAACCGGCGCCGCTACCGACGAACCTCCCCTGGAGGGCGCCCCCCCGTGGGCGCCTGTTGAACAGAAGGCGCCTGACCCATTCAACAGGCGCCCACGGGGGGGGCGCCCTCCAGGGCCTGCCATATGGCAGTCGGCCGCTCGTGCACCACCAGCGGGGCGCGGGCGGTGGCGAGGTGGCGATCCTTGCACGAGTGGAGATCCACGCCGATCTGTGGCTCTCTGGCGCGACCCCTGACCCCCGAGGAGGACCACCATGGCCATCGACTTCACCCTCAGCCCCGAGCTCGAGGATCTGCGCCTGCGCGTGCGTGAGTTCATCCAACAGGTGGTGAAGCCGGGCGAGGCGAAGATCGGCGACCCCGACAAGATCGAGCGCGCCGACTACCTGCAGATCCTCCTGCAGATGCGCGCCGAGGCGAAGGCCGCCGGCCTGTGGCTGCCGCACATGCCGGCCGAGTGGGGCGGCATGGGCCTAGGCCACGTCGAGCTGGCGATGGTCCAGGCCGAGGCGGCGAAGGCCTACTACGGCCCCTGGGTGATGAACTGCCAGGCGCCTGACGAGGGCAATATGCACACCCTGCTGCACTGGGCGACTCCGGCGCAGAAGGACAAGTACCTCAAGCCGCTGTGCGACGGCGTAGCGATGAGCTGCTTCGCCATGACCGAGCCGGAGGTCGCCGGTTCGGATCCGACCCTGATCCAGACGCGCGCCGTGCCCGAGGGCGACGCCTGGGTGATCACCGGCCACAAGTGGTTCATCTCCAACGCCCGCCGCGCCGCCTTCGCCATTCTGATCGCGCGCACCGAGGACAGTCCCGACCTGCCGCAGGCGGCCAACACCGGCTTCATCGTCGATCTCCCGTCACCGGGCTGGAACCGCGTCCGCGAGGTGGGGACCATGCACGGCAGCTCCGGCCACTCCGAGATCGTCATCGAGAACCTGCGCGTGCCGGCGACCAACATGCTCGGCGGGCGCGGCCAGGGGCATCGCCTCGGCCAGTACCGTCTCGGCCCGGCCCGCCTGGCGCACTGCATGCGCTGGATCGCACAGGCCGAGACGGCCCTCGACATGATGGTCGACCGCTCGCTGAAGCGCTTCTCGCACGGCTCGCTGCTGGCCGAGAAGCAGGGCATCCAGTGGATGATCGCCGACTCGACCATGGAGCTGTACCAGGCCAAGCTGATGGTCCTGCACGCCGCCTACCGCATCGACCAGAAGCTCGACTTCGTCTCCGAGGTCTCGATGGCCAAGCACTTCGTCGCCAACGCGCTGGGCCGCATCATCGACCGCTCCATCCAGGTGCACGGCGCGCTCGGCTATTCGACCGACACGCCGCTCGCCCATATGTACCAGCACGCCCGCTGGGCGCGCTTCGCCGACGGCGCCGACGAGGTGCACCAGATGCGCATCGCGCAGCGCACCATCGCCGCCTACACCAAGGACGGCAGCTCGCGCCGCGCGACGGGCGATCTGCCGATCTGAGACCCGACCGAGTCACGGGCGCAGCGACGTTCCGCACCCGCAGCGATTGCAGACTGCCAGCGTTGCTGGCACTTCGCAGGCATGGGGATCCAGATCACGATACGGGACGTCCCAGAGTCCGTGCGCGACGGGTTGGCGGCGCGGGCGGCGCCGGCGCGGCTGTCGATGCAGGCGTACCTGCGCGCCGAACTCGAGCGCCTGGCGACGCGACCGTCGCTCGAGACGTGGCTCGAGCAGGTACGGGAGCGCAAACGCGCCGGCGCGACGCGCGTCTCGCGCGCCGCGATCCTGCGGCAGCGCGACGCCGACCGCCGGTGAGCGCCGTCGTCGACGCGTCCGTACTCGTCGCGGCGGCGACGGATGCGGGGGCGGACGGCCTGTGGGCCGAGGCGTCCTACCATCCCTGGTACGTGGCGGTTGCCGAAGCGTTCGACCTCCCCTTGGCGAGTCTGGATCGCTGCCTCGTCCGAGCCGCAGGCCCGACCTGCGCGGTCCGCTGCGTCTAACAGCCCCTCGAAGAGCCGTGCGCCGCTCCTCGAGCCACCAACCAGTGGCTTTGCCTATAAACTCCACCGAGGGCCCCGAGTAGGCGCCGGAGGCGGCGTATCGAGGGGCAGGCCCTCGATACGGGCGCTGCGCGCCCTACTCGGGCCGATCGGTGTTGGGCGCAATCGGACTTTGTGGGCAAAGCCGGCAGATCCAAACAGGTGCGCGCGGCAAACAGGCGCGCGCGGTAAGGACCGACATCTCGGTAAAAACTCCTTGCCGCAACCGGCCCGGGTGAGTACCGTCATCGGGGGGGGTGCAGCGAGTGAACTATGGACGGTCGGATGCAGTGCTGCGCTGGGCCGCAGGCGGGTTGATCTTCGTGTGGGCGGCGGCCGCGCAGGCGTTCTCGGGGGGGATTGCCACGACGAGCTTTCCCCTGCCGGCGCAGGGATGCAACTTCTGCCACAGCGGCGGCATCGCCCCAACGGTGACGCTGGCGTGTGTCGACTGCGGCGGTGGACCGCCGACTGTGGCGCCGCTCTCGGTGCATGAGTTCAAGCTGACGGTGTTCGAGATCGGGCTGCAGAACCGCGCCGGGCTGAACATCGCGTCGCTGCTCGGCACGCTGGCGACGGGCGGCGCCTTCGCCAGCGGCACCCAGGCACTGGTGGGCACGGGCGGCCGGCAGGAGATCACGCACTCGACGCCCAAGCTGGCGACGGGCGGTATGGCCGAGTTCAGCTTCCTGTGGACCGCGCCGGGCGTGCCCGGCGCGGCGACGCTGAGCGGCTGGGGTAACGCCGTCAACGGCGACGGCAGCACGGCCGGCGACGCCGCCGGCCTGGCGACGCTGAACGTGACCGTGACCGGCGACACGCCGACCCCGACAGATACCCCAATGCCGACCGACACGCCGACGCCCACCCCGCCACCGGCCGGGGCCTGCCCACCGCTCGCCGACCCTGGCTGCACGAGCGGCTTCGGCAAGGGCCTCCTGATGGTGAAGGCGGACGTGCCCGGCAAGGAGAAGCTGGTCGCGAAGCTGTTGAAGGGCCCGGCCCTGGCGCAGACCGACCTCGGCAACCCGCTCGATGCCGGGCAGGGCGGCACCGGGACCGTGTACTCGTTGTGCGTCTACGACGACGCCGACGCCCTGGCCGGCGAGGCGCTGGTCGACCGCGCCGGCGACACCTGCGCCGGTACGCCGTGCTGGAAGTCGCTCGGCAAGGCGCCCAACGATCCGCAGGGGCCCGGCAAGGGTTACAAGTACAAGGACGGCGCGCTGGCCGCGGATGGGATTCTGAAGCTGCTCTACAAGGGCGGCGACGCCGGCAAGTCCAAGGTCACCGTCATCGGCAAGGGATCCGGATTGCCGACCGGCGTCGCCGCGGCATTGCAATCAACCGCCCAGGTAAAGGTGCAGGTACGCAGCAGCGACGGCCTGTGCCTGTCGATCGACCTGACCGATATCGCGGCGCAGGAACCGCTGTTCTTCAAGGCGCAGTGAGCACACCCTCGACGCGGGCGCCCAAACCTCGGAGGCAGGATGAGCAGGAGAGACACGCAATGACGGCCTCGATCAGGCGTACGAGGGTGTACGCCCTCCTACGACCGTTCGGACTGACCCTGGCGGTCGCGACGTTCGCCGCGGCGGCGCTGGCGGCGCCGCAGTCGAGCGACCAGCAGCGCTGCCTCAACAACCTCACCAAGGCCGGTGCCGACGTCGTCCGTCAGCAGGGCAAGTCGAATTGGAAGTGCCTGCGCAACGCAACCAATGGGTCGGTCGACAACCTCGGCGATCTCGGTGACACCCTGACCGCGCAGGCGTGCCTGACCAACGACGTCGGCGACAAGGTGGCGCAGAAGCAGCAGCGCACCGTCGATCGCGATCTGAGCCAGTGCCAAGGCCTCGGCGCGCCCGACTTCGCATACGCCGGCGCGGTGGCGATCAACGCCGCCGCGAGCAGCGAATCGCGGCAGATCGTCGCGGCGCTTTTCGGTCCCAACCTGGACGCCGCGGTGGTCGACGCCGACGTCGACGGCGACGGGGCGGACTGCCAGGAGGAAGTCCTCAAGGGCGCCAACCGCATCGTCGACGACATGTGGCGTATCGCCCGCGGCGGCGTGAAGGCGGGGTTGAAGGGCACCAATCGCCGCGCCGGCGCGGCCGCCGCTCTCGCGGCGCATTCGGGCGACAACCTGCAGGGCGAGATCCTGGCGCAGTCGCTGGAGGACATGAAGGGCAAGATCCAGGGCGAGGTCGATCGCCTGGCCGCAAAGGCGCAGCTGCGCTGCGCCGGTGCGACCACATCGATCGGCCAGATGTTTCCCGGCGACTGCGCCGCCTCGGCCTCGATCACCGCCCTGGTCGACTGCGTCGAGGGCGTCGCGCGCGGCCACTTCTACCAGAGCGTCGAGGGTGTCGAGGCGATGGCGGTGGCGTGCGACCTGACCGACAATGGCGCGCACGATGAGACCTGTGTCTCGCCGGCGCAACAGCAGCATCTGCTCGATCGCACCGCGTACGGTCCCGATGCCTACACCATCGGGCGCCTGCAGACGCTCGGCCTGAACGGCTACATCGACGAGCAGCTCGCCCCGGGCGCGATCGACGACAGCGCCGTCGAGGCGGTGCTGGCCAGCACCTACCCGGCCCTGGCGATGAGCGTCGTCGACGTACGGGACTGCTACCCGAACAACGGCGGCGGCACCTGCCCGGGTCTGATCGGCGCCGGTAAGAACGACGTCTACAAGGAAATGGAGGAGTCGGAGGTGTACCGCGCCACCGCCACGCACCGGCAGCTCGAGGCGGTGCTGGTCGACTTCTGGTTCAATCACTTCAACGTCACCGGCAGCACCGGCCAGCAGAAGTGGAACACGCCGTCATACCTGCGCGATTCGATTCGGCCCTATGTGCTGGGGAACTTCGAGGAGGCGGTCATTCGCATGACACGCGGGCCGGCGATGCTGGACTACCTCGACCAGCGCCAGAACCAGGTCGGCGTCCCGCCCGGCACCGGCTACAACGAGAACTTCTCGCGCGAAATGCTCGAGCTGCACACCATGGGGGTGACGGCGCCGTACACCGAGGACGACGTCAAGGAGGTGGCACGGGCACTCACCGGCTGGCGGCAGGAGACGAGCACCGAGGCCAACTTTGCTCCCGGGTATCCGGGCTTCCGCTACCAGGACAGTTGGCACGACTTCCTCGGCCCGAAAACGGTCTTCGGACAGATCATCGATTCGCCTGGCGATGGCGAGCAGGAGGGCTTCGCGGCGATCACGCTGGCCGCCACCCATCCGAGCACGGCGACCTTCATCTGCACCAAGCTGGTGCGGCGCCTGGTGCATGACGACCCGCCCTACCTGCTGGTCGCGGAGTGCGCCGCCCACTTCAGCGCCGCGTCGGCCGCCGCCGACCAGCTCGAGCAGGTCACCGCGGCGATCCTGAAGTCGAAGGAGTTCCAGCTCTTCCCCGAGTACCGGCGCAGCAAGGTGAAGCGGCCGGTGGTCTTCATGGCGAGCTTCCTGCGCGCCGTCGGCGCCAACCCGAATCCTGGCGTCACCAACTACCAGAGCATGCGCCAGACGCTCGCCGGCCTGGGCGAGCGCATCCGCAACGCCGACCCGCCGACCGGCTATCCGGATCAGTCGATCTTCTGGGCCAGTCCGGGCGGCATCGTACAGCGCTTCAACCTGGTCGAGTCGATGGCGCAGACCTACGCCGCCAGCTGGGGAGTATCCGGCGCGGCGCCGAACCCCGACATTGTCGACGATGTCGCCGCCGTGCTGTTCCCGCTCGACGGAATCTCGGCGACGGCGCGCGGCGCGGCGATCGCCTACCTGAATGCCATCCCGGCCGCGACCGCGGCGCAGAAGGTGGAGCAAGCCGCTGCCTTCCTGCTCTCGACTCCTGAATTCCTCACCTCCTGAGGGGCGTGCGATGAAACTGACCAGACGAGCACTGATCAAGACCGGCGCCGTGGCGGCGACGGCGTATCTTCTGCCGCACGGCGTCCGCCGCGCCGGCGCGGCGCCGGGGGTCGACAAGGTGTTGGTGGCGCTGTTCCTGCGCGGTGGCGCCGATCCCCTCAGCCTGGTGGTGCCGGCGTTCGACCCGACGTACTACGCGGTCCGGCCCAGCATCGCCGTCACGGCGGGGACCGAGCTGCAGCTCGGCAGCGGCGATTCGCACGGCTTCGGGCTGTTCCCGCTGTGCACCGGCATGAAGCAGATGTATGACGCCGGCGAGCTGCTGGCGATCCACCTGGCCGGCAGCACCGACCCGTCGCGCTCGCACTTCGACGCGCAGGACTACATGGAGCGGGCCGCTCCGGGGAACAAGTCGATCACCGACGGGTGGCTCAATCGCTACCTGAGCGTGATCAACAACGCCGATCCGGTCGCCGGGCTGTCGATCTCCGACGCGCCGCAGTTGGCCCTCATCGGCGGCGCACCGAACGTGGCCTTCTCGGCGATCGATTCCTTCCTCGTCGAAGGCGACTTTGCCACGGCGCGGCGAACCGCGCTGCAGGACTTGTATACCGGTGCCACCGACACGCTGGGCGTGGGCGTCAACGCGGCGCTGTCGGCGGTGGACGTCATCCAATCGGTCAACACCGCGACCAGCGTCATCTACCCGAACACCAGAACGGCGCGGGCGCTCAAGGACGTCGCGGCGATCATCAAGGCCGGCGTCGGCGTCAAGGTCGTCGCCGTCGACATCGGCGGCTGGGATCATCACACCAACCTGTCCACCCAGCTCGGGCAGGTCGGCGGTGAGGACGGCGACGGCAAGGCGGTCGAGCTGAACGGGGCGCTGAAGGCGTTCCGCGACGATCTGTTCAACAACGGCGGCACCAACTACCTCGACCACACCTTGACGCTGTGCATGAGCGAGTTCGGTCGTCGCGTCGCTCAGAACGGCGGCGCCGGGGCCGACCACGGGCACGGCGGCGTCATGTTCGCGATCGGCGGCGGCGTGTCCGGCGGCCGGCTGCTGCTGAAGAACGACGATTGGCCGGGCCTGCTGCCCGCCGCGCTCTCCGAAGGCGAGGATCTGCAGGTGACGACCGACTTCCGCGACGTCTTTGCCGAGGCCCTGTTCGCCCACCTGGGCATGAGCCTCAGCGCGATGGGGCCGATCTTTCCCGGCTTCAGCCCCAAATCGAGCAACTTCCCGGGGCTCTACGCGTAGGCCCATTCTGGGAGGGCGGGGGCTCCCGCCCTCCCAGAATGGCTATTCAGCCGACCGCTGCCGGCGCGACGGCCACGGCGCCGCGGCGCAGGAAACTCGAGGCGATCCACCACTCGCCGTTGTCGGAGATGCGGCGGACGCGGTAGCTGGTGCCCTCGCGCGAGCGCGGGCGCCAGGCGAGGATCTCGACCTCTTGGCCGTCGGCGAGATCGTTGGCCAGGGCGCGGCCGGTCTCGTCGAGGAGCGGGACCGGTTTCGGAGCCGTCCCCGCCGGCTGCGGCCAGTTGACGAAGGCGCGCCAGCCGACGCAGATCGGCGGAGCGGCGTTCTTCATGCGCGGCGCCGGGCGCGGGGCGCGGTCAAACGCCACGGGCATCTCCCGCGGCGCGAGCGCCGTGCGACAGGGCGTGTCCGAGGTGGCGCTCGATGGCGCGCAGCTGGGCGCGCTCTTCTGGCGAGGCAAAGCTCGAGGCATGTCCGCCGGCCCCAGCGCGCGCGGTGCGGCCGACGCGATGGACGTAATCCTCGACGGTCTGCGGCAGGTCGAAGTTGATCACCCGCTTGACGTCCGGCACGTCGATGCCGCGCGCCGCGATGTCGGTGGCGATCAAGATGTGGTGATCGCCACGGCGGAAGCCCTCCAGCGCGGCGCGGCGCTGCGCCTGGGTGCGGTTGGAGTGAATCGGCTGCGCCGCATGGCCGGCGGCGCGCACGGCGCGCGTCAGCCGATCGGCGCGGTGCTTGGTGCGGGCGAAGACCAGCATGTGGCCGGGCCCGCTGGCGATGAGCGAGAGCAGCAGCGACGTCTTCTGCTGGGAGTCGACCATGAACACGTCCTGCATCGCCTTCTTCGGCGGCTTGGCGTGCTCGCCGACACCGACGCGCTGCGGGTCGCGCAGGCCCAGCCAGGCGAACTCGCGATTGCTCTGCGGCAGCGTCGCCGAGAAGAGCAGTGTCTGGCGCTGGCGCGGCAGCGCCTCGACGATGCGCGCCAACTGCGGCCGGAAACCCATGTCGAGCATGCGGTCGGCCTCGTCGAGGACGAGGATGCCGACGCGCTCGAGCGACGCCGTGCGACGCGTCAGGTGGTCGACGAGCCGGCCCGGCGTGGCGATGATCATCACCGGCTTGCGGCGCAGCGCGTCGACCTGCGGCCCGAAGCCGACGCCGCCGACGACCAGTGCGGTGCCGAGGCGGCTGCCGCCGAGCTTGTGCGCCCAGCCGGCGATCTGCTCGGCCAGCTCGCGCGTCGGCGCCAGGACCAGCGACGATCCGCCGCCGGTGCGCAGCCGCTCGAGGATCGGGATGACGAACGCGGCCGTCTTGCCGGTGCCCGTCGGGGCGGCCCCGAGGACGTCGCGCCCGGCCAGGGCCGGCGCGATGGCGACCGCCTGGATCGGGGTCGGGGTGCGATAGCCGCAGGCGCTGAGCGCCTCGTGCATCGCGAGAGAGAGCGGGAGTTGCTCGAACGAACTGATGGGTGAATCCACTGTCGGGATATCCTTCCTTGCTTCGGGTACGACGCCACATGGACGGAAGAGGCGCGTCGAAACGCCGCGACCTACCGGAGCGATGAAAATTTCGCTGTGGCCAGTTACTGCTGCTGGCTCAAGCTGCCGGTTGGTGCGGACAGATCAGGAAGCGACAGTAGACTCTGTTTAATTAGCAGCCATGGGGGTCTAATGCGACCCCAGTCTGTGCAGACGACGACGGCCGGTACGAGAACCCCGCACCGGCCGTCGTCGTCTCGATCCCGTGCCGGGATCAGGCGTCGTAATAGAGGAAGAACTCGTACGGGTGCGGGCGCAAGCGCAGCGCGCTGACCTCGTTGACCATCTTGTAGTCGATCCACGTCTCGATGACGTCCTCGGTGAAGACATCGCCCTTGAGCAGGAAGGCGTGATCCTTCTTGAGGTTCTGCAGCGCCTCCTCCAGAGAGGCCGGCATGCCGGCGACGCCCTTCAACTCCTCGGGCGTCAGCGAGTAGATGTCCTTGTCGAGCGGCTCGCCGGCGGCCATGCGGTTCTCGACGCCGTCGAGGCCAGCCATCAGCATGGCGGAGAAGGCCAGGTAGCCGTTGCAGGTCGGATCGGGGAAGCGCACTTCGATACGCTTCGCCTTCGGGCTCGGCGAGTACATCGGGATGCGGATGGCCGCCGAGCGGTTGCGGCTCGAGTACGCCAGGTTCACCGGCGCCTCGTACCCCGGCACCAGGCGACGGTAGCTATTGTAGGTCGGGTTGGTAATCGCGGCGAGCGCCGGTGCATGTTTAATGATGCCGGCGATGTAGTGCATCGCCATCTCGCTCATGCCGGCGTAGCCGCTGCCGGCAAACAACGGCTTGTCGCCCTTCCAGATCGACTGGTGGGTGTGCATGCCGCTGCCGTTGTCACCGAAAATCGGCTTCGGCATGAACGTCGCGGTCTTGCCCCACTTCCGGGCGACGTTCTTGACCACGTATTTGTACCACATCAGCCAGTCGGCCATCTT
The DNA here is from genome assembly GCA_031401035.1 of bacterium. Taxonomy (GTDB): domain Bacteria; phylum Desulfobacterota; class Binatia; order HRBIN30; family CADEER01; genus JANNRA01. Next base: position 7,384 of record JANNRA010000124.1, on the reverse strand, counting down.
CACCAACGGCGCGAAGCGCATGTCGATCTCGGCCTGTCCGGCGGTCGCCACTTCGTGGTGCTGCTTCTCCACGTGGATGCCGACCTGCTCCATCATCATCACCATTTCCTGGCGGATGTCCTGCTGGGAGTCGGTCGGCGGAACCGGGAAGTAGCCTTCCTTGTGGCGCGGCTTGAAGCCGAGGTTCGGACCCTCGTCCCGGCCACTGTTCCAGACGCCTTCGGAGGAGTTCAGGAAGTAGTAGCCGCTGTGCGCGTTCTGATCGAAGCGGATGTCGTCGAAGATGAAAAACTCCGGTTCCGGACCGAAGTAGGCGACGTCGCCGGCGCCGCTCGACTTCACGTACGCCTCCGCCTTCTTGGCGATGTACCGCGGATCGCGCGAATACTGTTCCTTGGTGATCGGATCGACGACGTCGCCGATCAGGCTGAGGGTCGGCGCCGCACAGAAGGGATCCATCACCGCTGTCGTGGGGTCGGGAACGATCAACATGTCCGAGGCGTTGATCGGCTGCCAGCCGCGGATCGACGAGCCGTCGAAGCCGCTGCCTTCGTCGAACAGCGCCTCACCAAACTCGGACATCGGAATCGTGAAGTGCTGCCATGAGCCGAGGAAGTCCATGAACTTCAGATCGACACAGACGGCCTTCTTGTCCTTGGCGAACTTGACGACCTCTTTCGGTGTCATGCGGATGAACCTCCCATAGCTGGTGCCCTGTGATCACTCCCGCCTGCGGGAGCGTCGATGAACTGAGTGGAATAGACGCGACTGGCTCAGACGGCGTCGGGGCCGCGCTCGCCAGTGCGGATGCGGATCACTTCCTCGATCGGCAGGACGAAAATCTTGCCGTCGCCGATACGACCCGTCTTCGCCGCCTTCTCGATGGCGGCGACGATGTCGGCCACCTTCTCGTCGGCGGCGATGATCTCGAGCTTGACCTTGGGCAGGAAGTCGACCACGTACTCGGCGCCTCGGTACAGCTCGGTGTGGCCCTTCTGGCGTCCGAACCCCTTGATTTCACTGACCGTCAGGCCCTGCACGCCGATCGCGCTGAGGCTTTCCTTCACTTCGTCGAGCTTGAATGGCTTGATGATCGCTTCGACCTTTTTCATCGTCTCTCCTCGCCGCGGCGTCGCGGGTTGTATGTCAATGTTCCTGAACCTGTAAAGCGACGGCGGCGCGCCCGTGCTGCCTGCTCACCGAACCTCGCAGGTCTGGAACTCCCCTTACTTTCGACTTCGTTTCGATGCCCACGGCAGTGATCAGCAACTCCAATGCCGTCCAGTGGGCCAAGTGCTGCCCCGCAAAGCTGGCCGATTGCGGGCCCCTGCGGTGCCCAAAAGAGCGGCACTGCTCACGCTACGGGCAGGAAGGCCCTAGAAACGGACCCGCGAGCGGCCGCGTCGCTCCTGGCGTTGGCCGTAGAAGGTTCCGAGCAGGAACCCGACGACGAAGCACACCCCGGCCAGCGCCAGCGCCGGGCCGACATCGAAGGTATCGGACGACGTGACGACGGCCACAGTTGGCAGGGACGGGACCTGCGCGGGCGCGGCGGCCTTCGAGTCAGGCGCGACGGCGACTGGAGTCGCGACTACGGTCGGGGCGACCACGGACTCGAGCGATGCTAACCGCTGGCGCAGGCGAGCCAACTCGGTATCGATCGACGGCGGCAACGCGCTCCCGACCGGAGCCGCCGCGGCGACGGTGGGCGCGGGGGCCACGGTCGCGCCCGGCGGCAGGTCGAGGAAGGCCGCATTCACCCACCCGTTTTCGCCGCTGGCGAGGACCACCCGCACCCATTCTCCGGCCTGCTCGTCGATGACGACGCGGGCGCCTCGGTGCAGCACCGCGAACGCTGCCGTCTCCGCACTCGGGCCGCGGCGCACGTTGATCGCCTCGACGCCTCGCACTGTGCCGGTCACGGGCTGCCCCGGCGCCAACCTGGCGCCCAGCACGAGGCTGGCGACGGCGAGGGCGCAGGCGAGAATCGTGCGGGGCATCTGGGAGGAAAGTGGTCGGGGTGACTGGACTTGAACCAGCGACCTCACGGTCCCGAACCGTGCGCTCTACCAGTCTGAGCTACACCCCGTCTCAAGCAGCCGATGCGGATCGGCTCGGCCCACAATCGAAGCGTCAGGGGCTACCACATCGCTTCGCACTTGCCAACACCAGGTCCTTGTCAGGTCGTCCCCCCACCGCAGAGACGATGGATCTCCTCAATCGCCGCGCGGTAGCTCGGCGTCGCGAAGATGCCGGTGCCGATGACGAAGACGTCGGCCCCAGCGGCGGCCACCTCGGCAACATTCGCCGCCTTGACGCCGCCGTCCACCTCGATGAGGAAGTCGAGCCGGCGCTCCAGGCGCGCACGCCGCGCCGCCGCCAGCTTCGACAGCGCCGAGGCGATGAACCCCTGGCCGCCGAACCCCGGATTGACGCTCATGATCAGCACCATCTCGAGGTCGGGCAGGATGGCGTCAAGGGTGTGAAACGGAGTTGCCGGGTTGAGCACCACTGACGGCTTGCAGCCGTGGCGCCGAATGTCCTGCACCACCGCATGCAGGTTCGGACAGGTCTCCTGGTGCACCGAGAGGTAGGTCGCTCCGGCCTTGGCGTAGTCGCCGATATAGCGCTCCGGATTGGCGATCATCAGGTGCACATCGAGCGGCAGCGCCGTGCTGCGACGGATCGCCTCGACCACCGGCGGACCGATGGTGAGGTTGGGGACGAAGTGACCATCCATGACGTCGACGTGAATCCAGTCGGCGCCGGCCGCTTCGACGGCCTTCACTTCATCGGCGAGGCGACCGAAATCGGCGGCGAGGATGGATGCAGCGATACGCGTCACTGGGGGGAGGCATACCGCGGATGCGGCCGCGAATGAAGCGGCGCCTCCCGATTGAAGGGCGGGCGGTAGCGGCGCGATCCACCGCGCTCAGCGGCGCACCAGTCGCACCGCGTAGAATCCGTCCAGCCCGTGCCGGTGAGGGTAGGTGCGCAGCGCCCCACCGGTATCCACCAACGCGCGCGCCGGCTCTGGCAACAGCGGCCGCGGATCGTCGGGCGTGAACTCAGGGTAGGCGGAGAGGAACGCGGCCACCACATCCTCGTTCTCCTCCCGGGCGATCGTGCAGGTCGCGTAGACCAGCGCGCCGCCCGCGGCGACGCGCCCGGCGACGCCGGCGAGAATCCGCCCCTGCACCGCCGCCAGCGAGGCGAGATCCTTCGCCTTCCGTCGCCAGCGGATCTCGGGGTGCTGGCGCAGCGTGCCGAGCCCCGAACAGGGCGCGTCGACGAGCACCGCGTCGAAACGCGCCGACGCCGATAGCGGCGGCACCGCAGCATCCGCCTGGGCAACCGCGACGCGGATGCCGAGACGTGCCGCCTCGCTGCGCAGCCGCGAGAGGCCGGCGCGGTGGGGATCGAGCCCCAGCACCTGCGCGCCGGCGCCGGCCGCGGCGAGCGCCTTGCCCCCCGGCGCGGCGCAGGCGTCGAGGACGCGCCGCCCGGGCGCGGCGCCGAGCAGTATGGCGACGAGCTGCGCCGCCTCGCCCTGCGGCGCGAACCACCCTTCGCCATGCCCGGGAAGCGCCGCGACCTCGACCGTCGCGTCGATCACTATGCCGTCGGCGGCGAACACCGTCGCCTGCGCTGCGATGCCCGCATCGGCCAACGCCGCCAGCGCTCGCTCGCGCGTGACGCGGGGTCGATTGACGCGCAGCACCGTCGGCGCCGGCGTGTTGTCGGCGGCGAGCAACGCCTCGGCTTCCGCGGCGCCGAGCTCGGCCTGCCAGCGCTCGACCAACCACGCCGGGTGCGAGTGCGCCAGCGCCAGGTAGGCGGGCGCCGCGGCGGGCGGCAGGAAGAGCGGTCGTCCCTCGCGCAGGAAGCGGCGCAGCAGCGCATTGACGAGCCGGCTCGGCGCACCGCCGTTGACGGTCTTGGCGAGCTCGACGGTGGTATCGACGGCGGCGAAATCGGGAACGCGATCGAGCTTGACGAGCTGGAAGAGCGCCAGACGCAGCAGCGTACGCAGCGGCGCATCTAGGCGCGCCGCCGGCCGGCCGAGGCCGGCGAGGACGTGGTCGAGCAGCCCCTGCCAGGCCAGCGTCCCGTAGACGAGCTGCGTCGCCAGGGCACGATCGCGCACGGCGAGAGCGGCGCCGCGCAGCGTCGTGCCCAGGGCAGCGTCGGCAAAGGCCCCGGCCTCGACCGCGGCGAGGACGCGCCAGGCCAGGGCGCGCGGATCAGGCGGTGGGGATTGGCGCGCCAAGGCGATCTCCGACCCGCAGGCCGCCGCGCGCGAAGTCCGCCGCGGCGAGCGACTTGCGGCCGGCGAGTTGCAGCTCGTCGACCGCCAGGACGCCGGCGCCGCTGGCGATGCGGATGCCGTCGTCACAACCGAGCACGGTTCCGGGCGGCGCCGCCGCGGCGCCGGGCAGCACGCGGGCGCGATGCAGCTTGAGCAGGGCCCCGTGCAGCGTCGTGTACGCCGACGGCCACGGATGGAAGCCGCGCACCTGGCGTTCGATCACCGCCGCCGGGGCGCACCAGTCGATGGCGCCCTGCTCCTTGCGGATCAGCGGCGCCAGCGTCGCGGCGGCGTGTTCCTGCGCGACGGGCACCAGCGTGCCGGCGAGGAGCGGCGCGAGCGCGTCCAGTAGCGCCGCGGCGCCGATGTCGGCCAGACGCGCCTGCAGGGTACCGGTGGTTTCGTCGGCGCCGATCGGCGTGGCGCGCTGCAGGAGGATGTCGCCCTCGTCCATGCGCTCATTCATGCACATGATCGTCACGCCGGTTTCCGCCTCGCCGTCGAGAATCGCCCACTGGATCGGCGCCGCGCCGCGGTACTTTGGCAGCAGCGAGGCGTGTACATTGACGCAGCCGAGGCGCGGCGTCGCCAGGATGTCGGCGGGTAGGATCCGGCCGTAGGCGGCGACGACGGCCAGGTCGGGCGCCCAGGCGCGCAACTGGGCGGGAAAGTCGCCGCTCTTCAGCTTCAGCGGCTGTGCCACCGGCAGACCCGCGCGCAGAGCGAGCTGCTTGACCGGCGGCGCCTGCAGCTTCTGGCCGCGCCCGGACGGGCGGTCGGGCTGGCAGACGACACCGACGACCGCGTCGGGCCCGTCGAGCAGCGCCTGCAGGCTCGGCATCGCGAAGTCCGGCGTGCCGAAGAAGACGACGCGGGCGCGCGCCGGCGGCTCAGCGTTCGTCGTCGTCCTCGTCGTCGCGCTCGGGGCGATAGGTGTCGAGGTCGACGCCGTCGCGCAGCAGCTTCTTGATCTTGCGTTTGTATGAGTCGCGCTTCAGGGCGCTGATGCGGTCGATGAACAGCTTGCCGTCGAGGTGGTCGAGTTCGTGCTGCAGCGCCACCGCCAGCAGGCCCTCGGCCTCGATTTCGACTTCCTGCTGATCGAGGGTCCAGGCCTTGAGCAGGATGTGCGCGCTGCGCTTCACCTCGGCCGTGTAGTCGACCACCGACAGGCAACCCTCCTCCCAGAGGATCGTGCCCTCGCGCTCGGCGATGACTGGGTTGATCAGCTTGAGCAGCGACGTGCCGGGGCTCTCGGTGTCGACGTCGACGACGATCATGCGCTCGCCGACGCCCACCTGTGGCGCCGCCAGGCCGACGCCGGGCGCGGCGTACATGGTCTCGACCATGTCGCGCAGGACCTCGTCGGCCTGCCCGTCGATGCGGCTCACGTCGACGGCGGTCTGCTTGAGCACCGGCTCCGGGAACTTGAGGATGCGGCGAACGGCCATCAGTCAGAAAAGCTATACGAAACCTCGCCTCGATGCACCGGGGGCCCCGCATCGTCGCCGCATGGCCAGCTGGCTACGTCGGGCTATGCCAAGCAGCGCCGCCAGGGCGGCCAGCAGGCCGAGCGGGGACAGCAGCGGCGCCGGGGCCGCCGGGCCGGCGACGCGCGTCTGGGCATCTCCCGAGGCGGACGAGTCACCGCTGCTCGCGACTGCCACGTTGAGCAGTTGTGTACCTAACGGCGCGTCGATCACCACGGTGATGCGGATCGGCGGGGCCGTCTGCCCGGGATTGAGTGACGCAGTGCGGGTGCACATCACCATCGGCGGCGCTGCCTTGCAGCTCCAGCCGAAGGCGTTCACCTGCTGGACGATGACGCCCGGCGGGAGACTGTCGACGACGGTAATCGGCGCGCTGGTCGGCAACCCGCCGATGTTGGCGACGGTGATGACGTAAACCACCATCGCGTTGGGAGACGGCCTGCCGAGCAGCGTCTTCTGGACTGCCAGCGCCGGCGCCGGCGCCGCGGTTGCAGTGCTGGTGGCGGCTGGCGTCCAACTCGGCGACGGCGTCGGGTTCGGCGACGGCGTCTCGGTGGAGGTGGCCGTCGCCGTCGCGCTGCTGGTGTGAGTGACGGTCGCCGTCGCGGTCGCCGTGGCGGTCGCGGTCGCGGTCTGTGTCGACGTGCTGGTCGCCGCCGTCGTCGCAGTCGGCGTCTGCGTCGCCGTGTCGGTGCTGGTCGCAGTCGCCGTCGGCGTCTCGGTCGGGGTGTCCGTGGCGATCGCGGTGACCGTCGCCGTCGCGGTCGGCGTGTCCGTGCTGGTTGCGGTCGGCGTCGGGGTCTCGGTCGGCGTATTCGTGTGCGTACCGGTGGCCGTGGCGGTAGGGGTGTGCGTCGCGGTGCCGGTGTGAGTGGCGGTTGCGGTCGGCGTCGCCGTGCTGGTCGGCGTGTCCGTGGCGATCGCGGTGACCGTCGCCGTTTCGGTCGGCGTGTCCGTCGCCGTCTCGGTCGGCGTCTGCGTCGGCGTGTCGGTGGTGGTTGCGGTGGCCGTCGGCGTCTCGGTCGGTGTGTCCGTGGCGGTCGCCGTGGCGGTCGCCGTGACCGTCGCCGTCTCGGTCGGCGTCTGCGTCGGCGTGTCGGTGCTGGTCGCGGTCGCCGTCGGCGTCTCCGTCGGTGTGGCCGTCGCCGTCGCGGTGATCGTCGCCGTCTCCGTCGGCGTATCCGTGCTGGTCGCGGTCGCCGTCGGGGTCTCGGTCGGCGTGTCCGTGGCGGTCGCGGTGACCGTCGCCGTCTCGGTCGGCGTCGGCGTCGGCGTGTCGGTGCTGGTCGCAGTCGCCGTCGGGGTCTCGGTCGGGGTATCCGTGGCGGTCGCGGTGCCCGTCGCCGTCTCGGTCGGGGTCTGCGTCGGGGTGTCCGTGCTGGTCGCAGTCGCCGTCGGGGTCTCGGTCGGTGTGTCGGTCGCGGTCGCCGTGTCCGTCGCCGTCTCGGTCGGGGTCTCAGTCGGCGTGGCGGAGCTCGTAGCGGACGCCGACGGGGTTTCGGTCGGGGTGTCGGTCGCGGTCGCCGTGACCGTCGCCGTCTCGGTCGGGGGCGGCGGCGGGGGGGGGGTGGGGGGGGGGGTGGGG
>JANNRA010000123.1:0-11034 GCA_031401035.1 bacterium | reverse complement strand
CTATTGGTTCATTTATGAAACAGTCGAGTGAAGAAGTTGTTGCTTCTGATATTATAGTTGCATTACCGTTCACTAAAGAACTAAGAGTGTATTTGCTAGCCAGATTTCAGATACCTGTGTAATGATACTGTAAATCATCTGCCCCTGCGTATGCAGTTGTATTAAAATCCAAAGCAGCGATAATACTGTCAACTACAATATAATTATTAACTCATGGTGCTGGTATCAATGTGACTGGTGTTGTGAAGATATTAAGCAACTGTGCTGATGTTAATGTAACTCTTATTGTAGCAGGAGCATTAATATTTATTGTTGCTACTCACGCTACACAAGTTGCTGTTACACGCCTTCGTCGAGCGCATGACGCGCATCAACCGCGGCCGCGCGCTGTTCGCGCGCCCGGACCGCCTCGGCGAGTACCTGCTGGTGGACTACATCGCGCGCAAGCGGAAGCGGTTGTAGAAGGGCGGTCTCGGCGCCCGCCCCGGTGGCCGGTCGCCGCGCCGCCCCGTGCCCATCCCTCTGCCCCCGTACGGCCCCGTATGAAACTCACCCCCATGCTCGAGCAGTACCTGCGCGCCAAGCAGGACGTTGGCGACGCGCTGCTGTTCTTTCGCCTCGGCGACTTCTACGAGCTGTTCTTCGAGGACGCGACGACGGCGGCGCGGGTGCTCGAGATCACGCTGACGACGCGCTCCAAGAAGGACCAGACGCCGATTCCGATGTGCGGCGTGCCGCACCACGCGGTGCAGGGGTACGTGGCGCGCCTGCTGGCGGCCGGGTTTCGCGTCGCGCTGTGCGACCAGACCGAAGCCGCCAGCCTGGCCAAGGGGCTGGTGGCGCGCGCCGTGGTGCGTATCGTCACGCCGGGCACGGTGACCGAGGAGGAGTACCTCGATCCGAAGCAGCCGAACTTCCTCGCCGCGCTGGCCGCGGACGGGGAGGGCATGGTGGTGGTGGCCGCGGATGTCTCCACCGGCGAAATGCGCCAGGCGTGGCTCGCCGACCGGACGGCGCTCGCCGACCTGCTCGGCCGCCTGGCGCCGCGCGAGGTGTTGGTCGAGGTCGGCGCGGCGGCGCTGGCCGAGGCGGTGGCGGCGGCGCTACCGGCGGCGATGGTGACGCCGCGGCCCAGCGAGAGCTTCGACGCGGCGGCCGGTACGACCTGGCTGGCGGCGCGCGCGGCGACGGCGCCGGCGCGCGTCGCGGCGGCGCTGGCGGCGCTGCTCGGCTACCTCGGCGAGACCCACCGCGCCAGTCTGGCGCACCTGCGGGCGCCGGCGGCGGACGCGGCGGGGCAGGTGCTGGTCATTGACGAGGCCAGCCGCCGCAACCTCGAGCTGCTGGCGACGACGCGCGGCGAGCGGCGCGGCTCGCTGCTGGCGGTGCTCGACGAGACGCGGACGCCGATGGGGGGGCGGCTGCTGCGCCAGTGGCTGCTGGCGCCGTTGACCGACGTCGCCGCCATCGGCGCGCGCCTCGACGCCGTCGAGGCGCTGGTGCGGCAGCCGTCGCGGCGCGAGCGCCTGCAGACGCTGCTCGGCGGCATCGGCGACCTCGAGCGCCTGAGCGCGCGCCTGACGGCAGGGCGGGCGACGCCGCGCGACCTGCTCGGCCTGGGGGCGGCGCTCGACGCGGTCGAGGCGCTGCGCGAGGCGCTCGTCGACGCCGACGCGGCGGCCCTGCACGATGCCCGCGCCGCCTGCGATCCCCTGCCGGCGCTGCGCGCCCGCATCGCCGCCACCGTCGCCGACGACGCGCCGCTGAAGCCGCGCCCCGGTCAGCTGGTGTGTCCGGGCTGCGACGCAGAAATCGATGCGCTGCGCGAGATGGCCCTGCACGGCAAGCGCTTTTTCACCGACTACGAGGCGCGCGAGCGGCAGCGCACCGGCATCGCGTCGCTGAAGGTGCGGTACAACCAGGTCTTCGGCTACTACCTCGAAGTGACGACGCCGAACTTGCACCTGGTGCCGCCGGAGTACCGGCGCAAGCAGACCATCGCCACCGGCGAGCGCTTCGTCACGCCCGAGCTGGCCGAGACCGAGGCGCGGGTGCTCGGCGCCGAAGAGCGCCTCGGCGCCCTCGAGGCGCAGGTCTTCGCCCTGCTGGTTGCCGCCGCGGCCGCCGAGCACGTGTCCCTGGCGCGCAGCGCCGCTGCGTTGGCCTGCCTCGACGTCTTCGCGGCCCTGGCGCTGGTCGCCGAGCGGCATGGCTACACGCGCCCCAGCCTCGCCTCGCACCGTCGTCTGGCAATCGTCGACGGCCGTCACCCGGTGGTCGAGGTGATGGCCGGGCGCACCGGTTTCGTCGCCAACGACTGCCACCTCGACCCCGACGGCGAGCAGATTCTGATCATCACCGGGCCGAACATGGCCGGCAAGTCGACCTACCTGCGCCAGGTGGCGCTGATCGTCCTGCTCGCCCAGATGGGTAGTTTCGTGCCCGCCGCGCGGGCCGAGATCGGCATCGTCGACCGGCTGTTCACCCGCGTCGGCGCCTCGGACAACCTCGCCGGCGGCGAGTCGACGTTCATGGTCGAAATGAAGGAGACCGCCGCCATCCTCACGCAACTGACATCGCGCAGCCTGGCGGTGCTCGACGAGATCGGCCGTGGCACCAGCACCTTCGACGGCATCTCCATCGCCTGGGCGGTGGCCGAGCACCTGCACGACGCCGCCGAACGGCCGCTGGTCCTCTTCGCCACGCATTACCACGAGCTCACCGATCTGACGCGCAGCAAGCCGCGCGTGCGCAACTGGTCGGTGGCGGTGCGCGAATGGTGCGGCGAGGTGGTGTTCCTGCGCCGCATCGTCGCCGGCCCGGCGAGCCAGAGCTACGGAATCCAGGTGGCGCGCCTGGCCGGCGTCCCCGACCCGATCATCGCCCGTGCCGGCGCCATCCTCGCCAACCTCGAACGCGACGAACTCACCGCCGGCGGCGAGGCGCGGCTGGCGGCTGGCGCCGTGCCGGCGGCCCAGCTGGGGCTGTTCGCGGCGCGCCCCGACCCGCTGCGTGCCGAACTCGCCGCGCTCGACATCGACCGCCTCACTCCGCTCGAGGCGCTCACGGCGCTGCACCGTCTGGCGCAGCGGGCGCGAAAAGGGGAGAAGGAGCCGGGATGAATGCGACGCCGCAGATCGACTCCCTTGGCGCGCTGCGGCTCGACCAGGCCTGGGGTGCGCGCGGCAAGGAGTATCTGGCGCGGGCCCGAGAACTGCTGCAGGCGCAGCACCTGGCCGGCGCCTCGGGCGAGGCGATCGTGCGCGCCTGGACCGGTGTCGTCGACCATCTCGTGCGCGCCCTCTTTGACGCCGCGCGGGCCAGCTACGCCGAGCGCTTCACCGTCCTCGACCAGCGTGTCGCGGTCATCGCGCAGGGCGGCTACGGCCGTGGCGAACTCAACCCGAACTCGGACATCGACCTGTTGTTCGTCTATCCACAGCGCTCCGACGCGTATGTCGAGACGGTCAACGAGAAGGTCCTCTATGCCCTGTGGGACACCGGCCTGACGGTCGGCCATGCGCTGCGCAGCGTGCGCGACTGCGTCAAGCTCGGCGGCAAGGATCTCAAGGTGAAGACGGCGCTGCTCGACACCCGCTTCCTCGCCGGCGACCAGACGCTCTACGACGAATTCGCCCGTACCATCGAGCGCGAGCTGTTGAAGCGCAACGCCAGCCGCTTCTTCCGCGACAAGCTCGCCGAGAGCGCCGAGCGCCATCGCCGCTACGGCGATTCGGTGTACCTGGTCGAACCGCAGGTGAAGGAGGGCGAGGGCGGCCTGCGCGACCTGCACACGGCGATGTGGCTCGCCAAGGTCAGGTTCGTCATCCACGACCTGCCCGACCTGGTCGCCAAGGGGGTCCTCACCGAGCGCGAGCACGCCGAGATCCAGGCGGCGCGCGACACCCTGTGGCGGGTGCGCAACGCACTGCATTTCCAGGCCGGCCAACACCAGGACCAGCTGACGTTCGAGTACCAGGAGCGAATCGCCGCCGACCTCGGCTACCGCGACGACGGGACGACGCGCGGTGTCGAGCAGTTCATGCGCCACTACTACCTGCAGGCGCGCGCCGTCCTGCGCTTCCTCGACAACATCGTCGCGCTCTGCACCGAACGCTCGGCGCCGTACAAGCTGCTCGGCATGCTGGGGAGCCGACAGATCCGCCCCGGCGTGCGCATCGCCGGCGGCGAATTGGTGGTCGGCGACCCGGCGCCCCTGCGTGCCCAGCCGGCGCTGCTGTTGCGCGTCTTCTCCGACGCCCAGCGTCACGGCGTCCACCTCAGCGGCGCCTCTCGACGGCTGCTGCGCGCCGAGGCGCACCTGATCGACGACGGCGTGCGCCGCGACCCGGCGGCGGCGGGTGCCTTCCTCGACGTGCTCGGCTGGAGTCACAGCGTGGCCGACACCTTGCGCGCCATGCATGACCTCGACGTGCTCGATGCCTATCTCCCCGAGTTCGCCCACCTGCGCTGCCTGGCGCAATACGATCGCTACCACATCTACACCGCCGACGAGCATACGCTGCGCGCGGTCGCGCGCTTGGAGCAGTTGCGCCACGGCGAGTTCAAGGCGCTGGCGCCGCTGCTGACGCAGGTGATGCGCGAGATCGACGGGATCGAGGTGCTGTACCTGGCGATGCTCTATCACGACATCGGCAAGGGGCTTGGCGGTGACCATTCCAACAAGGGCGCGGCGCTGGCGAGCGCCGTCGCGACCCGGCTCGGGCTCAACGGCGACGACTCCGGCGAGTTCGAGCTGCTGGTGCGCAATCACCTGCTGATGCACCACCTGGCCACCCGCCGCGATATCCACGACCCGCGCCTGGTGGCCGAGTTCGCGCGCACGGTGGGGGCGCCGGCGACGCTGCAGAAGCTCTATGTGCTCACCTTTGCCGACCTCGGCGCCACCAACCCGACGCTGTGGAACTCCTGGCAGGACATGCTGCTGTGCGAACTCTACGGGCTGACCATGGAGCACTTCGAGCGCGGCGGCGTCGAGCAGGCACAGGTCGAGCGCGCCCGACGCGTGCGCGAACGCGTCGCCGCGGCCGTCGAGGCGGCGCACGCCGCGTCGACGGCGCGCTTTCTCACCGATCTGCCCGACCGCTACTTCCTCAGCACGCCCGAGGAGACGGTCCTCGAGCATCTCGGGCTGGCGCGCCGCTTCGCCGACGAGGGGTTGGTGACCACCGTCACCCACTTTCCCGAGCGCGAGTTCAGCGAGTTCACCGTCGTCACGCGCGATCACCCCGGCTTGTTCGCCAAGCTCACCGGTGTGCTGCGCGCGCACGGCATGAACATCGCCGCGGCGCGCATCGCCACCGGCGGCAGCGGCATGGTGCTGGATGTCTTCCGCATCACCCACCTCGAGGGCGCGCCGATCGCCCGCGACGTCGAGCGCTGGGAGCGCGTGCAGGCGGCGGTCGGCAAGGTGTTGGCGGGCGAACTCGACGTCGAGGACCTGGTCCGGCGCGCCGCCCGGCCGTCGTCGCTGGGCGAGAAGATCGTCCCGCGCCTGCCGACCACGGTCGAGATCGACAACCAGGTGTCGGAGGCATACACGGTCATCGACGTGTTCACCTGCGATCGCGTCGGTGTGCTGTTCGCCATCACCAACGCCCTCTACCACCTCGACCTGTCGATCCACCTGGCCAAGATCACCACCAGCGTCGATCGCGTCTTCGACGTGTTCTACATCACCGATCGCGAGGGCCGGAAGGTCGAGACGCCGTCGACCCTGGCGCTCATTCGGGGCACCATCCTCGAGGAGCTCAAGCCGGTGGTCGAGGCGCCGGCGGCATGAAGGGCCGATGGACGCGGCGGTCGATCGCTACCTGACCTGGCTGGCGGCCGAACGGCGCGTCTCGCCGCATACGCTGGCGGCCTACGGGGCCGACTGCGTCGCGCTGGTGCGCTCGCTCAAGGCGCAGGGCGTGCGTACGCCGGAAGCGGTGCTGGCGGGACACCTGGTGACGTTTCTCGAGGCGGAGCAGCGGCGCGGGCTGGCGGCGCGCAGTCGGGCGCGGCTGCTGGCGGCGCTGCGCGGCCTGTTCGCGTTCCTCGTCCGCGAGGGACGGTTGGCGGTCGATCCGGCACGCGAACTGCGGCGGCCGCGGCTCGGGCGGCCGCTGCCGAAGAGTCTCTCGCCGACGGCCGTGGCGCAGCTGCTCGGCGTCGGCGATCCGGACCCGCTCGTGCAGCGCGACCTGGCCATGATCGAACTGATCTACGCTGCGGGCCTGCGCGTCTCCGAGGCGGTGGGGATCACCATGGTCCAGGTACGGCTCGAGGCGGGCTACCTGACGGTAATGGGTAAGGGCCGCAAGGAGCGCGCCGTGCCGATCGGGCGCGTCGCGCGCGATCGCCTGGAGATCTATCTGCGCGACGTGCGGCCGCAGATCCTCGCCAACCAGCTCAGTCCGCATCTCTTCATCACCCGTGCCGGACGGCCGATGACCCGCCAGGGATTCTGGCAGCGCCTGAACAAACGCGCGCTGTTGGCGGGTCTTGCCGGGCACATCAGCCCGCACACGCTGCGGCACGCCTTCGCGACCCACCTGGTCGAGGGCGGCGCCGATCTGCGCGCGGTGCAGCTGATGCTCGGCCATGCCGACATCGCCACCACCGAGATCTACACCCACGTGGCGCGCGAGCGCCTGCGCGATGTGCACCGCAAGTTTCATCCGCGCGGCTGAGGGCCTGAGAAAGGACTGCACACGCAGGCACGGAGACACGGAGAGTTCCTGCCGGTGGCCCAGCCGCGTCCCCGCCGTGCCTCCGTGTGCAGTCTTTTCTTTTTCTGATACCGCTAGCGTGTGTCGGACGTCTCTGGATTTCTCCTCCGCCTCGCCCTGATCGGCCCGCCGGTCCTCATCGCCATCATCGTGCACGAGATCGCGCATGGCTGGGTGGCGAACCGGCTCGGCGACGACACGGCCGCCCGTGCCGGGCGGCTGACCCTCAACCCGCTGCCGCACATCGATCCCTTTGGCAGCGTCGTTCTGCCGTTGCTGCTCACCTGGAGCGGTTCGCCGTTCATCTTCGGCTGGGCCAAGCCGGTGCCGGTGAATTTCTCGCGCCTGCGCCACCCGCAGCGCGACATGGCTATCGTCGCCATCGCCGGTCCGGGCAGCAACCTGCTGCAGGCGCTGGCCTGGGCGGCCCTGCACGCGCTCAGTGCCGCCGCCGGCTGGGAGATCGTCGGACTGGTGGCGGCGGTCGGCGTGACGGTCAATATCGTCCTGGCGGTGTTCAACCTGCTGCCCATCCTGCCGCTCGATGGCGGCCGCGTCCTGGTCGGGCTGTTGCCGCCCCAGGCGGCGGTGATCTTGGCTCGCCTCGAACCGTATGGGATGTTGATTGTCATGGCGCTGCTGTTCACCGGCGTGCTGAGCCAGGTGGTCGGGCCGCTGACGCGTTCGCTGCTGCGGGTGCTGCTGTGAGGCGACGCGGAGCGGGGCGGCCATGAGTGCGGGGTGGCCATGACGGCGGGGCGGCAGCGGATCGTCAGCGGCTGCCGGCCGACCGGCCGGCTGCACCTCGGGCACCTGCGCGGCGCGCTGCGCAACTGGATCCGCCTGCAGGACGAGGCGCAGTGCTTCTACTTCGTCGCCGACTGGCACGCCCTGACCACCGGCTGGCAGGACACGGCGGGCATCCGCGCCAGTACGCACGACATGGTGCTCGACTGGCTCGCCGCCGGGCTCGACCCGGCCCGTGTGGTGCTCTTCCTGCAGTCCGCCGTCAAAGAGCACGCCGAGCTGCACCTCTTGCTGTCGATGATCGTCCCCACACCGTGGTTGCTGCGCAACCCGACGATCAAAGAGCAGGCGCGCGAACTCGGCATGCTCGGCGGCGGCGACGACGACAGCGCCATGAGCCAGCTCAACTACGGCATGCTCGGCTACCCGGTGCTGCAGGCAGCCGACATCCTTCTCTACGCCGCGCGCGGGGTGCCGGTCGGCATCGATCAGGTGCCGCACCTGGAGATGACGCGCGAGGTGGCGCGCCGCTTCAACCACCTCTATGGCGCGACGCTGATCGAACCCGAGGCGCTGCTCACCGACTCCCCGAGGATTCCCGGCACCGATGGGCGCAAGATGAGCAAGAGCTACAACAATGCCGTCTACCTCTCCGAGTCCGATCAGGAGATCGAGACCAAGTTGTGGCGCATGGCGACCGATCCGCGGCGCGTCCGCCGCACCGACCCCGGCGATCCGGCCGACTGCCCGGCCTTCAATCTGCACCGCGTCTACTGTACGCCGGAGGAGCTGGCGACAGTCACCGAGGGCTGCCGTACGGCGGGCATCGGCTGCCTCGATTGCAAGAAGATCATGAGCAAGCACGTCGTCGCCGAGATCGCGCCGCTGCGGGCGCGGCGGGCGGCGTTGGCGCAGACGCCGGGCCTGGTCGACGACGTGCTGGCCGATGGGAACCAGCGCGCCCGTGCCGCCGCCGCCGAGACGATGGGGCGGGTGCGCGAGGCGATGCATCTCTAGAAACGTCGCACGGCGTTGAAAGCGGGCGGCCGAGCGGGGTAGAGGAAGCGTCAATCGGTGCTCGGCATGAATGACGAACGGGATCTGGCCGCCGACGGCGCGCGTGGCATCGGGTCGTACCGGGTCCACCTCGACCTGTTCGAGGGGCCGCTCGACCTGCTCCTCCACCTCATCAAGAAGAACGAGGTCGACGTGCGCGAACTGCCGGTGGCGCAGATCACCGAGCAGTACCTGGGCTACCTCGATGTCATGCACAATCTGAACCTGGATATCGCCGGTGAGTACCTGGTCATGGCGGCGACCCTGACGCTGGTGAAGTCGCGCCTGCTGCTGCCTTCGGCTGAGCCGGAGGAGGGCGAGGAGGTCGACCCGCGCGAGGACCTTGTCCGCCAGTTGCTCGAGTACCAGCGCTTTCGCGAGGCCGCCGAGGGCCTCGCCGAGCGGCCCTGGTTGCGCCGCGACACCTTCGCGCGCGAATCCAACGCCGACTGCGTGCCGGCCGATCCCGACCAGGCCCCGCGCGTCAAGGTCACCCTGTGGGAACTGCTCGAGGCGTTCCGCGCCGTGCTGGTGCGCGCCGAGCCCGATCCGGTGCATCAGGTGGAGAGCGAGGGCATCTCGCTGCGCACGCGCATCGAGGACCTGTTGAAGACCCTGGCGGTGACGCGCCGCCTCACCTTCGACAGCCTCTTCGGCGATGCGCCGACGCGCGGCTATGTCATCGTGACCTTCCTGGCGGTGCTGGAGCTGGTCAAGCAGCACGTCGTCGAGGCGGTGCAGGAGGAGCTCCTGGCGCCGATCCTGATCGTGCTGACCGTCGATGACCCGGCCGGCGTTCACCTGGATCTGCTCGAGGATTACGGAGAGCACCGGCCGCCGGTGGATGCGGTGGCCGATGAGTGACGCGGGCGACGGCGTTGCCGGAGAGGAGGATGGGGTGGAGGCAGTGATGGACGAGACGAGCGTACCCGTTGGGGCCGAAGACGCGGTTATGGACGAGGCGGGGCTGGTCGAGGAGGTGGCGCCGCTCGGCGAGCGGCTCGACGGCATCGTCGAGAGCCTGCTCTTTGCGTCGGGCACCCCGTTGGCGCTGAAGCGGCTGGTGGACGTGCTCGCGGGCCCGACGGCGAAGGAGGTCAAGGCGGCGCTCGAGCGCCTGACCGCCGAGTACGCGCGGCCGGGGCGCGGCATCGAGCTGGTGGCGGTGGCCGGCGGATTCCAGTTCCGCAGCGCCCCAGCGCATGCCGTCTGGGTGCGGGCGCTGCTGCGCGAGCGACCCGCGCGCCTCGGGCGCGCCGCGCTCGAGACCCTGGCGGTGGTCGCCTACAAGCAGCCGGCGACACGCGCCGAGGTCGAGGCGGTGCGCGGCGTCGACGCCGACAGCGCCATCGCCACCTTGCTGGCGCGCAAACTGATCAAGATCGCCGGCCGCAAGGAGGCGGTGGGCCGGCCGCTGATGTACGCTACGACGCCCGAATTCCTCGAAGTGTTCGGGCTCAACGACCTGACCCAGTTGCCGGCGCTGAAGGAAATTGGTCCGGTCCAGGAGCCGGAGGATGAAACCAACATCGACGACGCCGACGAGTGGCGAGCGCTTACAGAAGATCCTCAGCCAGGCGGGGGTGAGCTCGCGGCGGACGGCGGAGCTGATGATCCGCGCCGGTCGGGTGACGCTGAACGGGAAGAAAGTCACGGAGCTCGGGACGAAGGCGAATCCGCAGAAGGATCGCATCGCGATTGACGGCAAGGGGCTGCGCCTGGCGGCGCCGCCGGTCTATATTCTGCTCAACAAGCCGGTCGGCGTCGTCACGACGCTGCTCGACCCCGAGGGCCGCCCGACCGTGCGCGACCTCTTGATCGGCGTGCGCCAGCGCGTCTTCCCCGTCGGCCGCCTCGACTACCACTCCGCCGGCCTGCTGGTGCTCACCAACGACGGCGCCCTGGCGTTGCGGCTGACCCACCCGCGCTACGGCATTCGCAAAACCTACCACGTCAAGGTGCGCGGCGTGCCGCAGGCCGGGCAGCTGGCGGCGCTGGCGCGCGGCGTGCGCCTGCCGGACGGCACGACGGCGCCGGCCGAAGTGCGGCTGGTCGAGTCGAGTCCGAAGAAGGCCTGGATCAGCGTCACTGTCGCCGAGGGCAAGAACCGCCAGGTGCGGCGCATGTGCGACGCCGTCGGCCTGCCGGTCGAGAAGCTCGAGCGCGTCGCTTACGGCCCGTTGCGGCTCGGCAAGTTGCCGCCAGGTGCCTGGCGCTACCTCGAACCCGAAGAGGTCGACCGCCTGCACCACCACTCCGGTCCCGACGTCGCCAGCGGCGGCCTGCCGAGGCGCAACCGCGGCCGACGGCGACTCGAGGATCCGGAGCGCGATCGGCTGCGGGAGCGTGCGCGTGAGCGCCGTGGTGGACCACTCAGTCGGGATCGCGTGGCTGCCGGCCGCGACCCCGCCGCCGCCGCCCCGCGCCCGCTGCGCGGCAGACCCGGCGATGCCGGTGCCGACCGCCCGCCGGGCGGGCCGGGCCCCGGGCGGGGGCG
>JANNRA010000122.1:0-8884 GCA_031401035.1 bacterium | reverse complement strand
CGATGGGCTCCGCGTGCATGGGTGGAGCCTGCCATTGTCGAGGCTGGAAGGCGATGGTTTGGCGGCGTAGATCTGGAGGGGGACGTTGGGCGAACCGGGCCCTTCCGCGGCGGAAGTGCCCGTTTCGCCCCAACGTCCCCCTCCAGATCTACGCCGCCAAACCATCGCCTTCCTGCCTCGACTATGGCAGGCTCCACCCATGCACGCGGATCCCTTCGATGACCGCGAGGCCATCGACGAATCGCTCCTCGAGTGCTTCCTCGATCTCGGCCTGCGGGCGCGGATCCAGAGCGCGGCCAACTTCGCCAATGCCATCGCAAGACTTCGTCGCCTTCGATCCGCTGGCGATCCTGACCAGCCTGCGTGACGTCGAGTACCTCGTCGTCGGCGGCTTCGCGGCGGTGCTGCACGGCGCCCCCACGACGACCGGCGATCTCGACATCCTGCCGCGCCCAGATGAGGCAAACGTCGCGCAGCTTGCCGGTGCCATGGCGGGCCTGCACGCCGTCGTCCGCGAGCCGGGGTCAGTCGGCCGGCGTTTGGAAGTCACCCTTGACCTTTTGCGGCAGACGGCCGCAGCCGCCAGCCTTGGCGGCCAGTTGCGCACCCGAACCGCCGCCGGACCACTCGACATCCTGTGGCGTCTGCACGACGGCCGCGGCTACCTCGATCTCGTTGGCCGGTCCTGCGTCCTCACCGAGGACGATGTGTGCGTTCGCGTGCTCGGCCTCGACGACCTGATCGAGGTGAAGGCCGCCATCGGCCGGCCGCAGGACCACGCCGCACTACCCTACCTGCGCGAGATCCGCCGCCGCGGCTGACGCCGCGGACCCGGCAGGGCGAGGCTCCCGCCGCGTCGCGCACCCCTGGCGCCGCCTTCGGCACCGCCCTGCGCGAGGCGCCGATGAAGTCCGGCTTCGCCGACCGCCACGAGCAGGCCGGTGGCGAGCACCAGCCCGGTGCGGCTTACGGCGGGCGCGCCGACCGGAAAGCACTCCGCCGAGCAGAGGTCGTTCGGACCGATGGCGCCGCAGCCGGCGCAGACTTCGGTACAGGTGCGCCCAGAGTCGCCGACCAAGGAGCCGAAGTCGCCCTGCGGGCACTGCAGGCAATGGCAGCAGCCTTCGCCGGGCTGTGCCGATGCCACATCCGCCGTCGCCAGCCCCAGCGTCAGGGCCACGAGCATTGCCACGAGTACTCTCGTCCAACGGAATCGCGACATGTTCGACTTCTTCCTATGCCAGCGGCTATCAGAACGTTCCGATAGCACAGAGGCGAGCCCCGTCGTCGCCGTCGGCGGCGTGCTGTATTGCTATTGGGCGTGCGTTCCCGTCTAGCGAATGGGTAGCAATCGAGCAGTGACGAGAGAGGAGCTGGAGCATGGCGATCAGGGTCGGCATCAATGGATTCGGGCGCATCGGGCGGATGGTGTTCCGGGCGGCGGTGAAGAACTTTCCGGACATCGAGGTCGTCGGCATCAACGACCTGCTCGAGCCGGACTATCTGGCCTACATGCTGGAGTATGACTCGGTGCACGGCCGCTTCGGCGGCGAGATCGCCGTCGACGGCACCACGTTGATCGTCAACGGCCGCCGCATCCGCCTCACCGCCGTCAAGGACCCTGCCGAGCTCAAGTGGCAGGAGGTCAAGGCTGACATCGTCATCGAGTCGACCGGACTCTTCCTGACCAAGGAGACCTGCGAGAAGCACCTGGCGGCGGGCGCCAAGAAGGTGATTCAGAGCGCGCCGAGCAAGGACGACACACCGATGTTCGTCTTCGGCGTCAACCACACGACCTACGCCGGCCAGACGATCATCTCCAACGCCTCCTGCACCACCAACT
The DNA here is from genome assembly GCA_031401035.1 of bacterium. Lineage (GTDB taxonomy): Bacteria > Desulfobacterota > Binatia > HRBIN30 > CADEER01 > JANNRA01. The sequence goes on along the minus strand of JANNRA010000122.1, from coordinate 7,041 downwards.
GCCTGGCGCCGGTGGCCAAGGTGTTGCACGACACCTGGGGCATCAAGCGCGGCCTGATGACGACGGTGCACGCCGCCACGGCAACGCAGAAGACGGTCGACGGTCCGTCGAACAAGGATTGGCGCGGCGGCCGCGGTATCCTGGAGAACATCATCCCGTCCTCGACCGGCGCCGCCAAGGCGGTCGGCAAGGTCATTCCGGAGCTGAACAAGAAGCTCACCGGCATGGCCTTCCGCGTGCCGACCTCGGACGTGTCGGTGGTCGACCTGACCGTCGAGCTGAGCAAGCCGGCCACCTACGCGCAGATCTGCGCCGCCATGAAGGCGGCCGCCGAGGGGCCGATGAAAGGCGTGCTCGGCTACACCGAGGACAAGGTCGTGGCGACCGATTTCCGCGGCGAGAGCCGCACCTCGGTCTTCGACGCCGATGCCGGCCTGGCGCTCGACGACACGTTCGTCAAGGTCGTCGCCTGGTACGACAACGAGTGGGGCTACTCGAACAAGGTCCTGGAGATGGTCCGCGTCATCGCCGCCTGAGCGGCGCGCGCCGTCGCCCGCCGCTCAGGCGCGGGCGACGGCGACCGCCGTCACCTTGTATTCCGGGGCGCCGACGACGGCGTCGCGCAGCGGGCTGGTGAGTTCGTTCACGAACGCCGCGGCGGAGTGAAAGGTCGCGAAGCACGTCCCCGCTGCCAGGCGCGTGTCGAGACGAAGCGGCAGGACGGCCTCGCCGTGGCGGCTGCGCACGCGCACCAACTCGCCGGCCGCGAGGCCGAGGCGCGCGGCGTCCGCCGGTGCCATCTCCAGCTGGTCGACGGGGTGCAGGTCCGCGTTCGGCGTGCGCAGGGTCATGGTGCCGGCGTTGAAATGCCACAGGGTGCGCCCGGTCGTCAGCAGGAGGGGAAACGCCGCGCAGGTGGTCTCCGGCGTCGGCTGGTAGTCGATCCGTGCCAGGGGGGCGCGCGCGGCGCCGGCGAAACTGTCTGTGTGCAACACCGTCGTGCCGGGGTGATCCTCGGACGGGCAGGGCCACTGCAGCCCGCCGTGCTCGAGCCGTGCCCAGGTGATGCCGCGGCCCGCCGGCCAGATGGCGCGCACCTCCTCCCAGACCGCTTCTGGCGAGGCGAAGGCGAAGTGGCGCGCGGCGCCGAGCGCACGGCCGACGTCGCAGAGGATGCGCCAGTCAGGGCGCGACTGTCCCTGCGGCGGGATGGCACGGCGCACCCGTTGCACGCGGCGCTCGGCGTTCATGAAGGTGCCGTCCTTCTCGAACGACGAACAGGCGGGCAGGAAGATGTGCCCGAACTGGCGCGCCGTCTCGGTCAAGAACATGTCCTGCACGACGACCAGCTCGAGCGCCGCCAGCGCCTGGCGCGTCGCCGCCGCGTGCGCATTGGTGAGCAGGACGTCGTAGCCGATCGCCCACAGCGCCTTCAGGCGGCCGTCGCGCGCCGCGTCCATCATCTCGAGCAGATGCATCCCCGGCCGCGTCGGCGGCGCGACGCCCCACAGCGCCGCGACGCGCTCGGCCGCGTCGGCCAGCGGCACGCCGCCGGTCAGCTGCGACGGCTCACAGCCCATGTGGGCGGCGCCCTGGACGTTGTTCTGGCCGCGCAGCGGGTTGACGCCGGTGCCCGGCTTGCCGAGGTTGCCGGTCAGCAGCGCCAGGTTGACCAGGGCGCGCACGCCGTCGGTGCCCTGCACGTGCTCGGTGACACCCAGCCCGTGCACCGCCAGCGCTGGCGCGCCGCCGGCGTAGAGCCGCGCCGCGGCGCGAATGTCGGCCGCCGGCACGCCGGTGAGCGGCGCGGCGCGCTGCGGCGTCCACGCGGCGATGAAGGCGCGGAAGTCCGTGAACTCGGCGACGCGCTCGCGCACGAAGGCGGCGTCGACGAGCTCCTCGCTGACGATGACGTGTGCCAACGCGTTGAGCAGCGGCACGTTGGTGCCCGGCCGCGGCGCCAGATGGCAGGTGGCGATGGCGGCCAGCTCGATGCGGCGCGGGTCGATGACCAGCAGACGGGCGCCGTCACGTACCGCCTGGCGGATGCGGGCGCCGACGATGGGGTGGTTCTCGGTCGGATTGGCGCCGCACACGAGAATGGTGCGCGCCCGCTCGATGTCGTCGAAACTGTTGGTGGCGGCGCCGGTGCCGAGTTGCCCTTTCAGGGCGGCGGCGCTCGGGGCGTGGCAGACGCGGGCACAGCAGTCGACGTTGTTGGTGCCGAGCGCCACGCGGGCGAGCTTCTGCGCCAGGTAGTTCTCCTCGTTCGTCGCTCGCGCCGAGCCGAGCACGCCAACGGCGTCCGCGCCCCAGCGCGCGACGATGTCGCGCAGGCGCTCGGCGGTGACGGCAACGGCCTCGTCCCAGCCGACCTCGCGCCAGGCATCGCCCTGGCGCAGCAGCGGCGTCGTGACGCGGTCGGCGGCGTGCACGAAAGCGGTGGCGTAGCGACCCTTGACGCACAGGTGGCCCTTGCTCACCGGCGCGTCGAGCAGCGGCGCGCAGACCACCACCTGCTCTGCGCGTGTCCCGACCGCCAGCTCGCAGCCGGTGCCGCAGTAGGCACAGGTCGAGCGCGTCCAGCGCTCCGGCGCGCCGTGCTCGTGCACCGCGCGGTCGGCGAGCGCGCCGGTGGGGCAGGTGTCGACACAGGCGCCGCAGCTGACGCACGAGCTGGCGCGCAGCGTCGTGCCCGAATCGGGCACGATGCGCGTGTCTTCGCCGCGGCCCTGGATCTGCCAGACGAACTGGCCCTGCAGGTCGTTGCAGATGTGCACGCAGCGGAAGCAATCGATACAGCGCGCCATGTCGACACGAATGTACGGATGGCTGTCGTCGACCGGGTCGTGCCGCGTGCGCGGGTTTAGCGTCGGCACGATGTCGTGGGCGCGCAACAGGCGATGGAAGGGGTGATCCGGCTCGCGCGCGAGCGCCTCGGGCGGGTAGCGGGCCGCGAGGAGCTCCAGGGCGGCGCGGCGGTGCGCGAGCGGCGCCGGGCCGGAGGCGTCGATCATCATTCCGTCGGCCACCGCGGCGAGACAGGCGGCGACGGGATGCGCGACGCCGCCGATGCCCACCACGCAGGTCCGGCACGCCCCCGCCGCGGCGAGCCGCGCGTCGTTGCACAGCGCCGGCGGCGCCAGCCCGCACTGGCGGAGGGCGGCGAGGACGGTGATGCCGTCGGCGACCTCGTGGGTCGCGCCATCGATTGTCACGCGCGCCATACGACCGAACTTATAGCAGTCGGCGCGGCCCCCGGCGCGGACACGCAGGCGCCGCAGGCGCCGCGGCCTTGCCCGCCCGGGGGCCCTGAGGGTACGGGTCACGGTTCAACGACGGTGCGCCGTCGGCGCGGCCGCGCAACGCAGGAGGACGAGATGGCGAGACTGTGCGAGGGACGGGTGTCCATCATCACCGGCGCCGGGCGCGGCATCGGGCGCGAGTACGCGCTCATGCCGGCGGCGCACGGCGCCGCGGTCGTCGTCAACGACCTCGGCGGCGCCCGCGACGGCAGCGGCGCCTCGCTCGGGCCGGCGCAGGAGGTGGTCGACGAGATCGTCAAGAACGGCGGCCAGGCGATCGCCAACGGCGACGACATCAGCGACTTCGCCGCCGCCGCGCGCATGATCCGCGGCACGATCGACCACTTCGGCCACCTCGACGCGCTGATCAACAACGCCGGCATCCTGCGCGACCGGATGCTCGTGAACATGGCCGAGGCGGAGTGGGACGCGGTGATCAAGGTGCACCTCAAGGGCACCTTCGCGCCCGCCCACCACGCGGCCGCCCACTGGCGCGAGTTGGTCAAGCAGGGGCAGAAGGTCGACGCGCGCATCATCAACACCACCTCGGTGTCGGGCATCTACGGCAATGCCGGACAGAGCAACTACGGGGCCGCCAAGGCCGGCATCGCCGGCTTCACCCTCATCGCGGCGCGCGAGCTGCGCCGCTACGGCATCACCGTCAACGCCATCGCGCCGGGCGCGCTGACCCGCCTCACCGAGGACCTCGGCATGGGGCAGGCGAGCGAGGAGGACAAGGCGCGCATGCACCCGCGTTGGATCGCGCCGATCGTCACCTGGTTGGCCAGCAGCCAGTCGGCGCACATCACCGGGCGCGTCTTCGAAGCCTCAGGCGCCGTCCTCGCCGTCGCCGAGGGCTGGCACCGCGGCCCGACCACGGCGCCGGTGGACGACCCGACACAGATCGGCGCTCTGGTCGACGAACTCATGCGCACGGCGCGCAAGAACGCCGGCATGAACGGCGCCGATCTCGACTGACGAGGGCCCGACCGCCCCGTCCTACCCCTTGCGCGCGCGCCGGCGCGGGGCCGGGCGCGCCCCCGCGCGCGGCCCCGCCTCCGGCCCGTGGCCGAACATCGCCTCCAACTCGCCTGCCAGCCAGCGGCGGAAGCGGCGCTGATGGGCGGCGCCGTCGGCATGGCCGGACAGGCGGTTGAGCACGTCGCCCATCAGCGCGTCGCCGAGCATCGCCGCCGCGACCAGGCGCACGGCGAAGCCGATGCGCTCGCGCGCCGGCGCCGCCCGGCCGGCCGCCGCGGCGTCGGCGGCGAGCCGGCGCTGCACGGCGTCGGCGAGCAGGCGCAACGAGGCCGGCTCGTCGCCGCGCGGCGCCCGCGCGGTCATCGCCGTCCACGCCAGCAGCCGCGCATGGCCCGATTCGCCGAGCGTTTCGAAGATGCGGTCGAGCACCGCCGCGGTGCCCGGTTGCGGCGCCGTGACGGCGCGCAGGATGTCGTCGTTCAGCGCCGTGGCGGCCGAGCGGGCGAGGGCCACCAACAGCCCCTCGCGGCTGTGGAAGTGGTGCAGGATGGTCGGGTGCGCGATGCCGCAGTCGCGCGCGATGTCCTGCAGGCGCACCGCCTCCGGGCCGCCATCGGCGAGCCGCCGCTGCGCCGCCGCGAGGATCTCGTGGCGTGCCTCCTCGGCGGTGCGGCGGCGCCGCACCGGCACCGGCGCCTTCATTGTTGACAATCCTGTACGTAGTCGACTACTGACATGGCTGTAGGTACTCCAGATGCGATGCGGGAGGGCGTAGCGATGGAACACAGGATGATGCCGGCGCGCAAGCGCGTCCAGCCGCGACGGGCGCTGCACGCCATCCGCGCCCTGCTCGCCGATCCCGACGACACCGCGCAGGTCTTCGAGATCATCGACGCGCTGTCGGGCAACGCCGGCGAGCGCCTCTTCGACCGCTTCCGGCACGACGCCACCGGCGCCCGCATCCTCGCCGAGCACCGCGATCTCTTGCGCACCCTCGACGACCGCGCCGCGCTGCTCGCCCTGCCGATCGGCAGCCTCGGTCGCACCTACGCCGAGTTCGTCACCCGCGAGCAGATCAGCGGCCAGGGCCTCGCCGACGTCAGCGAGGCGACGCGCCGGACGGACCTCGATGCCGAGCGCCGCCGCTTCGGCGATCGGCTGCGCGACATGCACGACCTCTGGCACGTCGCCACCGGCTACGGCCGCGATCTGGCCGGCGAGGCGGCGCTGCTCGCCTTCAGCTACGCGCAGACCGGCAATCGCGGCATCGGCTTCATCGTCGCGGTGGCCTGGCTGAAAGCGGCCGGCGACGGTGGGGCGACGCGCCGCCTGATCCTCGCGGCATGGCGGCGTGGCCGGCGCGCCGCCTGGCTGCCCGGCCAGGACTGGGAGGGGCTGCTCGCCCAGCCGCTCGGCGGCGTCCGTGCGCAGCTCGGCCTCGGTGCGCCGCCGGTCTACGTCGCCGTGCGCTCGGTCAGCGCGCCCAGTCCCGCCTGACGGTGTGTCTTGCGGCCCTGCGCGCGGCGGGCTAGCGGATCAGGCCATGGCGAACCCAACGGCAACTTTCGAGACTTCCCTGGGCACCTTCACGGCCGAGATCTACCGCGACCAGATGCCGGTCACGGCCGGTAACTTCATCGCGCTGGCGCAGCAGGGCTTTTACGACGGCCTGCACTTCCACCGCGTCATCCAGGATTTCATGATTCAGTTCGGCTGCGAGTACAGCAAGGATCCGAACAGCTCGCGCTGCGGGACCGGCAGCTCGCCGCTCGGGCGGGTCAAGGACGAGCACCCGGCGGCGTTCAAGACCTCGAACGAGATCGGGACGCTGTCGATGGCCAACACCGGCCAGCCCAACAGCGGCGGCGCGCAGTTCTTCGTCAACACCAAGCACAACGCCTTTCTCGACTGGTTCAGCGCCGGGCCGTCGCAGCACCCGGTGTTCGGCAAGGTCATCAGCGGCATGGAGGTGGTGCGGGCGATCGAATCGACCCCGACCGCCAAGGGCGACCGGCCGAGCACGCCGGTGAAGATGGTGCGCGTGACGGTGGCGGGATAGCCGCGCTCAGCGGCGGCGCAGGATCTGCACGCCGCGCGAGAAAGGCGTCTCCTGGGTCAGCGTGACGGTGCCGCCGTCGGCGCTGCGCTCGCCGCGCTGGCGCATCTCGACGCCGAACCAGGGAAATCGGTAGCTGGCCTGCCGGCCGCTGGCGTCGACGGCGGCCGGCGTGTCGGCGGCGACGCGCAGGCGCCGCAGGGCCGGCCAGAGGCCCAACTCGATGCGCATCCTCATGTCGCGTCCGTTGCGGTCGAGCCGCAGCGTGTCGACGCTGCGCAGCAGCGTCACGCCCCACTTCGACACGCGCGTCGTGTGCACCACCTCGTCGCGCGCCGCGCCGCTCGCCACGTCGACGCCGGTATCGAGCTGGAAGGCGCCCACCAGGCGGGTCAGCGACGCCAATGCGAGCAGGCTCAGGCGGTCGCCGAGCGGCATCCGGGCGGCGCGAAAGGCGCGCCAGTCGGTGATGGAGAAGTCGAGCGGCCCGCCCCAGCGGCCGGCGACGGCGCGGAAGTACGCCCAGTTCGGTGCGTCGGCCGGCATGCGCCGCGGACTGTGGCCGGGGCAAGTGAGGATGTCCACAGGCAGCCGTCGAGATCTCCCTCGTGCGCGAAAGTCGTCACGCCGCCTCGGTGGAGGGCGCCGCCCCGTCGGCGCCTGTTGAATGGACCCGCGCGCGTCCTCTCCAACAGGCGC
>JANNRA010000121.1:0-6826 GCA_031401035.1 bacterium | reverse complement strand
GGGGCGCGTCCGCGCCGCTGTGTGGCCGCGCCGCGCGCGCGGCGCTGACGCGCCGCCGCACCAGCGCGCCGCGGACGCGCCCCACTCCACATCACAGGCGGTCACAGGCACGGACGTACGCCCAGGCGGGCGCGAAGAAGGCGATGGTAGTGCCGATGAAGATGAGGTCGAACATCCTGCCCGGTGACAGCAACCGGCGCGCCAGGCGCAGCCGGCCGCCAGGCGCACGAACCCATCGCCGCCGGGTTCGACCCGGTCGTGCAAGATCACCGGTCGCCCGTGCATCCTGCCCGGGCGGCCGCCACTTCAGCCGAGGGCGCCGGCCTCGCGCAGAGCGGCGATCTGCTCCCAGTCGTAGCCGAGTTCGAGCAGTACGGTCTCGGTGTGTTGGCCGTGCTCCGGCGCCATGGCGGGCGGCCCGGCCGGGGTGCCGGCGAACTCGGCCGGGCTGGCGACCATGTCGGCGCGGCCCTCGGCGACCTCCACCGAGGTGAAGACCCCGCCGGCGCGCGCCTGTGGGTCGTCGAGCATCTCGCCGATGGTCTGCACCGGCGCCCACCACATGCCGGCGCGGTCGAAGGCGGCCGTCCAGTGCGCCAGCGGCTGGCTAGCAAAGATCGCGTCGAGCGTCGCGACGCAGGCCTCGGCATGCTCGCGGCGCACGCGGATGTCCTTGAAGCGCGGGTCGTCGCGCAGCTCGGGTCGATCGAGCGCGCGCACCAGGTCGGGCCAGTGGCGGTCGGCCTGCAGGCCGAGCAGCCAGAACCAGCGCCCGTCGGCGCCGCGGTAGCAGTTGACCAGCGGGTTGGGGATGTGGTGGCGGTCGTAGGGCGACTCGACACGGCCGAGGCGCAAGCGGGTGTTGACGTCCCAGCCGAGCACGTAGACGCCGGTGCGCAGCAGCGAGGTGCAGACGAACTGGCCGACGCCGGTACGCTGGCGCGCCACCAGCGCCGCGCACACCGCGCTCACCGCCGCGATGGCGGTGGTGTGGTCGCCCATGCCGCCGCGCTGCTGCGGCGGCGGGCTGCCCGGCGGGGTCAGCGACATCGCCACGCCGGCGCGGGCCCAGAAGGCGCCGACGTCGTAGGCCGGGCGATCGCGGTCGGGGCCGTCGGCGCCGTAGCCGGTGAGGGCGCAGTACACCAGGCGCCGGTTCAGCGCCTGCACGGTGGGGAAGTCGAGTCCCAGCTTGGCCAGCGCCGGCAGACGCAGGTTGGTGACCAGCACGTCGGCGTCGGCGAGCAGGCGGTGCGCCGCGGCGCGGCCCTCGGCATGCTGCAGGTTGAGCACCAGGCTGCGCTTGCCGCGGTTGTCGAGCTCGAAGGGCGGGTTGATCGGCACATCGACGCCGGCGACGGTGAGGAACAGGCCGCGCATCGGATCGCCGTCCGGCGGCTCCAGCTTGACCACGTCGGCGCCCCAGTCGGCCATGATCCCCGCCGCCGCCGGTCCGGCCACCCAGAACCCCAGCTCGACGACGCGTATCCCTTCGAGTGGCCCCGGCATGTTCTTCCCGATCCTTTCTTCACCACGGAGTCACGGAGACACGGAGACAGCCTGCTGGCAGGTCGGCGCCGGGCCTCCGTGGTGAAATCCGCTCAGATCTTCTCCCAGCTACCCGGCGGCAGCAGGCTGGCGCAGTGACCCGGTTGGATCAACCCGGCGAGCAGCTCGGCGCTGTCAATCAGGCGCGGACCGGGGCGGTTGAGGTAGGCGTTGCCGTCGACGGCGTAGGCGCGGCCGTTGCGGACCGCCGGCAGCGCCTGCCACTCGGGCCGGGCGGTCAGCGCCGGCAGCTCGCGGCGCGTCTGCGGCAGGGCGAAGCCGCACGGCATGACGATGACGACGTCCGGCGCCGCCGCCGCCAGCGCCTCCCAGCCGAGCGCCGGGCTGTGCGCGCCGGCGGCGACCAGTTCGTAGGCGCCGCCGGCCAGCGCCACCAGCTCGGGGATCCAGTTGCCGGCGACCATCAGCGGCTCGAGCCACTCGATGCAGGCGACGCGCGGCCGGCTGCGCGCGTGCGCGACCTTGCGGCGGATGGTGTCGAGGCGCACCCGGCTCGCCGCGACCAGCGCCGCGCCGGCGGCCGGCACGCCGGCGGCGTCGGCGACGCGCAGGAAGTCCTCGAGTACGTCGTCGAGCCGGTTGGGCTTCAACGACACGATCGCCGCCGGCGTCGCCAGCAGCGCCTGCGCCGCCGCCTGCACCTCGCTGAACGACACCGCGCACACCTCGCACGGCTCCTGGGTGACGATCAGGTCCGGCGCCGCGGCGCGCAGCGCCGCCTCACGAATGCGGTAGACACTCAGCCCGTCGGCGACCAGCCGTCGCACCTGCGCGTCGATCGCCGCCGAGCTGCCGCGCGGATCGAGCTTCGGCTCGGTCAGGACCGGCCGCCCGACGATCGCCGCCGGGAAGTCGCACTCGTGCGAGACGCCGACCAGGCGGTCGGCGAGGCCGAGCGCGCAGACGATCTCGGTCGCACTCGGCAGCAGGGACGCAATTCGCTGTACCAAGAGAAACCCTCACCACGGAGACACGGAGGCACGGAGGGCGCCTGCCAGCAGCGCGTCTCCGTGCCTCCGTGTCTCCGTGGTGAAGAAAGCCTTGGGACGGGTGGCCCCGGGCTGTCAACCCGATGGCGGCTCCGGTATGAACCGGGGTCGCATGCCGTCCGTCTACATCGAAACCCACGGCTGTCAGATGAACGTCGCCGACAGCGAGCTGCTGCGCGGCCATCTCACCCGCGGCGGCTACACGGCGGCGGGCGATCCGGCCGACGCCGACGTCATCCTGCTCAACACCTGCGCCATCCGCGAGCACGCCGAGGAGCGCATCTTCAGTCGCCTCAGCGCCCTGGCGCACTTCAAGACGCGCCGCCCGCACGTGCAGATCGGCCTCGCCGGCTGCATGGCGCAGCACGTCCGCGAGCGGCTGCTCGAGCAGCTCGATTTCGTCGTCGGGCCGGACGCCTACCGGCGCCTGCCGGAGTTGCTCGGCGGCGACCCGTTCGTCGACGTCCGCCTCGATCGCGACGAAACCTACGCCGACCTGGCGCCGCAGCGCGGCGCCGGTGTGCGCGCCTGGATCACCGTCATGCGCGGCTGCGACAAGTTCTGCACCTTCTGCATCGTCCCCTACGTGCGCGGCCGCGAACGCAGCCTGCCGGCCGCGGCCGTGCTGGGTCAGGTGCGCGCGGCGGTGGCGCAGGGCTTCCGCGAGATCGTCTTCCTCGGCCAGACGGTGAACGCCTACCGCGACGGCGATACCGACTTCGGCGCCCTGCTGCACGACACCGCCGCCATCGATGGCGTGACGCGCATTCGCTTCACCTCGCCGCATCCGAGCGACATGACCGACTCGGTGATCGATGCGCTGGCGACCTGCGCCGCCGTCGTGCCGCACCTGCACCTGCCGCTGCAATCGGGCTCGACGCCGGTGCTCGAGCGCATGGCGCGCGGCTATTCGGCGCAGGAGTTCGTGCGTCTGGTCGAGCGCGTGCGCGCCGCCGTGCCCGAACTGGCGCTCACCACCGACGTGATCGTCGGCTTTCCGGGCGAGAGCGAGGCCGATTTCGCGGCGACGCTGGCGCTGCTGCGCGTCGTGCGTTTCGACAGTGCCTACATATTCAAGTACTCGCGCCGCGACTTCACGCGCGCCGCGAAGTGGGACGAGACGGTGTCGGAAGCCGAGAAGGGCCGCCGCCTGGAGGCGGTGATGGCGCTGCAGGCGCAGGTGGCGGCGGAGATCAACGCCGGCTGGATCGGGCGCGACGTCGAGGTGCTGGTCGAGGGTCCGGCGCGCCGGCCGCAGGGCTGGCTGGCCGGCAAGACGCCGCAGTTCAAGACGGCGGTGTTCCGCGCCGCTGCCCAGCCGGGCGACCTGGTCACGGTGCGTGTCGCCGACGCCACCACGCAGACGCTGATCGGCGCCTGACGCCTGCCGCCGCGCCCGCTCGTCGGGCGCTGGGCAAGCTGCAAGCAGGGTGCTAGCTCGACTGCCGATGGACTATTTCACCCCTGAGCAGAAGGCCTTCCAGCACACCATTCACGAGTTCTTCACCAGCGAGGTGAACCCGCACGTCGACGAGTGGGAGAAGGCGCGCATCTTCCCCGCCCACCAGGTGTTCAAGCGCGCCGGCGCGCTCGGCATGCTGGGCATCGGCTACGACGCCAAGTACGGCGGCAGCGGCCTCGATTACTGGTGGACCGCCGCCTACTGCGAGGCAATGTCGGCCGCCTGTCACTGCAACGGCATCCCGATGGCGATGATGGTGCAGACCGACATGTGTACCCCGGCGCTGCACGACTTCGGCAGCGAGGAGCTGAAGGAACGCTTTCTGCGCCCGTCGATCAGCGGTGAGATGGTCGGCGCCATCGGCGTCACCGAACCCGGCGCCGGCTCGGACGTCTTCGCGCTGCGCACGCAGGCCAAGCGCGACGGTGATGACTACATCGTCAACGGGCGCAAGACCTTCATCACCAACGGCACGCAGGCGGACTACGTCACGCTGCTCACCAAGACTGACGCCGACGCCGGCCATCACGGGTTCACGCTGCTGGTCGTGCCGACCGACACCCCCGGATTCTCCGTCGCGCAGAAGCTCGAGAAGGTCGGCAACCATTGCTCCGACACCGCCGAGCTGGTGTTCGAAGACGTGCGTGTGTCGGTCGCCAACCGCATCGGCGATGAGGGGATGGGCTTCATCTACCAGATGCAGCAGTTCCAGAAGGAGCGCATGGTGGCCGCACTCGGCGCCGCCGCCAGCGCCCAGGCGATGCTCGACCGCACGGTGCAGTACACCAAGGACCGCCACGTCTTCGGCAAGCCGCTGTCGCTCAAGCAGCACGTGCAGTTCACCCTCGCCGAGCTGCAGACGCAGATCGAGATGCTGCGCCAGCTCAACTACCACTGCGTGCGCATGTTCGTCGCCGGCGAGGAGTGCACGCGCGAGACGTCGATGGCCAAGCTCGCCGCCGGCCGTCTGGTGCGCGAGGTGGCGGACTGGTGCGTGCAGTTCCACGGCGGCTACGGCTACATGGACGAGTACCTGGTCTCGCGCTACTGGCGCGACGCCCGCCTGCTCAGCATCGGCGGCGGCGCCGACGAGGTGATGATGCAGATCATCGCCAAGCTGGAAGGGTACGGCAACGTGTGAGCCTCGAGCCGCCGCCGCCGAAGATCCCGGTCTTCCATCCCGAGTTGGTCGCCGGGCAGATTGCGCTGGTCACCGGCGCCGCCACCGGGCTCGGGCGCGCCATCGCCCAGCAACTGGCGGAGGCCGGCGCCGATCTGGTGCTGGCGGCGCGCAACCTCGAGCGGCTCGAGGAGACGGCGGCGGAGATCGGCGCCGCCACCGGCCGGCGCGTCGAGGCGGCGATGGTCAACATCCGCGACCGCGCCAGCGTCGAGGCGCTCGCCGCCCTGGTGCGCGAGCGGCACGGGCAGGTGGACATGCTGGTCAACAACGCCGGTGGCCAGTTCGCGCAGCGGGCGCGGGACTTCTCGCCGAAGGGGTGGAACGCGGTCATCGAGACCAACCTCACCGGCACCTGGAACATGACCCAGGTGTTCGGCAACCAGATGCTCGACGGCCGCGGCGGTAGCATCACCAACATCATCGCCGTCATCGGACGCGGCTTTCCCGGCATCGCCCACACCGCCGCCGCGCGCGCCGGCGTGCTCGAGCTCAGCAAGACGCTGGCGATCGAGTGGGGGCCGACGGTGCGCGTGAACTGCGTCGCGCCCGGCCCGATCCAGACCGAGGCCTTCAAGGTGACCTACGACCCGCAGATCGAGACGCTGTGCGAGGGCATCCCGATCGCGCGCTTCGGCGGCCCGGACGAGATCGCTTACGCGGCGGTCTTTCTCGCCTCCCCGGCGGCGAGCTGGATCACCGGCGAGGTGCTCTACGTCGCCGGCGGCCAACAGATCGCCGGCCGCAACCAGGCGCTGTTCGACAGCGCCTTCTGAGACTGCGTCACCGGCGCGCGGCCGGCGGTGCCGCCGCGAGGCTGGCGAGGAAATCGACCAGCATGCGGTTGAAGCCCTCCGCGTCCTCCAGGAACAGGCCGTGTCCGCGGCCGGGCACGATGGCGAGCCCGGCGCCGGCGATGCCGCGCTGCAGTTTCACCGAGCCGCCGGCACCGAGGAAGTCCTTCTCGCCGACGATCACCTGCGTCGGGCAGCGGATCTCGCCCAGGCGCGGCGTCAGCGGCGCCGCGTTGAGGCTCGCCATGGCGCGCGCCACCGGCGCGAAGGTGGCGGCGTCGGTCGGCGCCTGCCGCGCCTGCTCGGCGTTGACGCCGAGACGGCGCCGCACCGGGTCCATGCCGCGCGTCTCGGCGAGATCCGCCAGCTCGGTGTAGAACTGCCGCGCCTTCTCGTTGCACTCGCTCGCCGTGCCGACCAGGACCAGGCCCGCCAGGCGTTGCGGATGGTCGAGGGCGAAGCGCATCGCCACGACGCCGCCGGCCGAATGGCCGACGACGACGGCGCGGGCGACCCCCGCCGCGTCGAGCACCGTGGCGAGGTCGGCGGCGAGGTCGGCGATGCTGCACGGCTCGGGGCGCGGCGCGGAGCGGCCGTGGCCGCGCAGATCCCAGGTCAGGACGCGATGGCGCGGCGCCAGCGCCGCGACCTGCGCCGCCCACGTGTGGCCGCTGGCCGCCAGGCCGTGCGTGAAGACGACGGTGGGCGCGCCGGCGCCGTTGCAGGTGAAGTGCAGATTCATACTGTGCTCATTCCCCTGGAGGGCGCCGCCCCGTCGGCGCCGGTTGGCGAGCGGCAGCGGGCTGCATGCCACAGGCGCCGACGGGGCGGC
>JANNRA010000120.1:0-1515 GCA_031401035.1 bacterium | reverse complement strand
CCCCGCGGGGGGGGGGGGGGGGGGGGGCGGCGGGGTGGGCGGGCGCCGCGCCCGCGGGGCCCCCCCCCGCCGAGGCGGCGCGGCAGGTGACGTTGAGGGCGCTGAGGCCGCGCAGCGTCAGGCGATCCTGGAACTGCGGCTCGTCGGTCAGCTCGATGCGGTCGAAGCGCTGCAGCAGGGTGCGGAAGGTGATCTCGATCTCCGCCCGCGCCAGCGTTGCGCCGAGGCAGAAGTGGACGCCGCCGCCGAAGGTGAGCGGCTGGATCTCGGTGCGCGTCACGTCGAGTCGGTCGGGATCGGCATAGCGCGCCGGGTCGTGGTTGCCGGCGCCGAGCAGGGCGAAGACCTGCTCGCCGGCGGGGATGGTGACGCCGCCCACCTCGACGCTCGCTTCGGTGACGCGGTTCACCAGCTGCGCGGTGCCGTCGTAGCGCAGGAACTCGTCCGGCAGATTGGCGAACAGCGACGCGTCCGCGCGCAGCCGGGCGAGCTGGTCGGGGTGGCGCAGCAGTGCCAGCAGGCCGTTGCCGAAGAGGTTGGTGGTGGTTTCGAAGCCGGCGGCGAAGAGCAGGCCGGCGAGGGTCACCAGCTCGTCGTCGCTGAGGCGGTCGCCGCCGGCCTCCGCCAGCGTCAGATTGCTGAGCAGGTCCTCGCCCGGCTGGCGGCGCTTCTGCGCCACCAGGTCGAGGAAGTAGGCGCGGATGGCGAGCTGCGCCGCGTCGGCGGCGGCGAGCTGCGCGGCGGTCGCCTGCATCTCGAAGATCGCCACCAGGTCGCGCACCAGGACGCGGAACTGCGGCCGGTCGGCCACCGGCACGCCGAGCATCTCGCCGATGATCGTCACCGGCAACGGGAAGCCGACCTCCTCGAGGATGTCGCCGCCGCCGGCCGCGGCGAAGGGGTCGAGCAGCTCGTCGACGACGCGCTGGATGACCGGCTTGAGGTTCTCGATCATGCGCGGCGTGAACGACTTCGTCACCAGCTTGCGCAGGCGCGTGTGCTCCGGCCCGGTGGTGTTGAGCATCGAATGCTCGCCGGCGGTCAGGGCGGGATGCTGGCGCCAGTCGGGGCCGAAGCGCTGCGCGATCTGCGGGGCGTAGTCCTTGCCGAGGCGCGGATCGCGCATCGCCGCCCAGCAGTCGTCGTAGCGGCTGAGCACCCACATCCCCAGCTTGGCGCGGTGCACCGGCTGGGTCTGCCGCAGCTGGTGGTAGAGCGGGTAGGGATTGGCGCGCCCCGCGGCGGTGAGGAACAGGGTGGTGAAGATGGCGTCGGCGTCTGCCGCCGCCGCGGCGGAAGTTTCCGGTGGCATGGGGCGCTCCTTGGCGGTCGGGAATAGCGGCGTACCACAACGTCCCGCCCGGCTCGAAACGCTAGGACGGCCAGGGACTCGAACCCTTCGTCGACGGTTCCCGTGGAGGGCGCCGCCCCGTCGGCGCCGGGTGGGGAGAGCGCTAGCGCCGCAAAGCACCAGGCGCCGACGGGGCAGTTCGGAAGATCACACCTATGAAATCC
>JANNRA010000119.1:0-2081 GCA_031401035.1 bacterium | reverse complement strand
CAGCGGCGGCGGAGGCCGCGTCGCGCAGCCGCCGGCGAGCGCCGGCAGCACCAGCAGGACCGTTGCGATGCCGCGCGCGGCGGCGGCGCCGCGGCTGCCGGTACCGGCGGCGACCAGGGCCCACAGCAGCAGCAGCGCGGCCAGGCCCTCGCCGGCCGGCATGACGTGGTAGTCGCGCCCGGTGGCGGCGAGCCCGAGCGGCGGGCGCCAGTAGGGGAACGAGTCGATGGCGACCAGGCGCGGCGGGGCCAGCCACAGGGCGGCGGCGAGCCCGAGCAGCGCGACGGCGAGAGCGGCCCCTTCGCCGCGGCGCACGCCGGGGCCGCTCGGGTCGACGCGGCCGCCGCACGCCAGCAGCACCGCCCAGGCGGCGCCGAGGGCGTTCAGGACGATGTCGTTCCAGTCGAAGTGCACATTGGGAACCGCGGGGTAGATGACCAGTCGCTGGTAGCCCTCGTCGAGGGCGCCGGCGACGGTGGCGGCGAGCCAGGCCAGGCGCGGCGGCAGCCCGGCGGCGAGCAGCAGGGCCGCCAGCAGGCCGAACTGCGGCAGGTGGATGAGTTCAACGTTGCTGACCAGCAACCAGCGCTGCGCCGCCACCGTCGCCAGCGCCAGGACGGCGAGGGCGGCGACAGTGCGGCGGCTGCGCAGCGCCGGCGCGCCGCCGTGCAGCAGCAGCGCCGCCCCGACCAGCGCCAGGGCGCCGATGCCGAGCAGGCTGGTCCATTCGTAGGGGGCGCGCCCGACGCGGGCGAAGAAGGCGTCGCAGACGTCGGAGATCGGCTTGTGGAGAAAGAAGTTGCCGGCGACCAGGGCGAACGCCAGCAGCCAGCGGGTCGGCCGCTGGCGCGGCGGGTGATCGGGCAGGTGCATTGCGACGTCGTTGGGTTCGGACCGTCTCTGTGCCATAAACCATCGGGTCGCGACACCTTTGAGGGGGGGCGGAAGCAGGCGCATTGCGCTGCGCTCCGGCGCATGGCCGGCGATCGAGTATCTGTCGAGTATCCGAGGGGGGAGGACGGGGCACGTGGGCTGGCGGAGCGGCACGAATCGGACGGTCTGTGTCACCCAAATGAGCGTTCGAATGCACCGTGGCGCGCCGCATGGCGTGCGCCAGCGGCGCCGGGAGCCCAGTTGTCTGGCGCTGGGTCGCGGCACGCGATTGGCTGCGTGGATGTCAACGCGCATGGCATACACACGGGCCACTGTCCCCCTGATTGCGATTGCGACGTTGCTCGCGCTGCCGCACCTGGCCGCCGCGGCGACCATTTCGCTGCCCACCACAACGTCCGTCGACGGCGTCGGCGCCACGGCGCAGGTCGCGGTGTCGGTCGATGATGCGGCGTCCATCGAAGCGGCGGACCTGCGCTTTACGTTCGATGCGGCCATCATGACGGTGACCGGCGACGTGACGTTGGGCCAGATGGGGGATGGTTGCACGACCCTGTCGAACTGGACCGTGCCCGGCGTGCTGCGTGTCGCGGTGGCCTGCCCCGCCGCGCTGAGCGGTGGCGGCACCCTGTTCACCATCCCCGTCTCGGGCGTCGGCACGGGAGCAGCGACCGTCGCCTTGGCGCTGTGTGCGCTGAACGAGGGTGCTGTGGCCTGCACGCCCGTCGCGGGAACGGTCGTCGTTGCGCCCCCAACGCCGACCCCGAGTGCGACGTCGACGGCGACGCGGACGTCGAGTGCAACGTCAACCGCGACGCGAACGCTGACGGCGAGCGCGACGTCGACCGTGACGCGGACACCGACGCGGACAGCGACCTCCACCGCGACGCGGACATCGACCGCGACACGTACGGCGACGCTGACGGCGAGCCCGACGGCGAGCGCGACGCGGACGCCCAGCACGACACCGAGCGCGACGCTCACCCCGCCGCCGCCGCCGGAGCGCGAGCCGCGGGCCCGCGCCCTGATCACCTCGTACTACACGGACATCCTCGGGGGGCCGCCGCCGGGGGGGGCGGGGGGGGGCGGGGTCCGACGGGCGAGAGGGACCAAGGTGGAGGGGGGGGGGGGGGGGCGGGGGATGGGGCGCGCGGGGGGGGGGGGGGTGTTGGGTGGGGCGGGGGGGTGAC